>CALBKH010000076.1 GCA_937892955.1 uncultured Alphaproteobacteria bacterium
CATCTTCACCGCACTCCCGGAAATGGCCGCCGAACTGGCGAAGATCGGCAAGTGATCCGCCATTTCGGCGGTTCGCGTCGGACCAGCTGCGGCGAAAGGCCCATGCGTCAGACCATGGGATGACACCTCCCCGCTTGCCGTCCCGCACCAGCGTTCTAAGATCGACGCCCGCTCGCCCGAAACGAGCGGGCGTCGGCCGTTCCGAAGCGACGAAACGTTGCGTCGGAAAGTTCGGTCGCTGTTGCAAGGGATTGCCATACCAGCTACGACGGTCGGGTCCGTGAGGCCCGATCGCAGCGACGATGCGGCGCCGACGGGCCCCGCGTCAGCAAGGACCGAGACCGCCATGGGGTTCGAAATCAAGCGCGTCGGTGTGATCGGCGCCGGCCAGATGGGCAACGGTATCGCGCATGTCTGCGCGCTCGCCGGCTACGACGTGTCGCTCAACGACATGTCGGTGGAGCGGATCCAGCTCGGCCTGGCGACGATCAACGGCAACATCACCCGCCAGGTCAACAAGGGCCTGGTCTCCGAGGCGGACAAGAACACCGCGCTCGCCCGCATCTCCGCGGCCGAGAATCTCGACGCCCTCGCCGAGTGTGATCTCGTGGTCGAGGCCGCCACCGAGAACGAGCAGGTCAAGCGCAAGATCTTCCAGCAGCTCTGCCCGGTGCTGAAGCCCGAGGCGCTGCTCGCCACCAACACCTCGTCGATCTCGATCACCCGCCTCGCCGCGGCGACCGATCGTCCCGAGAAGTTCGTCGGCGTCCACTTCATGAACCCGGTGCCGGTGATGCAGCTCGTCGAGCTGGTCCGCGGCATCGCCACCGACGACGTGACCTTCGACCTGTGCAAGGCCTTCGTCGCCAAGCTCGGCAAGATCTCGACGGTGGCCGAGGACTTCCCGGCCTTCATCGTCAACCGCATCCTACTGCCGATGATCAACGAGGCGATCTACACGCTCTACGAGGGCGTGGGCTCGGTCGACGCCATCGACACCGCCATGCGGCTCGGCGCCAATCACCCGATGGGCCCGCTGCAGCTCGCCGACTTCATCGGCCTCGACACCTGCCTGTCGATCATGCAGGTGCTCTACGAGGGTCTGGCGGATTCGAAGTACCGCCCCTGCCCGCTCCTGGTGAAGTACGTCGAGGCCGGCTGGCTCGGTCGCAAGACCCAGCGCGGCTTCTACGACTACCGCGGCGAGAAGCCCGTCCCGACCCGCTGATCCGGCGATCTCGGGCCAGACGAAGGCGCGTCCGAGACCCTCGGAGGCGCCTTTTCCTTTTCCGGCATCGCGAAGCGAACCGCCGCAACCCGTTTCACGAGGCTCGCGCGCCCCATGTCGCCACGCACCCTCGCCACGCTGATCGGCCTCACCGCCATCCTGATGTGGTCGGCCCTCGGTCTCCTGACCGCCACCTCCGGTCGGGTGCCGGCCTTCCAGATGACCGCCATGGCCTTCGCCATCTCCGGCCTGACCGCGACCCTGTGGCTCGCCGTCACCGGCCGTCTCGCGGTGCTGCGCCAACCCTGGAAGGTCTGGGCGCTCGGCATCGGCGGCCTCTTCGGCTTCCACGCCTTCTACTTCACCTCGCTGCGGCTCGCCCCGCCGGTCGAGGCGAACCTCGTCAACTACCTGTGGCCGCTGCTCATCGTCGTCTTCTCCGGCCTCTTGCCGGGCGAGCGGCTGCGGCCCCATCACGTGATCGGCGCCCTGCTCGGCCTCCTCGGCGCCGGCGCCATCGTCACCCGCGGCCGCGGCCTCGACATCGATCCGGCCCATGTCCTCGGCTATCTCGCCGCGGTCGGTTCGGCGGTGACCTGGGCCGGCTATTCGATCCTGTCGCGCCGCCTCGGCGCCGTCCCGACCGCCACCGTCGCCGGATTCTGTTTGGCGACCGCGGCGCTCTCGGTCCCCTGCCATCTCGCCTTCGAGGAGACGGTGTGGCCCGATGGCCCGCTGCAATGGGCCGCCGTCGTCGGCCTCGGCCTCTTCCCCGTCGGCCTCGCCTTCTTCGTCTGGGACCACGGCGTCAAGCGCGGCGACATCCAGGTGCTCGGCGCGGCGAGCTATCTCTCGCCGCTCGTCTCCACCCTGCTGCTGATCCTCGCCGGCTGGGGCACCTTCTCCGCGCCGGTCGGCTTCGCCGCGGTCGCCATCACCCTCGGCGCGATGATCGCCTCCAAGGACCTGCTGCTGCGCCGCAAGACATCAGCCCAGCCGTGACGGCCGCGGGCTCGGCCGCCAGTCCTGCGGCGCCATCTCGAACCCGGCGAACTCGAACCCCGGCGCCACCGTGCAGCCGACGAGCGTCCAGCGCCCGAGGCTGACGGCGCTCTGCCAGGCATCCTTCGGCACCACCGCCTGGGGCCGCTGGCCGCTCGCCAGATCCGGCCCGAGATGCAGGCTCCAGGCGTCGTGGCCGTTCTCCGAGACGGTGAGAGCAAGGGGCGCGCCCCCGTACCAGTGCCAGGTCTCCACCGCGTCGACCCGGTGCCAATGCGACACCTCGTCGGCCGCCAGCAGAAAATAGATCGCCGTCGACCGCGCCCGCCCGTCGGGTCCCGTGCGATCGCGGAAGGTCTCGCGGAAATGCCCACCCTCCGGGTGCGGCGCGAGATCGAGCAGGCGGATCACCTCGACCGCGGAGAGATCGGCGGGCGGCATCATCGGCACCTCCGAGGAGCGATCAGAAGCGATTCTTGCGTTCGCGGATCTCGGCGAAGACCGCCTCGTCCGAGGCCTCCAACATGCCGATCGCCGACTTCACTTCCGCGACGTCGGCCCGCAGGAACGGGTTGGTGGCGATCTCGTCGGCGAGCCGCGAGGGCACCGTCGCCAACCCCTGATCGCGAGCCGCGTCGATCTCCTTGGCGCGGCGCGCCAGCGCCGACGACTGCGGCTCGATGGTCAGAGCGAAACGGGCGTTTCCTTGCGTGTATTCGTGGCCGCAATAGACCATCGTCTCGCCCGGCAGCGCCCGGAGCTTCTTCAGCGACGCCCACATCTCGGCCGCCGTCCCTTCGAACAGCCGCCCGCAGCCGAGCGCGAACAGCGTGTCGCCGGCGAAGAGGGCATGAGCGGAGGGGATGTGATAGGCGACGTGGCCGAGCGTATGGCCGGGCACCGCGAAAACATCGACCCGCGTCTTGCCGAGGAAGATGTGCTCGCCGTCGCCCACCGCCCGATCGACCTCCGGCACCCGCCCCTTCTCGGTGTCGTAGACGGAAGCGACGACGCGCGCGCCGAAGCGATCCTTCAGCGCCTTCACCGCCTCGATGTGGTCGTAGTGGTGATGGGTGACGAAGATGTCGGTGAGCCGCCAGCCGGTCTCCTCCAGCGCATCGAGGATCGCTTCTTCCTCCGGCGCGTCGATCGTGGCGGTGGCGCCCGACTCCGTGTCGTGGACGAGGACGGCATAATTGTCGTCGCGGGCGGGGAACTGGCGGATCTCGATCATCGTCGGGCACGTCTCCTCGGTCCGAGCTTGTGACGGCGGGTCGCTCGCCCCGTCGTCCACCTTCGACTAACATTCTCCTGACAGGATGGCGATCGTTCGCTCCGAACGGAAGACCGATCCGCGCACGGAACCCACGCGATGTACGTCGACGTCGTCGATCTGAGGAACTTCTACGGCGGGCCGCTCGGCACGCTGGTGCGCCGGCATCTTCGCGCCAAGCTCGTCGAGATGTGGCCGAAGGTCTCCGGCGACCGCGTCCTCGGCCTCGGTTACGCAACGCCGTTCCTGCGCCCCTTCCTCGGCCGGGCCGAGCGGGTGATCGGCTTCATGCCGGCCCGCCAGGGCGTGGTGAACTGGCCCTCCGAGGGCCCCTCGGCCACCGCCCTCGTCGACGAATGCGCCCTGCCGCTGCCCGACAGTTCCATCGACCGGATGCTGCTCGTCCACGCCCTCGAGACGGCGGACGATCCCGGCGAGGTGTTGCGCGAGGTCTGGCGGGTGATGGCGCCGGGCGGCCGGCTGATCGCCGTGGTGCCCAACCGTATCGGCCTCTGGGCCCGGCTCGAGACGACGCCTTTCGGTTTCGGCCGTCCTTTCACCCAGGGCCAGCTCGACACGGCGCTCAAGGACGCCCTGTTCTCGCCGATCGACTGGCGCGGCGCCCTCTACATGCTGCCCTCGACCCGGCGCCTCGCGATGCGCTCGGCGGCGACGCTGGAGCGCTTCGGCACCCGCACCTGGCCCGGCTTCGCCGGCCTCCTGGTGGTCGAGGCGACCAAGCAGCTCTATCAGGGCATCCCCCAGCGCGTCGGTGGCCGCCTGCGCACCGCCCCGGTCTTCCGCCCCGCCCTGGCGCTCGAAGAGGCGCGGCACGAGTCGGCCGAGACCCTCTGATACCGGGCTGATGAATTTCGGACTCGTCCGAAATTCATCAGCGTTACGGCCTGACCGGCCGACGCCCGTTCGGGCTTGCCATCGCCCATGAAGTTCTGAACAGGTCAGAACTTCATGGGCTCGGTATGAGCCCGTCGCCGCCCGACACGCCGCGGAAAATACGAAGAGGCCGGGATCGCTCCCGGCCTCTCGAAGATCTTCGGAAAGATCCCGTGCGCCCGATCACTCGGCGGCGGCGACGGTCTTCTTCTCCTGACGCTCGACGATACGAGCGGCCTTACCGGTGAGGCCACGCAGGTAGTAGAGCTTGGCGCGACGGACCTTGCCGCGACGCACCACGTCCACGCCCTCGACCAGCGGCGAGTAGCACGGGAAGACGCGCTCGACGCCCTCGCCGTAGGAGATCTTGCGGACGGTGAAGCTCTCGTTGAGGCCCGAGCCGGCGCGCGCGATGCAGACGCCCTCGTAGGCCTGCACACGGGTGCGGTTGCCTTCGACGACACGGACGTTGACGCGGACGGTGTCACCGGGGGCGAATTCGGGGAGCTTGCGCTTCTCGGCGATGGCCGCAGCCTGCTCCTTCTCGAGCTGTTCGATGATGTTCATGGGTCACCTGTTCGGAAAGTTGCGTTGCCTATACTCGATGTCTCGCCGCTTGTCATGCCCCCGTCGTCGACTCGAGGCGTTCGCGGCGCGCGATTCGTCACTTTTCGCTTCCCCCGGCTGGCCGGGGACGGTTCCAGAGATCGGGGCGCCGCTCGCGGGTGATCCGCTCGGCTTCCCCCCGCTTCCAACGGGCGATCGCCGCATGATCTCCCGAGGTCAGCACCTCCGGGATGGTCCGCCCCTCCCAGACCTGCGGCCGGGTGTAGTGCGGGTATTCCAGGAGCCCGGTCTCGAAGCTCTCCTCCGAACCGGATTCCAGCTTGCCCATCACCCCGTCGATCAGCCGGACGGCCGCATCGAGGAGCACCATGGCGGCGATCTCGCCACCGGAGAGGACGTAGTCGCCGATCGACACCTCGATCAGCCCGCGTCCTTCGATCACCCGTTCGTCGACGCCTTCGAAGCGCCCGCACAGGACCACCACGCCCGGTCCCGCCGCGAGTTCGCGGACGAACTCCTGCGAGAGCGGCCTCCCCCGCGGGCTCATCAGCAGCCGGGGTCGGTCGTCCGCCGCCACCGAGTCGATCGCCTTGGCGACCACGTCGGCGCGCAGCACCATCCCCGGACCGCCGCCCGCCGGCGTGTCGTCGACCGACCGGTGCTTGCCTTCCGCGAAGTCGCGGATCTGCACCGTGTCGAGCGACCACAGGCCCTTGGTGAGCGCCTTGCCCGCCAGAGACACCCCGAGTGGTCCCGGGAACATCTCCGGATGGAGGGTCAGAACCGTGGCGGCGAAGCCGGTCACGTCTCCTCGCCCTCCGCGCCGTCCTCGCCCGCCTCCGGCTTCTCCTCGCGGAAGAAGCCCTCCGGCGGCGTGACGACGACGCGTCCACCCTTCACGTCCACCACCGGCACGCAGGCCAGCGTGAACGGCAGGTAGAAGCTCGTCCCTTCGGCGGGCCGGACTTCGAGCAGATCGCCGGCGCCGAAGCTCGGCACCGCGACGACCTCGCCGAGCCGCTTTCCCGCCTCGTCCACCACCGCGAGCCCGATCAGGTCGGTGTGGTAGAAGGTCTCGTCGTCTTCGGGCTCCGGCAGAGCGGAGCGGTCGACGAAGAGCTCGGCGCCGTTGAGCTTCTCGGCCGCGGTGCGGTCGGCCACCTCGCGGAACTTCACGACGAGCATGGTGCCCTGGTCGCGCATCCGGTCGATGGTGAGCCGCCCACCCTTGGAGCTCGAGAGCGGACCGTAGTCGGCGATCGCATCGATCGGATCGGTGAAGGATTTGACCCTCACCTCGCCGCGGATGCCGTGAGCGGCCCCGACCTGTCCGACGAGGACCCGATCATCACCGCTCATCGTCACTCACTCCGCTTCGCACCGATCACTCGGCCGCGTCGGCGGCGGCTTCGGCCTTCTTGGCCTTCTCGGCGGCGCGCTCCTGGGCCTTCTTGCCCGGCTCGGCCTGCTGCGGGTTGTTGCGCGGCGCGCGCTTCATCAGGCCGGCGGCGTCGAGGAAACGGGCCACACGGTCGGTCGGCTGGGCGCCGACGGAGAGCCAGTGGGTGAGGCGCTCGGTGACGAGGGTCACGCGATCGGCCGAGTCCTTGGCGAGCATCGGGTTGTAGGTGCCGACCTTCTCGATGAAGCGGCCGTCGCGGGGGCTGCGGGCGTCGGCGACGACGATGCGATAGAACGGGCGCTTCTTGGAGCCACCACGGGCGAGACGGATCTTGAGCGACATGGGCTCGGTTCCTTTCCTTCGATGTTCTGTCCTGTGACCGGAGGCGAACCTCCGGGAATTCCGAAACTCTCGCGCTCCTCCCCCGCGGCCCGCCTCGAGCGACCCCGCGAGGAGAAAGCGGGAAACCTCACTTCTTCCGGAAGCCGGGCGGCAGCGGCCCCTTCGGCAGACCCATGCCCGGCATCCCCATGCCCTTGGGCAGGGTCGGCATGCCGCCCATCCCGCCGAGACCGGGGGGGAGCTGCGGCATCTGCCCGGACTTGGCCATCGCCTCGAGCTCGGCCGGATCCATCTGCGGCATGCCGCCGCCGAGGAGCCCGCCGAGGCCACCGAACAGGCCGCCCTTCTTCTTGCCCATCGCCTTCATCATGTCGGCCATCTGGCGATGCATCTTGAGGAGCTTGTTGATCTCCTCGACCCTGGTGCCGGAGCCGCTCGCGATGCGGCGCTTGCGGCTGGCCGCGAGGATCTCCGGCTTGCGGCGCTCCTTGGCGGTCATCGAGCGGATGATGGCGATCTGGCGGTCGAAGACCTTCTCGTCGAAGCCGTCGAGCTGGCCCTTGAGCTTGCCCATGCCGGGCAGCATTCCCATGATGCCCTTCATGCCGCCGAGCTTCTTCATCTGCCCGAGCTGATCGGCGAGATCGTCCAGGTCGAACTGACCCTTCTTCATCTTGGCGGCCATGTCGGCCGCCTTCTTGATGTCGATCTCGGCCGCCGCCTTCTCGACCAGCGCGACGATGTCGCCCATGCCGAGGATACGGCCGGCGATGCGCGCCGGATCGAAGTCCTCGAGCGCGTCGGCCTTTTCGCCGACGCCGACCAGCTTGATCGGCTTGCCGGTCACCGCGCGCATCGACAGCGCCGCGCCGCCGCGGCCGTCGCCGTCCATACGGGTGAGCACGATGCCGGTGATGCCGACCCGCTCGTCGAACGAGCGGGCGAGATGGACCGCGTCCTGGCCGGTCAGCGCGTCGGCGACCAGCAGGATCTCGTGCGGCTTGCCGACCTTCTTGATCTCCGCCATCTCGAGCATCAGCGGCTCGTCGATGTGGATGCGGCCGGCGGTATCGAGGATGACGACGTCGTAGCCGCCGAGACGGGCGGCCATCTGGGCGCGCTCGGCGATCTGCACCGGCGTCTGGCCGGCGACGATCGGCAGCGTATCGATCTGGTTCTGCTCGCCGAGGACGCGCAACTGCTCCTGCGCCGCCGGACGGCGGGTGTCGAGCGAGGCGAGCAGCACCTTGGCCTTGGCCCGCTCGGAGAGCCGCTTGCCGATCTTGGCGGTGGTCGTCGTCTTACCCGAGCCCTGGAGGCCGACCATCATGATGGTGACCGGCGCCGGCGCGTCGAGATCGATCGGCTTGGCGGTCGACCCCAACGTCTCGACGAGGACGTCGTGGACGATCTTGATGACCTGCTGGCCGGGGGTGACCGAGCGCAGCACCTCGTGGCCGACGGCGCGGTGTTTGACCTTGTCGGTGAAGGACTTGACCACGTCGAGAGCGACGTCGGCCTCGATCAGGGCGCGGCGAACCTCGCGCATCGCCTCGCCGACGTCGGCCTCGGTGAGGGCGCCGCGGCGGGTGAGCTTGTCCAGAATCCCGGACAACCGTTCCGAAAGGTTCTCGAACATTCGTCGCTCGATCCGTTGTTGCCTACGCACCGACGACGCGACCGATCCCCAAACGAAAACGCGCCCGCGGGCGCAACGCGCTGGCGGACGTTCGCCTCCGGGGGCTTATCCGATGCCCCGGTCGGCTGAGGGATCGACGACGAAGTCGGCGAGAGTCGCGCTTCCATAGAGAAGGGCGGGCGAAGAGTCAATCTTCGCCCGCCCCGTGAGGATGCTCACCGGCCGGATCACTCGACGAAGACGTAGATGTCGACGACGACGCGATCTTCCGGCGAAGCGATGGCGTCCTCGCCGTATTCTTCGATCATCGCCGTGACGGTGAGACCGTTGGCGGCGAGGTATTCGTCGATACGGGAATAGACCGCGTCGAGATCGTCGGCGGCGGCGGACGGCGAGAAGCGCAGAGCCGGACCGGCGGGCGAGACGTCGGCCTTGACGCCCTTGGGCAGCTTGCCCTTGCCCGGCGCCTTGTCGACCGGCAGCATCACCACGAAGGAGAAGCCGTTCTCGTCGCTCTCGACATACTCGACCAGCGGCGCACCGTCGGGCTTGACCCCCGCCTTCTTGGCGGCGATCGCCAACTGTTCGAAGGCGTTGCCGAGCTTGTCCTCGGCCTCTTCCCAGGCGCCGTGACCCTCGATGGCGAGAACCGGACGTTCCGGCAGATCGACCTCTTCCGGCGGGGCGACTTCGGCGCTGTCCGGCGCCGGAGCGGCGGCCTCGTCCGGTGCCGCAGGCTTGCCGGCTTCCGCAGGGGCCGCCGGCTTGGCGGCTTCCGCGGGCGCGGCGGCAGGAGCAGGAGCTGCCGGCTTCGCGGCTTCCGCGGCAGGCGCGGGCTCAGCCGGCTTGGCGGCTTCGGCGGGAGCCGGGGTGGCCGGTTTCGCGGCCTCGGCGGGTGCGGGTGCGGCGGGCGCCACCTCGGCCGGAGCGGCCGGCTTCGGCGCTTCGGCGGCTGCGGGAGCTGGAGCAGGCGCGGCGGGAGCGGCTGCGGCTGCGGCCGGAGCTTCCGCGGGCTTCGGCGCCGCTTCCTGCGCCAGGCCGACCGCCGGCAAGGCGGCGAGTGAGCCGAGGGTGAACAGCGCCGCGGCGCTCATCTTCGCGGTCATGCGCATGATCGCACACCTTTCGGGTTGTATCGGTCCCCTGAAACACGACCGATGTACGAATCGAAATCGGCCGAAGCATGGCGCATTCGGTAGGCGCTTGCACGAAATTCCACCGGTTTCGCGCCCGTCCGAACGTCGCGGGCACGGCCGCGGCGGCGACCCGCCGAGATGCACCGAGACGACGCCGATCCACCTCCTCACCGCGCTCGCGACACGCCGGTCCGGGGTCTTCAGATCCCGCCGAGCCGGCGCGGCGCGGCGTGGGCCCAGGGGTGCTCCGGTCCGACCGCCGCCAGCCGTTGGACGATCTTCGGCGCCCGCGTCACGGTGAACTCCGCGGGCAGCTCGCCCTGCTCGAACCCGACGACGACGAGATCGCCGAGCGTCTCCGGCCGCAACAATTCGTTCGGCGCCAGCATGAAGTCCGGGTTCGACGGCTTGCCGAAACGCTCCTGGCCGCGGGCGAAGGTCTCGTAGATCAGGATGCCGTCCTCGGCGACGAGATCGGCGAGACGCGTCAGCAGCGGCCGGAACAGATAGTTGGTGACGATCACCCCGGCGAAGCGGCGCGTCCCCCAGGGAAAATCGAGCCCGCCCGGCGCCTCGAGATCGTGGACGACGATCTCGACGTCGCCGCGCCCTTCGAGATCGGCGAGGCCGGAGACGTCGCGGTCGAGCCCCACCACCGGATGGCCGAGCGTGAGCGCCCGGCGCAGGTGCCGCCCGGCGCCACAGGCGAGATCGAGCACCGTGCCGCTCGCCGCGACGCCGGGAAGGAAACGCTCGACCCAGTCGGAGGCGCGGCCATGGCCGTGGGGATTGATCGCAGGGGCGGCGGATTCGCTCATCGAAACGTCCTCGTGACTGGCTTTTTCGGGCGATCTTCGCCATATGTTCGGAAGACCACCGGCGGGCCTCGCCCGGCCGCATGTTCGTGTGCGCCCGAAACCTGTACGCCCGAACACCCGCGAAGCGACGGTGATCCCTCGAGGAGCGACCATGACCACCGCCATCCCCTTTCGCAAGATGAACGGGCTCGGCAACGACTTCCTGGTGTTCGACGCGCGCGCCGGCAGCCCGCGTCTGACCCCGGCCGAGATCGCGCGTCTGGCGGACCGGACGACCGGGATCGGCTTCGATCAGATGATCACCATCGAAACGTCGCCGGCCGGCGCCGACGCCTTCATGCGCATCGACAACGCCGACGGCGGCGAGGTCTCCGCCTGTGGCAACGCCACCCGCTGCATCGGCGCGGTGCTGATGAAGGAGAAGGGCAAGAGCGACGTCACCATCGAGACCCGCGCCGGCCTGCTCTACGCTTCCGACGCCGGCGAACCGGAGATGGTCACCGTCGACATGGGAGAGCCGCGGCTGAAGTGGAACGAGATCCCGCTCGCCGAACCCTTCGCCGACACCCGCGCCATCGAGTTGCAGATCGGCCCGATCGACGAGCCGATCCTGCATTCGCCCTCCTGCGTCTCGATGGGCAACCCCCACGCCATCTTCTGGGTCGACGACGTCGAGGCCTACGATCTCGAGCGCCTGGGACCGATGCTCGAGAACCACCCGATGTTCCCCGAGCGCGCCAACATCTCACTCGCCCACGTCACCGGCCGCGAGAGCCTGATCCTCAAGGTGTGGGAACGCGGCGCCGGCATCACCCGCGCCTGCGGCACCGGCGCCTGCGCCGCCGCGGTGGCCGCCGCCCGCACCCGCCGCACCGGCCGCCGCGTCACCGTGACCCTGCCCGGCGGCGATCTCCTCATCGATTGGCGCGAGGCCGACGGCCACGTGATGATGACCGGCCCGGTCGAGACCGAATTCGAGGGCCTGCTCGATCGCGACACGCTGACCTGGCGACGCATCGAGATGCCGACCCGTGGAGCGGCGGAGTGAGCGTCGAGCTCGTCACCCTCGGCTGCCGCTTGAATACGGCCGAGTCCGAAACCATGCGCGAACAGGCCGCCGCCGCCGGGCTCGACGACGTCGTCATCGTCAACACCTGCGCGGTGACCGCGGAAGCCGTCCGTCAGGCCCGCCAGACCATCCGCCGCACCCGCCGCGAGCGCCCCGGCGCCCGCATCGTCGTCACCGGCTGCGCCGCGCAGATCGAGCCGGAGAGATTCGCCGAGATGGCCGAGGTCGATCTGGTCCTCGGCAACGACGCCAAGCTCGAAGCGTCGAGCTGGACCGCACTCGCCGATTTCGGCATCTCCGAGACCGAGAAGGTGCGGGTCAACGACATCTTCTCGGTGCGCGAGACCGCGTCCCACATGGTCGCCGGCTTCGAGGAGCGCACCCGCGCCTTCGTCCAGGTGCAGAACGGCTGCGACCACCGCTGCACCTTCTGCATCATCCCCTACGGCCGCGGCAATTCCCGCTCGGTGCCGGCGGGCGCCGTCGTCGAGCAGGTGAAGCGGCTGACCGAGCGCGGCTATCGCGAGGTGGTGCTCACCGGCGTCGACATCACCTCCTGGGGCGGCGACCTGCCGGGCGCACCGAAGCTCGGATCGCTCGTCGCCGGCCTCTTGCACCACGCGCCCGATCTCGAGCGGCTGCGCATCTCCTCGATCGACTCGGTGGAGGCCGACCCCGAACTCGTCGACCTCGTCGCCGGCGAGCCGCGGCTGATGCCGCATCTCCATCTGTCGCTGCAGTCGGGCGACGACCTGATCCTCAAGCGCATGAAGCGCCGCCATGCGCGCGACGACGCGGTGCGCTTCTGCGCCGACCTGAAGGCGCGCCGCCCCGACATCGTCTTCGGCGCCGACCTCATCGCCGGTTTCCCGACCGAGACCGACGCGATGTTCGACAACACGCTGCGCCTGATCGCCGACTGCGGCCTCACCTTCACCCACGTCTTCCCTTTCTCCGCCCGGCCGGGCACGCCGGCGGCGCGCATGCCGCGGCTGGAGAAGACGGTGGTCAAGGAACGCGCCGCCCGGCTGCGCGCCACCGGTGAAGCCGCGACCGTCGCCCATCTCGAAGCCCGCCTCGGCGCCGTCGAGCGGGTGCTGATCGAAAAGGACGACTTCGGCCATACCGAACAGTTCGTCCCTGTCCGGGTGGCGGCTGGCGGCGTTTCCAATCTGCCGCCCGGCGACATCGTCGCGGCTCGCGTCGTGGCGCGGGATGGCTTAAGTCTCCGAGCCGAGGCCCTTTCGGATCGGAAAGACGAGGCGACGAGATGAGCGAAGGCGATAAGCGCGGACTGTTCGGACGGTGGTTCGGCGGCAAGCAGCCGCCCGCCGCCGCCACCCCGCCGACCGCGCCCGAACCGGCGCCGGAACCGACACCCGAGACGCCGGCCACCGCCGACGTCGCCACCGCCACCGAGACGAGCCCGACACCGCCCGCCGCCGTGCCGGCCCCCGCCCCCCCCTCCGCCGAAGCCGTTCCGACCGAGGTCGAGACCACCGCGACGCCCGAGGCGATCTCGGCGCCGGAGCTCGCAGTAGCCCCGGAACCGGCTCCCGCCCCGCTGGAGATCACCCCGGCGCGGCCGGTCGAAGACGCGGCGCCGAAGAAGACCACCTGGTGGCAGAAGCTCAAGACCGGCCTGTCGCGCACCTCGACGGCGCTCGGCTCCGGCATCTCGGCGATCTTCACCAAGCGCAAGCTCGACGACGACACGCTGGACGAGCTCGAGGACATCCTGATCCAGGCCGATCTCGGCCTCGCCACCGCGACGAAGATCACCGACGCCCTACGCCGCGACCGCTACGACAAGGAGATCACCGACCACGAGGTGCGCTCCGTGCTCGCCGCCGAGGTCGAGAAGGTGCTGGCGCCGGTCGCCAAGCCCCTCGACATCGCCTCGTCGCACCGTCCGCACGTGGTGCTGGTGGTCGGTGTCAACGGTTCCGGCAAGACCACCACCATCGGCAAGCTCGCCATGAAGCTCGGCCGCGAAGGCAAGTCGGTGACGCTGTGCGCCGGCGACACCTTCCGCGCCGCCGCGATCGAGCAGTTGAAGATCTGGGGCGGCCGCACCGGCGCCTCGGTGATCGCCCGCGAACCCGGCGCGGACGCCGCCTCCCTCGCCTTCGACGCCCTTGCCGCGGCGAAGTCCGCCGGCTCCGACGTGCTCGTCATCGACACCGCCGGACGGCTGCAGAACCGCGCCGAGCTGATGGCCGAGCTCGAGAAGGTGGTCCGGGTCATCAAGAAGCAGGATCCGTCGGCGCCGCACGACGTCATCCTCACCCTCGACGCCACCACCGGCCAGAACGCCGTCAATCAGGTCGAGATCTTCGGCAAGGTCGCCGGCGTCACCGGGCTGGTCATGACCAAGCTCGACGGCACCGCCCGCGGCGGCATCCTCGTCGCCATCGCCGAGCGTTTCGGCCTGCCGGTGCATTTCATCGGCGTCGGCGAAGGCGCCGACGACCTCGAACCCTTCGATGCCGCCGATTTCGCCGGCGCCATCGCCGGCCTGGAGCGCCGACCGGCCTGAGGCCGTTGCCATCGGGTCGCGCGACCCGATCGACGAGCGCCTGCACCATGCCGGCCGTCGACGGCGTCGCGCTTCGTTCTCAGCTCTCCTTGAAGCCGTATTCCGGGACGCCCTGCTCGGCGCCGTAGTACTTGTAGGGCAGGAACTTGCCCGACATGGTGATGCGCACCCGGTCGCCCTTCGGGTTGGGCTCGCGCTCGAACGCCATGTCGAAGTCGATCGCCGACATGATGCCGTCGCCGAACTCCTCCTCGATCAGCGCCTTCCACGCCGGGCCGTTGACCATCACCAACTCGTAGAAGCGGTAGATCAGCGGATCGGTCGGCGGCATCGCCGTCCCGGCGCCGCGCATCGGCACTTCGTTGAGCATCGCCTCTTCCGCCGCGGTGAGCCCGAAGAGGCCGGCGGCGCGTGCCGCCAGCGGCTTCACCAACTTCATCTGGCCGAGCAGGGCGCCGACCACCAGCACCGGCGACATGCCACCGATCTCGTTGCAGATGTGGGCCCAGCTCCAGCCCTTCTCGCGTTTGATGTCGAGGATCTTCTCGGTCAGCTCTTCACGCTTCATCGCTCGTCTCCGGGAGAGGATCGTGTCGGGAAACGACCCCGCCACGGCCGCCGCGAGTCACGAGACCGACGCCGACGGCGGAGCGAAGGGAGCAAGCGATGTGCCAGGGAGAAGCGACCGAATCCTGTGTGCAAGAAGCGGCGGCCCGCTCGCCGGCGAGGCAGGGTGCCGCTTATCCGGGCAGAGATCCGACACCGCGGACGAGCGAACCTCGGCCGGTCGGCACGGCCTCAGTCGAGCTGCCGCGCCTCGTCGGCGAGCATGATCGGGATGCCGTCGCGGATCGGATAGGCGAGACGCGCGGCGCGCGACACCAGTTCCTGCCGCTCGGCGTCGTATTCGAGCGTCGTGCGGGTCAAGGGGCAGACCAGCAGTTCGAGCAGACGCGGGTCGAGCCGGCCACGGCGACGATCTTCCACCAGTGCGGTTTCGTCGGTCATCTCGGCCCCCTCACTGCAGCGGCGTCGGCCCACCGTCGCCCTCGAGCGTGCGCTCGGTGATCGCCACCAGGAGCGCCGCCCGGGTGGCGAGGTCCGGCGCCGCGAGCAGCGCCTGCTTCTCTCGCGGCCCGCACGGCGACATCATCGCCAGCCCGTCGACCAGCGTCTCGTTGGAGGCCGCCTCGAAATGCGACCACTCGACCGTCATCTCGTTGGCGTCGAGATAGGCGCGAAGCGTCCCGAGCAGAGCCGAGCGATCGACCGCCTCCTCACCGAGCCCGGTGTGGAAATCGTCGGCGAAGCCCGAGCAGTCGTAACGCACCTGGCGGTAGGGCGTGGTGGTCGCCAGTTCCTCGGTGACGGTGAAGCGGGCGATGCCGATCAGGGTGATGATCGTCCGTCCGTCACCGGTCTCGGCGAACTGGGTGATCCGCCCGAGACAGCCGATCTCCTCCAGCGGCGGCCGGCGGTCCCGCTCGCCGGCCGGCACGTCGATGCGCGGCTGGATCAGCCCGATCAACCGATCGCCGGCGAGCGCCGCGTCGACCATGGCGAGATAACGCGGCTCGAAGACGTTGAGCGGCAGCGCCCGGCGCGGCAGCAGCAGCGCCCCGGTCAGTGGAAACAGCGGGATCACCGCCGGCAGGTCGTCCGGACCCTCGTAGGAGCGATTGCCGGCACGCGTCATGATCGCTCCTTCAGGCGAAGAGGACCGACGACAGGCGACGGCGCCCGTAGAGCGTCGCCGGATCCTTCGGACCCCAGGCCTCGAAGAAGGTGAGAAGCTGCTTGCGCGCCGCCTCGTCGTTCCACGGCCGGTCGCGGCGGATGATCTCGATCAGACTGTCGACCGCCGCCTGTTCGTGACCGGTCGCCGCCAGGATCAGCGCCAACTCGTAACGCGCCTGATGGTCGTTCGGGTCGTGGGCGATGCGCGCCTCGAGCGCCACCGGGTCGCCGAGCGCCGCGGTCTTCTCGGCGAGCGCGATGCGCGCCTGCACCGCGGCGACGCGCGGGTCCTTGGCGGCGGCCGCCGGCACCGTGGCGAGGAGTTTCTTCGCCGTGTCGAGATCGCGGATGGCGACGTGCACGTCGGCGAGGCCGAGCAGAGCGTCGAGGTTCTCCGGCTCCATCTGGTGGGCCCGGGCGAAGAGCTCGATCGCCGACTGGACGTCGCCGGCGTCGAGCGCCGCCTGCGCCTCGCTCACCAGCGCCTCGGCGTCCGAGGGGGCGGCCGGACCGCAGACCTTGTCGATGAAGGTCTGGATCTGGCTCTCCGGCACCGCACCCATGAAGCCGTCGACCGGCTGGCCGCCCTTGAAGGCGATGACCGCCGGGATCGACCGGATGCCCATCTGTCCCGCCACTTCCGGGTGATGGTCGATGTTCATCTTGACCAGCTTCACCCGCCCCTTGGCGGCGCGCACCACCTTCTCGATGGTCGGCGCGAGCTGCTTGCACGGCCCGCACCACTCGGCCCAGAAGTCGACCAGCACCGGCACCTGCTTGGAGGCGTCGATGACGTCGGTCATGAATTCGGCGGTGGTCGTCTCCTTGACCAGATCGTCGCCGCCGGCGGGCTTGGCCGCGGCCGGTTTCATCGTGGGGAAGGCGGAGCCGTAGGAGAAGGTCGGGCCGGTCATCGTGTCTTTCCGAGGTCGTTTCGGGATGCCGTGGGGTCGAGCGAGCACTCGCCGCGGCACCGTGTGTCGGGATGTCGAATGAAAGATGGGGTCAAAGGCGGCGATCCGCAATCACCCCGTCTCGCCGAACGCCGATCGGTCGCAGGCGCGAGCCCGCTCAACCCTCGTCGTCCACCACGATCTTGCCGTTCGAAACGGTGACGATCAGCGGCGGGTGGCCGGTTTCGCCGAGGAAGCGCACCAGATCCTCGCGCCGGATCGACGTCGTGGCGGTGTTCTCCAGCGGATGGAAGTTGAGGATCTCGTGCTCCATCATCGGCGCATCGATCACCATGGTGACCTGCGCCTCCGTGTCGTTGACCACCCCGAACGGCGTCACCGCGCCGGGGATGACGCCGAGAAGCTCCATCAGCAGCTCGGCCTTGCCGAAGGTGACGCGGCCCGAGGCGCCGATCTTGTCCGAGATCGCCTTCAGATCGATCGCCGCATCGGCCTCCGCCGTCACCAGGAACACCCGCCCCTTCTTGTCCTTGAGCAGCAGGTTCTTCGAATGCCCGCCGGGGATCGCGTGCTTGATCTCGCGGCTCTCGGCGACGGTGAAGACCGCCGGGTGGTCGTGGGTCTTCGTCTCGATGCCGAGTTCGACGAAGCGGGCGAGGAGATCGGCGCGGGTCAGTGGCATGGGAAGGGTCTCGTGCGGTCGGCGCGGGTTCGACGAAGCGCTCTTCTAGAATCTTTCCGTCACGAAGGGTACCGCCCACCTCACCCGTCGGTCCGCTCGCTCATCGCTGCCGGAGGTGTTGCTGTTGGTGGTATGCGGGACGATCGGCGCCTGCGACGATTTCGACGAGATCGTCGAACGGGGTGAGG
>CALBKH010000077.1 GCA_937892955.1 uncultured Alphaproteobacteria bacterium
GGGCCGTCCACCCCATCATCCCCGGCCGACGCGCAGCGGAGGGGAAGGGGATCCACGGATCCTTCTGCGAGCGTGAGACCGGCGGGTCCCTTTCCCTCGCCTACGACTCGCCGGAGACGACGGGCGGAGAACGTTTCCGCCGTCCGGCGGTCCGTCGCGCCGTGAGCCCCCTCACCGCCGGAACTTCGGACTGGCGTCCTCCTGGTCCTGCGGATCGCCGCGCCAGGTGTCGGCCTCCCACAGCTGCGTCAGGCCTTCCCGATAGGTCGGGTAGGTCAGGTCGCCGATCAGGCTGCGGAGCCGGGCGTTGCCGACGCGCTTGCTCTCGCCCCAGAAGCTCAGCGCCATCGGGGTGAAGGTGGCGGCGTCGAAGGGGATCTCCGGCGGCGGTTCGACACCCATCAGTTGCGCGGCGAGTTCGATGGGGAGCTGCGGCGGCGCCGGCTCGTCGTCGGAGACGTTGAGGATGCCGTCGAAGCGCGCCTTCGCGCTCGCGGCGATCGCCCGGCCGATGTCCTCGACCCGGATGCGATTGAACATCTGGCCCGGCTTGATGATGCGCCGCGCCGTGCCCTTCTCCAGATTGACGAAGGCGTTGCGTCCCGGGCCGTAGATACCGGCCAGCCGCAAAACGGCGACGGGGACGTCGACCTCCTTGCCGAGCGCGGCCCAGGCGCCCTCCGCGGCGATGCGCCAGCGGGTGCGGTCGGAGGCCGGCACCGGCACCGTCGTCTCGTTGACGGGACCGCCGTCGGCGTTGCCGTAGACGCCCACCGTCGAGAGATAGCCGATCCAGCGCAGCGTGCCGGCCGCCGCCGCGGCGCGGATCGCCGGTTCGAGGCGGGCGAGGAACGGGTCGCCGGCCTCGCTCGGCCCGGCCGAGACGAGGATGTGCGAGGCACGGGCGACCGCCGCGGCGAGGCGGGCGTCGGCTTGTGGCTCGGCGAGGCGGACGACGTCGAGGCCGGTCGCCGCGAGACGATCGGCCTTGGCCGGATCGCGGGCGGTGGTGACGAGGGAGCGGAGGTCGCCCTCCAGGGCGGCGGCGCCGTGGCGGGCGGAATAGCCCCAGCCGAGGACGAGGAGATCGAGGGTCGGTTCTATCATGGGGCGGACTGTCGAGGATGACCGCCTCCGACGCAACCAATTCGATCAAGAAGGATCGACGAGTGACGGATCTCGCGGGTCGAACCCCAGCGTCCGGCGCAGCGATGCGACGACCCGAGCGAGCGCTGCCTGCGGCAATCGGCCGAGCGGATAGGCATCGCTCGCTTCGATGGTGGCGATCTTCGCCGGACGTACGAGCGAAGGCGCCGGCAGCCCGGCGGTCCGGAAATCCGCGCCGAGGTCGACGTCGCCGTCCCAGGCCCGGTTCTCGGCGGAAGTGATCATCGCCACCCAGAGGAGCCGGCCTTCGACGCCGACGGGCCCATCGGAGACGACGAGCGCCGGCCGGTGCTGCCGGACCGGACGGTCGCTGTAGCGGAAGGGAACACGGACGACCGTGCCCTGCTCAAAGGTCGGCATAGGCGCGCTCGTCGGCGTCGGAGGCCCATTCATCGAAGGTTGCGAAGGGATCTTCGTTCTTCGTCGGTTTCGCCTTGGTGAGCACGACCCGGTCGCCTTCGATCGCATAGGCGAGCGTGTCGCCCTCGCCGAGATGGAGTGCGACGCGCACCGCCTGCGGGATGGTCGTCTGGGCCTTGGAGGTGAGGCGGCTCGTGATCATGACGGATGGTCTCCTGATCGGTAAGGATGTTCCTTACCACGGATCCGCGCCGAAACGAAGACGGGCGCCCTTCTTAACTCCCAAGCTCACAACCGGATATGCGACGAGCACAAGCAACGATTGATTTTTCTATCCACTCCCGTGTTACAAGTTCTGGTGCAACGATCGTTGCGCACTCGATAGCCTCCGGCGCCGCGACTCAAATATACGAATCGCATTCACGAGCCGTTCTGGCCAACAGAGTCGTCACCTTACGCAGCTAGACTCGAGCCATCTGCTTGGATCCATCACGCACAAAAGACCCACTTTTCAACAGAAATATGGGTTTTGGGGGTGTTGCCGGTTTGTACCTGTAATCCGACGCTTGACGAGGCTTCGAGACTCGGACTAGCGTTCCAATGAGGTTCAAAAAGAAAGCCGCTCAGAGGCTTGCACCCTCCAAGCGGCCATTCTTTCGAACTCCGGCAAATCCTGATCGGGCTGCCGGCGCTGTTCTGTGAAGAACAGGGCGATTTTGAATCGTACCTGGACAGCAAGTCAAGAGTCCGATCGTCTATGAGCGAAAGGCTCTTCCATGAACTCGAAATCTCCCATCGGCACTCGCGCTCGCACTGGCGAGCATTGTCCCGAATCCGGCGTCTGGAAGGTCGATGATGCCTTCGACACGACGACGGCGCCGATCGCCAAGGGCAACGTGATGCCGCCCTACAAGGGTCGGGCCGTCACTTGGATCCTGATCCAGTACGCTTGATTCAACGGCGAAAATGGCTATGGGGCGCTCAGGTGGGCGCCCCATTTCTTTTCGGGCACACACTTCAGATTACGACCTTGGGATCAGCCCTGTGGATCGATGCAATCTGTTAGCGGATTGTTAACCAACCCTAAGACACCGTTAGCGTGCCACGTGCAATTCTGCACGTGTGAGCCTGAGAGGACAGTATGCGGTACTCGCAGCTCAGAAAGGTCGGATTGGTGGCAAGTCTGGCTGCCAGTCTCACCACCATCGCAGTAGCGCTGATCAATTTCACTCGGTAAATGCCAATCCACGAAGTGATTTGATCTCCGACCAGAAGGGTGAGGTCGCCGCAAGGCGGCCTCACTGCTTCAGGCTCACTCTAGAAACCCCATGATTAACAGGATCTTGAGCGATTCTGTTGAAGCGAATTTTCGCCCATAATGGTTAATGATCTGTAAATCTTGAAGTGAACTCTCAAGGTACGAAGAAGGGCGCCCTCGCGGGCGCCCTTTTCATGTCTCGCATAGAAGGCGGTCCGGTCACTCGGCCGGCTTCTCGCCCTCTTCCTTCGGGATCTCCTGGCCGGTCTCCTGGTCGACGATCTTCATCGACAGGCGAACCTTGCCGCGCTCGTCGAAGCCGAGGAGCTTGACCCACACCTTGTCGCCTTCCTTGACCACGTCGGTGACCTTGGCCACCTTGCGCGGCGCGAGCTGCGAGATGTGAACGAGGCCGTCGCGCGAACCGAAGAAGTTCACGAAGGCGCCGAACTCCATGCACTTGACGACCGTGCCCTCGTAGATCGCGTTCACCTCCGGCTCGGCGGCGATGGACTTGACCCAGTTGACCGCGGCCTTGATCTTCTTCTGATCGGCGGAGGAGATCTTGACGGTGCCGTCGTCCTGGATGTCGACCTTGGCGCCGGTCTTCTCGACGATCTCGCGGATCACCTTGCCGCCCGAACCGATCACTTCACGGATCTTGTCGGTCGGGATCTTGAAGGACTCGATGCGCGGAGCATGCTCGCCGAGCTCCGGACGGGCCGAGGTCAGCGCCTTGGCCATCTCGTCGAGGATGTGCAGACGGCCGTCGCGGGCCTGGCCCAGCGCGACCTTCATGATCTCCTCGGTGATGCCGGCGATCTTGATGTCCATCTGCAGCGAGGTCACGCCGTCGGCGGTGCCGGCCACCTTGAAGTCCATGTCGCCGAGGTGGTCCTCGTCACCGAGGATGTCGGTGAGGACGGCGAAGCGCTCGCCCTCCTTGATCAGGCCCATGGCGATGCCGGCGGTCGGCTGCTTCAGCGGCACGCCGGCGTCCATCAGCGCCAGCGACGAGCCGCAGACGGTGGCCATCGACGAGGAGCCGTTCGACTCGGTGATCTCCGACACCAGACGGATGGTGTAGGGGAACTCGTGCTTGATCGGCAGGACCGGGTGGATGGCGCGCCAGGCGAGCTTGCCGTGGCCGATCTCGCGGCGGCCGGGCGAACCCATGCGGCCGGTCTCGCCGACCGAGTAGGGGGGGAAGTTGTAGTGGAGCAGGAAGTGCTCCTTGTAGGTGCCGGCGAGGGCGTCGACGAACTGCTCGTCTTCACCGGTGCCGAGCGTGGCGACGACGAGCGCCTGGGTCTCGCCGCGGGTGAACAGGGCCGAGCCGTGGGCACGCGGCAGGACGCCGACTTCGGCGACGATCGGGCGGACGGTGACGAGGTCACGGCCGTCGATGCGGGAGCCGGTGTCGAGGATGTTCCAGCGCACCACCTTGGCCTGGACTTCCTTGAAGGCGGTCGCGACCTTCTCCTTGTCGAACTTCGCCTCGCCGTCGGCGGGGACGAGCGCGGCCATGACCTTCGCCTTGGCGGCGTCGACGGCCTTGTAGCGGTCCTGCTTGACGGTGATCTTGTAGGCGTCGCGCAGATCGGCCTCGGCGATCTCGAGTACGGCGGCCTCGACGGCGGAGAGGTCCGGCGCGGTGAAGTCGCGCGGCTCCTTGGCGGCCTTCTCGGCGAGGCGGATGATGGCGTCGATCACCGGCTGGAAGCCGGCGTGGCCGAACATCACGGCGCCGAGCATGACGTCTTCGGAGAGCTCCTTGGCTTCCGATTCGACCATCATCACCGCGTCGTGGGTGCCGGCGACGACGAGATCGAGCTTGTTCTCGACCTCTTCGTCGATCTGCGGGTTGAGCACGTACTCACCGGCGATGTAGCCGACGCGCGCCGCACCGATCGGGCCCATGAAGGGGACGCCCGAGAGGGTCAGAGCGGCGGAGGCCGCGACCATGGCGACGATGTCGGGAGCGTTCTCGAGGTCGTGGGAGAGCACCGTGACGATCACCTGGGTGTCGCACTTGTAGCCTTCGACGAAGAGCGGGCGGATCGGCCGGTCGATCAGGCGCGAGATCAGGGTCTCGGCCTCCGACGGACGGCCTTCGCGTTTGAAGTAGCCACCCGGGATCTTACCGGCGGCGAAGGCCTTCTCCTGGTAGTTGACGGTCAGCGGGAAGAAGTCCTGACCGGCCTTCGGCTCCTTGGCGGAGACGACGGTGGCGAGAACGGTGGTCTCGCCGTAGGAGGCGAGCACGGCGCCGTCGGCCTGACGGGCGACCTTGCCGGTCTCGAGGACCAGCTTGCGGCCGGCCCATTCGATCACTTCACGATGGATGTGGAACATGTGTCTTCGGTCCTGGCGGGCACCCCCGACGAGGGGGAAGCGAACCCGCAGTTGAGGCACGGGAGACAGGCGCACATCTCGTGCGGCGCATCGGCTCCGTGCCGGTTCCGGGACGGACGAGGCGAACCCCGTCCGATGGACCATGAGCAAGACGGCGAGGGGCTCCTGCCCGTGACGGGCCGGCGGAGCCCCCGGCGATCCTGCCATGGTCCGCGACGTGTGCGACGAGGGCGATCCGATACGCGGCTCTCGGCGACACGGGGGACGGCGAGACGGATCTCACCGCGGAGAAGGAGCGGCGCGAGCGTCGCTCCGGGACCCGTCCGGCCCGGCGCGGAGGCCGCGGACGAACCGGCGGAGAAGCGGCGAATGCCGCTTCGGGGAAAAGACCGGAAGCGACGAGACCGCCGCTTCGGAAAGAGGGTCCGGAGCGGCGGGTGCCGCTCCGGGGAAGCTCGTCGGTCGATCGCTCGGGCGAACCCGGCGACCGGTCAGCGGCGCAGGCCGAGACGTTCGATGAGAGCCTTGTAACGCGCCACGTCCTTCGACTTCAGATAGTCGAGGAGCGAACGACGCGAGGAGACCATCTTCAGGAGGCCACGACGGGAATGGTTGTCCTTGGCGTGGGTCTTGAAGTGCTCGGTCAGGTTGGCGATACGCTCGGAGAGCACCGCGACCTGGACTTCCGGCGAACCGGTGTCGCCTTCGTGGGTCGCGTACTGCTTGACCAGTTCGAGCTTGCGTTCGGCCGTGATCGACATCGAGATCATCCTTTCGGGTGAGACAAACGAACATGGCCCCGCCGGGATGTCGTCCAGCGGGGTCGGGTGCGCGGGTCTTATGCACGAAACGCCGGGTTCGCGCCAGTGGAATGTGGCGCGTGAGCGCCAACTCGTCGCTCGACTTCGCGCGCGCGGGCGGGCAGTTTCCGTGGATGAACGTCCTCGCTCACCTCCGGCGCGCGGTGCGGATCGCCGCCTACGCCGTCTTCGGCCTCGCGGCGATCTTCGCCGTGCTGCTCGTCCTCTGGCGCTTCGTGGCGCCGGTGTCGATGCCGATGGTGGCGCGCTGGGTGACGGGGCAGCGGGTGGAACGGGTGTGGCGGCCGATCGAGAGCGTCGATCGTGATCTGATCGTCGCGGTGATCGCCTCGGAGGACACCGGATTCTGCCGCCATCACGGCATCGACTGGAACGAACTGATGGACGTCATCGACGACGAGGACGGGCCGAAACGCGGCGGCTCGACGCTCACCATGCAAGTGGCGAAGAATCTGTTCCTGTGGTCGGGGCGCAGCTACGTGCGCAAGGCGATCGAGATCCCGATGGCGATGATCGTCGATCTCGCATGGCCGAAGACGCGGATCTTCGAGATCTATCTCAACATCGCCGAGTGGGGTCCCGAGGGCGAATTCGGCATCGAGGCCGGCACCCGGCGGGCCTTCGGTCACGGCGCCGACCGGATCTCGGCCCGCGAAGCGGCGCTGCTCGCCGTGACCCTGCCCAATCCGATCCGCCGCAATCCGGCGAAGCCGTCGCCCGGCCTCCGGCGGGTCGCCGGCATCATCACCGGTCGGGCGGCGAACTCGCCCGAGGTCGCCGACTGCATCGGCAGGTGAGACTCACTCCCCGCCCAGCATGAACACGCGGCGCGGCACCAGTTCGCCACGGTCGACCTCGCCGATGGCGACGAGATCGCCGCCGCAGGTGACCCACACGGCGTCCTCGTCGGCGGGGGCGTCGCGACCGCGCAGGATCACCGACTGGCCACGGCGCAGGCGGGCGGCGGCGTCGCGGTTGACCGCCACCTCGGTGACCTCGGAAAGACCGGCCTCGACGGGCACGAGCAGGGCGCGGGCGGCGTCGAGACCGCCCTCCTCGGCCGCCTTCTCGATGTCGGCGAGCGGGATCATGTCGTCCTCTTCGAAGGGGCCGACGTGAACGCGCCTGAGGCCGATGACGTGGCCGCGGGTGCCGAGGCGCAGCCCCATGTCGCGGGCCAGCGCCCGGACATAGGTGCCCTTGCCGCATTCGCAGTCGAAGACCGCGGTGTCGGCGTCCGGCACGTCGACCAGGGCGAGATCGAGGATCTCGATCGGCCGGGCCTCGAGCACCACCTCCTCGCCGTCGCGGGCGAGGTCGTAGGCGCGTTCGCCGTCGATCTTGATCGCCGAGAACTTGGGCGGGACCTGCATGATCTCGCCGATGAACTCGGGGAGGATAGCCTCGATCTCCGCCTTGGTCGGCCGGTGGTCGGAGGTGGCGATGACCTCGCCTTCGGTGTCGTCGGTGGCGGTCTGGGCGCCCCAGCGCACGGTGAAGCGATAGACCTTGGTGCCGTCCATGACGAAGGACACGGTCTTGGTCGCCTCACCGAAGGCGAGCGGCAACATGCCGGAGGCGAGCGGGTCGAGGGTGCCGGCGTGGCCGCACTTGTTGGCGTTGAAGAGACGCTTCAGCCGCGACACCGCCTGGGTGGAGGTCACCCCCACCGGCTTGTCGAGCACGATCCAGCCGTGAACGTCGTCGAACTTCTTCTTACGGGCCATGAGGAGTGCTTTCGTGGATCCACGGTCGGGCGGCGCGGCGCGCCTCTCACTCCTCGTCGAGGTCGCGGGCGACCTCGGGGCGATGGAGGAGGGCGGTGACCGCGTCGTCGTCGTCGAAACGGGTGTCGAGTTGGAAACGGATGTCGGGGGCGAACTTGAGGTCCACCCGCCGGGCGATCCGACCGCGCAGCCACTTTCGCGACCGCTCGAGCCCGGCCATCACCTTGTTCACGTTGCGGCCGCCGAGCGGCATGACCAGCGCGGTGCCGTTCTTCAGATCCGGCGACATCCGCACCTCGGCCACCGAGATGACGACACCGTCGAGATCCGGATCGGCGATCTCGCCGCGGGCGAGGATGTCGGCGAGGGCATGGCGGACCAGTTCGCCGACGCGCAGCTGACGCTGCGAGGGGCCCTTCTCAGGCGCGGTCATGGGGCGTTCCTTCGGAGAGATGGGCGAGGATGTGGGCGCGGGTCCGTTCGAAGGCGTCGGCGTCGGCGAAGGCGGTGCGGGGGATCGGCAGACCCTGACGGCCACCGGTGGCGAGCACCAGATGGGTCGGCGTCTCGATCAGTCGCACCACCGCGGCCCACGGGAACCGCCAATCGAAATCGGTCGCGGTGGCGTGAATCTCCTCGTCGGCGAACTCGACCGTCAGCTCCTTCTCGGCCAGCGGCATGCGGGCGAAACCGGTGGCGGCGTTGAAGCCGACGAGGTGGTGGCGGAAGAAGAGGCCGAGCGACAGGAGGACGCCGAAGCCGTACCACGGGTACCATTCGGACCCGCCTTTCAGCGCTTCGCCGAGCAGGCTGCCGCCGGTCGGGGCGTTGCCCGGGACCAGCCCGAGGACGATGACGGCGAAGCCGAGCACGAAGACGACCAGAGCGATGCGGAAGGGCAGCGGACGCCGCGCGACGGCGGTCGACAGCGCGACCCAATCCGCACGCGCGAAGGGGAACGAGATCTTCTCGGACATGATCATCCTTCGTCAGGGGTCGAACCCGAGCGAGGTGAGGACGTGATGGCGGGCGGCGTCGCTGGACGCCGCCCTTCGCCGTGGCCGCCGGGTCAGAGCGACCGGGCGATCTCTTCGACGCGGTAGCACTCGATGACGTCGCCGGCGCGCATGTCCTGATAGGCCTCGAAGGACATGCCGCATTCCTGACCCACGACGACTTCCTTGGCGTCATCCTTGAAGCGCTTGAGCTGCGAGAGCTTGCCTTCGTGGATGACGACGTTGTCGCGGATGAGGCGAACCGAGGCGCCGCGCTCGACCGTGCCGTCGGTGACGAGACAGCCGGCGACCTTGCCGACCTTGGAGACGTTGAAGATCTCCAGGATGCGGGCGTTGCCGAGCATGGTCTCGCGGATCTCCGGCGTGAGCATGCCGCTCATCGCCTTCTTCACGTCGTCGACCAGGTCGTAGATGATGTTGTAGTAGCGGATCTCGACGCCTTCGCGCTCGGCCGCCTCGCGGGCTTCCTTCGACGCACGGACGTTGAAGCCGATGATCGCGGCGTTGGAGGCCGAGGCCAGCGACACGTCGGATTCGGTGATGCCGCCGACGCCGCCGTGGATGACGCGAGCCCGGACCTCGTCGTTACCGAGCTTCTCCAGCGCGCCGATGATCGCTTCGAGCGAGCCCTGCACGTCGCCCTTGACGACGAGCGTGAACTCCTTGCGACCGGCGGTCTTCAGCTGGTTCATCATCTCGGTGAGCGAGCCGCGCGCCGAGGTGCCGCGGGCCTGCTGCTTCTCGCGCTTCAGGCGCTGCCGATAGTCCGCGACCTCGCGGGCCCGGGCCTCGTTCTCGACCACGGCGAAGCGGTCGCCGGCTTCCGGGGTCTCCTGGAAGCCGAGCACCTCGACCGGGGTCGACGGACCGGCGTCGCGTTCGGGCGCGCCCTGGTCGTTGAGGAGGGCGCGGACGCGGCCCCAGGCGCCGCCGGCGACGAGGATGTCGCCGACCTTGAGGGTGCCGCGCTGGACGAGGACGGTAGCGACCGGACCGCGGCCCTTGTCGAGCTTGGCCTCGATGACGGTGCCCTCGGCCGCCCGGTTCGGGTTGGCCTTGAGCTCGAGCACCTCGGTCTGCAGCAGGATGGTCTCGAGCAGCTTGTCGAGATTGATCTTCTGCTTGGCCGACACTTCGACCTCGAGCACGTCGCCACCCATCGATTCCACCACGATCTCGTGCTGGAGCAGGGCGGTACGGACGCGCTGCGGGTCGGCCTGCGGCTTGTCGATCTTGTTGATGGCGACGATGATCGGCACGCCCGCGGCACGGGTGTGGTTGATCGCCTCGACCGTCGTCGGCATGACGCCGTCGTCGGCCGCCACCACCAGGATGACGATGTCGGTGGCCTTGGCGCCGCGCGAACGCATCGCCGTGAAGGCCTCGTGGCCGGGGGTGTCGATGAAGGTGATCTTCTGGCCGTTCGATTCGACCTGATAGGCACCGATGTGCTGGGTGATGCCGCCGGCCTCGCCCGCGGCCACCTTGGTGGAGCGAATGGCGTCGAGCAGCGACGTCTTGCCGTGGTCGACGTGACCCATGATGGTGACGACCGGCGGACGCTGACGCAGATCCTCGTCGGCGTCGGTGGCCGTGAACAGGCCTTCCTCCACGTCCGATTCGGCGACGCGCTTGACGGTGTGGCCCATCTCCTCGGCGATCAGCTGCGCCATGTCGGCATCGATGACGTCGTTGATCTTCATCATCTGGCCCTGCTTCATCAGCAGCTTGATGACGTCGACGGCGCGCTCGGCCATACGGTTGGAGAGTTCCTGGATGGTGATCGTCTCGGGCAGGATCACCTCGCGCGAGATCTTCTCGCGCGGCTCGAAGGACTGCATGCGGCGCTGCTGACGCTGGACGCGGCGCTTGAAGGCGGCGACCGAACGACCGCGGCCGCCCTCCTCCTCGGAGTCCTCGGTCTGGGCCGTCACCACGGTGAGCTTGCCGCGCTGCTTGTCGTCGCCCTTGGTGCGGGTCGGCTTGGGCGGCGGCGGCGCGGTCATGCGGCGCGCGGCGCCGGCGACCGGACGGGGCGCGGGACCCCGGCGCGGAGCCTCTTCCTCCTCCTCCTCGGCGGCCGGGCGGGCCGGACGGACGGCGGCAGGAGCAGCGGCGGCGGGGCGTGCCGCGGTCGGCGCAGCCGCGGGAGCGGCGGCTTCGGGCTCGGTGGCCTTTTCCGGCTCCGCCACGGGCTCGGGCTCACCGGCGGCCTTGCGGCGTTCTTCTTCCGCCGCGGCCTCGGCCTTGCGGCGGGCTTCGGCTTCGGCACGCTCCTTGGCGAGGCGCACTTCCTCGATGGCGCGCAGCCGCTCTTCCTCGGCGCGACGCTTGCGGTCCTCTTCCTCACGGATGCGGGCTTCGGCGAGAGCCTTCTCGCGGGCGGCGCGTTCGCCGGCCGAGAGCGTCTGCAGCACGACGCCGGTGCGCGACCGCTGCGGAGCGGGCGGAGCTTCGCTCGCCGTCGGCGCGGCCGGCGGCGTCGCCGGCTTCACTTCGGTGCGCGGCTTCAACTCGACCCGAGGCGCAGGCACCGCGGCGTGACCGTGTTCGGTCTCCCCCGGCTTCAGGATGCGCTTCTTCTTGGTCTCGACGAGCACGGTCTTCGACCGGCCATGACTGAAGCTCTGCTGGACCGTGGCGTCGGTCTTCAGCTTCAACGTCAACTTCTTCTTGACGTCGACGTGGAGGGTCTTGTCGCCGGTGGTCTTCTGTTCGTTCATGTGCCCGTCATTCCTGCGGCGTCGTGCCGCTCGTCGCGTGATGGCCGTCGTTCGTCGACACCGTGGTCCCGAAGGATTCGAGGCCTCGATATCTGGCGAGCGCGCCTGCGCGCTCGAGGAAGGTTTCGCTCGCCCGGCCAGCAAGCAGCGCAGCATGTATCACATTCGACCTGCCCAATGCCAAATCCAATTGGGCTCCGGTGAAGATTCGGACGACCGGAATGCCGATCTCTCCACCGAAGCGGCGCTTGAGCGCCGCGGCCAGCTTCTCGACCCCGTCCGACCCCGCTTCCGCGGCGTGGACGAGACCGGCGAGACGCTCGCGCGCCACCGCCGCTTCCACTTTGGCGAAGCCGGTCGTGACCAGCCCCGCCTTGCGCGCCAGGCCGAAGGTGCCCAGCGCCTGTTTCGCCATCAGCCCGTCGAGGCGCTCGGCGAGGTCCGCAGGGACTTCGACGGCGCTGCGCAGAGCGCGGGCGAAGAGCTTGCGCGCGACGGCCTTGTCGACCGCGGCGCGCGTCGCCTCCACCCAGACCCCACGGCCGGGCAGGTCCCGCTTCAGATCCGGCACCACGGTTCCATCCGGGGCCTGAACGAAGCGGATCATCTCTGCGAGCGGCCTCGTCTCGCGGGAGACGATGTCGGTTCGCGTCACGTCCGCCTTCTTCGGCGGGCGTTCATCCCATTCGGGCGCCTCGTCGGCGCCCGGTTCGGCGTCAGTGTTCGCCACTCTCCGCCTCGTCTTCCCCGGCGTCGACCGGCTCTTCGACCGGCGGCTCGATCCAGCCGGCGGCGACGCGGGCGGCCATGATGATCGCTTCGGCGTCGGTGCGGTCGAGATCGAAGCCGTCGAGCGTACCGGCGTGCTTCTCGACTTCGCCGCCCTTGCGCTCGGTCCAGCCGACGAGATCGTCGGTGGCACAGCCGGCGAGGTCCTCGACCGTCTTGATGCCGTCCTTGCCGAGCGCCACCATCATCGCGGTGGTGACGCCGGGGACGTCACGCAGTTCGTCGGCGACGCCGAGTTCCTTGCGTTCGGCGTCCTGAGCCGCTTCGAGCGCCTCGAGCCAGGCGTTGGCGCGGGACTGGATCTCCTCCGCCGTCTCCTCGTCGAAGCCCTCGATACGGGCGATCTCGTCGATGCCGACGTAGGCGAGTTCCTCGACCGTGCCGAAGCCTTCGGTGGCGAGCAGCTGGGCGACGACCTCGTCGACGTCGAGCGCTTCCATGAAGAGTTGGGTGCGCTCGGCGAATTCCTTCTGACGGCGCTCCGATTCCTCGGCCTCGGTCATGATGTCGATGTCCCAGCCGGTGAGCTGGGAGGCGAGGCGGACGTTCTGGCCGCGGCGGCCGATGGCCAGCGACAGCTGATCGTCCGGCACCACCACTTCGATGCGGCCGGCATCCTCGTCGAGCACGACCTTGGCGACTTCCGCCGGCTGCAGGGCGTTGACGATGAAGGTGGCGGCGTCGTGCGACCAGGGAATGATGTCGATCTTCTCGCCCTGGAGCTCCTGCACCACCGCCTGGACGCGGGAACCGCGCATACCGACGCAGGCGCCGACCGGGTCGATCGACGAATCGCGCGAGATGACGGCGATCTTGGCGCGGGAGCCCGGGTCGCGGGCGACCGACTTCACCTCGATGATGCCGTCGTAGATCTCCGGCACTTCCTGGGCGAAGAGCTTCGCCATGAACTGCGGATGGGTGCGGGAGAGGAAGATCTGCGGCCCGCGCTGTTCGCGGCGGACGTCGTAGACGTAGGCGCGGACGCGATCGCCGTTGCGGAAGGCCTCGCGCGGGATCAGCTCGTCGCGACGGACGATCGCCTCGCCACGGCCGAGGTCGACGATGACGTTGCCGTATTCGATGCGCTTGACCGTACCGTTGACGATCTCGCCGATGCGGTCCTTGAACTCGTCGAACTGGCGATCGCGCTCGGCTTCGCGGACCTTCTGGACGATGACCTGCTTGGCCGACTGGGCGGCGATGCGGCCGAAGTCCATGGGCGGCAGCGGCTCGCCGATGAAGTCGCCGACCTGGGCGTCGGGATTGCGCAGGCGGGCGTCGGCGAGCGGGATCTGGGTCGCCGGATTCTCGAAGACCTCGACCACCTCGAGCAGGCGCTGCAGCTTGATCTCGCCCGTCTTCGGGTTGATCTCGGCGCGGACCTCGGTCTCGGACCCGTAGCGCGAGCGCGCGGCCTTCTGGATGGCGTCCTCCATCGCGGCGAGCACGATCTTGCGATCGATCACCTTCTCACGCGCGACCGCATCGGCGATCTGGAGGAGTTCCAGTCTGTTGGCGCTGACTGCCATCGTCTTCTCCCTCGCGGCCCGATCGCGGATCGGGCACGTGTCGTCCTTCTCAGTGGACCGCCGGATCCTCGACGTCGTCGAGATCCGTACGGGCCTGTCGCTTGGCCGCCTTCAGCGAGGCGGCGACGAGATCGTCGGTGAGTATCAGCCGGGCGTCCGCCAGGAGATCCAGCGGCAGCCAGACGGTGTCGGGTTCGCCTTCGGCGACACCGTCGAGCTTCACCCCGAACGTGTCGTCCTTCACGCCGACGAGGAGCCCGCGGAAACGCCGGCGGCCCTCGTGGTTCTGCTCCAGCTCGATCTTGGCGACGTGGCCGGCCCAGCGCTCGAAGTCCGAGCGGCGCACCAGCGGCCGGTCGATGCCGGGCGAAGACACTTCCAGATGATAGGCCCGATCGACCGGATCGTCGGCATCGATCACCGGCGCCAGATTGCGGCTGATCTGCTCGCAGTCGTCGACACCGATGGTGCCGTCGGGACGCTCGGCCATGATCTGGACGGTGAAACCGTTGCGGCCCGAGCACTTCACGCGGACGAGACGGAAGCCGAGATCTTCGATCACCGGTTCGGCGATCGCCGCGATGCGGGCGTCGAGACCGGTCTCGTGGATCAGGCGGGGTTCGTGGCGCGTCGTCAGTGTCGTCGGTCCCGGTGGTTCGATCGCTTCGGGAAACGTCGGGCGGTCATCGGACCAACACCGAAAGAGCGGGTCCCCTCGGGGGCCCACTCTCGTTTCGTCACGAGGACGATCTGAGAATTTCGTGCTTGGAGGGGCTTATAAGTCAGATCCCGGGAGAAAGGCAAGTCTCCGCGGCGGATTTCCTCGAAATCACACCCTTCGGAACACCAGATATGCCGGGGTGCGGCCTTCGCGGAGTGCCTTTTCCTCGTAGCGGG
>CALBKH010000078.1 GCA_937892955.1 uncultured Alphaproteobacteria bacterium
TGAGACAGGCTCTCAGCTCGCCTCGATCTCGACCGTGTAGTCGAGCGTCGACGTCACCCCGTCGCCGAAGAAGCCGCCTTCGATCGGCATCGTGCCGATCTGATCGGGCGCCGCCGACAGCGCCACGTGGCCGTCGCCGACCGCCACCCCGTGGGTCGGATCGAAGCCGTGCCAACCCGATCCCGGCACGTACACCTCCGGCCAGGCGTGCAGGTGGCGTCGCCCGTCCGGTGTCTCGGCGCGCGCCTGATAGCCCGAGACGAAGCGCGCCGGAATGCCCAGCGCCCGCGCCGCCGCCATGAACAACACCGTCACGTCGCGACACGCGCCACGCCCGACCGCCAACGTGTAGGCCGCACTCTGGGCGTGCCCGTCCGGCCGGATGTGACGATCGGTGCGGGTGAAGAGCGTCCGCGTGAGGCGCTCCAGAAACGCCTCCGCCCGCCAGCCGCTCGCCGCGGCGAGCGCCGCGGCGAAGGCGCGGACCTCGTCGTCGATGCCGTGATCGACCACGAAGGGCGCCGTCACCGCGTCCCCGTCGGTCGACCACGGCAGAGCCGGCGTATCGGCCGCGATCCGCGGCGACACCGTGGTCGTTTCGAGATCGAAACGGCTCACGATGCGGAAGAGGTCGGTCGGGCGATCGAAAGTGAGGTGGGTGACGAGGTTGCCGAAGGCGTCGTGTGTCTCCGTCCGCGTCGTCGGATGCGGCTCGACGCCGATCACCTGCCGCCGCATCACCACGCCCTCGGGCCGCGGCGCCAGACGCAGAAGATGATCGCCCAGCCCGACCGGAGCGGAATACCGATAGATCGTCTCGTGACGGACCGAGAACCGCATCGCGTCGACGTCCCCCGCCCCTGCTCACCACGTCCCGCTCGTCGAGATCGTGTCCCCCCAGGAGACCGCGATCGGGTCCTCCGGTCCAGCCCTCGGCTGCCCGAATGCTGGGCGCGTCTCTCGGAAACGGAAACGGGCGGGGTCGCCCCCCGCCCGTTCCGTGTTTCCCGCCGAAGCGAAGATCACTCTTCGTCTTCCGCCGGCTCCGGCCCCTTGAGGCTCTTGAGCTTGGCGAAGATCTTGTCGGCATCGAGTTCGTCTTCCTGGGTACGACCGCCGGAACCGTAGGCGCCGTGTTCGTCGAGCGGACGCACGCTCTCCTCGACCGGCAGCAGCGTCGCCGCACCCGGCTCGCCCGCCTCGCGGACCGGCATGCCCTTCGCCGCCTTCTCCACCTCGAGGTCGAGCTCGAGCTGCGAGGTCAGACCCAGCGTCACCGGGTCCATCGGCGCGAGGTTGGCGGCGTTCCAGTGGGTACGCTCGCGGATCTGCTGGATCGTCGTCTTGGTCGTGCCGACCAGACGCATGATCGCCGCGTCCTTGAGTTCGGGGTGGTTGCGCAGCAGCCACAGGATGGCGTTCGGCCGATCGTGGCGGCGCGACACCGGCGTGTAGCGCGGACCGCGACGCTTGGCCTCCGGCACCCGCACCTTCGGGTCGGCGAGCTTGAGGCGATGCGCCGGATCCTTGACGGCCTTGTCGATCTCGTCGCGGGTCAGCTGGCCGGTCATGATCGGGTCGAGACCCTTGATGCCCTGCGCCGCTTCACCGTCGGCGATCGCCTTCACCTCGAGCGGATGCAGCCGGCAGAAGGCGGCGATCTGGTCGAAGGACAGCGCGGTGTTCTCCACCAGCCAGACGGCGGTGGCCTTGGGCATCAGGGGCGTATTGGTCGGCGTCGCCATGAGATGGACCTTCCTCGTGGCCTCTCTCGGCCGGCGGGCGCGGGAGAGGGCGTGTCGTACGCGACATGAAACGGAGATGACGCCTCATAGCAGATCGGGCCGTGCGTCGCAATTCCGCCGTGGAACCGACCGCGCCCTCACACCGTCAGCACGATCTTGCCGATGTGCGCGTTGGTCTCCATACGGGCATGGGCCTGCGCCGCTTCCCTCAACTGGAAGGTCGAATCGACCACGATCTTCACCTTTCCCGCTTCGATCGCCGGCCAGACCTTCTCGACCAGCGCCTCGGCGATCGCCGCCTTGAAGCCGACGTCGCGGGCACGCAAAGTCGAGCCGGTGTGGACCAGCCGCTTCATCATGATGCGGCCGAAGTTCACCGTCGCCTTCGGCCCGCGCAGGAAGGCGATCTGGACGATTCGGCCCTCGACCGCTGCCGCCTCGTGATTGCGCTCGATGTAGTCGCCGCCGACCATGTCGAGGATCACATCGGCGCCGTGGCCCTTCGTGAAATCCTTGACCTCCTTGACGAAGTCCTGTTCGCGATAGTCGATGGCGAGGTCCGCGCCGAGCTCGCGGCACCGCGCGCATTTCTCCGCCCCACCGGCGGTGGCGATCACCGTCGCGCCGAAGGTCTTGGCGAGTTGGATCGCCGTGACGCCGATGCCGGATGTGCCACCGTGGACGAGGAAGACGTCGCCCGGCTTCAGCCCGCCGCGATCGAAGACGTTCGACCACACCGTGAAGAACGTCTCCGGGATCGCCGCCGCTTCGATCGGGCTCAGACCCTTCGGCACCGGCAGCGCGTTGGCTTCCGCGACGACGGCATATTCGGCATAACCACCGCCCGGCACCAGCGCCGTGACCTTCGCCCCGAGCGAAAACCGCGACGCTCCCTCGCCGAGCCCGACCACTTCGCCGGCGAATTCGAGGCCGGGGATGTCGGAGGCGCCCTTCGGCGGCGGATAACCGCCCTGGCGCTGCAGCACGTCGGGCCGATTGACCCCGGCCGCCGCGACCTTCACCAGGATCTCGCCGGGACCGGGCACCGGCAGCGGCCGGGTCTCGGCGACGAGCGCCTCCGGCCCGCCCGGCGCGGGGATGGCGATGACGGTCATGGTGGCGGGAAGGGCGGTCATGATGCGATCTCCTGCGGCCGCCGTCAGTACGGCGACCCGTCCTTGTGGGTGAAGACGTAGCGGCCGTCGTCGAGCATGCGGCCCGCGAGGTCGTCGTCCGGATAGGTCGCCACCTCTCCCGGCGTACGATCGCCGACGACGAGAAGCAGCACGTCGGCGTCGCTCTCGTTGAAGAAATGATGGGCGTCGGTCGAACCGGCCGGAAAGCCGGCACAGGTGCCCGCCGGCATCATCTGACGCCCGGCGTCGGTCACCATCACCGCCTCTCCCTCCAGCACGTAGACGAATTCGTCCTGCTTCAGATGCGAATGGCGCACCGACGACTGCCCGCCCGGCTCGATCCGGGTGAGGACGACGCCGAAGTTGGTGAGGCCGGCGTGATCGCCGAGCCGCCGGTTCCAGCGCTTCGTCACCAACGCGGCGAAGGGCTCGGGATAGCGTGTGGCGTTGGTCTCGGCGACGTCGAAGGGATCGAAGGCGGGCGACTTCGGAGCGGCCATGGCGGGAACCTCCCGGTGAGGGATCGGACGGCGAGGCTAACGCGCCGTCGCCGACCTGTCACCGCCTCGTTCGAGGCGCCGCGGCCACGTCAGCCATGCGCCGGCGTGACGGTGTGGACCATCTCGACCACGCCGTTTGCATGGGTGACCGACCGCTCCAGCGTCGCCGCCCACCGCCGTGTCCCCGACTTCCACAGCGGCGTCCCCGACCCCAGAATCACCGGGATCACGAAGGTCGTGAGCCGGCGAACCAACCCTGCGTCGAGAAAGGCGCGGATCGGTCCGCCGCCGCCCACCACCCAGATCCGCCGGAGCCCGGCGCGCTCCAGGTCGTAGGCGATCTCCACCGCCGTGCGGTCGTCGAAGACGGCGAGCCCGTCGTCGTCGATCCGTCCCGATTTCGTCATGACCATCGTCGCCTTGCCGCGATAGGGCCACTCGGCCGCGCGCCGGCACTCCCGATAGGTGGCCGCCCCCATCACCAGCGCATCGATACGCCCGTAGAAGGTGTCGTAGCCGTAGTCGCAGGCATCGTACGGCGCGAGCCAGCCGATCGAGCCCTCGGCGTCGGCGATGCAACCGTCGAGCGAATGGGCGATGTAGACGGCGACCTCGGGCATCGGCTTCCTCCCCCTCGCGACGGCTCCACGACGGCCGTCGTCGGCGCTCCTATGCCGCCGGCTCCACCGGTTCTATACTCGAATCATGGCGACCGACGATGGTCGCGAAACGATCGGATGCACCGCCATGGTCTTCGTCGACGACGACCGCCCGAAGAAGAAGCTCGCCCACGAGATCGGCCAGGACGTCTCGCTCGTCTCCGAAGGCGAACTCGAGGAGCGCATCGCGCTGCTCCAGGGCGAGATCGAGCGCCTGCGTGGCGAGGTCGCCAAGCGTCGCGCCTCGCGCTCCGCCGCCGACGCGGTCTTCAAACTGTGACGCCGCCGCTCGCCGCGACCGCGCCCGAAACGCCGCCCGCCGCCCAGGCCGGCCGTGCCGTGCCGCGCGTCGCGGTGACCGAACTGAAACTCGGCGAATTCCGCAACTACGCCGGCCTTTCCGTCGCCACCGACGGCCGCCACGTCGTGCTCGCCGGCGAGAACGGTGCCGGCAAGACCAACGTGCTCGAGGCGCTGTCGCTGCTCTCCCCCGGCCGCGGCCTGCGCCGCGCCCGCCTCGACGAGATGGCCCGCCTCGGCAGCCCCGGCGCCTGGACGGTGTTCGCCCGCCTCGACGGCCCCGACGGCGCGATACGGATCGGCACCGGTAGCGAGGCGCGCGGTGACGAGGAGGCTCTCGTCCGCCGCGTCCGCATCGACGGCGAGCCGGCGCGCTCCGCCGACGATCTGCTCGATCACGTCCGGGTGCTGTGGCTCACCCCGGCGATGGACGGGCTCTTCACCGGCCCGGCCGCCGAGCGGCGGCGCTTCCTCGACCGCCTGGTCCTCGCCCTCTCGCCCGCCCACGGCGCCCATGTGAGCGCCTTCGAGAAGGCGATGCGCGGCCGCAACCGGCTGCTCGAGGACGACCGGCTCGATCTCGACTGGTTGGAGGCGATCGAAGCGCAGATGGCCGAACTCGGCGTGGCGATCTCGCTGTCGCGGGTCGAGACCGTCGCCTGCCTCGAGCGCCTCATCGCCGCCACCCGCGCCGATGCCCCCTTCCCGCACGCCGAATTGGCGCTCGAGGGCGAGATCGAGGCGCTCGTCGCCGCCGGCGGACCCGCGGCCGACGCCGAAGACGTCTACCGCGCCCGACTGCGTGACGGCCGCCGCCGCGACAAAGCCGCCGGCCGCACCCTCGACGGGCCGCACCGCGCCGACCTCGTCGTCCATCATGGGCCGAAGGCCATGCCGGCCCACCTCTCCTCGACCGGCGAGCAGAAGGCGCTGCTTCTCGGCCTCGTCCTGGCGCATGCCCGCCTCGTCGGCGAGACCTGCGGTCGCGCGCCCCTCCTCCTCCTCGACGAGGTCGCCGCCCATCTCGACCCGCGCCGCCGCGCCGAGCTCTTCGACGTCGTCGAGGCGCTCGGCTCGCAGTGCTGGATGACCGGCACCGATGCCTCCGCCTTCGCCGCACTCGGCGAGCGGGCGGAGCTGTTCGAGGTGACGGGAGGCGCGGTGCGACGTGGCGGACCGGCGGCGTGAGACGCGTTCGGGCCGCTCGACACGATCAGCGAGGTTCGCCACCCGCCGGAAGCCTTCACCTCACGGATTGAGCGTCCACTGCCAATTGGCGGTACGGATGTCCTGATGGCTGAACTTGCGCAGCAGGTCGGCGGTGCACCGGTAGTTCGTCAGATTGATGCGCTTGAACGGGCCGGGGCTCTCGACGCAGAGGTTGACGTCGCCCTTGCCCCAACGCGTCCCGCCCGCGGTGGCGTGCATGTAGAAGTGCCCGCGCGGATAGGTGCCGATCTTTCGGCAGCGACCCGCGGCGACCCGCCACCAGCCGGAAACGACGAATTCCTTCGACCCCGGCGCGAGCCGCGACGAGACCGCCACCGACGCCTCGCGGGGCGCGCGATTGCAGACGCTGAAGGCGAACATGCTCTCGCCCGTCCCGGCCGCCTCCGGTTCCAAGGCCGACGCCTCACCCGACAGCAACACGCCCGCGACGAACGACGCCGCCAACCACATTTCGACCGATTTCATCGTTCTCTCCCCCCCGACGAGACGAAAGCGGATCTCGGTTCGAGCACCCGCACCTAAGTAGAATAACGAAGTCTCGATCGCCGGCCATCCCTGTCGATTCGACGGATGCCCGGCCGCCACCATCGTCATCTTGCCTTCCCCGCCCCGTTCGCTCAGGATGTCGCCTCCCCACCTCTGGACCCGAGCCCCATGGAACCCGCCACGCTCCTCGCCTTCACCGTCGCCCTGACCATCGCCGCGATCGTGCCCGGTCCGGGCATGACGGCGCTCGTCGCCCGTGCGTTGGCAGTGGGGTTCTGGGGCACAATGCCGATGGTGCTCGGCCTGATCATGGGCGATATGATCTTCCTCACCTGCGCCGCCCTCGGCCTCGCCGCGCTCGCCGCCACCTTCTCGACCGTCTTCACCGTGGTGAAGTTCGCCGGCGCCGCCTATCTCATCTGGCTCGCATGGCAGCTGTGGACGGCGACGCCCCATGCCGACGTGGTCGAAGCGTCGCGCCGTCCCGAACACTCGGCGTGGCGGGTGGCGCTCGCCGGCCTGACCCTCACCCTCGGCAATCCCAAGACCATCGTCTTCTACATGGCCCTTCTGCCGACCGTCGTGGACCTCGCGGCGCTGACCCCGCTCGGCTTCGTCGAGATGGCGGTGATCGTCTTCCTCGACCTGCTGGTCGTCGGCGCCGCCTATGCCGCCATGGCGGCGCGCGCCCGCCGCTTCTTCCGCGATCCCAAGGCCCGCCGCCTGCTCGACCGCACGGCGGGAACGATGATGGCCGGCGCGGCGGTAGCCGTGGCGGCGCGGTAGACACGAGCATCGCGCCCCGCCGCGCCGAAACCGCAGGATCGAGCGGCGGTGGCCGTGGCGGCGCGGTGAAGCGAGGTTTCGCGGGACGCACCCGCCGAAATGCGGCCCCTCGCCGCTCACCCGCAGCGCTTCGGCTGGCCGAATGGCGCGAATCGCCCTCACCGACGCTCCGCGGCCCATTTCGCGCAGGCTGCAACCCACTGATTGAAAAGCCTCTTTTTGGCCCGTCCGGGAAGCTTTGCGCCCACGCGCGCGCGCCTGTATGTAGACGGCCTCGCGATATGCGCGACAGACGATGGAAAGCGACCCCCGGCCCATGAGCGACATCCACGACGAAGGCACCCCGAGGAACGGCGCGGACGGCTACGGCGCCGACTCGATCAAGGTGCTGAAGGGCCTCGACGCGGTCCGCAAGCGGCCGGGCATGTACATCGGCGACACCGACGACGGCTCGGGCCTGCATCACATGGTCTACGAGGTCGTCGACAACGCCATCGACGAGGCGCTGGCCGGCTGGGCGAGCGAGGTCTTCGTACGGCTCAACGCCGATGGCTCGGTCACGGTACGCGACGACGGCCGCGGTATCCCCACCGACATCCACCCGGAAGAGGGCGTGTCGGCAGCCAACGTCATCATGACCCAGCTCCACGCCGGCGGTAAGTTCGACCAGAACTCCT
>CALBKH010000079.1 GCA_937892955.1 uncultured Alphaproteobacteria bacterium
CATTCGGACGCCGACGGGAATCGCCGGGCGCGAATTTCAAAACGGCCTCTTAGCGCATGAAGTCGGGAGGAGTGCTGTCCTCACCTACTTCGGGTTTCGGGGAGCCTTTGGGCTCCCCTTCTCGTTTGGGGAGACGAAATAGCCCGTCGTCGCCCTTATTCAGTCGTCCATGCTTCGCGTACTGATACATCATCGGCAGGATTTGCTGCGGTTGGAGCCCGGGCCAATACCGCCTGCCAATTTCGGATACGAGTTCGGCTGCGGTCAGTCCCGCCTTACCGTCTCTCTCAGCGCTGATGAGCACCATCTTCGCCATCTCAAAATTTGATGGAGTACCCTCGGGCCGAGCCGGCCCGAGCTTTGATTTGCTTTGGCGTTTCGGGACAGACAGGGCGAATTCTGCCACCTCTGCCATGAAGTTGTCGTCACTCAGCACCGCGTCGAGCGCGCGCAGAGATGTGATTGCTGCCGTCAGCTTGGCAGCACGTTCTTGGAGGGCAGATATTTTCCGTTCCGTCTCTGCGAGACGGGCTTCTAGCGATGGGATATCGAAACGATCGGTGCTCATGCCCTTCTTGTAAATCGAGTCGCGCCGGCGGTCAATGATCATCTCTCACATACTGAGATCAAAATAGGAACATAATGCAGGGTGGATTGATGCATCTTTTTATATGCACTCACTGTGGTGCAGCATTCATACTCATGCGCCTTTCAGCTCGCACTTGCCTGCCTGTGGCCCGAGCGGTGAGCAGTGGATTTTTTTGGGGGGCTTTCACTTAGGGAGCAAATCTGCCGAATTTTCATTGCGACTGAAAACATGCCCGCCTAATGTCGCGCCATGCGTCTCGACCAGTGGCTCGCCCGGACCAAGGAATCGCGCAGCGGCTTCGCCCGCCGCGTCGGCCTGTCGCCGGCGGCGGTGACGGCGCTGTGCAACGACCCGACCGTGTGGGTATCGCGCGAGACGGCCGAGAAGATCGCCCGCGCCACCCGCGGGGCGGTCACCCCCGACGATTTTCTGGGCCTGGCTCCGCGTTCCAAGGCCCATGAGGAGACGATGATGAACCAGTCCCGTGTCGCGAGCGCCCTGCGCGCCTTCGAGCGCGGCGAGATCGTGGTCGTGACCGACGACGACGACCGCGAGAACGAAGGCGACCTGATCGTCGCCGCTGTTCATGCGACGCCGGAGAAGATGGCCTTCATCGTGCGCCACACCTCGGGCATCGTCTGCACGCCGATCCCGCGCGATCTCGCTCGCCAGCTCCATCTGGAACCGATGATCGCCGCCAACGACGCGCCGCTCGGCACCGCCTTCACCGTCACCATCGACTATCGCCACGGGCTGACCACCGGCATCTCGGCGGAAGAACGCTGCAACACGGCGCGGGCGCTCGCCAATCCGAACGTCGGGCCGACCGACTTCGTCCGCCCCGGCCACGTCTTCCCGCTGATCGCCAAGGACGGCGGCGTGCTCATGCGCTCCGGCCACACCGAGGCCGCCGTCGATCTCTGCCGGTTGGCCAACCTGCCGCCGGTGGGCGTCATCTGCGAACTCGTGAACGACGACGGCACGGTGAAGCGCGGGCCGGACGTGGCGAAATTCGCCGAGGAGCACGGGCTCGCCATCGTCTCGGTCGCCGACCTCATCGCCTATCGCCAGAGGAACGAACGGCTGGTCGAGCGGATCGAGGAGTTCGACGTCGAAACGCCGGTCGGCCTCGCCCGGGCGATCTCCTATTCGACCCCCTTCGACCCGATGCACCACCTCGCCATCGTCTTCGGCGACATCCGCGACGGCCGCTCGGTGCCGGTACGCCTGCATCTCGAGTCGGTCACCGACGACGTCTTCGGCAAGGCGAAGTCGCTCGACCGGCTGATGGAGCGGATGGCCAAGGAAGGCCGCGGCGTCATCGTCTATCTGCGCGAGGGCTCGGTCGGCGTCGCCAAGCCGGCGAAGGAGCCCGCGACGGGTGCGGATCCGCTGGCGATCGCCGAGGTCGAGGCCCACGCCTCCGCCTCGACCCGGGCGGAGAACTGGCGCGAGATCGGGCTGGGCGCACAGATCCTCAAGGATCTCGGCGTCGCCTCGATCCGCCTGATCTCGTCGCGGACCCGCCGCTATGTCGGCCTCGAGGGCTTCGGCATCGCCATCGAGGGCACCGAGTCGCTCTGATACCGAAGGTCGGAGGCGCCGACGCGCCCGGCGGAGCGATCCGCCGGAGCCTCGTCTCATACCGAGCGGATGAAGTTCCGACCTGTTCGGAACTTCATCCGCGAAGGCAAGCCCGAACGGGCGTCGGCCGGTCAGGCCGCAACTCACGAAATTCGGACGAGTCCGAATTTCGTGAACTCGGTATCAGGCGCTCTTCTCGATCAGGGCGATCAGCCCTTCGAGCAGCGCCTTCGGCGAGGGCGGGCAGCCCTTGATGTGGAGGTCGACCGGGATCACCGCGTCGACACCGCCGACCACCGCGTAGGACCCGGCGAAGACGCCGCCGTCGAGGGCGCAGTCGCCGACCGCCACCACCCATTTCGGGTCGGGGGTCGCGGCGTGTGTGCGCTCCAGGGCCTCGCGCATGTTGGCGGTGACCGGCCCGGTGACCATCAGCACGTCGGCGTGGCGGGGCGAGGCGACGAACTTCAGGCCGAAGCGTTCGAGATCGTAGATCGCGTTGTTGAGCGCATGGATCTCGAGTTCGCAGCCGTTGCAGGAGCCGGCGTCGACCTCGCGGATGGCGAGCGAGCGGCCGAGCTTGCGGTGGGCGGCGGCGTCGAGGCAGCGGCCGAGCTCGGTGAGCCCGGCCTCGTCGGCCGCAGGAGCCTTCTCGGTCACGGGGCGGCGCAGCAGGCTCTCGATCAGGAACTTCGGCATGTCACTCGCCTCACAGATCGTGGCCCGAATAGGAGCAGTTGAACGACTTGTTGAGGAGCGGGAAGTCCGCGACGATGTTGTAGGCGATCGCCGCCTCGAGCAGTGGCCACTGGAACACCGAGGCGTCGCGGAAGTGGGCGCGGGCGATGCGCCCCTCGCCGTCGAGCCGTACCCAGGCGAAGGCGTCACCGCGGAAGGCCTCGGTCAGCGCCACGCCCTCCGACCCCGCCGCGCCGCGTGCCACGTCGACCCGATGCGGCCCCTTGGGCAGGCCGGCGAGGAGTTGCTCGATCATGCCGAGGCTCTCGCCGATCTCCAGGATGCGGATCCAGACGCGGGCGTCGACGTCACCGGCCTCGCGGATCGGCACGTCGAAGCGCAGGACGTCATAAGGCGCATAGCCCGGTAGACGGCGGGCGTCGAAGCGACGGCCGCAGGCGCGACCGACGTGACCACCCGCCCCCCAGCGCCGGGCGAGCACCGGATCGAGGCGGCCGGTGGTCACGGTGCGGTCGAGCAACGACACGGTGGTGTCGTAGAGGCGGACGAGCGGCGGAAAGCCGTGGCGCAGCGCCGCCACCATCTCGGCGAGCGGCTTCGGATCGATGAGATCGACCGTCGTGCCGCCGGGCGCCACCCGATCCATCATCAGCCGGTGGCCGAAGGCGGCAGCGGCGGCGCGCAGCACCGTCTCGCGCAGCTGGCCGCAGCGGTTGAGCATCTGGGCGAAGGCGGCATCGTTGCAGACGGCGCCGACGTCGCCGAGGTGGTTCGCCACCCGCTCGACCTCGGCCATCAGGGCGCGCAGCCAATGGGCGCGCTTCGGCACCTCGGTGCCGGAGGCCGCCTCCACCGCGCGGGCGAAGGCGAGCGACCAGGCGACGGTACTGTCCCCCGAGATGCGCGCCGCGATCTTCGCCGCGTGCTCAAGATCGGCGCCGATCGCCAGCCGCTCGATGCCCTTGTGGACCCAGCCGAGGCGTTCTTCGAGGCGGACCACCGTCTCGCCGTTGGCGGTGAAGCGGAAATGGCCCGGTTCGATGATGCCGGCGTGCACCGGCCCGACCGGGATCTGGTGCATCGGCGGGCCTTCGGCGGCGAGGAACGGATAGGGCGCGCCCTCGGCCGGGGCCGGTTCGGCGGCGCCGAGCGGGTGGCGCACGCCCCAACGGGCATGATCGAGCCAGGGGCGCTCGTCCGGACAGCCCTCGGGGACGAGCCCGACCATCTCGCGGATGGTGCGCTCGAGGCGCAGCGCCGGGGCGTGGGTGACACCGACCGAGGGGAAGGTGCCATCCGGGCAATCGAGGGAGAGGACGAGGACCTCGCCGGTCTCCTCCTCGATCAGGCCCATGTGGACGGCGCCCGGCTCGCCCCACAGCGCCGTCAGCGTGACGTCGCCGGCGTGGAGGCCGAAGGCGGCGCGCGCCCAGGTCTCTTCGTCGACGCGGATGCGCGGCCAGGGCTTCTGGTCGGCGACCTCGAGGGCGGCATCGAAGAGGGCGGCTCTCAGCGACATGGGGCGGGCCTCCTCATCCGAGCATCCGGGCGACATGCTGGAACCATGCGACCAACGGGGCGGGCAGCCACAGGCCGGCGGTGAGTACCAGCACCAAATGAGCGACCATCGGCAGATAGGAGGCGTCGACGGGAGCGGAGGGACCCTCCGGCTCGCCGAAGGCGACGTCGGTCAGGCGCAGCACCAGCGCGCCGAAGGCGACGAGGAGGCCGAAGACCAGCGGGATCGCCAGGAGCGGCGCGCGGGCGAAGGTCGAGGAGACGATCAGGAACTCGCTCATGAAGATGCCGAGCGGCGGCAGGCCGGCGATCGCCGCGACGCCGACGACGAGGCTCCAGCCGAGCATCGGATGCGACTGGGTGAGGCCGCGGATTTCGGAGAGACGCTGGGTGCCCTTGGCCTGGGCGATCTGGCCGACGGCGAAGAAGATCGCCGACTTGGTCAGCGAGTGCATGGTCATGTGCAAGAGGCCGGCGAAATTGGCGAGCGGCCCGCCCATGCCGAAGGCGAAGGTGACGAGCCCCATGTGCTCGATCGAGGAATAGGCGAAGAGCCGTTTGATGTCGCGCCGGCGGTAGAGCATGAAGCCGGCGAAGATCAGCGACAGGAGCCCGAGGGTGACCATCAGCGGTCCCGGCGCCACCGTCTGGGGATTGGCGGCGAGCAGCATCTTGAAGCGCAGGAGCGCATAGAGCGCGACGTTGAGCAGCAGGCCGGAGAGCACCGCCGAGATCGGCGTCGGGCCCTCGGCATGGGCGTCGGGCAACCAGGCGTGCAGCGGCGCGAGGCCGACCTTGGTGCCGTAGCCGAGCATCAGGAAGACGAAGGCGACGTTGAGCAGTTCGGGATTGAACTTCGACGCCTCGGCGACGAGCACCGTCCACACCATCGCCTTCTCGCCCTCGCCGATCGCCGGCTGGGCGGCCATGTAGACCAGGATGGTGCCGAAGAGGGCGAGCGCGATGCCGACCGAGCCGAGGATGAAGTACTTCCAGGCGGCTTCGAGCGCATCGTGGGTGCGGTAGATGCCGACCATCAGCACCGTCGTCAGCGTCGCCAGCTCCACCGCCACCCACATCAGGCCGATGTTGTCGGCGAGGAGCCCGAGGTTCATGGCGAAGGCGAGCGCCTGATACATGCCGTGATAGAAGCGCAGCTGACCGGGCGACAGTTTCCCGGCGTCGATCTCGTGGGCGATGTAGCTCGCCGAGAAGATCGAGGTGGTGAAGCCGACGAAGGTGCCGAGGACGACGAAGACGACGTTGAGATCGTCGACGAAGACGTAGTCGCCGGGCGCCGGGCGCTCGACGAGCAGGGTCGTCGCCAAGAGGAAGGTCAGGAACGAGGCGACGACGTTGATCGCGGCCGAGCGGCGACGGCCGGGCAGCGCGGCGAGGAGCAGCGCGGCGATCGCCGGCAGGGCGATCACCCCGTCGACCGGTCGGAAGGGCAGGAGGGCGAGGATCGTGGTCATTGCCGGCCCTCGCGGTAGTCGTCGAGCGCGTGGGTGTCGACGCTGTCGAAACGCTCGCGGATGCGGAACAGGAAGACGCCGATGACGATGAAGGCGACCAGCACCGAGAAGGCGACCGAGATCTCGACCACCAGCGGCATGCCCTTGGCCCCGGCGGCGGCGAGGATCAGGCCGTTCTCGAGGCTCATGAAGCCGACGATCTGGGAGACGGCGTTGTAGCGCGTCACCATCATCAACAGGCCGAGCAGGATCACCGACAGCGCCAGCGCCACGTCCTCGCGGGCGAGCGGATCGGCCTCGGCCGCCGCCTGCAGCATCACCATCATCGACAGGGCGACCAGGGCGATGCCCATCAGCATGGTGAGGCCGATGCCGCCGACCGTCTCGATGGAGCGGTGGATGCCGAGGCGGATCACCATGCGCCGCAACGCCACCGGGATGACGATCGCCTTGAGCAGCAGGGCGATCGCGGCGGTGACGTAGAGATGCGGTGCGGCCTGGACGTGGGCCTGCCAGGCGACCGACGCCGAGAGCACCACCGCATGCAGGGCGAAGACGTTGAGCAGGCCAAACATGCGGTTCTGGTACAGCAGCATGAAGGAGACCAGCACCATGCCGCCGGCGAGCATGTGGGCGAGGTCGAGGGCGAAACGTCCCATCAGAAGCTCCTCGACACGAAGAGGAGGAGGGTCCCCAGGAAGCCCAGCATGAGGGCGGCGCCGAGGAGTTCGGGGACGCGGAAGACCCGCATCTTGGCGATCGACGTCTCGAAGAACACGAGCAGGAAGGCGCCGACCGAGATCTTGGCGAGATAGGTCACGGCGCCGACGATCAGCGGCAGGACGCCGGAGCGCGGCGGCGCCAGCCCCCAGGGGACGAAGACGCAGGCGATCAGCGAGACGTAGAGCAGCAGCTTCAGCGCCGCGGCGAGCTCGATGACGGCGAGATGGCGGCCGGAATATTCGAGCACCATCGCCTCGTGCACCATGGTGAGCTCGAGATGGGTCGCCGGATTGTCGACGGGGATGCGGGCGTTCTCGGCGAGCGCGACGATGACCAGCGCCACCAGCGCCATGCCGAGCGAGACGCGCAGCGAGGCGTGGGTGAGCATGAAGTTCGCCACCCAGGAGAGCTGGGTGGATCCGGCGACCAGCGCCACGACGAAGACCATCATGATCATCGCCGGCTCGGCGAGCGAGGCGAAGAGCATCTCGCGCGACGAGCCGATGCCACCGAAGGCGGTGCCGACGTCCATGCCGGCGAGCGCCAGGAAAAAGCGCGCCGTGGCGAGCAGGGCGGTGATGGCGATGAGGTCGGCGGTCCAGGAGAACTGCAGGCCGGTGGCGAAGGTCGGCACCAGGGCGGCGGCGACCCAGGTGGCGGCGAAGATCACATAGGGGGCGACGCGGAACAGCCAGGAGGCGTTCTCGGCGATCACCACGTCCTTGCGCACCAGCTTCAGGAGATCGCGATAGGGCTGGAGAACCGGCGGGCCGACGCGATCGAGCATGCGCGCCTTGAACTTGCGCGTCAGACCGAGGAGCAGCGGCGCGAGCGCCAGCACGAAGATCATCTGAGCGCCCTGGACGGCGATTTCGCGGATCAGGCCCATATCGCCACCACCACCAGAAGACCGACGAGCGCGGCGAAGACGAGGGTCAGGTAGCTGCGGATCGACAGGAACTGCAGCGTGTTGAGCCGTTCGCCGAGGCGGGAGACGCGGCCGGCGATCGGCGCATAGAGGATCTCCCAGGAGAGATCGTGCTTCACCACCTTCAGTTCGGCCGGGGCGGGATCGCCGGGCGGCGGCATCCGCCGCTCGATGTGCGAGCGGAAGGCGACGGGGCCGAAGACGCGACGGATCGGCATGGCGAAACTGTCGGCAGCGTACTGGGTCATCGGGCTGGCATCGGGGAAGCCGCAGTCCCAGGCCGGAGCGCGGCGCAGGGTGCGCGAGGCGAAGCGATGGATCGCCCAGGCGGCGATCGCCGACGACGACAGGATGAAGACGAAGACGAGCATGCCCGAATAGGACGAGCGGCTCTCCGACACCGGCACGATCGACAGCGAGGGGAAGAGCGGCTGCGGCGGCATGTCGTGACCGACGACGAGCACGGCGACGCTCGACAGGGCGTCGATGACCAGCCCCGGCACGATGCCGGCGAGGAGGCAGAGGGCGAGGAGGAGACCCATGGCGACGCGCGAGAAACCGTCGACCTCGCCGGCCTTCGCCGCCGCCGGGCTGCGCGGCCGACCGAGGAAGGCGACGCCGTAGGCGCGCACGAAACAGGCGCCGGCCAGGGCGGCGGAGAAGGCGAGCGCCGCGCCGACCGCCGGCACCATGAACTTCAGCGCCCATTGCGGCAGGTCGGGCGAGAGCAGGATCGCCTGGAACAGCATCCACTCGGAGACGAAGCCGTTGAGCGGCGGCAGCGCCGAGATCGCCATGGCGCCGCCGAGCATCATGACCGCGGTCACCGGCAGGCGATGGATCAGGCCGCCGAGCTTCTCGATGTCGCGTTCGCCGGTGGCGCCGAGGACGGCGCCGGCGCCGAAGAACATCAGACCCTTGAACAGCGAATGGTTGAGCGCATGGAAGAGCGCCGCGGTGACCGCCAGTGCCGCCGGCCCGGCCATCTCGTTGGTGCGGAAGGCGAGCGCCAGACCGAGACCGATGAAGACGATGCCGATGTTCTCCACCGTCGAATAGGCGAGCAGGCGCTTCAGATCGCGTTCGAGGATGGCGTGGAGCACGCCGAGGACGGCGGTGAGCGCGCCCAGCGCCATGACCAGCGCCCCCCACCACCACGCCGGATCACCGACCAGATCGAAGACGATGCGGACGAAACCGTAGACCGCCACCTTGGTCATGACGCCGCTCATCAGCGCCGAGACGTGGGAGGGGGCGGCGGGATGGGCGAGCGGCAGCCAGACGTGGAGCGGCACCAGACCGGCCTTCGAGCCGGCGCCGAGGAGGGCGAGAACGAGCACCAGTCCGGGCAGCCATTCGGCATGGACGCGGTGGCGCATCTCGGCGAAGCCGTAGACGCCGTCCGCTCCCGCCATCAGGCCGAAGGCGAGGAGCAGCATCAGCGTGCCGAAACTCGCCATCACCAGATAGACGTAGCCGGCGCGGCGGTTCTCCGGCTCGTGGTGATGGGCCATGACCAACGCCCAGGAGGCGAGCGACATGAACTCCCAGGAGACCAGGAAGGAGAAGGCGTCGGCGGCGAGGATCACCAGGTTCATGCCGGCGAGGAAGGCCGGATAGAAGGGCAGGACGCGCTCGGGATGCTCCTCGTGGGCGCCGTAGCCGAGGGCATAGAGGCTCGCGGCGGCAGCGCCGAGGTCGATGACCAGGAGGAAGAAGGCGGAGAGCGGGTCGATGCGGAAATGGGCGCCGACCCAGGGCAGGCCGAGCGGCAACACGACCTCGCCGGAGATGTCGGTGCCGCCGAGGAGTGCCGCCACCGCGGTGGCGAAGAGAACGAGAGCGACGACGGCGGCGACGCCGTAGACGACCGGCGTCGCGGCGGCCGAGCGGCGCAGCAGGATCGGCGTGGCGAGCGCCACCACGATCAGGACCGCCACGCTCCACAGAGCGACCGACACCGGCATCGAATTCTCCCTCGCCGCGCCACGACGACTTCGGCCGGCGGCGCAGCGTCGGTCGGTTCGTCGATGTCGTCGATGTGCGGTCGACCGACCGTCGACACGTGGCGACGGTCATCCGGATCGCGGATCCGACGCGGGTCGGACGATCCGGGGTCGGCGATGTCTCACACCGGCGTTTCCCTTCGAAAACGGAACACCTCCACCCCCGCGGATGGCGGCGGCGTCTCCCGTTTCCGGATTCCTCGGGTGACCCGCGTCGCGGGACACCCGGTCGATCTTCGTGATTCTTCTTCGGCGCGCCGATGATAGAGCGAGCCAAGCGGCGGAGTCATCTCGGCTTTTCGGATACCGAGCGGGAATTTTCGGGCATTCTGCGAGAAGATCCGGCAGTCGCGACGCGCGGTCGCCTCGCCGGACGGGCGAAGCGACCGGACCGAGGCGTGCCGCTCAGGCGCCGAAGGTGGCGGTGAGGGAAGCCTGCGCCAGCCGATTGGCGTTGATCATGAAGCCGACGAGGGCGCCCGAGGCGTGCTCGTCGACCCCGAGATCGGCCGCCGAGACGGCGTGGACGGTGAAGATGTAGCGATGCACCTCACCACGCGGCGGCGCGGCGCCACCGAAATGGGAGAACCCGAAATCGGTGCGCGACTGGACCGCTCCGGCCGGCAGCCCGCCCTTGCCGGAGCCGGCGCCGGTCGGCAGTTCGTGGACGGAAGCCGGGATCCCCGAGACGATCCAGTGCCACCAGCCCGAGCCGGTCGGCGCGTCGGGATCGTAGCAGGTGACGGCGAAGCCGGCGGTGCCGGGCGGCTCACCCTCCCAGGCGAGATGCGGCGACAGGTTGCCGCCGGAATAACCCATACCGTGGAAGACCTGGGAGTCCGGCAGCGTGCCGCCGTCGACGAGATCGTTGCTCCACACTCTGAAGGTCATGACGTCCTCCCGTTCGATCGTGGACAGGCCCCATCCTCTCCCCTTCGCGGCGGCGCGCAACCGTTCGCCGCGTCGGATCGACGATTTTTTCCGAACCGCCCGCACGACGACGCCGGGCGGCCGTCGCACCATCGTCACGGGAGGCGATGATCACGGGCGACGAACGTGCTCTACTGAGTGGTGACGAGACCCCGATCGCGAGACGCCGATGACCGCCTTCCAACTCGACCCCCGCCTCGCCGCCGACACCGAACCGCTCCTCGATCTGCCGCTCTCTTCGCTCCTGCTGATGCGGGACGGCAACTATCCGTGGCTGATCCTGGTGCCGCGGCGCGCCGGGGCGGTGGAGATCCTCGATCTTCCCGCCGCCGACCGGGCGCAGCTGTGGGCCGAGATCGAGCGCGTGGCGGAGGCGCTGCGCGCCGAGACCGGCGCCGACAAGCTCAACGTCGCCGCCCTCGGCAACGTCGTCGCCCAGCTCCACGTCCATGTGATCGCCCGGTTCCGGACCGACGCCGCCTGGCCGGCGCCGGTGTGGGGCAAGGTGCCGGCGATCCCGCTCGATGCGGCGCGCACCGCCGCTCTCGTCACCGGATTGAAGGCCCGCCTCGGCGCCGTCTGAGACGACCGAAGGCCGAGGAGGCCCGCTCTTGTCGACATTCGAGGCCGACGAACCATCCGTCGCTTTCCGTTTCGCCCGCAACGGGCTCGATCGCCGCGCCGACCTGCGCGACGATCGAGCGGCGATGGACCGGCTCCTCGCGGCGGCGGCGGCGCGCTTCCTGGTGGTCGCCGGCGACCGCCCGCTGGTGCGGCGAGATCCGACGCCGACCGCCTTCCACGACCGCGCCACGGCCGCCGGCCTCGGAGCGCGGTTCGACCGGGCCGTCTTCCTCGGCCTCGCCGCGTCGGACGACGGCGGGGACAGGCCGTGGTTCGCGCTGCGCAGCGACCTCGACGAGACGGAGATTTCCGGCCTCGGCGGGATCGAGGCGGCCGATCTCAGAACTCTGGCGATCACCGGGACGCTCGCGGCGGAGGAATACGGCGCGATCGCGCAAGGCCGCGCCTGCCTCCACTGGCACGCGACCCATCGCTTCTGCGCCCGCTGCGGCGCGCCGAGCGAGATGGCGTCGGCGGGGTGGAAGCGAGTGTGCCCGAGCTGCGGAGCGGAACATTTCCCGCGCACCGATCCGGTGGTGATCATGCTGGTGAGCGACGGCGAGCGCTGCCTCCTCGGCCGCCAGTCGCGGTTTCCGCCCGGCATGTGGTCGTGTCTGGCCGGTTTCATGGAGCCGGGAGAGACGATCGAGGCCGCGGTCAGGCGCGAGACGTTCGAGGAAGCCGGGATCTGCGTCGGACGGGTGAGCTATTTCGCCAGCGAGCCCTGGCCCTTCCCGGCGTCGCTGATGATCGGAGCGATCGGCCGCGCCGCCAGCGTCGAGATCCGGCGCGACGAGAACGAACTCGAAGACTGCCGCTGGTTCAGCCGCGAGGAGGCGGCGCGATTGCTCGCCGGCGATCACCCCGACGGGCTCTTCGCCCCGCCGCCGATCGCCATCGCCCACCATCTCCTCGTCGCTTTCGTCGCCGGCGGCGCCGCAAAGTAAACTCCGCGTCAACCAAGTCGGCCGATCGTCGGCGCGTCTCAGAACACTTCCAGAAACGGAAAGACCTCCTTAAATCTCGCAATCTATCCTCCGCTTTCGGGTTCGCAGAAGACGTCACGGACTCCGGTCTTCGCGCGGAGAGCGTTCGATGATGAAATTCTTGAAGCGTGGAGGCACGAGACCGGCTTCTCGACCGGGGTCGAAGGTCGAGAAGGCCGTCCTCGCGGCGATCTTCGCGGTGCTGTTCACCGCCGACCTTCAGTGGGGCATCCTCAGGCATTTCGTCGAGATGATCCAGGCGATGCAGTCGGCCTACGGGTCGGTGGCGCTCTCCGGTGGGTTCGCGCTGTGGGTCGGCGGCTTCGCCTATGCGGCGCGGCGGCGCGCCGAGCTGTCGGAGGCCAAGAAGGCGCGAGCGGCGGCGGAAGAAGCGGCTGAGACGCTGGGCGTGCTCGACGGTCTCACCGGTCTTCCCAATCGCCAGGGACTGAAGGCGGAACTGTCGCGTCGCGTCGCCACGATGACGCCCGAAGGCGCCGGCGGCACCATCTTCGCGTTCGACGTCGATCGCTTCAAGATGCTCAACGACGTCCGCGGCAACGTCGTCGGCGATCAGGTGCTGGTCGAGATCTCCGATCGTCTGGCCATGGCGGTCGAAGACGGTGATTTCGTCGCCCGTGTCGGCGCCGACGAATTCCACGTGCTGTCGACCATCGACGATCCCGACAGCGCCAAGATCTTCGCCGAGAAGCTGCAGAACCAGATCGGCCGGCCGATCCACAACGGCCCGGCGCCGTTGCAGGTCCATGCCAGCGTCGCTTTCGCTCGTTTCGGCGGCGAGGACGACGCCACCGATCCGACCTCGATCGTGCGGCGCGTCGACATCGCGCTGCAATACGCCAAGGCGGACGGCGGCAGCGGTCTGTCGAGTTTCGAAGACGACATGGAGATGTCGATCCGCGAACGCGCTCAGCTCGAGCGCGACCTCGAGGTGGCGATCGCCACCGGTCAGATCCAAGCCGCACTTCCAGCCGGTCATCGACCTTCAGTCGAACTCCATCTCCGGCTTCGAAGTGTTGGCGCGCTGGGATCATCCCGAGCGCGGCCTGATCTCGCCGTCGGTGTTCATCCCGATCGCCGAAGAGATGGGCAAGCTCGGCGAACTGACCAAGGTCATCCTGCGACGGGCCTGCGGCGCGGCGCGCGACTGGCCGGCGAACATCAAGCTCGCGGTCAACATCTCGCCGATCGACTTCAAGAACCCGTGGCTCGCTCAGGAGATCCTCCAGACGCTGACCGAGGTCGGTTTCCCGCCCCAGCGCCTCGAGCTCGAGATCACCGAGAACGCGCTCGTCGTCGACCACGAGCAGGCGATGAAGACCATCACCTCGCTGAAGAACCAGGGCATCTCGATCGCCCTCGACGATTTCGGCACCGGCTATTCGTCGCTGCACCACCTGCGCGTCCTGCCCTTCGACAAGATCAAGATCGATCAGTCCTTCGTGAAGACCATGCGCGACAACGCCGACAGCCGAATGATCGTCAAGGCGATCATCGGCCTCTCCGGCTCGCTCGGTCTGCCGACCACGGCGGAGGGCATCGAGACCAACAACAACGCCGACATCCTGCGCGATCTCGGCTGCACCCTCGGCCAGGGCTTCCTGTTCTCCAAGGCGGTGCCGTCGAAGGAGGTGCCGCAGCTCCTCGATGCGCTGGCCGAGCAGGCGGTCCATCCGGAGAACCGGCCGGACGTCGAAGGCGTCGCGGAATCCGAGCTCCTGGTGCCGCACCCGACCGCCGCGGTCGCGGCGGAGCCGGCCGTGACCGCCGAGCCGAACGCCGACGCTGCCGAACCGGCTGCGGAGGACGGCGAGGACGTACTGGAAGCGGCGCGCCGCATCGCCTGATCCGACCGGCCGAAGAACGCTCCGACCGCCGCCGCGACGCCCCGCGACGGCGGTCGCGGCGTTTCCCGGCTGGTCTTACGGGATCCTGCGGATCGTCATGCGATGCCGGATCCCACTCGTCGAAAAGCCCTTGTTCAGACGGGCTTTTCGACGAACGGAATACGAAATCCGGATTTCGTGTCACCCGCCGGTGAACGACGCCGCTTCGGTATCCTTGAGGTCGGCGTAGAGGCGGGCGAGACGGGTGGTCATCGGCCCCGGCAACGCCGCCGGCAACACCCGGCCGTCGATGGCGCGGACCGGGGTCAGGCCGCCGAAGGTGCCGGTGACGAAGGCCTCGTCGGCCGACCACACGTCCTTCAGAACGAAATTCGCCTCACGCACCGCAATGCCGTTCGCCCGCGCCAGCCGCAGGACGTTGGCGCGGGTGACGCCGTGGAAGCAGTAGTCGCCGGTCGAGGTCCTCAGTTCCCCGTCCTCGACGAAGAAGAAGTTGGTGGCGTTGCACGACGACACGAAGCCGTGCGGATCGAGCATCAGCGCCTCGTCGGCGCCGGCCTCGATCGCCTGGAGAAGCGCGGTGATGAGGTTCAGCCGGCTGTGCGAGTTGAGCCGCATGTCGAACATGTCGGCGGGGGTGCAGCGGATCGCCACGGTCGAAAGGTTCAGGCCGCGGGTGAGGATCTCCGGGCTCGGCTGTTTCCACTCGGCGACGATGACGACCGTCGCCTTGGAGATGGTCTGGCGCGGATCCTGGTTCGGCGTCTTCTTCAGGCCGCGGGTCACCATCAGGCGGATATGGACGCCGTCGTGCATGTCGTTGGCGGCGAAGGTCTCGCGCAGCGCGGCGACGATCTCGTCGCGGCCGAGCCCGATGTCGAGAGCGATGGCGCGGGCGCCTTCGAACAGGCGATCGAGATGGGCGTCGAGGAACATCATCGCGCCCTTGTGAAGCCGCAGCCCCTCCCAGACGCCGTCGCCGAGGACGAACCCGGCGTCGAAGATCGACACTTTCGCTTCGTCACGCAGCACGAGGTCGCCGTTCAGCCAGACCTTGACGGTGGCGTTGCGCGGATCGGCGGCGAAGTCCTGACTGCCCTTCATGGGGTACTCCCGAGAAACGACGACGGGGCGAGCATGGCCCGCCCCGTGTGCCGAGGGAAGTCTCGACGCACGAACACCGTCACGCCGCCCGCTTCAACACGTCGGCGAGCTTGCCGAAGAGTTCGTCGATGTCCGACTTCTCGATGATCAGCGGCGGGGAGAGGGCGATGATGTCACCGGTGGTGCGGATCAGAAGGTCGTGCTCGAAGGCGTCGAGGAAGCAGGAGAAGGCGCGCTTGGTCGGCTCTCCGGCGATCGGCTCCAGTTCCACCGCGCCGATCAGGCCGAGATTGCGGATGTCGACGACGTGAGGGAGGCCCTTCAGCGAATGGAGCGCGTCGGCCCAATAGGCGCCGAGTTCGGCGCCGCGGGTCAGCAGCCCGTCCTCGGCATAGGTGTCGAGGGTGGCGATGCCGGCGGCGCAGGCGATCGGGTTGCCCGAATAGGTGTAGCCGTGGGCGAACTCGATCATGTGCTCGGGACCGGTCATGAAGGCATCGTGGATCTTGCCCTGGACGAACACGCCGCCCATCGGGATCACCCCGTTGGTCATGCCCTTGGCGATGGTGAACATGTCCGGCTTGACGCCGAAGAAGTCGACGGCGAAGGGGGCGCCGAGACGACCGAAGCCGGTGATGACCTCGTCGAAGATCAGGAGGATGCCGTGCTTGTCGCAGATGGCGCGCAGCCGCTCGAGATAGCCCTTGGGCGGGATCAGTACGCCGGTCGAGCCGGCCATCGGCTCGACGATGACGGCGGCGATGGTCGAGGGATCGTGCAGGGTGCAGATGCGCTCGAGTTCGTCGGCGAATTCGGCGCCGTGCTCCGGCATGCCGCGGGTGAAGGCGTTGCGGGCGGGATCGTGGGTGTGGCGGATGTGATCGACGTGCGGCAGCATCTGGCCGAACATCTTGCGATTGCCGCCGATGCCGCCGACCGACATGCCGCCGAAGTTGACGCCGTGATAGGCGCGCTCCCGCCCGATCAGGCGGACGCGCTGCGCCTCGCCGCGCATGCGGTGATAGGCGAGCGCCATCTTCAGCGCGGTGTCGGCCGATTCCGAGCCCGAGTTGGTGAAGAAGACGTGGTCGAAGCCCTCCGGCGCCATGGCGACGAGGCGGTTGGCGAATTCGAAAGCTTTCGGGTGGCCCATCTGGAAGGCCGGGGCGTAGTCGAGTTCACCGGCCTGCTGGCGGATCGCCTCGACGATCTTCGGGCGGTTGTGGCCGGCGTTGCAGCACCAGAGTCCCGCCGTGCCGTCGAGGACGGAGCGACCGTCGTCGGTCTTGTAGCGCATGCGGTCGGCGGCGACGAACATGCGCGGCGTCTTCTTGAACTGCCGGTTGGCGGTGAAGGGCATCCAGAAGGAAGCGAGATCGTTGGGACGGTGAGCGATGGTCATGAGCGGGCCCTCTCGAGGGCCGCATCACCGGCCCGGTCGGAATGTCGAACGTTACGGACGGAGGACCGGCCCGACAATCCCTCGACGCCGTTCGAACCGTTCCGTATTCTGAACAGATGAACACCGCACCCGACCCCGTCGCCGCCGCCGACATCGACGTCGGCGCCCGCCTCAAGACGCTCAGGCTCGCCCACGGCCTGTCGCAACGCGAATTGGCGCGGCGCGCCGGCGTCTCCAACGCCACGGTGTCGATGATCGAGGCGAACCGGGTGAGCCCGTCGGTCGCCGCTCTGAAGCAGATCCTCGCCGGCTTTCCGCTCGGGCTCTCCGCCTTCTTCGCGGCACACGACGACGAACGCGAGAAGGTGGTGTGGCGCGCTTCGGAGCTGACCGAGATCGCCGGCGGCGCGATCTCCTACCGGCAGGTCGGCGGCGACCTCGCCGGTCGGTCGTTGCAGATGCTGCACGAGCGCTATCGTCCGGGGGCCGTGTCGGGGCGCCCGGCGCTCTCGCATCAGGGTGAGGAGGCGGGGTTGGTGATCCGCGGTCTGCTCGAGCTCGAGGTCGCCGGCCATCGCCACGAGTTGCGCGCCGGCGACGCCTATCTCTTCGACAGCCGCAAGCCGCACGCCTTCCGCAACATCGGCGACACCGATCTCGTCATCGTCTCGGCCTGCACGCCGCCGAGCTTCTGACGCTCGGCACCTCAGACCGGGAAGCCGGCTTGACGGGCGAGGTCGCGCAGATCGGTCTGCGAGCGGGCGCCGACGTGGCGGATGATCTCGGCGGCGAGAAGCCCGCCGAGTTCGGCGCAGGCGCCGTAGTCGAAGTCGTGGGTGAGGCCGTAGAGGAAGCCGCTGGCGTAGAGGTCGCCGGCACCGGTGGTGTCGACCACGGTCTCGACCGGCGAGGCCGGCACCGCGGTCACCTTCTCGGCGGAGACCACCAGCGAGCCCTGTTCCGACAGGGTCACCGCGGCGAGGCGCACGTCCTGGCGCAGGGCGGCGATGCCGGCGTCGAGGTCGGCGGTCTCGTAGAGCGCCTTCACCTCGGACTGGTTGGCGAAGACGAGATCGACGACGCCGGTCCGCATCAGGTCGAGGAACTCGGCCCGCCAGCGATCGACGCAGAAACTGTCGGAGAGGGTCAGCGCCACCCGCCGGCCATGCGCGTGGGCGATGCGCGAGGCCTTGCGGAACGCCTCCTTGGCGGCCGGCGGATCCCAGAGATAGCCCTCGAGATAGACCACGGCCGCATCGGCGACGATGGTCTCGTCGATGTCGTCCGGCGTCAGATGGGTGCAGGCGCCGAGGAAGGTGTTCATGGTGCGCTCGCCGTCCGGCGTCACCAGAATCATCGAACGGGCGGTCGGCGCCCAGTCGGCGGCGCCGGTGTGGAGGGCCACGGTCTCGAAATGGACGCCCACGGCGTGGATGTCGTGGCGGAAGATCGAGCCGAGATGATCCTCGGCGACCTTGCCGAAATAGGCGGCTTTCGCGCCGAGCCCGGCGAGTGCGGCGATGGTGTTGCCGGCCGAACCGCCGGAGACCTCCTTGGCCGGACCCATGTGATCGTAGAGCCGCTCGGCCTCGACCGCGTCGATCAGACGCATCGAGCCCTTGGCCAGGCCCTCGCGCACCAGAAAGTCGTCCTCCGTCCGGGCGATGATGTCGACGATGGCGTTGCCGATTCCGAGAACGTCGAAACGCGGGCGGGTCATGGGGATCTCTTCGGTTGGAGGATCGGCGGCGGCGGGAGCGACGGCCGGAACGGGTGGGATCCTCGCGGGAAACGTGGCGCCGGGTATAAGGATTTCCGCCGTGCTTGCAAGCCGACCGGCACCGGCTTTCGCCGGACCTTCGGATTGTTTTCCGTTGAGAAACCGCCGACACTGCCCTATCTCCGCGGTCGCAGACCACAAGCGGCCCGTCGCGCGTCGCGGTCCGGGGCCGTAGGCGGCGCACCATGCGCCGCGGGGGCGTTTCGACGAGAGGGATCATGGGCAGAGAAGGTTCGATCCCGGTGCTGGACACCCGTTCCCGCACCGTGGCGCTCACGGGTCTCGCCGCCGAACTCGCCGCCCTCGAGGCGTCCGGCCGCTTCATCCACATCGGCCTCGTCGGCGTCGGCGAGATGGGCACCGACATCGTCACGCAAGTCGCGTTGATGAAGGGCCTGAAGATCACCGTGATCGCGGTGCGCGATCCCTCCAAGCGCCACGCGGAGGAGGCCTTCGTCATCGCCGGGCTCGATCCGGAACGGGTCAAGCTCGCCGAGAACCGGGCGGCGATCGCGCACACCGTCGAGCTCGGCTACACGGCGCTGACCACCGACGTCGAGGCGCTCTACACCTCGGACCATGTCGACGTGGTCATCGACGCCACCGGCAAGCCGGAGATGGGCGCGATCATCGGCCTCGGCGCCATCGAGGCGGGCAAGCACGTCGTCATGATGAACGTCGAGGCCGACGTCACCATCGGCGCCTATCTTCAGGCCCGCGCCCGCGAGGTCGGCGTCGTCTACACCGTCGGCGCCGGCGACGAACCGTCGTCGACCATGGAACTGATCGAGTTCGTCACGGCGCTCGGCTATCCGGTGATCGCCGCCGGCAAGGGCAAGAACAACCCGCTCGACGTCACCGCCACGCCCGACCAGTTCTTCGAGGAAGCGACCCGGCGCAACATGAACCCGCGCATGCTGGTCGAGTTCATCGACGGCTCGAAGACCATGGTGGAGATGGCCAACATCGCCAACGCCACCGGGCTCGTCCCCGACGTCGCCGGCATGCACGGGCCGGAGGCGACGCTGGAGAACCTCCACACCATCCTCTGCCCGAAGCAGGACGGCGGTATCCTGTCGCGCAAGGGCGTCGTCGACTACACCATCGGCAAGGGCGTGGCGCCCGGCGTCTTCGTCGTCGCGGAGCTCTCCCATCCGCGCCTGCGCGAGCGGCTCAACGACCTGAAGCTCGGACCGGGGCCCTACTACACCTTCTATCGCCCCTATCACCTCACCAGCCTCGAGGTGCCGCTGTCGGCGGCCCGTGCGGTGCTGCACGGCCGGGCCGACATGCACGCCCTGGCGAAGCCCTCGGCCGAGGTCTGCGCGGTGGCCAAGCGCGATCTCGAGGCGGGCGAGACGCTCGACGCCATCGGCGAGTACACCTATCGCTCCTTCACCCTCGAATATGCGGCGGCGCGCGCCGTCGGGGCCTTCCCGGTCGGCCTCATCGAGGGCGGGCGGACGACGCAGCCGATCAAACGTGGCGAACTCATCACCCGGATGAACGCCGAGACGAAACCCGGCTCGCGCATCGTCGAACTGCGCGAACGCCAGGACCGGATGGTCCATGGCTGAGGGCGTTCCGACCGGAACGATCGTCGCGTCGATCCGAGACGGGGTCGCCGATCTCATGACGCCGCCGTTCCGCGGGGTGATCGTCAGGTCCCTCGGCGTGACGCTGGCGATCGTCGCGGTGGTCTGGGCGATCGGCACGCGGCTCCTCACCGGCTCGGCGGTCGATCTCGCCACCGTTCATCCGGTCGACCTGCCCTACTGGCTCACCGCGGTGCGCTGGATCGCAGGGCTGTTCTCCGGCGCGGCGCTGATGGTGGCGCTGTCCTTCCTCGTCGCACCGATCACGGCCGGTGTCGCCGGGCTCTTCCTCGACGAGGTGGCCGATGTGGTGGAGCGCACCCACTACGCCGGCGACCGACCGGGCACGCCGCTGCCGGTGTGGCCGAGCCTCGTCACGGCGCTGCGCTTCGCGGCCTTGTCGTTGGCGGTCAATCTCGTCGCGCTGCCGCTGGTGCTCTTCGCCGGGTCCGGGCTGATCATCTTCACGCTGGCCAACGGCTGGCTGATCGGACGGGAATATTTCGAGTTCGCCGCCGCCCGCCACGTCGGCATCGACGAGGCGCGGCGGCTCAGGCGGATCCATGCCGGACCGGCGTTCCTCGCCGGCCTCGCGGCGGCGGCGCTGCTGTCGGTGCCGATCCTCAACCTCGCCACGCCGCTCTTCGCCACCGCCACCATGGTGCATCTGGCCAAGCGGCTGACGGGTGGGCGGCGCTGACGGGGCGGAGAGCCCTGTCGTCAGCCTCGTGATCCCCCGCGAAGGGAGATCATGAGACCTGTGCGCGGATAGCCCTCGACGACCGTCTACTGACGTGATTCAC
>CALBKH010000080.1 GCA_937892955.1 uncultured Alphaproteobacteria bacterium
AATGGCCGCGCAAACAGGCCGGACACATGACTGCTCCCAGTCCCGTCGAACCGAGCGCTCTTTTCCCTTGCAACGCAGGGGCCGTCCACACATGACGGCCCGTGGTGGGTCGCGCCGCCCGGAATGTCTCGAGCCGCCGCGCCGGTACCGATCGAGACGCCGTGGCTCAGAACTTCGCCTGCTCGGCCTCGAGATAGGCGAGGTTGACGTAGCGGGCGATGTTGCGGTCCCAGCCTTCGGTCTCGGCGGTGCGGGAGGCGACGCGCGGGTCCTTCAGGACGAGGGGGAGCACGGCCTCGAGCGGCGTGCCGTCGTCGATCGCCTCGGAGCAGGTCTCCCAGATCCCGGCGAAGAGTTCGCGCTGCCACGTCGCGACGCCGGCTCCGGGGGCGCCGTGGGCGGGCAACCAGATCTTCGGCCGGGCCGCGGCGGTGAGCTTGTCGATGGTGTCGAGCGTGCCCTTGAAGGAGCCGTCGTCCATGTTGGCGATGCGGCGGTCCATGACGACGTCGCCGGCGCACAGGACGCCGTCCTCGACCACTTCGACGCAGATGTCGAAGGGCGTGTGGGCCTGGCCGTAGTGGTGCAGGCGCAGGGTGACGTCGCCGAGCGACAGTTCGAAACCGTGCTCGATGTCGCGATTGGGTGGCACGATGCGGGTGCCGAGCGTCGCGTCGTTGGTCCACTTCAGCATCGAATCCCGCCACAAGGTGCCGGTCGCGCCTTCGATGGCGAGGCGGGTGCCGGCGAGCGACCAGATCGGCAGGTCGGCGCCGTAGGCGTCGACGAAGCCGTGGTTGCCGAGCCAGTGGTCGCCGTGGAAGTGGGTGACGACGATGCCGATCACCGGCTTCGCGGTCAGCCGCCGCAGTTGCCGAATGGTCATGTCGGCGATCTGCCGCGACGAGCCGGTGTCGACCACCACCACACCCTTGTCGCCGACGACGAAGGTGATGTTCGACATCAGCCCCTTGTTCTCGGGGGTGGGGGTGCCGTGCAGGGCGCGGATGATGTGGACGTGCGGCGAGATCGCGACGAGCGGCTGGTCCTCCACCGGCGGACCCTGGACGAAGTTCGCCACTTCGGTGGCCGCCTCGGCGAGGCCGGTGACGAGATCGGGCCGCAGCGCCACGGCGAGGCCGGCGAAGGCGCCGCCGGCGAGGAGCGTGCGTCGGGTCGGGGTCATGCCGGATACTCCTTGTCGGGTGCGTTCGCGGCGCGCCGTGAGGGCCATCGGGAACGCAGGGGATCGCGGGACGGTACGACGCCTCACGAGGCGTCGCGGACCGGTTCGCCGTTCATCGAGCCGTGATCGACGAGACGGTCGGTGGCGACCGCGCCGATCCACATCGACCACAACACGATCCAGGCGGTGAGCGCGAAGACCGAGGCGCCGGAGACGCCGGCGCCGACGGCGCAGCCGCCGGCCAACACGCCGCCGAAGCCCATCAGGCAGCCGCCGGCGATGTAACGGCGCATGCTCGCTCCGCTTTCGAAGCCGACGAGCTTCAGATCACCGCCGAGCGTCGCGGCGACGAAGGAGCCGACGACCACGCCGGGGATCAGGCCGAGATCGAAGGAGACCCCGGCACCCGGCGGCGACAGCACGTACATCAGCATGTCGGCGGAAGGGGCGGTGAAGGAGAGCGAGTGGACCGGCACCACCTCGAAGGAGGAGGCGGCCATGGCGAAGTTGAACCGCCACGCCGCCGCGACCATCAGGCCGACACCGCAGGCGCCGATCCAGTACCAGATCGACAGCCGATTGCGGCGGGCGATGACGACGCCGGCGAGAAGCCACGCCGCGGCGAAGAGGGCGCCGCCGATGTTGCCGAGGTGGAAGATGGCGAGGAGATCGCGCGCCGAACCGTCGATGGTCCACAGGCCGTTGATCCAGGTCCGCACCGGCGACAGCACGCCGACCAGCGAGGTCTGGGCGACGACCGCGAAGACCAGGCCGGAGAGCAGCGCCCGCAAGTTCCCGGTCGCCGAGAGCACGAGCATGCGGCTGGCGCAGGCGCGGGTCAGCGCCATGCCGGAGCCGAACATCAGCCCGCCGAGGATCGCCCCCGACAACGAACCGGGGTTGTTGAGCTGGCGCACCGTGCCGGTGTCGAAGAACCGGAAGACGATGAGCAACTGGGTGGCGATCAGGGCGGTGGAGAAGGCGAAGAGCCAGACCGCGAGCCGATCGCCGAACCGCCCGCGCGACACCTCGATGGTGGCGGCGCGCAGGCAGAAGCGTGAGCGTTGCGCGAAGGCGCCGAAGAAGACGCCGATCACCGCGCCGCCGATCGCCAAGGCCCACTGATCACCGAACAGTTCGATGAGGCGATCGAGCATGGTGGTGCGCTCTCCGACCGATCAGGGCTTGATGTAGGCGTAGTGCTCGCGCGCCTGAAGCTGGGCGAGCCGGACGACGCCCGACGGCGTGTAGTCGGCCTCGAGCACGAACTTGTCCTTCGAAAGGTTCCGCCGCTTCATGGTGATCTGGCAGACCTCGAAGGTGACGCCGTTGGCCTTCAGGCCCGAGATCAGCGGTCCGTATTCGGCGCCGCTCTTCGGGTCCTTGGCGCCGTCGAAGAGGAAGTCGACGCCGTCGGCGTGGGTGACGACGGTGATCTTGGTGTCGGGCGCGACGTCGAGGTGGTTGCGGATGTTGCGCAGCCCCTTCATCGCCTGGGCGTCGGAATTGTCGATGTGATAGACGACCATGTCGCCGGCGAGGGCCGGGGCGGCGAAGGCGACGACGAGCGCCGCGAGCACGAGGCGCAGAGACTTCAAGAGAGCAGTCATGGGGTTCCCTCCTCCCTTCGTGCCGCTCACAGCGCGGCGCCGGGGTTTCCGTCCATGTTCTTCAGTGTCGGCAGGTTGAGCTGCGGCGACTTCACGGTCTTCCGGGCGCGCAGGTGGCGCGCCACCAGATCCCAGATCGGTTCGCCGCCGGCGTCGCGGGCGCCTTCGGAAACCGGCGCCCAGCCGGCGACCTTGTAGGTCTTCGACGCCTCGATCGGCTTGCCGGCGAGGGTCATGTCGCCGATGCGGGCGCCCATCGCGGCGGTCGGGTCGCAGGAATAGGTCATGCCACCGACGCGCACCATGTCGCCGCCCTGCTGATAGTAGGGGTCGGCGTTGAAGAGGTTGTCGCAGACGTCCTCCAGCACCTCCTTGATCTGCGCGCCGGTCATCGGCGTCAGCGTCGTGAAGGGATAGGTGATGGCGGTCTGGTCGAGCAGGTTCTCCATGGTGATCGCCTCGCCGGGCAGGATCGTCGTGCCCCAACGGAAGCCCGGAGAGAACGAGATCTCGGCGTCCTTCTCGGCGATCAGCGCATCGAGGATGAGCTGGTCGAAGGAGCCGTTGAAGTTGCCGCGGCGATAGAGGAGGCCCTCGGAGACGGCGAGTTTCTCGCCGAGCTTGGCCTCGAAGGGGGCGCGGATCCTGGTGATCAGCGCGTCCATTTCGGCGTCGGGCTTCAACAGGTTGGCGAAGACCGGCAGCAGGCGGTAGCGGAAGTCGGAGACCTTGCCGCCCTTGACGTCGAGGTCGAGCACGCCGAGGAACTTGCCGTTGGAGCCGGCGTTGGTGACCAGCGTCTTGCCCGAGGGGTTCGACACGATGGTCGGCTTGGGCAGCCCATCGTGGGTGTGGCCGCCGAGGATGGCGTCGATGCCGGTGACCCGCGAGGCCATCTTCAGATCGACGTCCATGCCGTTGTGGGAGATGACGACGACGACCCGGGCGCCCTCGGAACGCGCCTGGTCGACGGTCTTCTGCATGTTCTCTTCCTGGATCCCGAAGGTCCATTCGGAGACCATGTAGCGCGGGTTGGCGATCGGCGTGTAGGGGAAGGCCTGGCCGACGATCGCCACCTTGACGCCGTTGATCTCGCGCATCGAGAAGGGCTCGAACACCTGATCGCCGAAGTCGGTGGTCTTGATGTTCTGGGCGACGATCTCGATGTGGCCGGCGAAGTCCTTCTCGGCGATCTCCTTCACCCGGTCCTGGCCATGGGTGCATTCCCAATGGAGGGTCATGATGTCGACGCCGAGCAGCTTGGCGGCGTCGACCATGTCCTGACCCTTGGTCCACAGCGCGGTGCCGGAGCCCTGCCAGGTGTCGCCGCCGTCGAGGAGCAGCGAACCGGGGCGGTTGGCGCGGATGCGCTTCACCAGGGTGGCGAGATGGGCGAAGCCGCCGACCCGGCCGTAGACCCGCGACGCCTTCTCGAAGTCGAGATAGGTGAAAGCGTGCGCCTCGCGGCCGCCGGCGGAAAGGCCGAAGTGCTTCAGGAAGGCCTCACCGACGACATGCGGCGCTTCGCCGGGCATGGAGCCGACGCCGAGATTGACGTTCGGCTCGCGGAACCAGATCGGCTTCAGCTGCGCGTGACAGTCGGTGATGTGGAGAAGCGAGACGTTGCCGAAGGCCGGGGCGTCGTAGAAGGCTTCGGCGGAGGCCTCGGCGCGGGCGATCTCGGACGGCAGCATCATGCCGGAGGCGGAGGCCACGGCGAGCAGATGCAGGAATTCACGGCGGTTCATGGCGCCACGCCTCGCAATTGGTCGGGTCGGGGGCAAACTGGTGTCGTGGACCGCGGAGCGATCCGGGGTCGACGCGTGTCCTACCAAAGGCCGAAGGTGCCGACGCACCCGGTCTTTGAATACACGCGAATTTCTCATTTGCGTCAGAGGCATGAGAAATTTGCGTCAGGAATACCATCGGTCATTTCCAATGGCCGATGGTATCACGGCCCGACCGGCCGGCGCCGGTTCGGGGCGAGCGCCGTGCCGGAGGTTGCGAACGGATCGAAACCTCCGGCGCTCGGCGTCACTTGTTGACCGGCGAGGCCGGGTCGAGCAGCAGGGCCATCAGGTCCTTGATCTGAGCCTCGCTGAGGATGCCCATGTGGCCGGCCCGCGGCATGTTGGAGCAGGCGTTGGACGACTTGGAGTTCCAGATCTTCGACCAGGTCTCCTTCAGCGCCGTCTCCGACGTGCCCTTCAGCTTGCCGTAGCCGGTGAGGCTCGGGCCGATGGTGCCGTAGGAGATCTCCTTCGGGTCGAGCTGATGGCAATTGTAGCAATTGCCACCGTTGACCTGCTCGGCCTTGTCGGTCGAGGTCAGACCACGGCCCGACTGGGCGATCTTCTCACCCGACTTGAAGTCGCCGAGGAACTTGCCGTCGCTCGGCCACTTGACCGAGGCGAGGTTGGCGGCCTCGATCTCGGCGCGCTTCTTCGCAGCGTCCTTGCTCGCCGCGTAGACCGGATCGGAGCAGAACGCCTGGGTGGGGTCCTGCTCGAGACGGGAGGTCTTGACCAGGCCGGCGTCGCGGAAGCCGCTCTTCAGCATGGCCTGGAAGGAGGCGTCGTCGGCGCCGGGACCCCAGGTGTGATCGGCGGCGAGCGCCGATCCCGTCAGGCCGAGGCCGGCGGCGAGGATCGAGATGTACGCGATCTTCTTCATGACCGTCTCCTCAACGCTTGATGCCGGGGGTGTTCATGGTGGCGCCGTTGGCGTGGCTGGCCATGAACATGGAGAGGGCGATGGTCACGTCCGAGGCGTAGATCGGCTCGGGGAAGCGCTGCTGGCGGAAGCAGTCGGCGAGACGCCACTGCATGCCCCACATCTGGCCGGAGGAGACACGGTAGGCCGGCCACGAGGTCCAGCCGGCGGCCGCGCCCTTGTGCGAATCGATGAAGGGCAGCTCCTGCAGGCGGATGCGCACCCCTTCCTGCCCGTGGCAGGTCGAGCAGGAGAAGTCGTGCGGGCCGGCGGAATAGTAGAACATCCGCTTGCCCAGATCGAACATCTGCTTCTCTTTGGGATGGTCGAGCGAGACCGCGACCTTCTCTCCCTTGGACATGCCGGAGATGTAGGTGGCGATGGCGTTGAGCTCGTCCTTCTCCGGGGTGTTCCACTTGGCCGAGACGTATTTCTTCGTGTCGATGCCCTGGATCGTCTCCATGCAGGTGAGAACGCGGGATTCGGCGTCCTGGACCTTGTCGGTGTCCTTGAACCAGCGCGGCAGACGGGCGTAGGTGCCCGCGACCACGCCGGGTCCCATGCCGAGATCGCAGGTCTCGAGCGAGGCGTTCTTCGGACCGGCCTTCTTCTTCCAGAGTTCCTCACCCTGGGCTTCGAAGAGTTCGGCCGGATTGCCGTCCTTCAGCGCTTCACGATAGGCCTCGATACCCTCGATCGTCTTGTCGCCCTCGGCCCGAGCCGAGCCGGCGGTGAAGCCGGCGACGGCGAGACAGGCGGCGAAGCCGACGGCGAACCGTCGTGTCATGGTCGTCTCCTCCCGTATGGTCTTCTCTTCGTTCTTCTCGTCGAGGCGCCGACCGATCAGGTCACGGAGGCCTCGTCGGTGCGGGTGTCGCCCTTGTTGTCGGTCCAGGTGATGGCGACCTTGTCGCCGGCCTTGCCGCCCTTGATCTTGAAGGAGAGGAAGGGGTTCTTGGAGACCGAGGGTCCCCACTGCGCCGTCATCACGTCCTTGCCGTTGAGCTTGGCGGTGACCTCGGCGATGAACCACGCCGGGATGGGGTTGCCGGAACTGTCCTTGCGGAGGCCGGTTTCCATCTCGTGGCTCATCAGAACCTTGACCTCGGTGACGCCGTCCTTGGAGGCGGCGCGGATCTTCATCGGATTGCCCATGTCGTTCTCCTCCGGTCCTCTCGCTCAGCCGCCGCAGCCGCCGAGGGTGACCTTGATCTCCTTGGTGGCGGTGAAGTACTTGCCGCCGGCCTTGACCAGCACGGTCACGTTGGAGGTCTGACCCATCTTGATGCGGGTGGTGACGTCGGGGACCACGTCGGGTCCGATCTCGAACAGCGCGGCGAGCGTGTTCGGGTTCTTCTCGACGAGGATCGAGATCTGCGTCGTCTCGGGGATCTTGCTCACCGCCTGGACCGGAACGACGGCGCCGTTCTCGGCGATGTCGGAGGCGAGGATCTGCACGTCGCCGCTCTCGGCGGCGCCGGCGACACCGAGCGCCTTGTAGGCGTCGGCGCTCGACTTGCCGTCGAAGGCCGCCTTGTTCCATTCGGCATGCGCGAGATGGGAGACGAGCGTCGTCCCGAGCGCCGTGGTCAGCCCGAAGGCCGCCATCCGCGTCAGGAACCCTCGCCGGTTCACGGGTTCGATGGTCATCTGGTCGTTTCCTCCGTCGTCCGGCGCCCTGCGGCGCCTGTTCTCGTCACGAACTTCCTCTCGATCCGGGTGACGGCCGCCATCGGCGAACGCCATCGCCCGGCGGATCACGCCGAGGTCGCGAGGGTGGTGTCGGTCGGAAAGACGGCTCGATCGCAGGCGCTCTTCGGCGCGGCTCGTCGATCGAGTGCTCCGCATCCGCCCGCCCGCCGCGCTTGCGCCCGAGGGTCGCCCCGGGGCCGCGTCGGAGATGCGGATGCGCATGGTCGGAAAGAGAGGCGGTTCGCCCCCTTCCTCGCCCGGTCGTTTCTCACCCCCTCGCGTCCACCCGATACTTCGCCGGGCGGATCTTCGATCGGAGTATCGTCGGTGAAGATCGGCAATCTTCCTATCGGGGTAGGCACCGGGTGCGGCTAGGGGTTTCTACCCAGTTCAGGCACCGCCCGGTTCCGATGCCCAGGCGATGAGCTGGGCGACCGAGGTGGCGCCGGCCTTGGTCATGAGGTTGTGGCGGTGGTTCTCGACGGTCTTCACCGAGATGTCGAGATCGTTGGCGATGGCCTTGGAGGTCTTGCCGGCGACGACCAGGGCGAGCACCTCGCGTTCGCGATCGGTGAGGCAGCCGAGCCGGCGCTCGAGGTCGCTCTTGCGGCGGCGATCGGCGAGCGCCGCGGCGGAGACCTTCAGGGCTTCGCCGATGCGGTCGAGCAGCAGTTGGTCGTCGAAGGGCTTCTCGAGGAAATCCAGCGCTCCGAGGCGGATGGCGCGGACCGCCTTGGGGATGTCGCCGTGGCCGGAGACGAAGATGATGCCGACCGGCGAGCCGCGGCGGATCAGTTCGGCCTGCAGCTCCAGGCCGCTCATGCCGGGAAGGCGGACGTCGAGGACGACACAGGCGGGCCGCTCGTCGTCGAGCCGTTCGAGGAAGTCGGCCGCCGAGATGCAGGTCGCGTAGGCGTAGCCGAGCGAGGCGACCAGGAAGGCGACCGAGTCGCGCACGGCCGGATCGTCGTCGACGATGTAGATGATCGGCGGCATCTCAGGCACGGGTTTCCTCTTCGAGCAACGGCAGGCGGAAGCGGAAGGTGGTGCGGCCGGGCGTGTCGGTGTCGACGTCGAGGCGGCCGCCGTGGGCTTCCACGATGGTGCGGCTGAGGGACAGCCCGAGACCGAGGCCCTCCCGTTTGGTGGTGTAGAAGGCTTCGAACAGTCGATCCTTCGCCTCCGGCGAGAGTCCGGGGCCGTTGTCGGTGACGGCGATGTCGACCGCATGGGCGCCATCGCCCGCGGTGACGACGATCCGCCCGTCGGGCCGTCCGGCGACGGCCTCGGCGGCGTTCTGCAGCAGATTGATCAGCACCTCTTCGATCTGCAGGCGATCGGCGCGCACCATGGGCAGATCGTCCGGCACGTCGGAGGTGACGACGACCCCGCGGGCGGTCGGTTCGAACAGGGCGAGGGCGTCGCGGACGATCTCGCCGGGATCGACCGGCATCTGCCGCGACGGATTCTTGCGGACGAATTCGCGCATGCGCTGGACGATGGCGCCGGCGCGCTCCGCTTGGGCGGCGATGCGCTCGACCCCCTGACGGACACCGTCCGGGTCGGTGCCGGCGGCGATGCGCCGCTCGCAACCGCGGGCGTAGGTGAGGATCGCCGCCAGCGGCTGATTGATCTCGTGAGCGAGAGAACTCGCCATCTCGCCCATCAGCGACAGGCGCATGGTGTGTTCCATCTGCTCGCCCTTGAGGCGGGCCTGCTCGTGGGCGTGTTGCAGCTCCCGCGTCCGCTTCTTGAGCAGGTGGGAGACGCGAGCGACATGGATCGACCACCACGCCAGCGCCATGACGACGATGGCGCCCCACCAGCGGTTCTCCCAGGCGAAGTCCATGAGGCCGAGGCGGGTGAAGCGGCCATAGGGGCCGACCTTCAACATGCGATAGAGATCCTGGACGCGCTGGTAGTCCTCCGGCTCGGCCCAGACGATCTCGCCGGTGTTCGGCTGCATGGCGAGGAGCGCCTGTTTCATCCTGGCGGCGAGCGCCGGCGGCGTCTGCGCCACCTTGACGAAGGGCCAGCCCGGATAGAGGCGGGTGGAGACCTGACAGCGCAGGGTGCCGGAGGGTTTGCGGGCGATCACCCGGAACTCCTCGGGTTTGGCGTCGTCCTCGGCGATCAGTTTCTCGAGCAGGCAGGAGCGGATGATGCCGGCGTCCGCCCGCCCAGAGCGCACCGCCTCGACGACGCCCTCCACCGGAAAGCCGACGAAGAGGAGTTTGGTGTCCTTGAAGGGATCGATGCCACGATCGAGGAACTCGGCCCAGGCAGCGCGGAAGCCGAAGGCTTCCGACGCGACCGCGGCGACGCGCTGGCCGCGCAGGTCGTTCAGCTGTTGGACGTCGCTGAGACCCGAGCGGACGATGACGGCGGCGGCGACCGACTCGCTCGACGACGTCCCGTCCATGTCCATCTCGGTGGCGATCGCCGTCGCCGAATAGTCGACCGCCAGCTCGAGATAGTGACCGGGATTGGTGACGAGGAAGTCGAGGCGCTGGGCCGCCACCGCGGCGGTGAGGAAGGGGGCGCTGCCCGGCACCATCTCGATGCGGTACTCGGGCATGACCTTCTGCAACTGGGCGAAGGTCGCCTCCCAGGAGACCTCCGCTTCCTCCGCGCCGCGATAGGCGAGGACGCCGATCCGCACCGTCTTCGGCGCGTCCTCGGCGCGCATCGCCGGCGCGGTCGCCGCGAGAAGCGACAGCGACAGCAGCAGCGGCCGGAGAAGGCGGTCGAACCGGTTCATGGGCGGACGTTGGACGACCGGGGCGGGTTTGTCCACGCGTCGGCCCGGCCGAACGGCTCTCACCCGGCTTGCGCCTTCATGTAATCCGGGAACGAGGTCTTCTCGTAGGCCTTGTCGCGGACGAAGCGGAACATGCCGAGGAAGTCGCGCGGCGGCAGCAGGCCGGGCATCCGCGCCGCTTCGCGCGCCATCGGCGATTTCGCCGCGAGACCGGCGGAGCTTTCCGGGAAGAACTGGAAGGTCGGTGTCAGGCGCACGCCGTAGCGGGCGGCGAAGGCCTTTTCGGTGAGTTTGGTGCCGTCGAGATCGGTCACTTCACGGGCGCCGTGCAGGTCGAGCTGGAGGACGTCGAAGTTCGCCCTGATGTAGTCGGTGATCGCCGGATCGGCGAAGTGGACGGTGTGCATGTCGCGGCAGAAGGGGCAGCCGCGCTGCTCCCAGACCACGGCGTAACGCCGGCCGTTGCGGGTCGCCTCGTCGATGTCCTCGGCGAGGTCGAGGAAGGTCTCGACGAACCACGGTTCGTGGAAGCGGCCGTCCTCGCTCTGGGCGGCGAAGCCGCGTGTGGCGGCGAAGGGGAGGGCGAGAGAAGCGCCGAGGAGCGACCGTCGAGTGGGGGAGAAGGACGACATGGCATTCTCCGGAGGTTCATGCCGACGGTCGAGGATGCTCGCGCATCCGGCCGTCGAAGGCACGCGAATTTCTCGTCCGCATCGGCGGTAGGAGAAATTCGCGCAAGGAATCCCATCGGCCATCGTCGATGGGATCAGCCGATGCGGCCGAGGACCGGGAAGGCCTCGAGCAGCCATTCGGACACGTCGGTCATGCGCCCCGAGAAGAGGACCAGACCGAGCGCGACGAGGAAGCCGCCGGTGACCTTCTCGACCGTCGGCAGATGACGGCGGAAGCGTTTCAGGGCGCCGATGAAGGTGCCGGCGAAGGCGGCGGTGATCAGGAACGGGATGCCGGTGCCCGCCGCATAGGCGAAGAGCAGCAGGGAACCGCGGGCGACCGAGGCCTCGGCCGAGGCGAGGAACAGCACGGCGGCGAGCACCGGGCCGGCGCAGGGGCTCCAGCCGAAAGCGAAGGCGAGGCCGAAGACGAAGGCGCCGAAGAGCGTCGTCGGCTTCGAGGCCACCTGGACGCCGGCCGAGCGATAGAGGAAGGGGATGCGCACCACACCGAGGAAGTGCAGCCCCATGGCGATGGTGACGACGCCGGCGATCGATCCGGCCAGCGCCAGGTGCTCGTTGAGCAGACGGCCGATGCCCGACGCCGTGGCGCCGAGGGCGACGAAGACGGCGGTGAAGCCGGCGACGAAGGCGAGGGCAGGGGGCAGCATCCGGCGGGCGCTCACCGTGCCGTCCTCCGCCTCGAGTTCGGCGACGCCGAGGCCGGTGATGTAGCACAGGAAGATCGGCACCATCGGCAGGATGCAGGGCGAGACGAAGGCGAGAAGGCCGGCGACGAAGGCGCTGCCGAGGCCGACCTCGAAACCCATGGTGTTCCCTCGGAGAATATTCTGTTTTTCTGATAAGTAGTGTGCCGGATGGGGCGGCGGGCCACAAGGTGCTGACGCGAACGTGATCGCGCCGGTCGGGCACAACCGTGTAGTCGTCGGGTCGGATCTTCGCAGAGAACCCGACATGTCGGTGCCGCGCTTCGCCTCCCTCCTCTTCGCCCTCACCGCCTCGATGGTGCCGCTCGCCGGCGGTGCCGCCGCGATCGCGGCCGAGTTGGTGGTGCTGGAGAAGGCCGGCTGTCCCTATTGCGCGCGCTTCGAGCGCGAGGTGGGCAAGACCTACGACAAGACCGACGAGGGGAAGCAGGCCCCCCTGAAGCGCATCGACAACGAGAAGCCGTTCCCCGAGGACTATCGCTTCGTTTCGCCCGACCGGATCACGCCGACCTTCGTGCTCGTCGATCAGGGCCGCGAGATCGGCCGCCTGCGCGGCTATCCCGGCGAGGATTTCTTCTACGCCGCGCTCGGCACGATGCTGGAGAAGCTGCCGGGGAAGTGAGAGCCACTCGGCGGTGGTCGACCGGTCGCCGTCGGGATCGGGCGAACGAAGCGGCCCGTGGGGGCCGCTTCTTCGCGATCACTCGAATTCGGCCGACGTCGTGTCCGACTTGCGATCGTAGTGGATGGTGATCCGGCCGACCTTGCACAGATCGATGGCCCGCCAATAGGCGGCCGAGTCGTCGTCGGCGTAGACCACCTTCAGATCCCATTTGCAGGTCTTCGCCGCGCGCGAGAAGCGGATCTCCCACTCGTCGCCGTCCGACAGGACGTCCTTGCCGAGGACATCTTCTTCCCAATCGTCCGACCTGGTCGGCGACACGAAGACGTGGGAGATGTCGTAACCGGTCTCGTTGACGAGTTCGAAATCCTGCCGCGCCTCCTGAGCCGCGACGATGGACGACGAGGTGAAGACGGCGACGAAGGCCAATGCTGCCAGTCCGGGAAATTTCATGACGAGCCCCTCTGTGGGGGATGCCTCCGTGGGCTCCCCCTACCCGGGCCACATCGCCCGAGAGCGCGATCAAGTGGTTCGATCGAAAGACTTGTCAATCGTCGAGGCTCGCGGTCACGGGGCGGTCGCCGGGCCGGCCCGACGGGTCGTTCGCGCGGTGATCCTCGGTGGTCGGCGACCCCGGATCACGGGGTCCCGTGCTGCACGCCCCGCGCGTCGTTCGTCGCGACGAACCGGCCGATGGGGACGTCTCGAAAGGCGCGGGTGATCACCGCGCGTCGCGCAGCCGAGCAGGCACGGCGATGGGGCGGAGTGACGGCCATCTTCGGCCGCGTGTCCCGCGAAACGATCCGATATCGAGGAAAGAGTGGCGCTCCCTAGGGGACTCGAACCCCTGTTTTCGCCGTGAGAGGGCGACGTCC
>CALBKH010000081.1 GCA_937892955.1 uncultured Alphaproteobacteria bacterium
TCAGTAGACGGTCGTCGAGGGCTATCCGCGCACAGGTCTCCTGATACCATCGGCCGTCATCTCTGACCGATGTGCGTCCACTCGCGCGTTCCGATCGAGGTGACGACCTCCGGACTGTCGAAGAGCGTGTGCCAAGCATCGCCGGCGGCGTCGACGATGTCGGCGTAGGTTTCGAAGACGCGGTTGGAGAGCCCGTTCGAGCGCAGGTGCTCCCAAATCTGCTCGACCGGGGTTCGAATCGATCAGCGTCATTCTGTCGACGGTCATCGTCATCTTCCTCGTCGGGTTCAGCTTCGCCCGAACCCTACGCGAAGATCGACGATGGCCGCTTTCCGGCGCCCGCTCCTACACCACTCCCCGGGGCGACACCATTCATCTTGAAACAACTCTCGGCTGATTTCTGAGGCCCTCGCGATTCCGTCAGATCGGAAACCGCTCTAGGATTGTTTGATCGCCCGTCGTGCTGTCATGGCGTCATGGAATAGGAGGTTCCGCAATTGAGGCGCATCTATCTGTCCTTCGCCGGAATTCTGCTCGTCACGCTGGCCCTTTGGGTCACGGCCGAGGCGCCGCTCTGGCTGGGCGGCTCCGGGACTCGCCGCGTAGGCGATGCCATCATGCAAGGTACGGGCGTCCTTGCTGTCGTTTTGATGGCGCTGTCGCTCATCCTAGCGGGGCGGCCCCGTATCGTCGAACCATGGCTGGGCGGTCTGGATAAAATGTTCCGCCTGCACAAGTGGCTGGGCATCGCTAATCTGATCGTGGCTGCCGTCCATTGGCAGGCCTATGGCCTCGTCAGGGGCAGTGATGCGGAAGGGGCGTCGGTCGGCGGAAACTGGGAAGGGCTACTGCCCGATCCGCATGGTCTAGCGGTGGCTTTCGGCGACCAGGCGTGGAAGCTCGTGCTGGTGCTGAGCATTCTGGCGCTGGTCAAACGCTTTCCCTATCGCTGGTTCCTCAAAACGCACTGGCTGTTCGTGCCGACCTATCTGATCCTGGTCTTTCACGCGGCGGTGCTTCTCGACAGCCGCTACTGGTTGACCCCATTGGGGCCGGTTCTGGCTGTCATTGTCGTGGCGGGCGTGGTGGCCGGTATCATTCGTCTTCTGCACAGCTTCGCCGTGGTGGATGACCGAGCTATCGGCGAGATCGTCGGCTTGGTCTTCCACGACGCCGTGAAGACGCTTGAGGTCGAGGTGCAGCTCGACAGTCGCTGGAAGGGACATCAGGCGGGACAGTTCGCCTTCCTGACGGTCGAGGCCGATCACGAGCCGCACCCTTTCACGATCACCAGCGCCTGGCGCGGCGACGGACGCATTTCCTTTCTCATCAAGGAGCTTGGCGACTACACCAGCGGGCTTGGCGCCCGGCTGAAAGTCGGCGATGCGGTGAAGGTCGACGGACCATGGGGAAGGTTTGATTTTGGCGGCGATGCGCCGCGGCAGGTCTGGATCGGCGGCGGCGTGGGCGTCACGCCCTTCATCGCGCGCATGCAGCATCTGGGCCATGAGACGGACGGTCGCCCGGTCGACTTCTTCTTTTCGACACCCGCCCCTTATCCGCTTGGTGACGATCTGCTGAGTCATGATGCGAAGACGGCCGGCGTCAAACTGCACCTGCACTACAGCGACAGCGCTGGCTTTCTGACCGTCGAGCATCTCCTGCAAGCCGTACCGCAACTGGCCGAGGCCGATATCTGGTTCTGCGGGCCGGCCGCATTGGCGACCGCGCTGAAGGATGGGTTCCATCGAATGGGTATCCCCGCCACCCGATTCCATCAGGAGCTGTTCGAGATGCGATGACAGCGAATGCGCCTTTCGGGGAGAGCGAAATAGCCGCCGAATTGGGGATACAGCGGTGGCGAGACATTTTGACGCCGGAGAAGATATCCTCGTTGCAAGTGGAAGCTCCTGCGGCACCTGCTTTTTATTGGTAAGTCGCGTTGTCACCCCGCGCCGGGGGCGATGCCGGCTCGTGACGTGCTCTCCGATCGGAAGCGGCCGACGAGGCGGCGCTTGTCGCCGGGGTGGACGAGGCGGGCCCAGGTGATCGGCTCGCCGTCGTTCCAGGTGCGGCGCTCGACCACCAGACAGGCGGTTCCGGTCCGGATCGACAGCAATCGGGCGGTCTCCCGGCTCGCCTCTTCGGCGGAGACGACATGCTCGGCTTCGCTCCACGGCACGGTGCGGACGAGCCAAGCGCCGGGAGCTTCGCCGGCGAAGGAGGTGTTCGCGGCAGCAGGGACGGCGGTGAGATTGATGAGCCGTTCTTCGATCTGCAGCGCCGAGCCGTCCGAAAAGTGGCGCACCAACAGGCGCAATACCGGCGTCGGTTCGTCGAGGCCGAGGCCGGCGGCGCGCGGGTCGTCGGCGTCGAGCGTCTCGCTGGCGAGGATCTCGAAGGAATAGGCGCCGCCGAGCCGTTCGACTTCGGCGCCGATGTCCCAGATCTCGAGCAGGGGCCGTTCCGGCGGGCGTTCGGCGACCACGGTTCCGGCGCGGCGCTTGCGGGTGATCCGCCCCTCGGCGGCGAGGTCCCTCAGTGCTCGGTGTACGGTCATGCGCGCGGCACCGTAGCGCTCCATGATCTCGATCTCCTTCGGGATCTTGGTGCCGGGCGGCCAGGTGCCGTCGTTCATCGGCCGGATCAGCGCCCGCCGGATCTGTTGCCACAGCGGCCCCTGGCCATCGAGGTCTTCGAGGTCGCTCATCGTTCCCCGCGGTATCAGTGCGCGATCCGGACTCTCCGCCGCCCGTCATCCCGGAGGCCGACGGTGCCGACCCACCCGGCCTCTGTGGGTCCGACGTCGTTCCCGGGCCGCGGGCCACATCCGCGCAGGTACCGCCGTCGGCCCGATATGTCTACGCATGAGATGGTCGCATCTCACAAGGGGGGCGGGACCTCGCGACGGGATGGTGGGCCGTGAGGCGCCGAAGCGGCGGTGGCGCGGCCGCGGTGGCGCCGCCGCTCAGCCGAGAATACCCGGCAGGTCGAGGCCCTGCTTCTCCGCCCAGTCGCGGGCGATGTCGTAGCCGGCATCGGCATGGCGCATGACTCCGGTCGCCGGGTCGTTCCACAGGACGCGCGTGAGCCGTTGCGCCGCCGCGTCGGTACCGTCGGCGACGATGACCATACCGGCGTGCTGCGAGAAGCCCATGCCGACGCCGCCGCCGTGGTGGAGCGACACCCAGGTGGCGCCCGAGGCGCAGTTGAGGAGGGCGTTGAGGAGCGGCCAGTCGGAGACGGCGTCGGAGCCGTCCAACATCGCTTCGGTCTCGCGGTTGGGCGAGGCGACCGAGCCCGAATCGAGATGATCGCGGCCGATGACGATCGGCGCCTTCAGTTCGCCTTTCGCCACCATCTCGTTGAAGGCGAGGCCGAGACGATGGCGATCACCGAGGCCGACCCAACAGATGCGCGCCGGCAGGCCCTGGAAGTGAATGCGCTCGGCCGCCATGTCGAGCCAGGTGTGGAGGTGCGGATCGTTCGGGATCAACTCTTTCACCTTGGCGTCGGTCTTGGCGATGTCCTCCGGGTCGCCGGACAGCGCCGCCCAGCGGAACGGGCCGATGCCGCGGCAGAACAACGGGCGGATATAGGCCGGCACGAAGCCGGGGAAGTCGAAGGCTTGCGCGACGCCCTCTTCCAGCGCCATCTGGCGGATGTTGTTGCCGTAGTCGGTCACCGGCACGCCGTCGTGCCACCACTCCAACATCGCCTTCACGTGGGTGGCCATCGAGGCGCGGGCTGCCTTCTCCACCGACTTCGGATCGCTCTCGCGCTCGGTCTCCCACTCGGCCAGCGTCCAGCCGGCCGGCAGGTAGCCGTTGATCGGATCGTGGGCCGAGGTCTGGTCGGTAACGAGATCGGGGCGGATGCCGCAGCGACGCATCTCCGGCAGGATCTCGGCGCAGTTGCCGAGGAGGCCGACGGAGATCGGACGGCCGTCCTTCAGTGACGCTTCGATCATCGCTACGCCCTCGTCGAGGGTGTCGGCGCGGGCGTCGAGGTAGCCGGTGCGGAGCCGGAAATCGATGCTCGACGGCCGGCATTCGATCGCGAGACAGGACGCGCCGGCCATGGTGGCGGCGAGTGGCTGGGCGCCGCCCATGCCGCCGAGACCGCCGGTGAGAATCCATCTGCCCTTCCACGAGCCGTCGTAGTGGCGGCGTCCCGCCTCGACGAAGGTTTCGTAGGTGCCCTGCACGATGCCCTGGCTGCCGATGTAGATCCACGACCCGGCGGTCATCTGGCCGTACATCATCAGCCCCTTGCGATCGAGCTCGTGGAACTTCTCCCAAGTGGCCCAATGGGGGACGAGGTTGGAATTGGCGATGAGGACGCGCGGCGCGTCGGCATGGGTGCGGAAGACGCCGACCGGCTTGCCCGACTGGACCACCAGGGTCTCGTCGTCCTTCAGCCGCTTCAGGGTGGCGACGATGCGGTCGAAGCTCTCCCAGTCGCGCGCCGCCCGGCCGATGCCGCCGTAGACCACCAACTCGGACGGCCGCTCGGCGACGTCCGGGTCGAGGTTGTTCATCAACATGCGCATGGCGGCCTCGGTGAGCCAGCTCTGCGCGGTGATCTCCGCACCGCGCGGGGCGCGAACGATACGGTCGTTGTCGATGCGGGTCATGGGGCGGTTCCTCGGGTGAGTTCGTGTCGTCGTGATTTCGGAGAGCTGCGGTGGGCGGAAACGTCCAGCCCCCCTCCCTGGCCCTCCCCCTCGAGGGGGGAGGGAATGGTCGTGGATCTCGCGATCGCCCCTCTCGGGCGGTGCCCGCTCCGAAGCGCGAGCCGATGAAGACGTAGACCTCCCCGCCTGAGTCCCCGCTTCCCTCCGGCCGGAGCCGGAGCTGGGAACCGAGACCTCGCCTCCTGCGTCCCCTCCCCCCTCGAGGGGGAGGGACAGGGAGGGGGCAACTGCGCCGGCGGCGGTTGCCGGCTTCGCGCCTCACCCCGCCGCGAAGGCCAGCGCGCCCTCGAGCGTGGTCTTCAGCACGGCGGCGAGCGGGGCGGCGGAGTCAGGATCCCAGGCCGGTGGCCAGTTGGTCTCGTCGATCTTCGCCGGTTCGTGCAGATAGCCGCGCATGGCCAGTTCCATCTGGACGGCATGGATGCCGGTCTCCGGACGGCCGTAACGGCGGGTGATCCAGCCGCCCTTGAAGCGACCGTCGACGACATGGCCGAGACTGCTCGTCGCACAGGGCGCGGCGATCGCCGCGACGAGCGCCGGATCGCAGGCGGCGCCCGAGTTGGTGCCGATGGCGAACTGCGGCAGTCGTCCGTCGAAGAGGCGGGGAATCGCCGAGCGGATGGAGTGGCAGTCGTAGACCACCACGCGGGAATGGATCGCCCGGAGCCGGGCGATCTCGGCGGCGAGGGTGTCGTGGAAGGGTACGAACCAGTGGTCGCGACGTTCGGCGACCTCGCCGGCGCCGGGTTCGCAGCCCGGGCGATGGAGTTCTTCGCCGTCGAATGTTTCGCACGGGCAGAGACCGGTGGTCGCCTGCCCGGGATAGAGCGAGGCGCCGGAGGGGTCCCGATTGAGATCGATCACCGAACGCGAAACGGTCGAGCGCACGAAGGTGGCACCGAGCCCACGGGCGAAATCGTAGAGATGTTCGACGTGCCAATCGGTGTCGCGACGGGCGAGCCAGGGTGAGACGAAGCGATCGTCGAGACCGACGAGATCGGTGCCGGTGTGCGGGAAGCTCAGGATCAGCGGTGCGTCACCGCGCACGACGCGGAGGACGTCGGGGCCGTTCATGCCGTCCCCTCCAGATCGGGCAGCGCGACCGGCGCCACCGCCGCCTCGATCTCGCCGGCGAGGATCATGTCGGCCACCGCCGCGATGTCGGGGGCGAAGAAGCGATCGTCGTCGAGTGCCGGCACACGGGCGCGGATCGCCGCGCGCACCCGCTCCAGCGCCGGGCTCGACGCGAGCGGTGCGTGGAAGTCACAACCCTGCGCCGCGGCGAGGAGTTCGATCGCCGCCACGTGGGCGACGTTGCGCACCATGCGATGGAGGCGGTAGGCGCCGTGCGCCGCCATCGAGACGTGGTCCTCCTGATTGGCGGAGGTCGGGATCGAATCGACGCTCGCCGGATGGGCCATCTGCTTGTTCTCGGAGACGAGCGCGGCGGCGGTCACCTGCGGAATCATGAAGCCGGAGTTGAGCCCGGGGCGCGGCGTCAGGAAGGCCGGCAGGCGGGAGAGCGACGGGTCGACCAGCAGCGAGATCCGCCGCTCGGCGATCGAGCCGATCTCGCACAACGCCAGCGCGGTGATGTCGGCGGCGAAGGCGACAGGTTCGGCGTGGAAATTGCCGCCGGAGATCGCTTCCGGCTCGGCACCCTCCTCGTGGAAGATCAGCGGGTTGTCGGTGACGCCGTCGGCCTCGCGGGCGAGGGTGGCGGCGACCGAGCGCAGGATGTCGAGGGCGGCGCCCATCACCTGCGGCTGGCAGCGCAGGCAGTAGGGGTCCTGGATGCGGTCGTCGTCGCGGCTGTGGCTGGCACGGATGGCGCTGCCGGCCATCAGCTCGCGCAGGGCCGAGGCGGTCTCGATCTGGCCGGGATGGCGGCGCAGGCGCTGGATACGCGGATCGAACGGCCCGTCCGAACCCTTGGCGGCGTCGGTGGTGAGGGCACCGGCGACGAGCGCGGTGCGGAACAGCCGCTCGGTGGCGAAGAGGGCGTGAAGCGCGTTGGCGGTGGAGAACTGGGTGCCGTTGAGCAGCGCCAGACCTTCCTTGGCGCCGAGGACGACCGGTGCGAGGCCGGCGCGCGCCAGCGCTGCGGCGGCGCTCATGCGCTCGCCGCGGAAGAAGGCCTCGCCGACGCCGATCATCGTCGTGGTCATGTGGGAGAGCGGCGCGAGATCGCCGGAGGCGCCGACCGAACCCTGCGCCGGGACGAGCGGGACGACGTCGCGGGCCAGCATCGCCTCGAGGAGGCGGGCGGTGGCGACGCGCACGCCCGAGGCGCCCTGGCCGAGGTTGGCGAGCTTCAGAGCCATCATCAGCCGGACGATCGCCGGATCGAGCGGTTCGCCGACACCGGAGGCGTGAGAGACGACGAGATTGTGCTGCAGCTTCTCGAGGTCGGCGTCGTCGATGCGGACCGAGGCGAGTTTGCCGAAGCCGGTGTTGATGCCGTAGACCGGCGCCCCCTTCGCGACGATGGCGGCGACGGCCGCGGCACCGGCGGCGATGGCCGCCTCGGCGCTCGGATCGAGGCGGACCGAAGCGCCGCGGGCGATGGCGCGCCAATGGGCGAGAGGGGTGTCACCGGGGGTGAGGATCACGGTCATGCGGTCCGTCCGTTGCGAATGCGGGCGTGGAGGGGCTGGGCGCCGAGGCCTTCGACGAGTTCGGCGAGGGTCTGGACCGACCAGATCGCCAGATCGCAGGCCTTGGCGACCTCGAGCGTGCCGATCTCGGCCTCGCGCCCCAGCGCCCGGGCGGCATTGCGGGTGACGCCGGCGAGGCACTCGTCGACGGTGAGGCCGAAGCGCACCGCGGCGAAATTCATCGCCAGCAGCAGCGAGGTCATCGGCGAGGTGCCGGGGTTGCAGTCGGTCGAGACCGCCATCGCCATACCGTGGGCGCGGAAGGCGTCGATCGGCGGCAGGCGCGTTTCGCGCAGCATGTGGAAGGCGCCGGGCAGCAGCACCGCCACGGTGCCGGCTCGCGCCATCGCCGCGACACCGGCCTCGTCGGTCCATTCGAGATGGTCGGCCGAAAGCGCCGTGAAACCGGCGGCGAGCGCCGCGCCGCCGAGGTTCGACAGCTGATCGGCGTGGAGCTTCACCGGCAGGCCGAGATCGCGTGCCGCGGCGAAGACCCGTGCCACTTGATCGGGCGAGAAGGCGATTTCCTCGCAGAAGGCGTCGGCGGCGTCGACCAGACCCTCGCCGGCGAGCACCGGCAGCATGGCGAGGACGGCATCGATGTGGGCGTCGCGATCGCCGTTCGCTTCGGGCGGCAGGGCGTGAGCGCCGAGGAAAGTGGTGACGACGGCGATGTCGCGGTCGACGCCGAGGCGGCGGGCGGCAGCGAGCATGCGGCGTTCGGAGGCGAGGTCGAGGCCGTAACCCGACTTGATCTCGACCGTGGTGACGCCGTCGGCGATCAGCCGGTCGAGACGCGGCAGGCTCGCTCGCACCAGCTCGTCGACATGAGCCGCGCGGGTGGCGCGGACCGTGGCGGCGATGCCGCCGCCGGCGGCGGCGATGTCGGCGTAGGTCGCGCCGGCGAGACGCGCCTCGAACTCGCCGGCGCGATTGCCGGCGTGGACGAGATGGGTGTGGCAATCGATCAGGCCGGGGGTGATCCAGCGCCCATCGCAGCGCACCACTTCGCCGGCGACGATGTCACCGGGCAGATCGCGGCGCGGGCCGACCCAGGCGATCCGACCGTCCTTCGCCGCCACCGCGCCGTCGTCGATACGGCCGACGCCCGGCCGTCCCGCCGCCAGGGTGGCGAGGCGGGCGTCGGTCCACAAGGTGTCGACGGCGAAGGTCATGCGACGGGGTCTCCGGCACGTACGGAGGATCGAATTCGATGGAACGGACCTTGTGCGAACTCCGACGGGCTGTCAATATGTCTATACATAAAAGCCGTACGAGAGGGCCGAGCCGAGATGGATGCAGCGATCTTCGAACGGGTCCTGACCCCCGAGGGGTGGCGCGGAGACGTCCTGATCGGCTGGTCGGGCGGGCGCATCACCACGGTGGCGCCGGAGGTCGGTGCGGCGACGCCAGCGGCGGTGCGGCGCATTCCGGGCGTCGCGGTCCCGGGGGTCGGCAACCTTCACAGCCATGCTTTTCAGCGCGGTTTCGCCGGCCTCACGGAACGGCGCGGCGCGGGTGCGGAGGACCATTTCTGGACGTGGCGCGAGGCGATGTATCGCTTCGCCGCCGCGATGACGCCGGAGCGGCTGCGGGTGATCGCGGCGCAGGCGCAGATCGAGATGCTGGAGAGCGGTTTCGCCGGCGTCGCCGAATTCCACTACGTCCATCACGCGCCCGACGGTCGGCCCTACGACGACCCGGCGGAAATGGCCGGTGCGGTCGCCGCCGCAGCAGCCGGAACCGGGATCGGCTTGACGCTGCTGCCGGTGTTCTACGCCCACGGCGGCTTCGGCGATCGGCGGATCGGCGACGGCCAACGCCGTTTCGCCTGCGACCTCGATCTCTTCTCGCGCCTCCACGAGTGCGCCGGGCGAATGGTCGCGGCTTTGCCGGAAGGCCGCATCGGCATCGCGCCGCACTCGCTGCGGGCGGTGAACGGCGGCGAACTCGCCGAACTCGTGCGCCGTCACGGTGACGGGCCGATCCACATCCACATCGCCGAGCAGGTGGCCGAGGTCGAGGATTGCCTCGCTGCCACCGGCGCTCGGCCGGTCGATCGGCTCTTCGACCTCGCGGAAATCGATGCCCGATGGTGTCTGGTCCACGCCACCCACGTCACGGCCGGCGAGATCGAGCGGATGGCGCGATCGGGGGCGGTGGCCGGGCTCTGCCCGATCACCGAGGCCGATCTCGGCGACGGCATCTTCCCGGCGGTCGCCTACCGACGGGCCGGCGGGCTCTGGGGGGTCGGCAGCGATTCCAACGTGCTGATCTCACTGGCGCAGGAGTTGCGCCTGCTCGAGCAGTCGCAGCGTCTCGTCGACCGGGCGCGCAACCGCCTCGTCGATCCGCCGCGATCCACCGGACGGACCCTGTTCGACACGGCGGTCGTCGGCGGGGCGCAGGCGCTCGGGCGGCAGACCCATGGGATCACGGTCGGCGCGCCGGCCGATCTCGTCGTTCTCGACGCCGATCACCCCGCCCTCGCCGGTCGCCACGACGATACCGTGCTCGACGCCTGGATCTTCGCCGCGGCGACGAACCCGGTCCGCGACGTGTGGGTCGCCGGGCGACAGGTGGTGAGCGGCGGCCGCCACACGATGCGGGAACGGGTGGCGGGCGAGTTTCGCCGCGTGATGCGCGAGACGGCCGAAATCTGAACGCGCCTCGCTCGGCTCAGCGGCCGAGATCGAAGAATTCGCGGTTGGGGCGCAGGTCGGTGACGTTGGCGAGGCGGTTCGACAGGCCGAAGAAGGCGGAGATGGCGGTGATGTCCCAGGCGTCCTCGTCGGTGAAGCCGTGTGCCTTCAGCCGGTCGAGGTCGTCGGCGCCGATCTCGTGGGAGCGGGTGGTCACGGCCAGGGCGAAATCGAGCATCGCCTTCTGACGGTCGGTGATGTCGGCCTTGCGATGGTTGATCGCGACCTGATCGGCGACCAGCGGATTCTTGGCGCGGACGCGCAGGATGCCGCCGTGGGCGACGACACAGTATTGGCAATGGTTGGCGCCGGAGGTGGCGACGACGATCATCTCGCGTTCGGCCTTGGTCAGGGCGCCGGGCTTCTCCATCAGCGCGTCGTGATAGGCGAAGAAGGCGCGGAATTCGTCCGGCCGGCGGGCGAGGAGCAGGAAGACGTTGGGGACGAACCCCGACTTCTCCTGGACCGCGACGATGCGTTCGCGGATGTCGTCGGGCCAGGAACTCGGATCGGGAACGGGATAACGGGCGACAGAGGCGTGCTGCGGATCGGTCATCGGTGTCTCCTCCCGGCGCGTTTTCGCGAGACGTCGGGCGACCGACGTCTCGATTTTGCCCCGAGGTTACGACGATTCGGGAGCGGCCGTCCGACTTCGGCGACCGGCGGCGGCGGACGATCGGGGATCCGGGGTTCCACGGGCGTCGCGAAAGACCGGATGTCGCGCCCGCCCGCCCGGGTCTATTGCCTTCGGTGAGACGACGCGCGCCGATGGGAACGGGCACGGCGTCGTCGGTGGAGGGCGATCATGGCGCTGTCGAAACTCGAGCAACTGCGGACGATGACGACGATCGTCGCCGATACCGGCGACTTCGAAGCGGTGCGGCGTCTGCGGCCGGTGGATTGCACCACCAATCCGACGCTGGTGGCGAAGGCGATCGCGCTGCCGCATTTCACCGATCTGGTCGAGGCGAGCCTCGCCTGGGGACGGACGCTTTCGGGGGAGCGGGGGAAGGTGATCGAGGCGATCGCCGATCGACTGGCGGTCGAAGTCGGCGCGCGGCTCTGCGAGCTCGTGCCCGGGCGGGTATCGACGGAGGTCGACGCCGACCTCTCCTTCGACACGGTCGCGACGGTGGCCAAGGCGCGATCGATCGTCGCCGCCTATGCGGCTCGCGGCATCCCGCGCGAGCGCATCCTGATCAAGATCGCCGCGACCTGGGAAGGGGTCCGCGCCGCCGAGATCCTCCAGCGCGAGGGGATCGACTGCAATCTGACGTTGATCTTCTCGGTGACCCAAGCGGTCGCCGCGGCGGATGCCGGCGCCTTCCTGATCTCACCCTTCGTCGGGCGCATCCTCGACTGGTGGGTGAAGGCGACGGGAAAGAGCTACACGGCGGCGGAAGATCCGGGCGTGCGGTCGGTCGCCGCGATCTGGCGCTACTTCAAGGCGCACGGCGTCTCCACCGTGGTGATGGGGGCGTCGTTCCGCAACGTCGGAGAGATCGAGGAACTGGCGGGCTGCGACCGGCTGACGATCTCGCCGCAGTTGCTCGACGAACTCGCCGCGGCGGAAGGGCCGCTCGAACGACGGCTGATCGCGCAGGACGGCGAGGCTCCGTCACGTATCGTGCTCGACGAAAAGAGCTTCCGCTGGCGGATGAACCAAGACGCGATGGCGAGTGAGAAGCTCGCAGAGGGGATTCGTCTCTTCGCGCGAGATCTGGTTGCACTGAAGGAAACGATCGATACGCGGTTGTGAGCCGGCTATTCCCGTGCGGTCCTCGTTCGATCGCGCCAGCTTGACCGATGATCAGGCGGGCGTCACGGTTCCGGTCTCCGATGGGCCCCGACACCGCGACGAGGAGACGCCATCTTGACCCTGATCATACCTCTCGGCCTCGCCTTCCTGATGTTGTGCGTGGGGCTCGAGACGCGGATCGCGGACTTCCGGGCGCTCGCCCATGCGCCGCTCGGGGTCGCTGCCGGGTTGGTTTCGCAGATCGTCGGGTTGCCGCTCATCGCCATCGCCGTCGCCCATCTCCTCGGGCTGCCGGCGGCCCATGCCGTCGGTGTCGTTCTCGTGGCGGCGGCGCCGGGCGGGGTGACGGCCAACTTCGTGACCCTGATGGCGGCGGGTGACGTGGCGCTGTGCGTCACCGTCACGGTGCTCGGCAGTCTCGCCGCGCCGCTCACCGTGCCGATCGTCGTCGGCCTCGCCTTCCACCTCTTCGCCGGCGACAGCGTGGCGCTGTCGCTGCCGCTCGGGCCGACGATCGGCGCGGTCTTCGTCACCACCGTGGTGCCGCTGGTCATCGGGATCGCGGTGGCCGAACGGCACGCCGAAGCGGTCGCCCGGGCGCGGCCGATCCTGCGGCGCGCTTCCTTCCTGGTCTTCCTCGTCATCGTCGTCACCGCCATCGCTTCGCAATGGTCGGCGCTCGTCACGTCGTGGAAGGTCGTCGGTCTGGCCGACATCCTGCTCAATCTGGCGGCGATGGCGGTGGCCGCGGCACTCGGCAAGGCCGTCGGGGTGAAGGCGCCCGGGCTCGTGGCGCTGTCGATCTCCGGGGGCCTGCGCAACATCGCCCTGGCGTTGACGGTGGCGATCGGCATCCTCGGGCGACCCGACATCGCGGTGGCGGCGACGGTCCACGTCTTCGTGATGAACGCCTCGGCGCTGGCGTTGGTCGCGATGCGGCGTCGCAGCCGGCTTGTCCGAGATCAAGGAGCGTCGACCTGAAATGTGATCTCGTTTTCCATCGAGGAGATCCGCGACGCGCGGATCGGTCTCGCGTGGACGCTTGAGCGCACCACGAGTGATGAGCACGAGGGTTCGGCCTTGAGGGCTCGACGGACACGAAGCGGCTGGCTCGCCACGCTGCGCCGGTTCTCCGGCGTCGGTGCGGTCGTCTTCGCCGTCGTGTTCATGGTCGGGGTGGCGCGGGCTCATGCGCTGGCGCTCGTCTCGGGCGACGATGAACTCTGCTTCGCCATGGGCTTCGCCGGTCGCACCGCGACGCCCACGTCGGACCCTGCCGATCTCGCCGACGGCAGCCACGCCTGCTGCGATCTGAGCCTCTGTCTCGATGCGTCGACGTTGCCGCCGAGCGAGCCGCCGTACGTCGCGCCGCGGCGTATCGTCCGCCGTCGGGCGCGGGTACGCCGGTCGGTCTCGACCACGTGCGTGCGGCGTTGCGGCGGTAATCGGCCGCGCGGCCCGCCCACCCTCTGATCTTCCCGAAAGCGTCGTGGCCGCCGCCGAGCGGTCGCGCGATCGGGCGAGACCGCGAGAGTGGCGTCGGCCGGTTCCCGAAAGCCTCCATTCGCACCTCGTCCGTCGGACTGCTCCGACCACCCGTCGACGGTGTGCGTCGAGGCGACCTCCCCGGTTCTCCTGCCCCGGGCGTGTCGCCTCCGCCACCATCCAGGGGTGAGACGCGGAGCCGGACGACGCATCTCGATCCGTATGAAATGTCGCGGCCCCGTCTCTGCTTGACGGGGATCAAGGATCCGTTGTCCCCATGTGTCAGTGTCCGGCGCGGAAAGGGACGTGACTCGTCGTCGGTGACGGCGAGCCGGGAGGTCGGACGGATCTCCTCTCCCGTGTCCGGGTCATCCATGAGCGATGGCGGGCACGGCCGGCGGACCCGACCCGAGAACCGAGCAGATTTCGCGATCGAAACGCAACGTTTCGTCGGTATCGGCGTTCGCCGACCGCGTAGGGGTGTTCTTTGCCGTCGAACCGGGACGGTCGGGAGCCGCGGTAGCGAGCGACGAGGCACGAAAGTGGCGGAAGATCAGGGATCGAACAGAGCAGGAGTGCGATCATGAGATCGTTTCTGAAGACGACCGTCGCGTTGGGTGTGCTCGCGGGTCTGGGCGGCGCGGCCTGGGCGGAGAACCTCGATGACGTGATGAAACGCCGTGGCCTCAGTCAGAAGGATCTGCTGGCGGCCGCCAAGACCTATACGCCGACCGGCAAACGCGACGAATTCGTGGTCTTCTCGTCCGGCGGTCAGGCCGGCCAGATCATCGTCTACGGCGTGCCGTCGATGCGCATCCTGAAGTACATCTCGGTGTTCACGCCCGAGCCGTGGCAGGGCTTCGGCTACGACGAGGAATCGAAGAAGGTCCTCAAGCAGGGCTGGATCGACGGTCGCGAGATCACCTGGGGCGACACCCACCATCCGGCGATCACCGAGACGAACGGCAAGCTCGACGGCGAATATCTGTTCATCAACGACAAGGCGAATCCGCGCGTCGCGGTCGTCTCGCTGCACGACTTCGAGACCCAGCAGATCGTCGTCAATCCGATCCTGCAGTCCGAGCACGGCGGCACCTTCGTCACGCCGAACTCCGAATACGTGCTCGAAGCGGCGCAGTATCCGGCGCCGCTCGGCCGCGTCTACGCGCCGCTCTCGGAATTCAACGAGAAGTATCGCGGTGCGATGACCTATTGGAAGTTCGATCGCGCCAAGGGCCGCATCGACGAATCCAAGTCGTTCTCGATCGAACTGCCGCCCTACACCCAGGACCTGTCGGACGCCGGTAAGGGTCCGTCGGACGGCTGGTCGTTCACCAACTCGTTCTGCGCCGAGCGTTACGTCGGCGGCATCGAGCAGGGCAAGCCGCCGTTCGAGGCGGGTTGCTCGGCCAACGACGCCGACTATCTGCACGTCATCAACTGGAAGAAGGCGGCGGAACTGGTCGCGGCCGGTAAGGCCGGCAAGATCAACGGCCACGACGTGCTGTCGATGAAGACCGCCGTCGAAGAGGGCATCCTCTTCCTGATCGCCGAGCCGAAGTCGCCGCACGGCGCCGACGTCACCCCGGACGGCAAGTACATCATCGTCGGTGGCAAGCTCGACACCAACGTCACCGTCTATTCGTGGGAGAAGATCAAGGCGACGATCGACGCCAAGAAGTTCGCCTCCAAGGATCCGTACGGGATCCCGATCCTCGACATGAAGGAAGTCGTACACAAGCAGGTTCAGCTCGGCCTCGGCCCGCTGCACACGCAGTTCGACTCGAAGCCCTGCATCGCCTACACCTCGCTCTACGTCGACAGCCAGGTCGCCAAGTACGACTATTGCGAAGGCAAGGTGCTCGACAAGATCTCGGTGCACTACAACATCGGCCATCTGATGGCGATGGAAGGCGAGTCCATGGCGCCGGGCGGCAAGTACCTCGTCGCCCTGAACAAGCTGTCGATCGATCGCTTCAACCCGGTCGGTCCGCTGCATCCGCAGAACCATCAGCTGATCGACATCACCGGCGACAAGATGGAACTGCTCTACGACATGCCGATCCCGCTGGGCGAGCCGCACTATGCGACCTCGATCGCGGCCGAGAAGCTGAAGCCGCTGGTGCGCTACAAGTACGGCACCGACAGCCGGACCGGCGAGGCTCATCCGGCCGCGGTGCGTCCGGGCTCGGAGAAGATCGTGCGTGAACCGGGCAAGGTCACGGTCTACGGCACGGCGATCCGCTCGCACTTCACGCCGGAAATCGTCGAAGCCAACGAAGGCGACCAGGTCACCTTCCACATCACCAACGCGGAGCGCGCCGAGGACGAGACCCACGGCTTCACCGTCGACACCTATTCGGGCAACCTCAGCCTCGAGCCGGGCAAGACCGCGTCGGTGAGCTTCAAGGCCGATCGTCCGGGTGTGTTCTCCTACTATTGCACCGAGTTCTGCTCGGCGCTCCATCTGGAGATGGAAGGCTACCTGCTGGTCAAGCCGAAGGGCATGGCGGACGCCACCCCGGCGGCGGTCAAGGACGCGGTCGCCTACACCAAGGCGGACTTCGACAAGCAGTACAAGACCAACCTCGATACCCAGGCGGTCATCGACTCGGTGGTCAAGTTCATCATGTCGACCAACTACAAGGACTTCCCGACCGTCGTCGCCCTCGTCGAGGACGCCGTCGACCAGCTGAACTTCGCCAAGGACGCCAAGGACAAGACCGACGCGGCCGCGGCCAAGCAGGACTGGCAGCAGGGAACCCTGTGGGCGAACCAGTGGTGGCAGTATCAGGTCAAGGCCGCGGACATCGGTCTGCGCGTCAAGACCTACCTGGAAGAGAACGGCGCCAAGGTGATCGCCAAGTGAATTCCATCCGGAGACCCCGCCGGCTCGGCCGGTGGGGTCTCCCACGAGATCCGAGGGGGCGGTTCACCGCCCTCTCGCCGTTCCCGGACGTCCGGGACGTCGAGACGAAACGAAAAAGACGCGAATCAGGGCGATATCGACCGACGACTCAACCGTGTCCACCGAACGCCACCCGGCGACGGCGGCGCGATCGACGACCCCGGCTCGTGGAATGCGCGAGCAGCCAGAGGAAGACCGTCATGCTTCGAATCGCAACCGGCCTCGTCGCCGCCTTGCTGATCTCCACCGCCTCTGCCGCGGCCCAGACCGCAGCGCCCGACGGTAAGGCGTTGTTCGCCTCCAAGACCTGCGTCGCCTGTCATGGCCGCAACGGCGCCCGAGCGATCCAGGTGTTCCCCAACATCGCCGCTCAGGACGCGAAATACCTGCTGGCGCAGATGAACGACATCGCCGACGGCAAGCGCATTTCCGGCAACGACGATCGCGGCTATCCGCGCACCCAGGGCATGAAGGACATCATGCATCTGGTGAACGCCGAGGAGCGCGCGGCGATCGCCGACTACCTCGCCAAGGCGGAACCGGCGAAGGTGAAACCGCTCGATCCGCCGATCGACGACGCCCGCCGGGCGGCAGGCAAGGACGCCTATGCCAAGGGCGGCTGCACCACCTGTCACGGCGCCGACGGCCTGAAGCCGCTGGCCAGCTACCCGATCATCGGCGGTATGAAGCGCGATTATCTCGTGTTGCAGATGACGGAAATCAGGGACGGCATCCGCAAGAACGGTAAGGTGGCGACGATGCTGCCCTTCGCCAAGAAGCTCGACGACACGAAGATCGCAGCGATCTCAGATTACCTGTCCCAGATCGAGCGTCCGGCCAAGTGACGCCACGGACGGAAGAAACCGGAGACATCATATGAAGAAGTTCCTCTCCTCCAGCGTCGCCGCCGCGGTCCTTCTGGTCGCCGGCGTTGCCTATGCGGCCGGTCCCGCGGCGGTCGACAGTGCCACCTTCGAAGCCAACAAGCAGAAGAAGGAATGGATGAGCCAGGGCGGCGAGCGTGAAGAGGCGCTGCATCTCGCGCCCAACAAGGCGAACGGCAAGGACGTCTACGAAGTCTGCTCCGCCTGCCACATGCCGGAAGGCTGGGGTCTGACCGACGGCACCTTCCCGCAGCTCGCCGGTCAACATCGCACCGTCATCATCAAGCAGCTCGCCGACATCCGCGACGGTCACCGCGACAATCCGACCATGTATCCGTTCGCGCTGCCGTCCGAGATCGGCGGCACTCAGGCGATCGCCGACGTGTCGGAGTACATCGCCGGGCTGAAGATGAATCCGGAGAACGGCGTCGGCAAGGGCGACGACCTCGAACTGGGCAAGAAGCTCTACGCCGACAACTGTGTGCGCTGCCACGGCGAAGCCGGCGAGGGCAACGCCGAAAAGTACTATCCCCGTATCCAGGCGCAGCACTACGAGTACCTCGTGCGTCAGTACAAGTGGATCAAGGAGGGCAAGCGCCGCAACTCCAATCCGGAGATGGTCGAGCAGATCAAGAACTTCTCCGATCGCGATACGCTCGCGGTGCTCGACTACGTGTCGCGGTTGAAGCCCTCGGCGGATCTGGTCGCGCCGAAGGGTTGGAAGAACCCGGACTTCCAGTGATCGTGCTTCGAGGGGAGGTTGCGACCTCCCCTCGGCGATCCGGTACGAGAGCCGCCACGCGTGTCGCGTCCGTGCGGCTCTCGTCGTTTTCCGCCCGTCGGCCGTGCCGGGAATGCAGGTCTCACTTGCCTCATTTCAAGGAGCACGACCGCGCCGCATGGAATATGGATTTCCGATCGAAGATTTCGTGCGCGCGGCGTTCGACGCCGCCGCCATGCAGGGGATACGACCGATGACGTCCACTCCTTCGGCCCAGCCGACCGCCAAGTCCGGTTCCGGCATGGCCGGCATCCTGTTCCGCGTTCTGTGTCTGGTGGCCCTGTTGGCGCTGGGCGCGTCCTACTTCCAGCCCGCCTGGTGGGTGTCGCTGAAGGCGCCGAACTATCCCGAGCACGCCTTTCCCGACGGCGTGAAGATCCACTTCCACGTCGACCGGGTGGCCAACGGCTGCCAGATGCGCGAATCGAAAGAGGTGCTCGAGAAGGAAGCGCTCGACTGCGTCCACGAGATGGACACCATCAACCACTTCGTCGGCATGTACCCGATCGCCTCGGGCGGTCCGGTGGAGAAGCTCTTGTCGCCCTTCCTGTTCTCGATGATCGGGGTGTGTATCGTCGGCTTCGCGGTGCCCGGAGTCCTGGCGCGCACCACGGTCATGGGCCTCGGCTTCGCCGGCGTCGCGGTGTGGATGTCGATGGCGCTCTATGCACCGAACGGCGTGCAGTACCTCGGTAAGGGCTGGGTCACCGGCCTCGTCGACAGTCTCGGCCGCTCGGAGGACGAGACCAAGGACCAGGAGATGCATCCGATCGTCAAGCAGCTCAGGGAGTCGCTCGCCAAGTCGGGCATCATGGTGGGTAACGAAGGGCCGAAGGTCGCGGCGGCTGCCACCAAGGCGCAGTTGATCGACGTGCTGAAGGCGGTCTACGAGATCAAGGCGCCGGTCAGCCTGACCGATCCGACGGTCGGCAAGTGGACCGGACGCGGCATCGACGTGATGGCCTGGCACTACGAGGAGAGCCTGGGGCGTTGGTTCAACGAACCTGTCAAGAACCAGCGTCTGGTGGCGATCATGAAGACCGCGACCCACATCGTCTTCGGCGGCGTGCTCGCCGCCATGGCGCTGCTGCTGTGGATCGGCACGCGGCCGCGTTCGGCGCTGTTCGTGGCGCTCGCCGCCGTCCCGATGATCCTGCCGCTGGGCTTCATCGCGGAATATTCGGCTTGGCTCTGGTGGTACGGCCACAGCCTCAACGCCATGGGCGCGTTCACGCTGAAGCCGTTCATGCCGACGGTCTTCGGCGACGGCAAGGTGGCGCAGTTCTCGACCCATTCCTATCCGGCGATGGGCTTCGGGCTGATGTGTGTGGTGGGCGTGTCGATGGCGGTGGCGGCGCTGATGCGGCGTTCGCTGCCGGACGAGGCCAAGACCTGAGGCGGAGACGATCGCCATGATCGGCTCGTATCGGCTGACGAGTTGGGTGAAGGGGGGGATCGCCGCGGGCTTCGCGCTGGGCGTCGTGGCTCTCGTCGGGGCGGGCGTCGTGCGCTACGCCGAGATGCGGGGCGTCGACGACCTCACCCGCGACGCCGGCTTCGCCGACCATCATCCGCCGGCGCCCGATCCGCGCTCGGAAGAGGAACTCGAGGACCTGCGCAGGTTCCCGCCGGGTGCGGTGGCGCTGCAGCCGCTGATCGACGCCACGCCGACCGGCGGCACCCTGCGCCTCGAGGCCAAGATCTACGCGGCCCCCGGTCGTGTCACGCGGACGATGCGCATCGAGGGTGTGCCGGGCGCCACGATCGTCGACGGCGGGGGTATCGGATCGTTGATCACGGTCGAGGCCGACGACGTGGCGATGACCGGGGTCACCCTGCGCAATTCGGGAGATCGCCACGAGACCACCGACAGCGCCGTACGGCTCCGCGCCAAGCACGGTTCCTACAAGGACAACGTCATCGAGGACTGCCTTTTCGGCTTCGAACTGCGGCAGGCCGATCGCAACATCATCCGCCGCAACAAGATCGGCTCGAAGGACCTGCCCGAAGCGCTGCGCGGCGACAGCGTCCGGGTGTGGTATTCGAACGGCAACATCATCGAGGACAACGAGATCACTCACGTCCGCGACACGGTGGTGTGGTATTCGACCGACAACATCATCAATCGCAACCGTATCGTCGATAGCCGATACGGCATCCATTTGATGTATTCCCACAAGAACAAGCTCAACGGCAACAGCTTCCTGTCGAATACCGTCGGCATATTCCTGATGTACGCGAACGACAACGATGTCATCGACAACGTCATCCACTACAGCCAGGGGCCGTCGGGAATCGGGTTGGGGTTCAAGGAGTCGTCGAACACGCGGGTCGAGCACAACGACTTCTTCGCCAATGCGCGCGGCATCTTCATGGATGCGTCGCCCTACGATCCGGAAGGGTTCAACCACTTCCGCTACAACCGCATCGCCTACAACGGGACGGCGGTGTGGTTCCATTCCGACTGGGAAGGCAACACCTTCGAGGACAACGCCTTCGTCGGCAATCACACCGGTGTCAGCGTCTACGGTACCGGCTCGGCCAACCGCAACCGCTGGCGCGGCAATCTGTGGGACGACTGGGTCGGCTTCGATCGCGACGGCGACGGCTTCGGCGACACGCCCTACGAGAGCTGGAGCTGGGCCGACCGGCTGTGGATGGACGTCCCCGACGCCCAGTTCTTCCGCACCTCGCCGTCGCTCGAGCTGATCGACTTCGTCGAACGACTGGGTTCGCTCACCGAACCACGCCTGATCGTGCGCGACGCGGCCCCACGCCTGCACCTGCCGGATGCCGACATCGGTGCCCGGGGCACCAAGCGGCCGGAGAAGACTTCATGACCGATGTGAACGACACCGAAAACGGCGGCGGGGCGACCGGCCAGCCGAAACGCTCGCGCAAGGTGGACGAAGAACGCCGCCGCTTCCTGCGCTCGCTGGCGGTGGGGGGGGCGGTCACCTGTGTGGCGCTCGCCGGCTTCGCCCAGCACAAGATGGCGCATGCCGGTCCGCGCCTCAGGCCGCCCGGGGCGCTCGACGAGGAGGCCTTCCTCGCCGCCTGCATCAAGTGCGGCCAATGTGTCCAGGTCTGTCCGATCCGCGCCATTCACCTCGGCGATCTCGACGAGGGGCTGAGCAACGGCGTGCCCTACATCGCGGCGCGCGATCAGGCCTGCGATTTCTCCTGCGACGCCACCCAGTGCATCCTGGCCTGCCCCACCGGCGCGCTGTCGCATTCGATCGACAAGAAGGAACAGGTGAAGATGGGCGTGGCGAAGCTCGTCGAGCCCGACGCCTGCCTCGCCCGCCAGGGCAAGGGATGGAAGGGCTCGGCGCGCGGCCCGGCATTCCCCGGGGTGCTGCGCTATGCCGAGATCGATCGCTGGAAGGCGCAGCCGGTGGCCGCCCACCCCTACGATCTGCCGCTGTGCGATCTCTGTGTCCGCCATTGCCCGATCGACGGGGCGATCTCGCTCGAGCCGATGCCGGAGGATCCGGGCTCGGGCAGGCGGACGCCGGTCGTCGCCAAGTCCTGCGTCGGCTGCGGCGTCTGCGAGATGATGTGCCCGACGTCGCCGATCGCCATTCGCGTCGAGGTCATCACCTCGGGCCGTGAACCGGAAGGGAAGCACACATGAGACCCGGATTCGTCGGCCGCACCATCGACGGCCTCGGCCTCCTGTTCGGTCGCCAGCCCCAGAAGCCCACTCCGGAGGAGATCACCGAGGAGGCGCGCGCCATGCACCTCTTCAAGAAGACGCCGGACGAGCGCAAGCGCCGCAAGGAGGCGATCCGCGAAGAGCTGGAGCACCCGCAGGCCTCGAACAAGTGGCGCATCCGCCGCTGGATCTCGATCCTGGTGCTCAACGGTATCTTCGTCGCCTCCTATTGGAGCGACCTGCAACTGGTGGAGGGGGCGTTGACGGCCAGCCGCGTCCTCGGCTTCCACTTCGCCGATCTCAATTCGTCGCTGCAGCTGATGCTCGCCCACAAGCATGTGGTCATCAATCTGCTGATCGGCATCACCACGGTGTTGTTGTTCTATCTGGCGCTCGGCGGACGGACCTTCTGCTCCTGGGTCTGCCCCTATCACCTGCTGTCGGAGATCGCCGAGAAGATCCATCTGAAGCTGGTCGAGAAGCGCTGGGTGAAGGACCATCCGCTCGACCGGCGGCTCAGGACGGTGATGTTCGGCATCTTCGCCGCGCTCGCCTTCGTCACCGGCTACACGCTGTTCGAGACGATCTCGCCGGTCGGCATCCTGTCGCGATTCCTGACCTACGGTACCGGGATCGGTCTGATCTGGATCGGCGCCCTGCTGGCGATCGAGGTGTTCTGGTCGCGGCGCATGTGGTGCCGCTATCTCTGCCCGATCGGCTTGACTTATGGCATGGTCGGCACCGTCACGCCGGTTAGAGTCGTGCACGACGTGACCTTCTGCTTCCACGAAGGCAAATGCCGGGACGTCTGTCTGGTGCCGCACGTGCTCGACATGACCAAACTGGGCTATGCTACCGAGGTGCGCACGCCGATCGGTCCGGACTGCACGCGTTGCGGCATGTGCCTCGACGTCTGTCCGACCGGTGCGTTGCGCTTCGACGTCAAGGGGATCACCAAGGTCGAACAGCCGGCCGAGTGATCTTTCGCGACGGACCGGTCACGGTCGCCGCCCGAGGGGGGTGGCGACGGTCGCCGGGCGGGACCGCCCGCCGAACAAGGACGGACGACGTATGATTTCGCTGAAAGGGGTGGTGAAGAGCTTCGGAGCCGCCCGAATCCTGAACGGGATCGACCTCGACGTGCCGGACGGCCAGCGCATCGCGCTGATCGGCTCGAACGGCGCCGGCAAGACGACGCTGTTCCGCTGTCTGCTCGGCGAGTATACCCACGAAGGGTCGGTCACGGTCGACGGTCGCGATCCCCGGCACCACCGCACCGAGGTGCTGCGTCTGGTCGGCTTCGTGCCGCAGATCGCGCCGCGGCTGGAGATGCCGGTGGCGGCGCTGATGCGCTACGTCGCCGACGTCACCGGCGGTCGGGTCGAGGACATGGAGGCGATCGCCGCCCGCATGGGCCTCGACGTCGCGCCGATCCGCAGCCGCGCCTTCGTCAAGCTCTCCGGCGGCATGAAGCAGAAGCTGCTCATCGCCATGGCGCTCGGCCGGCCGACGCGCCTGCTGATCCTCGACGAGCCCGCGGCCAATCTCGATCCGGGCGCGCGCGCCGTGCTCTTCGAACTGCTCGCCGAACGGCCGGAGGTGACGATGGTCATCTCCTCGCACCGCATCGACGAGATCGCGGCGCTGGTCAATCGGGTGATCGAACTCGAACACGGCCGCATCATCCTCGACGACACGGTCACCGACGCCGGGGCGCTGGGGTCGACCTTCACGGTGCGGCTGGAGACGGCGCGGGCCGAGCCGAGCTTCGCCCGGGCGGCGACCGAATGGGGGCTGACCGAGACGAGCGAGGGGCGGTGGACGGGCTCGATCGCCGGTCCCGATCGCCTGCGCTTCCTCGGTTTCGTCGCGCGCCATGCCGGTCTGGTGAAGGGGTTCACCCTCGACGAAGAGGCGGCGAGCGCGGGAGGGGATCGTGATGCGGTCGCTTCCCTATCGTGACCGGTCGCACGGCTTCTCGCGGCGCGGCTTCGTCGGCGCCGGCCTGTCGGCCGCCGCGGTGGCGATGCTGCCCGCCTGCTCGGAGGTGACGCCGGAGCCGCGCAAGATCAAATGGGGCCGCGACGTCTGCGAGTTCTGCCACATGGTGTTCGGCGATCGTCGTTACGCCGCCGAGATCTGGGACGGGGCGAATAATCGCGCCCGGATCTACGACGATTTCGGCTGCGCCGTGCTGGCGGCGGACGAGATGGGAGTGCTCGACCGTACCGAGGTGCGGTTCTGGGTGACCGACGATCTCGATCCGACCCGTTGGCTCGATGCGCGCACCGCACATTATCGCGCCGAAGTGGTGACACCGATGGGCTACGGCCACTCCGCCGCTTCCACCGCCGCCGGCCATCCGATGAGTTTCGCCGCCGCGGCGAGCGCCATCCGCGACAAGGCCGCCTGTGAACACAAGATCTGAGGAGAGAGAGTTGCGCGCTCCCGAAACGGTACCCGCCGCCGCGCCCGCCGGCTCGTCCTTCTGGACCGGTTTCGCCGCGACCTTCCGGCTCGAGGTGGCGGAGGCGTTCCGGGCGCGTTGGTTCGCCTTCTATGCGCTGGTGTTCTTCGGGCTGGTGGGCATGCTGCTGGTCTTCGGCCTGACCGAGAGCCGGGTCCTCGGTTTCACCGGGCTGTCGCGCACGCTCGTCACCTACATCCAGCTGACCATGGCGATCCTGCCGGTGTTCATCCTGATCACCACCGTGCGCTCGCTCGCCGGCGATCGCGAGGCGGGCGTGTTCGAATACGTCCTCGGCCTGCCGGTCGGCATCGGTGCGTGGTACGCCGGCCGCTTCCTCGGCCGCTATCTGCTCGCCGCCGCCCCGGTGATCGCGGCGCTCTTCGCCGCGGTGATCTACGGGGCGGTGCGCGGCGTGCGCGTGCCGTGGCTCGAGCTCGGCTTCGACATCGGCCTGCTGCTGGTCATGATCTTCGCCTTCGTCGGTCTCGGTTTTCTGATCTCGGCGGTGACCCGGTCGGTCGACACGGCGCAGACGCTCGCCTTCATCATCTGGCTCGTCCTGGTGCTGGGGCTCGATCTGGTGTTACTCGGAGCGCTGATCCGTGGACGGATGGCGATCGAAGGCGTCGTCGCCATCGCCATGCTCAATCCGCTGCAGGTGTTCCGCACCGGCTCGATGCTGCTGTTCGATCCGCAACTGGTGCTGCTCGGACCGACCGCCTTCACGGTCTTCGACATCTTCGGTCGAGCCGGTTTCATGGTGTGGTCCTTCGCCTATCCGCTGGTTCTCGGCCTCGTCACCGCGCTCGGTGGCTGGGCGATCTTCCGCCGGGGCGATCTGCCGTGAAGGAGCCGTCGATGTCCGAAGTCTCCTCCGTCACGGAACTCTCGCGCTTCTCGCTGTGGATCCGCGCGGTCCGGCCGCGGACGCTGTCGATCTCGGTGGCGCCGATCATCGTCGGCGTCGCCCATGCCTGGGCGACCCACGAGCGTGTCGCGGTGGTGCCGGTGGTCGCCGCGACGATTTCGGCGCTCGCCATCCAGATCGCCACCAACCTCGCCAACGACGCCGCAGACGGCGAACGTGGCCACGACGGGCCGGCGCGGCTCGGTCCCGAGCGTGTCACCGGGTCGAGCCTGATGAGCGCGGCGGAGGTGAAGCGCGGGGCGGTCGTCGCCACGCTGGTCGCGGCCCTCTTCGGCCTCGTCGCGGTGGTCCACGGTGGTGTGCCGATCCTGCTGATCGGGCTCGCCTCGATCCTCGCCGGCTGGGCCTATTCCAACGGACCCCTGCCGATTTCGGCGACGCCGACCGGCGAGGCCTTCGTCGTCGCCTGTTTCGGAGTGGCGGCGGTGGTCGGCATCGAATGGCTGGCGAGCGACGCCGTCGGGGCGAGCGCCGCGGCGCTCGGCGTCGCCATCGGTCTGCCGGCGGCGGCGGTGCTCACCGTCAACAATCACCGCGATCGCGACGAGGATGCGCGCAACGGCCGGCGGACGCTGGCCATTCTGCTCGGCGCGCGGGGATCGAAGGCGCTCTATGCGGTGGAGCTTCTCGTGGCGGTGGCGATCGCCACGGCGGTCGTCGCGCCGCGCGGGCTCGCGGTGACGTTGCTGGTCGCCGCCTGTGCCGTTCCGGCGCTCGTGGCGTCGTGGCGGCTGGCGCGGATGCCGGTCGGGCGCGAACTCAACGGCCGGCTCGCCGCCACCGCCGGCTTCCAGATGATGCTCGCCATGGTGATCGCCGTGGCCCTGATCGGAGGGATCGCCTGATGCGCTCCGCCCTTCTCGCTCTGGCGCTCGTCGCGGCGGCTCCGGCGGTCGCCGCCGATCTGGTCGAGAGTGCGCCGAAGCCGGTGACGATCACCGTCCAGGATCGGGAAGGCCGCGACCTGGCGCCGACCTCGCTCGGCGGTAAGCTGACGCTCGTGCATTTCTGGGCGACGTGGTGCGGCACCTGCCGCACCGAATTCCCGGCGATCGACGCGCTCCAGCGCGAGATGCGGGCCGACGGCGTCCAGGTGGCGGCGGTGTCGCTCGATCGGCTCGGTTGGCCGGCGATCGATCGCACCATCCGGGCGCTGGAGATCCGTGAGGTGACGCTCCTGCACGACCGCAATCGCGAGGCGGCCCAGACCCTCGCGGTGCCGGGCCTGCCGACGACGGTGGTGCTCGACGGCGAGGGGCGCGAGGTCGGCCGTATCGTCGGCGCCGGCGACTGGCAAGACGAGGCACTGCGCGACAAGCTGCGCAAGCTCGCCGGCAAGTGATACCGGGCTGATGAATTTCGGACTCGTCCGAAATTCATCAGCGTTACCGCCTGACCGGCCGACGCCCGTTCGGGCTTGCCATCGCCCATGAAGTTCTGAACAGGTCGGAACTTCATGGGCTCGGTATGAGCGGCGGTGGTTCCGGCACTTCGGCGGAACCTTGGCCGAGACCGGCCTTCGAAGGCCTACGGCGATGTCGCCGACGTTCCCGAGGTCGGGTCTCTCCGGTCGGGAACGTCGGAGATTTCTTCCGGCGCGCCGCCGTCAGACCGGACCGGTGTATTCGCCGCGCGCGGGGTAGTCGGCCTTGATGGTGAAATCGAGGGCCGGGATCATCTCGGCGAAGTTCGGTCGGACGAAGGGCATCGACTGGACCGAGAGGTAGTAGATCGTCCGGTCGGGGCGGATCAGGAAGACGCCCGGTTCGGAGAACAGGGCCGGCTCCTCGATGCCGATCGAGGTCTTGCCGCGCGAGGTCGAGACGTAGAGGCCCCAGTCGCGCGCCGCGGCGAGGTTCAGGCCATGGCCGATCCGCAGCGCCGAAGCGCCGATCTTCTCGGCCATCCGCGCCGCGCGTTCCCCATCGTCGCCGCTGACGGCGACGGTGGTCACGCCGCGCTCGGCGAAGGCCGGGGTGAGACGCTCGAGGTCCTCGAGATATTTGGCGCAGATCGGGCAGTGAAGGCCGCGATAGAAGCAGACCAGGGTGACGTATCGGGGCGCTTCGGTGGCGAGATCGAAACGTCCGCCGCCGACGAGGTCGACGGTGAGATCGGGGGCGAGCTGGCGGGGAACGAGCATGGGGGTGTTGTCCTCGGTGGCGGCCGGTCGGAGGCCGGTTGATGGAGCGCTCCGTATCGTCCATGATATCGAGCATGAAAGTTCCGAATTACATGATCGAAAATCCGATCCGGGCCAAATATGACCGGCTCGCCGCCTTCTTCGAGACGTTCGACCTCACCGTCGAAGTCCTGTCACCGGTGGCGCCCGGCCGGCGGGTCGAGCTCGTGGTGATCGGCCGGGACGGAAACCCGGAATCGGTCGGTCTGAGGATGAAGGGGATCGAGGCGGGGGCCTGTGAAGGCCAGGTGCTCGCCGCAGCGGCGGTGGCGTTCGAAGGGGGCGCCAATCCGTTGGTCGCCGCTCTGCCGGATCGTCTCGACATCGCTCTGGAGACGGCGCCGCTGCTGGAGCCGGTGGTCACCGCCTTCGTGCGCGAGGCGCGGAACGATCGATGCGGCCGGCGGGTCGCGCTGGATCGGCTGGGCGAGGTGATCGTTCTGTCGATGCTGCGGGAGGCGATCGACGCCGGGACGACCGTCCCGGGACTTCTCGCCGGCCTTTCGCATCCGCTGCTCCATCGGGCGATCGTCGCCATGCACGACGACCCGGCGCGGACATGGCGGATCGAGGATCTCGCCGAGATCGCCGGTCTGTCGCGCAGCCGGTTCATGGACCTCTTCCCCAAGGTGGTGGGGATGACCCCGGCGGCCTATCTCAACGGTTGGCGACTGACCCTGGCGCGGCGTGGGCTGACGCGGGGCGGGTCGGTGAAGACGGTCGCTCGGCGCGTCGGGTTCGGCAGTGCGGCGGCCTTTTCGCGCGCCTTCTCTCGCGCCTACGGTCGGGCTCCGGCCAGCATCAAAGGCGAAGCCGAGGGAACCGGCGCATCGGCGCGCGGCGATTGATCGCGGACGCCGGAGGTGCCGGGCGTTCGAAGACGGGCGAATTCTTCATCGGCATCAGGCATCAGGCATCAGGCATCGGCATCGGCGGCATGAGGCATTCGCTTCGGGAATGCCATCGGTCGGTTTCGATGCTCGACGGCGGGTCGGCCGGCTCACGAAAATTCGGACGCCTCCGGTCTGCGGGCGGTCACGGCCGTCGAGCCGGCTTGCGGCCGCGGTGGATGGCGGCGATGCCGAAGGAGAGGTCGTCCCAGGCGACGGCCTCGAAGCCGGCGCGGCCGACGAGATCGGCGAAGGTCGGTTGATCGGGGAAGCGGCCGATCGATTCGATCAGGTAACGATAGGCTTCGGTTCGCCCGGACACGACCGTTCCGAGGATGGGAATGGCGGTGCGCGACCACGCCTCGTAGAAGGGCCTCAGCCACCAGCGGGCGCGGGAGAATTCCAGGCAGAAGAAGCGGCCACCGGGCTTCAGCACACGGTGGATCTCGGCCAGCGCCACGTCGAGCCGCGTCACGTTGCGGATGCCGAAGGCGATGGTGACGAGATCGGCCGAGGCGTCGGGCAGCGGCAGGCTCTCGGCTTCCGCCTCGATCCAACCGATGTTCTCGCCGCCGGGGCGGGCGCGTCCGACGTCCATCATCGAGGCGCTGGGATCGACGACCGAGACGGTGGCGCCGCGCCGGGCGATGCGGAAGGCGACGTCGCCGGTGCCACCGCCGAGGTCGAGGGCGATCTCGCCGGGTCGCGGGTCGGCGTCGCGGACGAAACGGTCCTTCCAGCCCCGGTGGATGCCGAGGCTCATCAGATCGTTCATCAGATCGTAGCGCCGCGCCACGCCTTCGAAGGTGGCGCGGATCAGCGCCCGACGCCGGTCGGGATCGACATCGGCGCGGCCGAAGGTGCCGGCGAGCGGATCGTCGATCCGTCCGCTGCTCGGATCGCCGCTACTCACGAACGCGCCTCGAGCACGGAGCGGATCTTCTCGGCCATGCGGGCGGCGGCGAGGTTGTGGCTGAGGCGGCCGACGACGTTGCCGTCGGGGTCGACGATGAAGATCGCCGCGGTGTGATCCATCAGGTAGGGGCGGCCTTCGCCGACATCGACCTTGGCGTATTTCACCCGCCAGGCCTTGGCCATCTGTTGCAGCTCGTCGGTGGTCGGGGTGACGCCGACGAGGCGGGGGTGGAAGAAGGTCACGTAGCCGGCCATCACCTCGGGCTTGTCGCGATCGGGATCGACGGTGACGAAGATCGGGGTCAGCTTTTCGCCGAAGGGGCCGAGCAGATCGAGCGCCTCGGCCATGGTCTGGAGACCGAGCGGGCAGACGTCGGGGCAGAAGGTGTATCCGAAATAGACCAGCCGCCAGCCGGTCTGCAGCGTTTCGGGGACCGGTTTACCGGTCTGGTCGATGCCGAGGATGCGCTGGCCGGCGAACGCGGGCGACAGCGTGGCGAACAGGGTGGCGGTGGCGAGGACGCCGAGAACGGCGCGGCGCGTCGAGGCCATGAGGACTCTCCGTGGGTCGTCGAGGGCGGTGATCAGTGACTGGTGCCCTCGGAGAAGGTGATCTTGTTGTAGACGTTGTATTTTCCGACGGGTTTCTTCATCGGTAGGCGCTTCACCGGTTGCAGGGTCTCGGCATCGTAGACGACGAGAGCACCGTCGAGATCCCACACCGAAACGAGGGCGTGGCGGCCGGAGCGATCGAACTCGGTATGAGCGGCGATCTTGCCCGGCTCGGGAGTCAGGACGGTCGAGATCTGCAGCGTCCGCTTGTCGACGATCTGCATACCGTCCTTCTTCGACCCCATCATGGCGTCGGCCCAGAAATAAGGGGTCTTCTCGTGGCTGCGCAGGAAGAAGCCGGGGCCGGAGGTGGTGATGGTGCCGGTCACCGCCCAGGTCTCGGCGTCGATGATCGAGATCTTGCCCTCCTTCAGATGCGGCGCGGCGATGACGCGGCGGCCGTCCTTCATGAAGGAGATGCCGGAGCCGAGATGCGGCATGCCGGGCAGCGGCAGGGTGGCGACGGTGACGCCGTCGTCGAGGCGGACGACGAGGGCGCTGGAGCCGTCGCGCGAGGCGCCGAGCAGGTGGCGATAGCCGTGATCGAAGAAGAAATCGTCGATGGCGTCGGCGACGGCGATGCGGCGCAGCGGGAAATCGCGGCCGGACGGCGAGGCCTCGGTGGAGATCTCCCAGACCTCGGGCACGTCCTTCAGCGCCGCGACGAAGCTGCGGCGGTCCGGCGCCTGATAGACGGCGGAGACGCGCGACGGCGTGCCCTTCTGGTCGGCGACGTCGAATTGCTTCACCGGCGAAAGATCGAGTGCCGACAGGATCACCAGGGTCGACGGCAGGTAATTGGCGGCGGCCACCCACTGCCCGTTCGACGAGAGCGCGATGTTGCGCATGTTGATGCCGGCGCGGACCTCTGCGACCACGGACAGAGTCCACAGGTCGTACTTGGTGATCCAGCCGTCGCGCGAGCCGAAGAAGACGTACCGGCCGTCGGGGGTGAATTTCGGGCCGCCGTGGAGGGCGAAGCGCGAGGCGAAACGGGTGATCGGCTCGAACTTGTCGCCGTCGAGCAGGGTGACGTGATGGTCGCCGGCCTCGACCACGACGAAGAGGTTGAGCGGGTCGGCATCCCACACCGGCTTCGTCGCCGTCGGGACGGCGTGAACCTCGCGGCTGGCGCGCACGTCGTCGAGCGTCCAGGTCGGCTGGACCTTCGGCTCCTTCAGGACGAAGGCGGCGAGCGCCGCGATCTCGGGCTCGCCGAGCTTGGTCGAAAACCCCTCCATCTGGGTGGCGGCGCGACCGTTGCGGATGGTCTCGGCGACTTCCGCCGTCCTGATGCGGCCGAGCGAGACCGGCAGCAGCGCCGGACCCTGGCCGCCGAGACGGGTCTCGCCGTGGCAGGCGGCGCAGTGTTCGGCGTAGAGGGCGGGCGCGTCGGGTTCGGCCAGCGCGGCGCCGGCGACGATCATCGCGCCGACGAAGGCGGCGAGGCCGACGGCGCCGACGAGCGAACGATCGAGCAGCGACAGGTGGCGGACGGGACGCCGAGGTTCGGTGCGCAGCCAGAGATCGGCGCGATGGGCGAGGTCACGCCACACGGTAGGGCTCATGGGACAATCCCCGGAACGGTGTCACGGCGAGCCGGTCGCGGTCGCCCGCGAGGCCGATCTCGGCGTCGGTCAGATAGCAGGCGGGATCCTCGGCGAAGGCGTCGCCGGTGAGGCGATAGGCGCGTACGCGGGTGTTGCCGCCGCACACGTCGAAGAAGGAACATTCGCCGCAGCGGCCGGAGATCCGCCGCGGCCGTGCCTTGAAGCCGGCCATCAGCGGATCGGAGGTGTCGGCCCAGATGTCGCCGAAGCGACGTTCGAGCACGTTGCCGAGTGGGTAGTCCCACCAGAAGGTATCGGGGTGGACGACGCCGAGGTTGTCGATGTTGGCGACGTTGACGCCGGAGGCGTTACCGCCCCATTCGGCGAGTTTGCCGCGCATGTGGTCGAGCTTGTCGGGGAAGTTCTCCTTCACCCACATCCAGAGGTACGCGCCGTCGGCGTCGTTGTTGCCGGTGACGTATTCGCGATCCGAGCCGGCGAGCACGTCGGCGAGAGCCACGGCGAAGAGGCGGCGCATGGCGTCGCGGGTCACCGCGAACTCGGCGTCGGTGGCGCGGTTCTTGTTGCCGCGGCCCGAATAGACGAGGTGGGAGAGGTAGAACTTGGTCGCGCCCTCGGCCCGCATCAGCTGGAGCAGGGCCGGGAAGCTCTCCTGGTTGTCGGTCGTCATGGTGAAGCGCAGGCCGACCTTGACGCCGCGGGCGGAGAGCCGGCGGATGCCGGCGATCGAGGCGTCGAAGGAGCCGGGGCGGCCGCGGAAGCGGTCGTGGACGGCGTCGATGCCGTCGAGGCTGACGCCGACGTAGTCGAAACCGGTGGCGGCGATGCGATCGGCGTGAGCGTCGTCGACCAGCGCGCCGTTCGACGACAGCGACACCGAGAAACCGAGCGACTTGGCGCGGTCGGCTATTCGATAGATGTCGGGCCGGAGCAGCGGTTCGCCACCGGACAGGATGATCGCCGGGACGCGTGCCGCTTTCAGGTCGTCGAGGACGCGGAACACCTGATCGGTCTTCAGCTCGCCGGGGAAATCGACGTCGCCGGAGATCGAATAGCAGTGCTTGCACAGGAGATTGCAGCGGCGGATCAGGTTCCAGATCACCACCGGGCCGGGCGGATCGCGGCGCG
>CALBKH010000082.1 GCA_937892955.1 uncultured Alphaproteobacteria bacterium
CATGTCCCACGATCTCGCTCTCGCTCGGTCTCACGCGCTCGATCTCGCCCGCACCCTGATGGTCCCGGTCGTTCTCTTTCGCTCTGGTGCCGAATTCGGCGTCCTCCCGGCCGACGAACTCGACGAGGGCGACGATGTCGAGGTCCTCGCCGAATACGATCCGTGGCGGGCTCATTGAGCCCGCTTCCCCACGCGACGAAGGCGCCCCGATAAGGAGGCGTGCCGCGGCGACCGAGGCCCGCCCCTCGGGCGCCCGCCGTGCCGGGAGGCCGCGAGAGGGAGAGGGCGGACGGCAGGTCGGTGACGGGTGAGGGCCGGAGAGAGGGTCTTCCGGCGCCCGTCGCGGAGATCGGTTCCATGAACATGCAGGTTCTCGATGCGCGGCGCGAGGCGAGCGGCGGCTACAAGGTGGATGTGACGCGCGGCGAGCGGGTCGGGCGGGTGTCGTCGGAGTGGTTCTCGCGGCCCGGCGACGAGCGGTTTCTGTCGCTCGGTGACCTCGGGCGCGCCGTGCGCGACCGGTCGGAGCGCAGCCGCACCCGAGTCGTCGCGACCGACCACATCCATGTCGAGGCGAACCGCAGCGATGGCGAGCGTCTGGCGCTGATCCTGCCGGGGGCGGAGGCGCCGGTCCTGCCGACGCACTGGAGCTTCGGTCAGCTCGCCGCCCAGGTCGGCGCGCCCACCACCTATCTGCGTCAGCTCCCCGCCGCGCTCGCCGGCATCAATCTGCAGTATGGGCTCGGCACTCACCGCGGTGAGCAGATCAAGACGCTCGAGACCGACGACGGCCGGGTCGAGCTGCGCGCCGTCACCGGCCCGGACTACGGCCGCATCTACGACCACGAACTGGTCGAGGCGGTACAGCGCATCGCCGGCAACGGCACCGGTGACACGCGCTGGAAGGTCCCTGGCGTGCTCGACTGGTCGACCGGCATCTACAATCCGCGCGTCGACGTCACCCGGGACACGACGACACTCTATGCCAGCGACCGCGACGTGTTCCTGTTTCTCGTCGACGATCTCAACCCGATCGAGGCGGGACGACTGCCCGACGGTTCTCCCGACCTGTTCTTCCGCGGCTTCTACTGCTGGAACTCGGAGGTCGGCGCCAAGACGCTCGGCATGGCGAGCTTCTATCTGCGCGCCGTGTGCCAGAACCGGAACCTTTGGGGTGTCGAGGATTTCGAGGAGATCACCATTCGCCATTCGAAATACGCCGCCTCGCGCTTCGCCCACGAGGCGGCGCCGGCGCTGATGAATTTCGCCAACTCGTCGCCGCGTCCCTTCGTCGAGGGCATCCGGGCGGCGCGCGAGCGGATCGTGGCCAAGACCGACGAGGACCGCAGCGACTTCCTGCGTCGGCGTGGCTTCTCGAAAGGCGAGACGGCGAAGATCATCGAGACGGTGCTCGCCGAGGAGGGCCACCCGCCGGCGAGCATCTTCGACTTCGTCCAGGGGATCACGGCCGTCGCCCGCGACAAGCCGCATCAGGACGCTCGCCTCGACATGGAGGCGAAGGCGAAGAAGCTGCTCGACCGAGCGGCTTGATCCTGACGGGCGGGGTGATCGCCTCGCCCTCGATTCCCGGTCCCATCTGTGTTCCCGTCGTTGCGGCGCCGTCCTCGAGAGGAAGAGGGCGGCGCTTTGCTTCGTGACGAGTTCGGGCTGGAGAGAGGGTCTCTCGGCGCTCGTCGTGGAGCAGGATCCATGACCAAGACTTCCCCGAAGATCACGCTGGCGTCGTCGCGCGACATTCCCTTCGACAAGCTGGTGCTGAGCCAGTCGAACGTCCGGCGCGTCAAGGCCGGGCTGTCGATCGAGGAGCTCGCCGAGTCGATCGCCCGGCGCGGGCTCATCCAGTCGCTGCACGTCCGTGCCGTGGTCGATGCCGAGGGCCGCGAGACCGGCCTCTTCGAGGTGCCGGCCGGCGGTCGCCGCTACCGTGCGCTCGAGTTGCTGGTGAAGCAGAAGCGCCTTGCCCGGACCGCGCCGGTGCCCTGCGTCGTCTCCGAGGCCAAGGGCGACATCCTGATCGACGAGTTGTCGCTCGCCGAGAACATCGAGCGGGCGCCGCTCCATCCGCTCGATCAGTTCCGCGCCTTCCAGGCGATGCGCGACAAGGGGATGACCGAGGAGGCGATCGCCGCCGCCTTCTTCGTCGGCGTCGCCGTGGTGAAGCAGCGCCTGCGTCTCGTCACGGTGTCACCGAAGCTGCTCGATCTCTACGCCGAGGACGCGATGACGCTCGAGCAGTTGATGGCCTTCACCGTCTCCTCCGATCACGCCCGCCAGGAGCTGGTGTGGGAGGCGGTCCGCCACGGCTGGCAGAAGGAGCCGTGGAACATCCGGCGGGCGCTGACCGAGACCTCGGTCGCGGCCTCCGACAAGCGGGCCCTCTTCGTCGGCGTCGAAGCCTACGAGGCGGCGGGCGGGACCGTGCTGCGCGATCTCTTCCAGACCGACGGCGGCGGTTGGCTCGAGGACGTCGCTCTGCTCGATCGGCTGGTCGCCGAGAAGCTGAAGGCCGCAGCCGACGAGATCGTGGGCGAGGGCTGGAAGTGGGTCGAGGCCGCCATCGGCTTCCCCTATGGCCACACCCAGGGCCTGCGTCGGCTCACCGGCGCGGCCGTCGACCTGACCGAGGAGGAGCGTGCGACGATCGCCGCGCTGGAGGCGGAGCGCGATCGCATCGAACCGGACCATGCCACGGCCGACGAATACCCCGACGGGGTCGACACGCGGCTCGGGGAGATCGAGACGGCGCTCGCCGGCTTCGAGGACCGACCGATGCGGTTCGACCCGGCCGAGGTCGGCCGTGCCGGCGCCTTCGTCGGTCTCGATCCGCAGGGGCGGTTGACGGTCGAGCGCGGCTACGTTCGCCCCGAGGACGAGCCGATGATCGACGCGGAGACGGGTGAGATCCTCGACGTGGAGGAGAACCCCGAGCTCGGACGCGATGCGCGGATCGCGCGACCGAGCACCCTCATCTTCGCCGGAGAACCGGTGGCGGCGATCGAGACGGACGAGGAGGACGACGGGTTGAAGCCGCTGCCCGATCGGCTCCTCGCCGAGCTGACCGCCCATCGCACGCTGGCGCTCCGCGATGCGGTCGCAGATCATCCACAGGTCGCGATGACGCTGCTGCTGCACAAGCTGGTGTCGGACACGTTCTCATCGCGAGCGCCGACCGGTTGCCTGGAGGCGAGCGTCCGCCAGGTCTGGTTCCCCGCCCAGAACGAGGAGCTGAAGGACTGCCCGTCGGCCAAGGCGGTTGCCGACCGGCAGGAGCAGTGGGGCGATCACCTGCCCGCCGACGATGAGGCGTTGTGGGACTGGCTCGACGCGCTCGACGAGGCGAGCCGGATGGCGCTCCTCGCCCATTGCGT
>CALBKH010000083.1 GCA_937892955.1 uncultured Alphaproteobacteria bacterium
GTCTCCTGTCGACGGATTCCAGTTCAGAACGAGGACATCCCCGGGGGCAAGGTCAGGCCCTATCTGTGGATCGACGCGACCTACCTGAAGGTCCGGCAGAACGGACGGATCGTCTCGGTGGCGGTGATCGTCGCGGTCGGGGTCAACCGCAACGGTCGGCGCGAGGTGCTCGGCATGGACATCGGCCCGTCGGAGGCGGAGACCTTCTGGACCGCCTTCCTGCGCAAGCTCGCCCGCCGGGGTCTGCGCGGCGTGAAGCTGGTGATCTCCGACGCGCACGAGGGGATCAAGGCGGCGGTTTCGAAGGTGCTGACGGCGACGTGGCAACGGTGCCGGGTTCACTTCATGCGAAACGCCCTGGCGCATGCCGGCAAGAACGGCCGCCGGGTCGTCTCCGCCTTCATCGCCACGGCCTTCGCTCAGAACGACGCCGAGGCCGCCCGTCGTCAGTGGCGCGCCGTCGCCGACCAACTCCGGCCGAAGATGGCGACGCTCGCCACCTTCATGGACGACGCCGAGGCCGACGTGCTCGCCTACATGAGCTTCCCCGCCCCGCATCGGGCGAAGCTGCACAGCACCAACCCGCTCGAACGCCTCAAGGGCGAGATCAAGCGCCGCACCGAGGTCGTCGGCATCTTTCCCAACGAAGACGCCATCGTCCGACTGGTCGGGGCGATCCTGCTCGAACAGAACGATGAGTGGGCCGTCCAGCGCTCCCGCTACATGACTCTGGAAACGATCGCTGCCATCGGCGATGATCCCGCCGTCCTCGGCCTGCCGAACATGGCGGCCTGAGTACGCCGCCCATATTGGCGCGCCCCGCTGGCCAACGGTCAGCTACACCACCTCACGGGACACGATCAGGACTCGCCCGCCCGCCGGCGATCCGTCGGGCGCGACCGGTTCGGGCCGGACCGTCCCACGGCCCCTCTCCGCACCCCGCCGGCGATGCCGAAAAGGCAGTGAGATCGGTCGACGATGCGAGCCGGCGAACCTCCGTTCGGCCCCGATCGCGCCCTTCGGACCACCGCCGGGCGATCTCGCACCTCCGTAAGACGGCTGTTTTCCGCCACTTTCGGAGTGATCATCCGGTTCGCGACGATTTCCGGCGAAAACGGGCTTGCATCCGACTTCGAGCTGTTGCTATAGAGACGCCCGTCCGGCGGCGACGCCGGGCGGTACCCAAGGATGCGGGTGTAGCTCAGGGGTAGAGCACAACCTTGCCAAGGTTGGGGTCGAGGGTTCAAATCCCTTCGCCCGCTCCATTCTCCCTCCTCGGGAGAGCACGAAAAAGCCGCGGGAAACCGCGGCTTTCGTCGTTTCGGGCCATCCGATCGCCGGTAGTTTCTCAGGCAACCGCCGTCTTGATCATGTCGGCCGCCTTCTCGCCGATCATGATCGACGGGGCGTTGGTGTTGCCGCCGATCAGCGTCGGCATGATCGAGGCGTCGACCACCCTCAGCCCGGCGATGCCGCGCACCCTCAGTTCCGGATCGACCACCGCCCGATCGTCGACGCCCATGCGGCAGGTGCCGACCGGGTGATAGACCGTGTCGACGCGCGCCCGCAGGATGGCGCGGATGTCGTCGTCGGTCTCGACCCCTCGAGTGAAGAGATCGCGGCCGCGCACCGCCTTCAGCGCCGGTGCATCCATGATACGGCGGGTCGCCTTGAAGCCGGCCACCATGTCCTCGATGTCCTGCGGGTGGGTGAGGAACGCCGGGTCGATCAATGGCGCCGCCGTCGGATCGGCGGAGGCGAGAGTGACGCTGCCGCGGCTCTGCGGCCTCAGCAGGCAGAGATGGGCGGAGAAGCCGTGCCCCATCCGGAGTTTGCGCGCATGGTCGTCGACCATGGCGACGATGAAGTGGATCTGGATGTCCGGCGCCGGCAGGTCGGGCCGTGTCTTCAGGAAGCCGCCGGCCTCGGCGAAGTTGGAGGCGACGAGACCCCGCCGCTCACGCCGATAGCGCAGGATCTCCTTGATGAAGCGCAGCGTCCCGCCGGCCGAGATGCCGATGAGGTCGTGGCTGTCGGCCTGATAGCCGAAGATGAAGTCGGGGTGATCCTGCAGATCGGCGCCGACGCCGGGCAGGTGGTGGACGACCTCGAGACCGTGCGCCTTCAACTGCGCCGCATCGCCGATGCCGGAGAGCATCAGGATCTGCGGCGACTGCAACGCCCCGGCCGAGACGATCACCTCGCGCCGCGCCCGGAAGGTCTTCACCTCGCCGCCCTGACGGATCTCGACGCCGACCGCCCGGCCGTTCTCGACCAGGATGCGCAGCACCCGCGCCCCGCATTCGACCGCGAGATTGGGCCGCTTGCCGATGTGGGGATGGAGATAGCCGCGCGCCGCGCTCCAGCGCTCGCCGTTCTTCTGCGTCACCTGATAGACGCCGAAGCCCTCCTGTTCCGGCCCGTTGAAGTCGGAATTGGAGCGGAACTGCGCCTCGGTCGCCGCCTCGAGGAAGATCCGCTGCCACGGATTGTCGGTGCGCGGATAGGAGACCTCGAGAGGCCCGCCGGCCCCGTGCAGTCCGTCCGCCGCGAAGTCGGCGTTGTTCTCCGACCGCTTGAAATAGGGCAGGACGTCGTCGAAGCCCCAGCCGGTGTTGCCGAGCGCGGCCCAGTGATCGTAGTCCCAGCGATGGCCGCGGACGTAGATCATGGCATTGATCGCCGACGAACCGCCGAGCGTGCGCCCGCGCGGCTGATAGCCCCGCCGGCCGTTCAGCCCCGGCTGCGGCACCGTCTTGAAGCCCCAGTTGTGCAGCTTCGACGGCACCATCAGCGCGCCGGCGAGCGGCGTGCGGATGACCCAGTCGTCACCCCGGTCGCCGGCCTCGAAGAGGCACAGCGTCACCGACGGATCTTCGCTGAGGCGGCTCGCCACGGCCGATCCGGCCGATCCGCCGCCGAGCACCAGATAGTCGAACTCGCGTTTCACGTCGGACATTTCGTTCCTCCCGCCTCCGACAGGGACCCGATCAGGCGAAGCGCCTCAGCGCCGCCAGCATGCGATCGAAAGTCTTGCCGTAGGGAGGCTGCATGAAGCCGAGACCGGAGAGGTCCGGCCGATGGAAGATCGGTTTGAGGTGCGAGAAGGTGCGGAAGCCCCATTCGCCGTGATAGGCGCCCATGCCCGACGCCCCGACGCCGCCGAAGGGTTGGTTCTCCTGGGCGAGGTGGACGAGGCAGTCGTTGACGGTGACGCCGCCGGAGACGGTCTCCACCATCACCTTGTCGCGCGCCGCCGCGTCCGTGCCGAACCAGTAGAGCGCCAACGGCCGCTCGTCGGCGACGACCGTGGCGATCGCCTCGTCGGCGTTTCCGACCGGCACCACCGGCAGGATCGGTCCGAAGATCTCCTCCTGGCGAACCCGCATGTCGGGCGTCGTGTCGAGGAGGACGCAGGGCGGGAACTTCGCCGAATTCGACCAGCGGGTCGGATCGCCGACCGCCCATTCGACCTTGGCGCCCTTCGCCACGGCATCGTCGACCAACGCCTGCTGGCGCTGGCGATGCGGCGCGCAGACGATCGCGGTGTAGTCGGGGTTCGACGGATCTTCGCCGATCAGCTTGGCCACCGCCCCGCGATAGGCCGCGACGAAGGCCGCCTCGCGGCCCTTCGGCAACAACACGTAGTCCGGCGCCACACAGGTCTGGCCGGCGTTGAGCATCTTCGAGAAGGCGATGCGCGACGCCGCGTTCGCCACGTCGGCCGAAGCGTCGAGGATCGCCGGCGACTTGCCGCCGAGTTCGAGCGTCACCGGGGTCAGGTTCTTCGCCGCCGCTTCCGCCACCATGCGGCCGACCCGGGTCGAACCGGTGAAGAGCAGGTGATCGAAGGGCAGCGCCGTGAAGGCGCTCGCCACGTCCGGTCCGCCCTGGACCACCACCACCTCGTCGTCGCCGAAGCGCCGCGACAGGATCTCGGCGAGGAGGGCGGAGAAGCGCGGCGTCAACTCGCTCGGTTTGATCATCACCCGATTGCCGGCGGAAAGCGCCGCGGCGAGCGGCGCGAGGGTCAGCTGCAGCGGATAGTTCCACGGCGCCACCACGCCGACCAGCCCGAGCGGCTGCGGCATCAGCCGATTGCGCCCGGGCAGGAAGGCGAGTTCGGTCTTCACCCGTTTCGGCTTCATCCACCCTTTGAGATGGCGCAGCGTGTGTTTGATGCCGGCCTCGACGATGAAGGCCTCGGCCAGCCGCGTCTCCTGGACGCAGCGATGGCCGAAATCGGCCGAGATCGCCGCCTCGATCGCCGCCTCGTCCTCGGTCATCGCCGAGAGCAGGCGGCCGAGCCGATCCTTGCGGGTCGCGAGATCCGGGAAGGGGTCGCGGCGCGAGGCCGCGCGCAGCCGGGCGAAGATCGCCCCGACCCCGTCGGAGTCGGGGATCGCCGTCGAAAGGGTCACGTCCATGGCCGGTCCTCGCCTGTCGTTCGTTCTCAGTCTTCTTCTTCGTCGTCGAGCACCGTGTCGTCGCCGTCGAACAGTGCCGTCATGACGGCCCGTTCGCGCGACACGATGCGCTCGAGAAATTCGTCGGCGCCGCCCATCTTGCGGAAGGCGCGATAGCCGTCCTCGAGGAAGGTCTGCAGGTCGCCGAACCCGGCGAGCCGTGCCGGGCGTCGCATCAACGTCAGCGCCGTCCCGGTGAAGGCATGATGGGTCAGATGATCGAGCGCGTGGCCGAGATGCTCGATCAGATCGATCTGATGTTCGCGCTCGGCCCGTCGTCCGACCTTGCGATAGGCCGCGCCGTAGGCGGCCGCATCGATCGTCTCGATCCGCGCCCCCAGCGCCGTCACCATGTCGACGTCGAGCACCTCCGACAACGTGTCGAGTTCGATCGCGTCGGCGACCGTCTCCAGCCCCCAGATCGGCAGCATCTTGGCGATGGTGGGAACGACGCGGGCGATGTCGGCGTCGCGCTTCACCGTATCCTTGGCGCCGTAGAGCTCGGTCAGGAAGAATTCGGCGGTGTCGTGGAACCGCGCATCGGCGAGCAGATCGAAATGGGTGCGCGCCAGACGGTCGGATTGCCAGTCGCGCAGGAGAAGCCGTCGACGCGTCGCTTCCGCGTCGGTTCGGACCCGTCCGCGCAATTCGATCCCGGCTTCGAGACGGGCGGTAAGTCTTTCGACAGTTTCCGCTTTCGTGTCCATGAAAATTCTCTACCATCCTCGGTTAGAAAACGCCGCCTAAAGACGGTCCTGGTCCGTTCCGCCGAGAACGAGACCGGCGACCGGAACGAGAAGATGCGGCGGGTCCGCCGGCCTCACGACGGACGCGAGGGGAGCGCGGAGGAGAGACGCATGGCACGCGGCGAACGCATGTCTCCGGTCGACACCACCTGGTTGCGGATGGATCGGCCGAACAATCCCATGGTCATCGTCGGCGTCATCAAGCTCGCCGGCCCCGTCGATCCACGAGAGCTCGCCGCCACCCTCGCCGAGCGCCTCCTCGTCTATCGCCGCTTCGGCCAGAAGGCGGTGCGCGTCGCCGGCGGCATGTCCTGGGTCGACGACGCCCGTTTCGACATCACCCGCCACATCCATCACGTCCGCCTGCCCGGCGCCGCCGGTGACGCCGAACTCGAGCAATTCGTCGGCGAACTCGCCGCCACCCCGCTCGATCACTCGATCCCGCTCTGGCAGTACCACATCGTCGAAGGTTTCGAAGGCGGCGCCGCGGTGGTGGTGCGCATCCACCACGCCATCGCCGACGGCATCGCCCTGATCGGCGTCATGCTTTCGCTGACCGACGACCTGCACGGCCTCGACGAGCCCGCCGCCGACTGGACGGCGCGCTCCGAGGACGGCAAGGGCGACTGGTGGTCGAGCCTCTTCGCGCCCCTCGGCCGCGTCGTGAAGATGGGCACCAAACTGTCCGCGCGCATGGCCAAGGCTTCGAACCACAACGGCGGCGGCCCGGCCGCCCAGGCCCTCGGCCTGGTCAAGGACGGCGCCGGCATCGTCGGCGAACTCGCCGGCCTGCTGTTCATGGCCAACGACAGCCGGACGCCGCTCAAGGGCGTGCCGCACGGCAAGAAGAAGGTCGCCTGGGCCGAGCCGCTGCCGCTCTCCGAGGTCAAGACGATCGCGCACGCCCGCGGCTGCTCGGTCAACGACGTGCTGATGTCCTGCGTCGCCGGCGCCATCAACGCCTATCTCGCCGAACTCGGCGAGCCGACCCACGGCGTCGAGATCCGGGCGCTGATCCCGGTCAACCTGCGCGCGCCGGGCCGCCACCGCGAACTCGGCAACGAATTCGGCATCGTCACCCTGGTGCTGCCGGTTGGCATCGACGAACCGCTCGCCCGCCTCGCCGAGGTGCAGAAGCGCATGGACGCGCTGAAGCGCTCGCAGCAGGCCGGCGTCACCTACGGCCTCCTCGCCGTCCTCGGCTACACCCCGAAACTCGCCCAGGACGCCCTCTTCGGCATCCTGCTCTACCGGGCGACCGCGGTGATGACCAACGTTCCCGGTCCGCAGATGCCGTTGAAGATCGCCGGCGCCGAGATCTCGCAGCTGATGTTCTGGGTGCCGCAGTCGGGCGACATCGGCATCGGCGTGTCGATCCTCTCCTACAACGGCAAGGTCCAGTTCGGCCTCATCACCGACGCCGAGCTGGTGCCCGAACCGCGCCGGGTCATCGCCCATTTCGGCCCGCAGTTCGAACGCCTGCTCTATCTGACGCTGCTCGACTACGCCGAACGCGCCGAGGATCTCGCCAACGCCGAACATGCGGCTCATCCGAAGTCGCGCCATCGCCGCCGCAGCACCACCGCCGCCGCGACGCCGGCGGCGCCTCGGTCGCGTCGCAAGCCGGCCGCCACGAGCGCACCCGAGGCGTGAGACCATCGGTCATCGAAAATGACCGATGGTAATCCTGACGCGAATTTCTCATGCCTCTGATGCAGATGAGAAATTCGCGTGTCTTCGACGGCCGGGTGCCGCGGCACCTTCCGCCTCTGGTAGGACGCCGTCGCCCGGCCGGTCGATCCGACCGAACGGATCTTTCGGCCCCCACGTCAGTCCTCGAGTTCCTCCTTGGCGAGCTCGACGTCGAGCCGTTCCATCGCGTCCGCCGGCTTCGAGTTGGCCGCCTCGGCATAGAGGGCGACGGCCTGCTTCATCTTAGAATTGCCGAACATCATGACGAGACCGTTGGCGTATTCGATGCGGGCGACGGCCGAGTCCGGATTGAGCTTCACCGCCGTCTCGAAATGCTTCACCCCGTCGTCCTTGCTGGCGCCGTAGGTGAGGCCGCCGATCATGCCGCCGACCTTGTTGATGATCTCGGCGTGATAGGTGCCGAGCGCGATGTGGGCGTCGGCGTGCTTGGGCGCGCATTTCAATGCCGCCTCGAGGCTGGCGCGCACCTTGCCGGCCAGCCCCTGCGCCAGCGCCTTGCCGATCGAGATGCCCTGGGAGTAGCGGCCGAGCGCCTGGGCGTGGAGATAATGGGCGTTGGCGAGCCCCTTGGCCGCCGCCTGCAACTCCTCCGCCCGCGCCGCCGACGCCTGGAAGAGCTCGAGCTTGGCCGCGTCCTTCTCCTCGAGATAGGTGGCGTAGATGTTGGTCGCCTTGTTGGCGACGTTGGTGCCGAGGAGCCCGACCGACAGGCCCTTTTCCACCGCCTCGGCGAAGTCGCCGCGATGATAGGCGCGCCACGCGTCCTGCAGGATCTCCGCCGCCTCTTCGAGGCTCTGCTTCGGCTTCAGCTTCGGCGCGGCGTCGATGAGCCCCTTCAGGCCGGCGGCGTCCGGGAACGGCTCGCAGTCGCCGCGGTGCAGTCGCGGCCAGGCCTCGGCGAGCGCCGCCCCGGCATAGTCGTAGTCCTTCGAGGCGTGGGGAAAGGCGGTCCAACGCGGCTTCGCCATGATGCGTCTCCTCAACTTCTGTAGCGTTCGGCGAGATGATCGAGCAGTTCGCGCTCGCGCGGCGCGAGATAGGGAGCGGAGAGCGCCATGACCTGGTAGGCGCCGCGCGCCAGCGCTTCGCCGTCGTCCCAGTGGCGGGGATCGCGGACAAATTCGAAGGAGAGCCAGTAGGTGGCGATGAGCGTCATGTTCGACGCCAGCGCCTCGATGTCCCGCGGCGACGCCGTCATCCGCCCGTCGGCGACGAGGCCGCGCAGGATGGCCGCCGCGGTCGTCTGCTTGTGGGCGAGGATCAACCGGATCTGCCGCTCGAGCACCCGATAGCGCGACACCAGATCGGTGATGTCGCGATAGACGAACCGGTACTTCCAGATCGCCTCGAAGACGAGATGGAGGAACAACCACACGTCCTCGACGTCGGGCGCGCGCGTCCCCGGCGCCGCGAGCGTGTGCTCGATCTCGGCGCGGAAGGTGGCGAACAGCGCTTCGACGATCTTCTGCTTGGAGGGGAAGTGATAGTGCAGGTTGCCGGGCGAGATGCCCATCTCCTCGGCGATCGCCGACGGCGTGACACTCGGTTCGCCGTCGCGATTGAACAACGCCAGCGCCGTCTCGAGGATGCGCTCCTTCGTCCGTCGCTGCGGTTTGCGCGCCATGCCGACCGTTCCTCACCCCGTGCGGTGGCGGCTCTCCGGCCGAACCTTCCGCGACGTCGTCGACTGAAACGCGAATCCGCGCGCCACTCAACAGGTTCGACACCGTCGCCGGTCGATTTTCGGCGATTCCACCCCTCCGACCACCTCAAGAAGCGGTGGTGCGGGTCTTCAGCGCCGCGTCGAGGCGATCGAGCGCGTGGGTGAGATGGTACGTCGCCGGATGCCGCGGCACCCGTCGCGGCGGCGGCGAACCGGCGGTGATCGGCCGGCGCCGGCCGTGATCGAGGAGGTCGTCGTCGAGGGTGACGCCGTGGGCGGCGAAGATCGGCCCCAACTGCTCGCGCCGCCGCCTCAGATCGCCGAGGGTGCGCTCATAGGCGTGCTGCGCCAGACGTTTGCGCGAGGCGTAGGAGAAGATGTTGGCGAAGAAGATCTCCGCATCGCCCTGGTTCGGCTCGAACAGCAGCACGTCCGCATCCGGATACTCGGTGCGATAGCGGTCCATGCCGACCTTCATGCGCGAATGGATGATGGCGCGGAAGGTCTGCGACATCACCGCCGGCAGGCCGCGATCCATCAGCGAGATGCGATCGGCCCAGCCGTCGTCGTCGTCGTGGGTGAGGTCGGCGTTGAACGGCACCAGCGGATTGACGCAGAGGAGGAGCTTCGCCCCCTCCTTCAGCGCCACCGACGCGTGCAGCGTCTTCATCAAGGCGCCGTCGACGTAGTTGCGCCCGTCGATCTCCACCGGCGGGAACAGCCCGGGCAGCGCCGCGGACGCCTGCACGGCGCGCGAGATCGGCACGTGGTCCCATCCCGGCGCGCCGAAGGGCACCGCCTTGCCGCTGTCGAGGTCCGTGGCGACGAGGAAGAGCTTGTGCGGCAACTCGCGGAAGTCGTCGGTGCGACCCGGCGCCGACAGGAGTTTCTGCAGGAAGGCGGAGAAACCGACGTTGTCGAAGATGCCGGTCGGGATCGCCCGGCCGAGCCGCTGGAACGACGCGAAGAACCCCTTGGAGAAGGGATCGGCGAACCAGTGTTCCATCGCCTGGAAGGCGAGACCCGGGATCGAGGTGAGACGCCGGATGTATTCGCCGAACGCCGGCCGGAGCAGGATCTCCGGATCGAAGGCCTCGTAGGCCGACTCGTTCTCGATGAACATCGCGTGGATGTCCCGGGGCGAGAGCCCGTTGGCGAGACCGGAGGCGATCACGCCACCCGACGAGACGCCGACGTAGACGTCGCAGGCGGTGAAGTCCAGACCGCGAAGGGCATCCTGGAGAGCGACGAGCGCGCCGATCTCGTAGATCGCGCCGAGCGGGCCGCCGCCCGCCAGAGCGACACCGATCTTGTGTTGATGCCGCCGTGACATGCACCGATCCTCCGTTCACGGGACGGAAGCGACGACTTCGCCCGGGCGGGAGCGAATCTCGCCCCCGCTCCGGGAAAGTCGACCTCACGGCCGGGAGGACGTCAACCGGCGAGGTCCGTCTTGACCTCTTCGACGGCCTTTTCCGCCGCGACCTTCACGCGCTTGGCCGACGCGGCGACCTTCTTGGTGGTCATCTTCACCACCTGGGCCGTCTCGCCGACCGCTTCCATCACCGCTTCACCGGCCTTGCCGGCTTCCTTCTGGGTGGTGCCGGAGAGCTTCTTGGTGGCGGCGGTCAATTCGTGGATGCGGGCCGACAGCGCGTCGATGTCCTTCTTGGTCGGAACGTTGAGGCTGTTGAGGGCGCGGGCGACGCGCTCTTCGAACACGCTCTCGAGCTTGTCCCAGGTGCCGGTGGCGGCCTTGCGGGCCTCGGCGACCTTGTCTTCGGCGGCTTCACGGGTGCGCTTCTGGATGGTCTCGCCTTCCTTCACCAGGGCTTCGAACACCTTGGTGCCCTCTTCCTGCGCCTTGGCGAAGGCGCCGAGGCCGGCGAGCCAGATCTGATGCGCGGAATCCTTGATGGTCTGGGCGAGCTGCGTCTCACTCGAACCACCGGCGAGAGCTTTGAGCTTCTTGGCCATGATCTCGATCCTTCTGTTCCATGTCTCGCCACCCGGCGGGTGAGCGGTCTCGTTCGATGAGGTGAAGATAGCGATTGCTTTTAGAAACGGTCACCTAATCGACATGGACCCCGTCGAATTCTCGGAGATGCCTGCCGCGGCTCGAAATTTCGGTGTGTGATGCTGGCCGCTGCGGCCGATCCCGGGGGGCTTTTCACCGGCGAGACAGGGGTTACACTGGGTCAACGGCGCCGACTACGGCGATCCTCACGCCGAGGCGAGCGCCAGGGGGAAACGACCATGATCTATTTCGTCACCGGCGCCAGCGGCTTCATCGGCAAGCGCCTCGTGCGTACCTTGCTGGCGCGGCCGAAGACCACGGTCCATTTCCTGATGCGCCGGCCGACGCCGGAGCGCGTCGGCCGGCTGCTCGCCTTCTGGGGGGTCGACGCCAGCCGGGCGATCCCGGTCGAGGGCGATCTGACCAAGCCGGCGCTCGGCATCGACGAAGCCGAGACGAAGAAGCTCGCCGGCAAGGTGACCCACGTCTTCCACCTCGCCGCCATCTACGACCTCGAGGCCGATCCCGAAGCCGAGATGGTCGCCAACATCGAGGGCACCCGCAACGCCGTGCGCTTCGCCGAGGCGATCCGGGCGAAGCACTTCCACCACGTCTCCTCGATCGCCGCCGCCGGCATGTACGACGGCGTCTTCCGCGAGGACATGTTCGAGGAGGCGACCGGTCTCGACCATCCCTATTTCGCCTCCAAGCACCAGGCCGAGAAGGTGGTGCGCGGCGAGTGCAAGGTGCCGTGGCGGATCTATCGCCCCGGCATCGTCGTCGGCGATTCCATGACCGGCGAGATCGACAAGATCGACGGCCCCTACTACTTCTTCAAACTCATCCAGAAGCTGCGCCGCATGTTGCCGCCGTGGATGCCGACCATCGGCATCGAGGGCGGGCGCATCAACATCGTCCCGGTCGACTTCGTCGTCGCCGCGCTCGATCACATCGCCCATCTCGACGGTCACGACGGCGGCTGCTTCCACCTCACCGACCCCGAGCCGCGGCGCGTCGGCGACGTCCTCGCCATCTTCGCTTCGGCCGCCCACGCGCCGCGCATGGCGGCGCGGGTCAACGCCGCCCTCTTCGGCTTCGTGCCCCAGGCGCTGATCCGGCCGCTGATGGCGCTGACTCCGGTCCGCCGCATCCAGAAGACGGTGATGAAGGAGCTCGGCCTGCCGCCGGACATCTTCCGCTTCGTCAACTACCCGACCCGCTTCGACGCCCGCGAGGCCCAGCGCCTGCTCGAACCGGCCGGCATCCGCGTCCCCCACATCGAGGACTACGCCTGGCGGCTGTGGGACTACTGGGAGCGCCATCTCGACCCCGAACTGTTCATCGATCGATCGCTCAAAGGCCGGGTCGCGGGCCGCGTCGTGGTCGTCACCGGCGGCTCGGCCGGCATCGGCAAGGCCACCGCCTTCAAGCTCGCCGGCGCCGGCGCCAAGACCGTCATCGTCGCCCGCGACACCGAGAAGCTCGAAGCGGCCCGACAGGAAGCCGCCGCCCAGGGCCTCACCGTCCTCACCTACTCCGCCGATGTCACCGACGCCGAGCAGTGCGCCGATCTGGTCCGCCGGCTGCACGAGGATCACGGCGGCGTCGACATCCTGGTCAACAACGCCGGCCGCTCGATCCGCCGCGGCATCGAAGGGTCCTACGACCGCTTCCACGACTTCGAGCGGACCATGCAGGTGAACTATTTCGGCGCCCTGCGCCTCACCCTCGGCCTGTTGCCGAAGATGACCGAGAAGCGCCACGGCCACATCGTCAACATCTCCTCGATCGGCGTGCTGACCAACGCCCCGCGCTTCTCGGCCTATGTCGCCTCCAAGGCGGCGCTCGACGCCTGGACGCGCTGCGCCGCGTCCGAATTCCTCGATCGCGGCGTCGAGTTCACCACCATCAACATGCCGCTGGTGCGCACCGAGATGATCGCGCCCACCAAGTTCTACCGCCACGTCCCGACCCTCTCGCCGGAGGAGGCGGCGGATCTGGTGGTCCAGGCGATCGTCATGAAGCCGGCGCGGGTCGCCACCCAACTCGGCATCTTCGGTCAGGTGATCTACGCCGTGTCGCCGAAACTGGCGCAGGCGATCATGAACACCACCTTCCGCATGTTCCCGGATTCGGACGCGGCGCGGAACGCCAAGCCCGGCGAGGAGATGCCGACGGCCGATCAGATCACCGTCACGCAGATCATGCGCGGCCTGCATCTGTGAAACCGAGCGCACGGATTTTCGACCCGGTCGGAAACCCGTGTGCGAAGGCGAGCCCGACCGGCGTCGGCCGGCCGGTCCGTCAAGATCCCGAGTCGAGCGATGCCGCGGGCGCCCCGTCGTCCGCGGCGAGATCGGCGACGACGAGATCGCGGATCCGCGGCGAGAAGGCCATGGCGACGTGGCCCATCCCCGCCACCACGATCTCGCGCGCCCCGGCGAGCCGGCTCGTCGCCTGCGGCACGACGATCTGATCGCCGGTGCTCCACACCGTGAGCGTCGGCACGTCGGTCGTCTCCACCGTGTTCAGCTCGGCGAGCCAGGGGTTGCCCGGCTCCATCTGGCGGGCGTTGCGACCGAGCCCGAGGCGGGCGACCACGGTGCCGTGATGCGGTCCGCCGAGGGTGACGAAGCGGGCAACCCGCGCCGTCCCCGCCTTGCGCATCGCCGCACGCGCCACCAACCCGCCCATCGAATGGGTCACCAGCACGACCGCGTCGGCGCCGGTCTCCGCGATGAGCGCGTCGATGCGCTCGACGAGGCGATCGGCCAGGATCTCGATGTCGGAGAACGGCGTCTCCAGCGTGATCGTCGCCACCGCGAAGCCGCGGGCCTCGAGCTGGCGGCGGATCCACCACCAGAAGCCGCGATTGCACATGTAGCCGTGGACGAGCAGCACCGGCCGCCGCCCCGGCGGCAGCCGTCCGACGGCGTCCGACCCCATCCACACCCGCTCGAACGGCATGATCACCGCGAAGGCGAGGACGACGCCGAACCATTCGGTGAGGAAATCGGCGATCGTCGGCCCTCCCACTCCCGCCGGCCGCGGCGACGCGCCGACGACGGCGATCACGTAGGCGGGCAGAAGCAGCAGCGCCTGGAGGACGAAGAAGAGCCCGACCAGTCCGACCACGGCGCCGAACCCGCCGACCTCGGCCGCGAGCGTCGGATGGAGAAGCGCCAGTACGAGGACCTCGATCGACAGGATCGCCCGCAGCACCCGTACCAACATGTCCGAACACTCCCTCTCGGCGAGCCGGCGCCGCCGAAAATCTCGCGCATATCGTAATTCTACTATCGGCCGTCATCCGCTCCGAGTCCGCTTCCTTGCGGATCGGTGCTGGTCTATTCTCGCCGCAAAACAGGGGAACCGGGACAATCCGGCCCCGAAGGGGAGAGACCGCCATGGCGACTTCGGGTCACCTGCATTTCCAGAACTACCCCGCCGGCGTACCGCACACCGTCGATGTCGAAGAGTTCCGTTCCGTCGCCGAGGTCTTCGAGAAGAGCGTCGCCGCCTACGCCGACCGCATCGCCTACATCAACATGGGCAAGGCGATCACCTATCGCGAGCTCGACGAGTTGTCGCGCCGTTTCGGCGCCTATCTGCAATCCCGCGTCGGTCTGAAGAAGGGCGCCCGCGTGGCGCTGATGATGCCCAACCTGCTGCAGTATCCGGTCGCCCTCTTCGGCGCGCTGCGCGCCGGCTGCACCGTGGTCAACTGCAATCCGCTCTACAGCGCCCGCGAGCTCCATCACCAGCTGACCGATTCCGGCGCCGAGGCGATCGTCGTCGTCGAGAACTTCGCCCACGTGGTCGCCGAGGTGGCCGACAAGACCGCCCTCAAGGCGGTGTTCACCACCGGCCTCGGCGACATGCTCGGCTTTCCCAAGGGCGCCATCGTCAATCTGGTGGTCAAACACGTGAAGAAGATGGTGCCGGCCTGGAACATCCCCGGCGCGATCTCCTTCAGCACCGCCGTGGCGGAGGGGCGCGGCCTGCCGTGGACGCCGGTTTCGACCGACCTGACGGACATCGCCTTCCTGCAATACACCGGCGGCACCACCGGCGTACCGAAAGGCGCGATGCTGACCCATGGCAACATCGTCGCCAATCTGACCCAGGCCCATGCCTGGATCCGCCCGGCGGTCGACGAGAAGGGCGAGACCATCGTCACCGCGTTGCCGCTCTACCACATCTTCGCGCTCACCGCGAACTGCCTGACCTTCATGAAGATCGGCGCCTCGAACCTGTTGATCACCAACCCGCGCGACATCCCCGGCTTCGTCAAGGAACTGGCGAAACAGAAGTTCACCGTCATCACCGGCGTGAACACGCTGTTCAACGCCCTGCTCAACAACCCCGAATTCGGCAAGCTCGACTTCTCGAAGCTGAAGCTGGTGCTCGGCGGCGGCATGGCGGTGCAGCGCCCGGTGGCCGAGCGCTGGAAGGAGGTCACCGGCACGACCCTGCTCGAGGCCTACGGCCTGACCGAGACCTCGCCGGCGGTGACCATCAACCCCCTCGATCTGCCGGCCTACAACGGCTCGATCGGCCTGCCGATCCCCAACACCGAGATCGCCCTGCGCGACGACGAGGGCAACGACGTCGCCGACGGCGAACGCGGCGAGTTGTGCGTGCGCGGGCCGCAGGTGATGAAGGGCTACTGGAACCGGCCGGACGACACCGCGGCGGTGATGACCGGCGACGGCTTCCTCAAGACCGGCGACATCGCCATCGTCGACGAGGGCGGCTTCGTCCACATCGTCGACCGCAAGAAGGACATGATCCTCGTCTCGGGATTCAACGTCTATCCCAACGAGATCGAAGAGGTGCTCGCCGCCCATCCCGGCGTGCTCGAGGCCGGCGTCGTCGGCGTCCCCGACGCCAAATCCGGCGAGGCGGTCAAGGTGGTGGTGGTCAAGAAGGACCCCGACCTCTCGGCCGAGGACCTGCTCGAGCACTGCCGCAAGAACCTCACCGGCTACAAGATGCCGCGCTACGTCGAGTTCCGCACCGAACTGCCGAAGACCAACGTCGGCAAGGTGCTGCGCCGCGCCCTGCGCGACGATCTCCCGGGCTCCGCCCCGCCGAAGTGACGGACCTCGGTTCGAAGACCGGAAGGCCGCGGCCCGCCCGCGGCCTTCGCCGTTCACGGACCACCCCTCGGCACGGCCGCGCGCCGGCCTCCCCTTCGATCGCACGGGATCACCCGCCGATGCAGAGCCGCACCGGGGGGATTGACGAATACGTCAATTCGTTATCTCAAAGGAGAGACATTCCACCTCGGCCCGTCGCCGCCCCGACGAGGAACGACGATGAAGACCAACACCTTCCGCCGCCTGATGAACCTCTGGCCGCCGTTCTTCTTCGCCGGCATCCGGGTCGCCCGGATCGCCGAAGACTGGCGCGAGGTCGAGGTCGAATTGCATCTCGGCCGGCTCAATCGCAACTATGTCGGCGTCCATTTCGGCGGTTCGCTCTTCGCCATGACCGACCCGTTCTACATGCTGATGCTGGTCCACATCCTCGGCCGCGACTACACCGTCTGGGACAAGGCGGCGACCATCGACTACGTCAAGCCGGGCCGCGGCACCGTCACCGCGCGGTTCCGCCTGGAGGACGCGCGCATCGACGAGATCCGCGCCGCCGCCGCCGACGGATCGAAGGTCCTGCCGGTCTTCCGCTGCGATGTCCACGACACCGAAGGCGATCTCGTCGCCCGCATCGATCGCACCCTCTACGTCCGCCGCAAACGCGACGCCACACCCGTGTCCTGACCCCGCCGCTCGACGGCCTTCCGACACACTCGCGAAAACCGCCCCTTGTCGGGAGGCGGCCACCGTGATCCCTTCTGCGGAGGAATCGACGGCCGGCGCGAGGCGCTCGCGGACCGAGGAGGTGTGTGCGTGTCGGGTGAGGTGGCGAGCCGGTTCGGCGTGTTGTGGCTGCAGGCGGGCGCCTGCGGCGGCTGCTCCATGGCCTTCCTCGACCACGGCCGCCGCGGTGTCTTCGCCGACCTCGAGGCCTTCGGTATCGATCTCCTGTGGCACCCCTCGCTGTCGGAGGCGACCGGCGAGGAGGTGGTGGAGATCCTCCAGGGCATCGTCGACGGCCGTGTCCCCCTCGACGCTCTGGTGGTCGAGGGTACGGTCCTCACCGCCCCGAACGGCACCGGCCGCTTCCAGATGCTCGCCGGCACCGGAGCGAGCCTGCTCGACTGGATCCGCCGGCTGGCGCCGAAGGCCCGCCACATCGTCGCCGTCGGCAGTTGCGCCGCCTTCGGCGGCATTCCCGCCGCTTCGCCCGACCCCGGCGAGGGCGTCGGCCTCCAATACGACGGAATCGACCGCGGCGGCGCGCTCGGTGCCGGCCATCGCGGCACCGCCGGCCTGCCGGTCGTCAACGTCGCCGGCTGCGCCCCCCACCCCGGCTGGATCGTCGAGACGCTGATCGCGCTGGCCGCCGGCGATCTCGCCGCGACCGATCTCGACGCGCTCGGCCGCCCGAAATTCTTCGCCGACCACCTCGCCCACCACGGCTGTTCGCGCAACGAGTTCTACGAGTTCAAGGCGAGCGCCGAGGTCGCCTCCGACCGCGGCTGCCTGATGGAGCACCTCGGCTGCAAGGCGACGCAGGCGGTCGGCGACTGCAACCAGCGCGCCTGGAACGGCTCGGGCTCCTGCACCGACGGCGGCTACGCCTGCATCGCCTGTACCTCGCCCGAGTTCGAGCGCGCCCGCGGCTTCCTGGCGACGCCGAAGATCGCCGGCATCCCCGTCGGCCTGCCGCTCGACATGCCCAAGGCCTGGTTCATGGCCCTCGCCGCCCTGTCGAAATCGGCGACGCCGAAACGGGTGCGGCTCAACGCCGTGAAGGATCACGTGGTCGTCCCACCGGGACGCGCCAAACGCTGGGGCGCGGAAGGAGGAGACGGTTGACCCGTATCGTCGTCGGACCGTTCAACCGGGTGGAAGGTGATCTCGAACTGAAACTCGACGTCGAGGACGATCGGGTCGTCGCCGCACGGGTGACGACGCCGCTCTACCGCGGCTTCGAACAGATCCTGATCGGCCGGCCGATCGGCGACGCCCTGGTGATCGCACCGCGCATCTGCGGCATCTGTTCGGTATCGCAGTCGCTCGCCGCGGCGAAGACTCTCGCCGCCTTCTCCGGCGCGGTTCCCGCCCCGAACGGCGCGCTCACCACCGCCCTCGCCCACGCCGCCGAGAATCTCGCCGACCACCTCTCGCACTTCTACCTGTTCTTCATGCCCGACTTCGCCCGCGCCGAATACGCCGGCCGAGCCTGGGCGGCGACCGTCGGCGCGCGCTTCACCGCGGTGAAGGGAAGCGCCGCCGCAGACTTCCTGCCGGCCCGCTCGCGCCTGCTCGAGATCATGGGCCTGATCGCCGGAAAATGGCCGCACAGCCTCGCCTTCCGCCCCGGCGGCACCACCCTCGCCCTCGACCTCGGCGCCAAGATGCGGCTGCGCGCCGTCCTCGCCGATGTCCGCGCCTTCCTCGAAACCACGCTCTTCGATCGGCGTCTCGAAGACATCGCCGCGATCGAGACGCCCGACGAGTTGGACCGCCTCGCCGCCGCGGGGCGGGGCGATTTCACCGTCTTCCTCAAACTCGCCGCCGATCTCGACCTCGCCCGGCTCGGCCGCGGCCCGGGCATGGTGATGAGTTACGGCGCCTACGCCGACGTCGGCAGCAGTGGCCCGTTCTTCGCCGCCGGCCTCTTCGACACCGCCACCGCGACGACCCGGCCGTTCGCCCCGGCCAACATCGTCGAGGACCCGGCTCATTCGTGGTTCGCCGGCGACGCCGGCTCCCCGAGCCGCGCCGAGACCCTGCCCGACATCGATCGCCCCGACGCCTACTCCTGGGCACGCGCCCCTCGCTACGACGGCCGTGCCGTCGAAGTCGGCGCCGTGGCTCGCCAACTGGTCGCCGGTCACCCGCTGGTCCGAGCGATGGTGGTGCGCGACGGCGGCACCACGGTCGCGAGCCGCGTCGTCGCGCGCCTGCTCGAAGTGGCGCTGGTCGTGCCGGCGATGGAGACCTGGGTCGGCGGCATCGTTCCGGCCGAGCCGTTCTGCGCCGTCGAAGGCGAACCCACCGACGGCTCCGGCATCGGCCTCGTCGAGGCGGCGCGCGGCGGCCTCGGCCACTGGATGACGGTGCGTGGCGGCCGCATCACCCGCTACCAGATCGTCGCACCGACCACCTGGAACTTCTCCCCCCGCGACGGCGACGGCCACTCCGGCCCGCTCGAGGGCGCGCTCGAGGGCACCACCCTCTCCGGCTTCGGCGCCAGAGCCGCCGCCGTCCAGCACGTGGTGCGCTCCTTCGATCCCTGCATGGTGTGCACCGCGCATTGACGCGCGCCGGTCCGCTTCGAACGGCCTCCCGCCCCCGTCGATCGCCCCCGCACGACCGGAAAGCAGCTTTTCGTCGCCGGTCGCCGCCCTGACAGCGGATCGAACCGATTCGCACCGACAAGGACGCCCCCTTGTCGCGCATCCCGTCGAAATCCGGCGGAATCCGTGGATTTCCGGAAGACGAAGAGCCGCGGGGTGAGTTGGCCCGCTCCTTGCTGTCTCTATGGTCACGACGTCCGCGACGACCCCTCGTGCATCCACCATGCAGGTCGGGAGGCGGGCGGGCGAAGACGAAGTGCCATGGGGGAGGCTCGAGATGAGTGCCGGGCAGGAAACGTTCTACGAGGTGATCCGTCGTCAGGGGATCACCCGCCGCAGCTTCACCAAGTTCTGTTCGTTGACCGCGGCGAGCCTCGGGCTCGGGCCGATGGCGGCGTCGCAGATGGCCCATGCGCTGGAAACCAAGCCGCGCATCCCGGTCATCTGGATGCACGGCCTCGAGTGCACCTGCTGCTCGGAGAGCTTCATCCGCTCGGCCCATCCGCTGGTCAAGGATGTCGTCCTGTCGATGATCTCGCTCGACTACGACGACACCATCATGGCCGCCGCCGGTCATCAGGCCGAAGCGATCCTCCAGGAGACCCGGCAGAAGTACAAGGGCCAGTACATCCTCGCCGTCGAGGGCAACCCGCCGCTCAACGAAGGCGGCATGTTCTGCATCGACGGCGGCCGGCCCTTCGTCGAGAAGCTGAAGGAGATGGCGGAAGACGCCATGGCGGTCATCGCCTGGGGCGCCTGCGCCTCGTGGGGCTGCGTCCAGGCGGCCAAGCCCAACCCGACCCAGGCGACGCCGATCGACAAGGTCATCAAGAACAAGCCGATCATCAAGGTGCCCGGCTGCCCGCCGATCGCCGAGGTGATGACCGGCGTCGTCACCTTCGTCACCACCTTCGGCCGGCTGCCCGAGCTCGACCGCCAGGGTCGGCCGAAGATGTTCTATTCGCAGCGCATCCACGACAAGTGCTACCGCCGGCCGCATTTCGACGCCGGCCAGTTCGTCGAGGAGTGGGATGACGACGGCGCCCGCAAGGGCTACTGCCTCTACAAGATGGGCTGCAAGGGCCCGACCACCTACAACGCCTGCTCCACCGTCCGTTGGAACGGCGGCGTCTCCTTCCCCATCCAGTCCGGCCACGGCTGCATCGGCTGTTCGGAAGAGGGCTTCTGGGACAAGGGCTCGTTCTACGACCGGCTCACCGGCATCAACCAGTTCGGCATCGAGGCCAACGCCGACAAGGTGGGCGCGACCGTCGCCGGCGTGGTGGCGGCCGGCGTCGCCGCCCATGCCGCGGTGACCGCGGTCAAGCGCGTGATCAAGAAGCCCGAGAACGTCGGTTGATCCGACGGTCGTCCCCGACAGGTATCGAATTCTGAGGAAACGCCGTCATGGGTATCCAGACACCGAACGGTTTCAATCTCGACAACTCCGGCAAGCGCGTCGTCGTCGATCCCGTCACCCGCATCGAGGGTCACCTACGCGTCGAGGTGAATGTCGACTCCAACAACGTCATCCGCAACGCCGTCTCCACCGGCACCATGTGGCGCGGCATCGAGGTGATCCTGCGCGGTCGCGATCCGCGCGACGCCTGGGCCTTCACCGAGCGCATCTGCGGTGTCTGCACCGGCACCCACGCGCTCACCTCGGTGCGCGCCGTCGAGAACGCCCTCGACATCAAGATCCCGGAGAACGCCAACTCCATCCGCAACATCATGCAGCTGTGCCTGCAGGTGCACGACCACCTCGTGCACTTCTATCACCTGCATGCCCTCGACTGGGTCGACGTGGTCTCGGCGCTCTCCGCCGACCCCAAGGCGACCTCGGCGCTCGCCCAGTCGATCTCCAACTGGCCGCTGTCCTCACCCGGCTACTTCAAGGACCTGCAGACCCGGCTGAAGAAGTTCGTCGAATCGGGCCAGCTCGGCCCCTTCAAGAACGGCTACTGGGGTCATCCCGCCTACAAGCTGCCGCCGGAAGCCAACCTCATGGCGGTCGCCCACTACCTGGAGGCACTCGACTTCCAGAAGGAGATCGTCAAGGTCCACACCATCTACGGTGGCAAGAATCCCCATCCGAACTGGCTGGTCGGCGGCGTGCCCTGCGCCATCAACGTCGACGGCGTCGGCGCGGTCGGCGCCATCAACATGGAACGCCTGAACCTGGTCTCGTCGATCATCGATCGCTGCATCGAGTTCACCGAACAGGTCTACATCCCCGACCTGATGGCCATCGGCTCGTTCTACAAGGACTGGCTCTACGGCGGCGGCCTGTCGTCGAAGTCGGTGATGAGCTACGGCGACATCCCCGAACATGCCAACGACTATTCGCCGGCCTCGCTGAAGCTGCCGCACGGCGTCATCCTCAACGGCAACCTGAACGAGGTGATGCCGGTCGACCTGAAGGATCCCGACCAGATCCAGGAGTTCGTCACCCACTCCTGGTACGAGTATCCGGACGAGACCAAGGGCCTGCACCCCTGGGACGGCGTCACCGTGCCCCATTACGAACTCGGTCCCAAGGCGAAGGGCACCAAGACCAACATCGAGGCGCTCGACGAGGAGGCGAAATACTCCTGGATCAAGTCGCCGCGGTGGAAGGGCAACGCCGTCGAGGTCGGCCCCCTCGCCCGCTACATCATCGGCTACGCCCAGAAGAAGCCCGAGTTCAAGGACCCGGTCGACAAGCTCCTCAAGGATCTCGGCGTGCCGGTCTCCGCCCTGTTCTCGACGCTCGGCCGCACCGCGGCGCGCGCCCTCGAGTGCCAGTGGGCGGCGCATCAGATGCGGTATTTCCAGGACAAGCTGATGGCCGCCATCAAGGCCGGCGACTCGTCCACCGCCAACACCGACAAGTGGAAGCCGGAGAGCTGGCCGAAAGAGGTCAAGGGCGTCGGCTTCACCGAGGCGCCGCGCGGCGCGCTCGGCCACTGGGTGAAGATCAAGGACGGCAAGATCGACAACTATCAGGCCGTCGTGCCGACCACCTGGAACGGTTCCCCGCGTGACCCCAAGGGCAACATCGGCGCCTTCGAGGCGTCGCTGATGGACACCCCGATGGCCGATCCCGAACAGCCCTTGGAGATCATCCGGACGCTGCACTCCTTCGATCCGTGTCTGGCGTGCTCGACCCACGTCATGAGCCCGGACGGCCAGGAGATGTCGAAGGTCACGGTTCGCTGATCCCGTGAAGACGGCGACCGGCGGGCTCCCCCGCCGGTCGCTGCGAACCTCGAGCGAAGAACGAGACGATCGCACCCGGCCGACCACGTCGACGGGGCGACCATCGGGAGGGATCCATGAACCAGATCGTCGAGTTGCAGGGCGCGCTGGACGCACACGGCGAACGCGTCGAAGCCCGCCAGACCATCTACGTCTACGAAGCCCCGGTCCGCCTGTGGCACTGGGTGAACGCGCTGTGCATCGTGGTGCTGTGCATTTCGGGCTGGTTCATCGGCTCGCCGCTGCCCTCGGTGCCGGGCGAGGCGAGCCAGAACTTCCTGATGGGCTATATCCGCTTCGCCCATTTCGCCGCCGGTCAGGTGATCGCCGTCGCCCTGCTGATGCGCATCTATTGGGCCTTCGTCGGCAACACCTACGCCCGTCAGGTCTTCTATCTGCCCTTCTGGGACAAGACCTGGCTCTGGGGCGTGTGGTTCGAGCTCAAGTGGTATCTCTTCCTCACCAAGGATCCGAAGAAGTACATCGGCCACAACCCGCTCGGGCACGTCGCGATGTTCGCCTTCATGCTGTTCCTGGTGTTCATGATCTGCACCGGATTCGCCCTCTATTCGGAAGGGACCGGCATCGACAGCTGGCAGCACGCGCTGTTCGGCTGGGTCTTCGGTATCTTCCCCAACAGCCAGGACGTCCACACCTTCCATCACCTGGGCATGTGGGCGATCGTCATCTTCGCCATCGTCCACATCTATGCGGCGGTGCGCGAGGACATCATGTCCCGCCAGAGCATGATCTCGTCGATCATTTCCGGCGAACGCGTCTTCCGCGACGACTTCAGGGACTGAGCCGATGGGTGCGCTCGATCGTCACCGTGAGCGGCGGCAGGGAGACCTCCCCCGCGTCCTCGTCCTCGGCATCGGCAACATCCTGTGGGCCGACGAAGGGTTCGGCGTGCGCGCGGTGGAGGAGTTCCACCGCCGCTATCGGGTCCCCGACCATGTCACCGTCCTCGACGGCGGCACTCAGGGGCTCTACCTCGTCAACTTCCTGCAGGAACACGACCGGCTCCTCGTCTTCGACGCCATCGACTACGGCCTCGAGCCGGGCACGATGAAGATCGTGCGCGACGACGAGGTGCCGAAATTCACCGGCGCCAAGAAGATGAGCCTGCACCAGACCGGCTTCCAGGAGGTCCTCTCCGCCGCAGACCTGCTCGCCGCCTACCCCGAGACGCTGGCGCTGATCGGTTGCCAGCCCCTCGATCTCGAGGATTGGGGCGGCCCGCTCACCGAACCGGTGCGGGCGACCCTCGACCGCGCCCTCGACGCGGCGTTGGCGATCCTCGCCGAGTGGGGTATCACGGTCGAGCCGCGCGTCGGCGAGATCGAGGCGGACGATCGCCTCCTCGCCAACGACATCGACTTCGCCGCCTACGAGCGTCGCATCGAAGCCTGAGGCGGGTGCCGCCGGCCCCGCCCGTCACGTCAGCGAGATGCGCCGGCCCGCGGATCCTCCGCGCGCCGGCTTCGTCGTCGAGAGGACCCGATCATGTGTCTCGGCATCCCCATGACCGTCGTCGAAGGCGACGACATGCAGGCCCTGGTCGAGCGGCGCGGTGAGACCCGCCGGATCTCGATGATGCTGGTCGGCGAGCAGCCGGTCGGCGCGATCGTCCTCGTCCACATCGACAGCGCCGTCCGCGTCCTCGACGCCGCCGAGGCGAAGCTCATCGACGACGGCCTCGACGGCGTCGCCGCTGCCCTGGAAGGCCGCGACTTCGAGCACCTCTTCGCCGATCTGGTCGATCGCGAGCCGCAGTTGCCGGATCACCTGCTGAAGCCGGAAAGCTGACGGACACTCCGCCCGCCGCAGCTGCCTGACCGGCCTCGGCCGCTCCATCACCGTTTCCCCGTTTCGACCCGGAAGACACACGTTCCACGGGTATGCGAGCCCATGCGCCTGCGATTTCGGGTCGACATTCTACGTGGATGACTCGCGTCCGCCGCCTCCGGCTGCCGAATTCGGTCTTGGAAATGTGATTTCCAATTATTGGAAATCCAATGATCATGGCGGACCACGGAAGCGTTTCCTCCACCCTGCCGAAACGGCGGAATCCCTAGAGATCCGCTTTCCACCGACTGGAATCGCGTTTGGCACGCGCATTGCGAAGTACGGGGAAACACCAGGGAGGACCCATGACTTCGCCACTCATCGCCGCTCTCGGTGAGCGCCACGGACTGCCGACGATCGACGAGACCACCGTCGACGCCTTCCTCGCACCCGCCGCCGGCGAGCCGGAGCACACGCTGCTGTTCTTCACCGGCGATCCGGCGACCCGCGCCGAGACGCTCGATGTCGCGGTCGTGTTGCCCGAGCTTCTCGCCGCCTTCCAGCATCGGCTGCGCGGTGCGGTCGTGGCCCGCGTCGCCGAGACCGGGCTCGCCGCTCGCTTCCGCGTCGCCGTCCACCCGAGCCTGGTGGTCACGCGTGGTGCCGACCCGGTCGCCGTCTTCCCCAAGATCCGCGACTGGTCGGAGTACATGGACAGGATCGACGCGGCGCTGGCGCCCGACGCCCCGGTCCTTCCGGCCGAGAGCCGGCCGCGCACCGAATTCACCTACACCACCGCGCACGGGGGAGAATGACCATGAAAGCGGGTTTCTGGGTCGCCCCGGAGGGCGAAGACGGCGGCGTGTCGATGATGCCGATCGGCATCGACGAGACCGCTTCGGGTTTCGCCGGCCGCTCCGGCCTGACCGGCGCCGGCACCATCTCCTTCCTCGCCACAGCGAGCGCCGCCGACCTGATCGAGCGCTGCCCGAAGGTGGCCGACCTGCTGCCGCAGCTCGTCGCCGCCCTGGAGACGCAGGCGGCCGAGGCGCCGAGCCGGCTCTTCGATCTCGCAGGCTACGGCGCCGACGACCTCACCCTGATCGGCGAGGTGCTCGGTGAAGGCGAGGTCTCCGCCACCGTGGCGCTGCCCGAGGGCGTCGTCGCCCAGGTGCAGGAATCGGTGATGGCCGGCCTGTGGCGCGTGCGCTTCACCGATGCGTCGGGTGCGCTCGTCGCCGACTACGTCGAGGCCGCCTCGATCCCGGCGGCGGTGGAGCGCGCCGCGGCGATGGCTCCGGTGCTGGAGAGCTTCGGCATCCCGCCGGAAGGCGCCATGAACGTCATGCCGGTCCTGACCGAGATCCGCGACCGCGCCGCCGCGCACGAGAAGGGTGCGGCCTCGCACACCATCACCTTCTCGCTCTTCCCCATGTCGGACGCCGACATGACCTTCCTCCAGGACAGCCTCGGCCCCGGGCCGATCCGTATCCTGTCGCGCGGCTACGGCACCTGCCGGATCGTCGCCACCGGTGCCCGCAACGTCTGGTCGGTTCAATTCTTCAACGCCATGGACACCATCGTCCTCGACACTTTGGAGATCGGCGACGTACCGGTCACGGCGCGCGCCGCGGTCGAGGACTTCCGCGATTCGGCCGAGCGTCTGAAAGAGATCGAGGAGGCCTATTTCCGATGAGTTCCTTCGAGAACTTCGGCGTGATCGGCGACGTGACGGCGGAAGCGCGCATGGAATGCGGTATCTGCTGGCACGTCTACGAGCCGGCGGAGGGCGATCCCGTCTGGCAGATCGCGGCCGGCACCGCCTTCACCGACCTGCCGGAGGACTGGCGCTGCCCCAACTGCGACGCGCCACGCTCGAAGTTCATGGCGCTCGAAGCGGAGGGAGGCGGTCGTGACGGCTGAGGCGACGCGCGAACGGCAGGCGCGCGACGCCGCGGCGGTGGCCGCCGGCGAGACCCTGGCGCGAATCTACGGCGACATCGCCGAGCGCTCGATGCGCGACCTGCCGGTCTACAATCCGAAACTTCGCGTCGAGGCCGTCGGCTTCCACGACGACGGTTTTCGAGTGATCGGCATCGTCGCCACGCCGTGGTTCATGAACGCGGTGGTCGCCGCCTCGCCGCTCGGACCGGCGGCGGTGGAGGTCTCACCCGGATCGACCGTCACCCACGACCTGCCGAGCGGTGCCTACGACTTCGTCGCCGGCACCCTCGACGGCTTCGGCCGCCTCGACAGCCTGTCGCTGTTCTCGCCGATGTTCCGTTTCGAAGACCCTGAGGCGGTCACCGCCACCGCCGAAGCGGCGATGGCGGAACTGCTTCGCCCGCCGCAGCCGGCGAAGACCGAGACCCCGGCGCCGACGGCGCTCGACCGCCGTGCCCTGCTCTTCGGCCGCAAACCGCGGAACGAGACCGCCGCGCCATGACCACCCCCACCACCTCCTTCGGTCCGGGCGCCATCGCCCTCACCGTCACCGTGGCGCCGCCCGCCGAGGGCGGCCGCGTCGAGGCGGTCCGTATCGCCTCGACCCGGCCGGTCGGCTTCTCCTCGGCGCTCTTCGTCAATCGCTCGGCCGACGAGATCCCGGCCCTGGTCGGCCGGCTCCATTCCCTCTGCGGCCTCTCCCATGCGACCGCCGCGGCCATGGCCGCCGCCGCCGCTCGCGGCGAGGACGCGACCACGGTCGCCACCGTCCGCTTCGACGGGCTCCTCGCCGAACGGCTCGGCGAACACCTGCGCTCCACCTTCCTCGGTCCGGCCGGCACCCCCCCCGGCGAGGTGCCGCGCGAGATGCTCGCCGACCTGCGCGCCGTCCTCGCCGCAACCCGCGAACTGGCGGCGACCACCGCCGAACCGATGCCCTCCGGCGCTCGCCGCGCCGCGATCGGCCGCGCCCGCGCCGGCCTCGAGCGGCTCGGTCTCGTCCTCGACCGCGCCGGCCGCCTCGACATGCCGCCGGCTTCCTGGGCCGCCGGCGTCGTCGAGCGCTTCGGCGCGGCGAGCGGCGATATCCACCTTTCCGCCGATCCGCTCACCGCCGCCGACGACGAGGCGGTGGTCGCCGCCCTCGCCGCCGATCCGACCGGCTTCGCCGCCGCACCGCGCCTCGCCGACCGCCGTCCCGAGACCGGTCCCCTCGCCCGCGCCGGCTCGGGCGAACGCATCGCCGCCCGCCTCGGCGAGATCGCCGCGGCCGGCCGTCTGCTCGACGCCCGGTCGCAGACGCGGGCCCGCGCCCTCGACGCCTGGGCGCGCGCCGCATCGATCGATTTCCGTACGGGATATGCCGCCGTGGAAAGCCCGCGCGGCCGGCTCCATCATCTCGTCCGTCTCGACGGTATCGGACGCGTCGCCTTCTATGCCATTCTGGCGCCGACAGAATGGAATTTCGGCGCCGACGGCCCCTTCGTCGCGACCATCCGGGCCAATCGGCCGACGGCGGACGATGCGGGCCGCGCTCGGGTGGAACGGATCGCCGCCGCCTTCGACCCCTGCGTCGGCTTCGCGGTGAGCGTGGAGGAACGTGGTCGTGCATGAGATGTCGCTCATGGAGAGCGTCCTCGAGATCGTCGAGGAAGAAGCGAGGAAGGCGGGCGCGACCAAGGTCAAGGCGGTGCGCCTCGACATCGGCGAACTGTCCCACGTCGAGCCCGAGGCGATGCGCTTCTGCTTCGACGCGGTGGTGCGCGGCACCATCGCCGCGGAAGCGGCGCTGGAGATCGTCCGGGTGCCGGGCCAGGGCTGGTGTATGGACTGCTGCGAGACGGTGGCGCTTTCCGAACGCTTCGGCGCCTGCCCGAAATGCGGCAATCACAGAGTTCAGATGACGTCGGGCGACGACATGCGGGTCGCCGAGTTGGAGGTGGAGTGATGTGCACGGTCTGCGGCTGCGGTCAGGCGACGGTCGAGGGCAAGAAGGTCGAAGGGCACGATCACGGCCACGGCCACGATCACCACCACCACGATCATGATCACGGACATTCCCACGACCACGATCATGTCCACGATCACGACCATGCCCACCCGCACGGCCACGACCACGTGCATGCCCACAGCCACGAGCACGACCACGGCGACGGCCACGTCCATTCCCATGCCCACATCCATGGTCACGATCACGGCCACGACCATGCGCACGCCCACGGCCATGCCCATGTGCACACCCACGACCATGATCACGGGCACGATCATTCCCACTCCCATGACCACGTGCACGGCCCGGGCTGCGGGCACGATCACGACCACGGCCACGTCGTCCGTTCGGAAGACGCGATCGACTACGGCGCCGGCCTCGCCGGCGTCCACGTTCCGGGCCTCGCGCAGGAGCGCATCGTCAAGATCGAGCGCGACATCCTCGGCAAGAACGACGGCCTCGCCCGCGCCAACCGCCGCCGCCTCGCCGAGAAGGGCGTCTTCGCCCTGAACCTCGTCTCCTCCCCCGGTTCGGGCAAGACGACGCTGCTGGTCAAGGCGATCTCGGATCTGAAGGAGAAGCACGCCATCGCCGTGGTCGAGGGCGATCAGCAGACCTCCAACGACGCCGAGCGCATCCGCGCCACGGGGGTCAGGGCGATCCAGGTCAACACCGGCAAGGGCTGCCACCTCGACGCCTCGATGGTCGGCCACGCCCTCGACGACCTCGATCTCGAGCAGAATTCGGTCCTGTTCATCGAGAACGTCGGCAATCTCGTCTGCCCGGCCGCCTTCGACCTCGGCGAGGCCCACAAGGTGGTGGTGCTGTCGGTGACCGAGGGCGAGGACAAGCCGCTCAAGTACCCGGACATGTTCGCCGCCGCCGACCTGATGCTGCTCAACAAGGCCGACCTGCTGCCGCATCTCGACTTCGACGTCGAGGCCTGCATCGCCAACGCGCTGAAGGTCAATCCGCGCCTCCAGGTGATGACCGTGTCGGCCCGCTCGGGCGAAGGCATGGCTGTCTTCTACGCCTGGATCGCCGCCCGCGCCGCGCTCGCCGCCCGCCCGGCGAACTGAGGGAACCGCCGCCGATGAACCACGGACCCGCCGGCGACGCGCTCGTTCGCCTCTTCGCCGATGGCGGAGAGGTCGAGCGGCTGCGCATCCGCCTGCGCGGTGCGGTCCAGGGCGTCGGCATGCGTCCCTTCGTCCACGGTCTCGCCGCTCGTCACGGGATCTCCGGTCTGGTGCTCAACGACGGCGACGGCGTCGTGATCGAGGCCGAGGGCACCGACGTCGCCGCTTTCGTCGCGGCGCTGACGGCGGAGAAACCGCCACTCGCCTCGATCGATTCCGTCGAGACGGAGCCGATGTCCCCGACCGGCGAGAGCGGCTTCCGCATCGTCGAGAGCGTCGCCTCCAAGGCCCGCACCCGCGTCCCCGCCGACGCCGCGACCTGCGAGGCCTGCCTCGACGACCTCTACGACCCCGAGAGCCGGTTCCACCTCTACCCCTTCGTCAACTGCACCCACTGCGGCCCGCGCTACACCATCACCGCCCATCTGCCCTACGACCGGCCGCAGACGGCGATGGCCGGCTTCCCGATGTGCGCGGCCTGCGCGAGCGACTATCGCGATCCGACGAACCGCCGTTTCCACGCCGAACCGATCGCTTGTCCGACCTGTGGACCGAAGCTGCGCGTGGTGTGGCGACGCGGGGAAGGCTCGGCGGGGCGCGGCCTCGGACCGGAAGGCGACGTTCCATCCGTCGGGCTCCCGGTCGGGCCCGCCGGTCGCTCCATCGTCCCCTCCCCCCTCGAGGAGGAGGGACAGGGAGGGGGGGCTGCGGCCCATCCGCGCGCGCCGATGGTCGAAACGAGCACCGTGCCCTCCCTCTCTGTCTCTCCCCCTCCAGGGGGGAGAGAACCGGATGAGACTGCCGACGACCAATCGGCACCTTCGCTCGAGGCGAGGTCGTCGGCGGAAGGTGGCCCTTCCCTCCCCCCCATCGCCGAGATCGTCGCGGCGCTCCGCGCCGGGAAGATCGTCGCGGTGAAGGGCATCGGCGGCTTCCATCTGATGTGCGACGCGCGCTCCGAGACTGCGGTCGCCGAACTCAGGCGGCGCAAGGCGCGCGACGCCAAGCCCTTCGCGGTGATGGTGGCCAATGCCGCTTCGCTCGACGGCATCGCCGTCGTCGGGGACGTCGAGCGCGACCTCTTCCTCTCCGCCGCCGCGCCGATCGTCGTCATGGACGCGGTGCCCGGCGCGCTCGCCCCGTCCATCGCCCCGAACCTCTCCCGCATCGGCGTCATGCGCGCCTACGCCCCGCTCCATCATCTGATCTTCCGGGAAGCCGTCGGGGGCGAGGTGGCCGCCCGCGATCGTGAGGCGGCGAACGATTTCGTCGTCGTCGCCACTTCGGCCAATCCCGGTGGCGAACCGCTGGTCATCGACGACGCCGACGCCCGCCGCCGCCTCGGCGGCATCGCCGACCTGATCGTCGGCCACGACCGGCCGATCGTCATCCGCGCCGACGACTCGGTTGCCCAGGTGATCGCCGGCAAGCCGAGCCTGATCCGCCGCGCCAAGGGCTTCGTGCCCAACCCCGTCGATCTCGGATCGGACGGCCCGGTGGTGCTGGCGACCGGCGCCCACCTCAAGGCGACCGTCACCGTCACCCGCGGCCGCGAGGCCTTCGTCTCGCAACATGTCGGCGATCTCGACACCGTCGAGACGGTGAAGTTCTACCGCGAGACCGCGGCCCACCTCCTGTCGCTCCTCGACGTGAAGCCGGAGATCGTCGCCTGCGATCTCCATCCCGACTTCCGCTCGTCGCGGTTCGCCCTCGAGTTCGACGCGCCCGTCCTGCCCGTTCAGCACCACGCCGCCCATGTCGCGGCCATCGCCGCCGAGCACGGCATCGTCGAGCCGATCCTCGGCCTCGCCCTCGACGGCATCGGCCACGGCGACGACGGGTCGGCCTGGGGCGGCGAGTTCATCCGCGTCTCCGGCGCCTCCTGGCGGCGCCTCGGCCATCTCGCCCCGCTGGCGCTGCCCGGCGGCGACAAGGCGGCGCGCGAGCCCTGGCGCATGGCGGTCGCCGCCCTGCACGCCATCGGCGAGGCCGAACGCGCCCGCGCCCTCTTCGCCGACGAACCGCTTCTCGCCCCCCTTCTCGCCCGCCTCGACACCGGACGCGAGGCGACCACCACCTCGCTCGGCCGGCTCTTCGACGCCGTCGCCGGCCTCGCCGGCTTGCGCCGCCGCCAGGACCACGAGGGTCAGGCGGCGATGGAGCTCGAAGCCCTGATGGTCGAAGCGAAACACGGCAGCGGCCTGTTCCGGCTGGCGAACGGCGTCCTCGACTTCTCGCCGCTCCTGGTCGAACTCGCCCGGCCGGGTGTGCGCCCGCGCTGTGTCGCCGAGTTCTTCCACGGCACGCTGATCGACGGCCTCGCGACCCTGGTCGCCACCCACGCCCGGCATGGCGAGGCGATCGCGCTGGGCGGCGGTTGCCTGATGAACCGGGTGCTGGCCGAAGGCCTCGTCGCGGCACTGACCGCGCGCGGCTTCCGTCCGCTTCTCGCTCATGCCGTTCCCGCCAACGACGGCGGCCTGTCGCTCGGCCAGGCGGCCCTCGCCCGTGCCCATGCCGCATCCCGACCGACACCGAAGATCCCCTGAAGAGGAGACGTCCCCCCATGTGTCTCGCCATCCCCGCTCTGGTGAGCGAACTGCTCCCCGACGACATGGCCAAGGTCAGTCTCGACGGCGTCACCAAGGAGATCTCGATCGCCATGGTCGAGGACGTGAAGCCCGGCGACTACGTCATCATCCACGTCGGCTATGCGCTGTCGAAGATCGACGCCGACGAGGCCGAGAAGACTCTGGCCCTGCTCGCGGAAGCCGGCGCACTCCAGGGAGCGGCCGAATGAAATACGTCGACGAATACCGCGACGGCAAACTCGCCCGCGCCATCGCCGAGACCATCCGCGCCGAAGCGGATCCGGCGAAGACCTACCATTTCATGGAGTTCTGCGGCGGCCACACCCATGCGATCTCGCGCTACGGCCTCGAGGACCTGCTGCCGGCCAACGTGCGCATGATCCACGGCCCCGGCTGCCCGGTCTGCGTCCTGCCGATCGGCCGCATCGACGAGGCGCTGGAGCTGGCGAAGAACCCGAGGGTGACGCTCCTCACCTACGCCGACCTGATGCGCGTGCCCGGCTCCAAGGGCCGCAGCCTCCTCAAGGCCAAGGCCGAGGGCTGCGACATCCGCATGATCTATTCGACCCTCGACGCCATCCGCATCGCCGAGGAGAACCCCGATCGCGAGGTGGTGTTCTTCGCCATCGGCTTCGAGACGACCACCCCGCCGACGGCGCTGGCGCTCAAGACGGCCGAGAAGAAGGGGCTCACCAACTTCTCGGTGTTCTGCAACCACGTGCTCACCCCCTCGGCGATCCGCGCCATCCTCGAGGCGCCGGCGACCGGCAAGCTACCGCCGGTGAAGATCCAGGGCTTCATCGGCCCGGCCCACGTCTCGGTGGTGATCGGCTCGAAGCCCTACGAGACCTTCGTCGAGGAATTCGGCCAGCGCATCGTCGTCTCCGGCTTCGAGCCGCTCGACGTCATGCAGTCGGTGCTGATGCTGGTGCGCCAGGTCAACGAGGGTCGCGCCGCGGTCGAGAACCAGTACATCCGCGCCGTGGTGCCGGAGGGCAACGTCGCCGCCCAGAAGCTCTGCGACGACGTCTTCGATCTCCGCGACCGCTTCGAATGGCGCGGCCTCGGCTACATCGACAACTCGGCGCTGAAGCTGCGCGACGAATACGCCCGCTTCGACGCCGAGAAGCGCTTCGCGGTGACACGGATCCACGCCTCCGACAACCCGGCCTGCGAATGCGGCGTCATCCTCATCGGCGCCAAGCAGCCGGCCGACTGCAAGCTCTTCGGCACGGTGTGCACCCCCGAGACCCCGATGGGCTCCTGCATGGTGTCCTCGGAAGGCGCCTGCGCCGCCCACTGGACCTACGGCCGCTTCCGCGACAAGGCCAAGAATCAGGACGAACGGAGAAGAGCGTCGTGAACGCCCCGAACGAACCCCGCCTGCGCCACCGCAAGATGGACGTGAAGTCCGGCCGCGTCGACCTCTCGCACGGGTCGGGCGGCCGCGCCATGGCGCAGCTCATCGCCGAGATCTTCCACGAGGCCTTCGCCAACGAATATCTGGCGCAGGGCAACGATCAGGCGACCTTCGCCGCCCCGGCCCCGACCGGCGGCCGCATGGTGATGACCACCGACGGCTACGTCGTCTCGCCGATCTTCTTCCCCGGCGGCGACATCGGCTCGCTCGCCGTCCACGGCACCATCAACGACGTCGCCATGGGCGGCGCCCGGCCGGTGGCGCTCTCCGCCTCCTTCATCATCGAGGAGGGCTTCCCGCTCGCCGACCTGCAGCGCATCGCCCGCTCGATGGGCGAGGCGGCGCGCGACGCCGGCGTGCCGATCGTCACCGGCGACACCAAGGTGGTCGAACGCGGCAAGGCCGACGGCGTCTTCATCTCCACCGCCGGCATCGGCGTCGTCGCCGACGGCCTGGAGCTCGGCGGCCACCTCGCGCGCCCCGGCGACAAGGTGGTCGTCTCCGGCTCGATCGGCGATCACGGCGTCGCCATCATGTCGAGCCGCGAGAACCTCACCTTCGACACCGCCATCCTCTCCGACAGCGCTGCGCTGCACCGGCTCACCGAGGTGATGATCGCCGCCGCCGGCCCGTCGCTGAAGCTGATGCGCGACCCGACCCGCGGCGGCCTCGCCGCGACGCTGAACGAGGTGGCGAACCAGTCCGGCGTCGGCATCCGCATCGAGGAGGATGCGATCCCGATCAAGGCGGAAGTGGCGGCGGCCTGCGAGTTCCTCGGCCTCGATCCCTTGAACGTCGCCAACGAGGGCAAGCTGATCGCCGTGGTCGATCCGGGCGCGGCGGAAGCGATCGTCGCGGCGATGCGCGCCCACCCGCTCGGGCGGGACGCGGCGGTCATCGGCGAGGTGATCGAGGACGATCAGCGCTTCGTCCAGATGACCACCGCTTTCGGCGGCGGCCGCATCGTCGATTGGCTCTCCGGCGAGCAACTGCCGCGTATCTGTTGAGGCGGGACCCATGCCCCACGACCCGATCCGCGACACCCACGCCCATCGCCGCCCCGCCTCGAGCCCGGGCAGCGGCGCCACCGTGCTCGTCATCGACGACGAGATCCGCTCGCTCGAAGCGATCCGCCGCGTCCTCGCCGAGGAGTTCGAGGTCATCTCGGTACGCGGCGCCGAGGAGGCCGCCGAGGTGCTGGCCGGCGAGATGGTGCAGGTCATCCTCTGCGACCAGCGCATGCCCGGCGAGAACGGCGTCGACTTCCTCAAGCGCGTCCGCGATCAGTGGCCCGACCCGGTCCGCATGATCATCTCCGGCTACACCGACTCGGAGGACATCATCGCCGGCGTCAACGAGGCCGGCATCTACCACTACATCACCAAGCCCTGGCACCCGGAGAAGCTCGTCGCCTCGGTGCGCGAGGCCGCCACCCTCTACAAGCTGCAACGCGAGACCGGCGCCGCCCCGCTCGACACCAAACCGAGCCGCGAGCGCCTGACGAAGGTGGTCGCCGACAAGCGCAAGGCGGAACGCCGCTTCTGGGAATTCGACCGCATCGTCCACCAGCCGACGAGCCCGGTCGCCGGCGTCCTGGCGCTCGCCCGCCGCGCCACCGAATACGACATCTCGGTGCTGATCACCGGCGCCTCGGGGACGGGTAAGGAACTCCTCGCCCGCGCCATCCATCACGGCTCGGGCCGCGCCGAACAGGCCTTCGTCGTCGAGAACTGCGGCGCGTTGCCCGACGAATTGCTGGAAAGCGAACTCTTCGGCTGCAAGAAGGGCGCCTTCACCGGCGCCTATCAGGACCGCATCGGCCTCTTCGAGGTCGCCGACGGCGGCACCATCTTCCTCGACGAGATCGGCGAGACCTCGCCCGCCTTCCAGGTCAAGCTGTTGCGCGTCCTCCAGGAGGGCGAGATCCGCCCGCTCGGCGCCCAACGCACCCGCAAAGTCGACGTCCGCGTCGTCGCCGCCACCAACCGCGACCTCCTCGCCGACGTCGACGCCGGCCGCTTCCGTCGCGATCTCTACTATCGCCTCGCCGCCTTCCCCATCCATCTGCCCTCGCTCGCCGAGCGGCCGATGGATGTGCCGCCGATCGCCGATCGCATCCTCGCCGAGGTCAACCAGTCCTTCCGCCGCGAAGTTCCCGGCTTCGAGCCGGCGACCGTGACGGCCCTCATGGCCTACGATTGGCCCGGCAACGTGCGCGAGCTCCACAACGAGATCCAGCGCATGGTCGCCCTCTCCGACGGCGACCGCCCGCTCGAACCCCACCTCCTCTCGCCCCGCATCGCCGCACCGGGCGACGCCTGCGCCGCGCCGTCGCCGATGGCCGACGGCCGCCTGCAGCTCAAGGATCGCGTGGAGGCATTGGAGAAGCAGGTGATCGCCGAGACCCTCGATCGGCTCGGCGGCAACATCTCGCGCGTCGCCGCCGAACTCGGCTTGTCGCGGGTCGGCCTGCGCGCCAAGATCCACCGCTACGATCTGAAGCGGGATTTCGAGGATGACGACCGAGACTGATCCGCGTCGTCCCGAGAACCTGCTCGCCCACGTCATGCCCGGCGAGGAACCGGCGCTCGACGGCGAAGGCGAGGCGATGTGGATCGACGTCATCGCCAAGATGGACGCGGTCTATTCCGATCTCCTGCGCTACGAGGTCGATCTCGAGGCCAAGAACTCCGAACTCGAGGCGGCCGAGGGCTTCATCTCGTCGGTGATCGCCTCGGTCTCCGACATCCTGGTGGTGGTCGACGACCGTGGCGTGGTGGTCCAGGTCAATCCCGCCTTCGTCCGCCTGATCGCCCGCCCGTCCACCGAACTCGTCGGCCGACCGCTCACCGAACTGGTGGTGGAGAGCGACGCGGCGCGGGCCCGCGCCGCCCTCGTCTCCGGCGCCGAAGGCGAGGTGCGCGAACTCGAACTCTCTTTCCGCACCCCCGTCGGCCCCTCCGATCTGATGGCGGTCAACTGTTCGGCCCGCTTCGATCACAACGGCCGACGCGTCGGTGCGGTGCTCACCGGTCGGCCGATCGGCGAGCTGCGCCGCGCCTACGAGGCCCTCCACAAGGCCCACCTCGAGCTGCAACAGGCCCAGCGCAAGCTGGTCGAGCAGGAGAAGATGGCGAGCCTCGGCCGTCTGGTCGCCGGCGTCGCCCACGAACTCAACAACCCGATCAGCTTCGTCTACGGCAACATCCACACCCTCGAGCGCTACCGCCGCAACCTCGAGACCTACATCCACGACCTGCGCGGGCTCGCCGACCCGCGCGCCGTCGCCCGCCTCGATCGCGAGGCGCGCATCGACGCCGTCCTCGCCGATCTCGGACCGCTGATCGAGGGGACGCTCGAAGGCGCGGTGCGCATCTCCGAGATCGTCAAGAACCTGCGTCGGCTCTCCTTCTCGCGCTCCAACCAGCGCGAAGCGATCGACCTCACCCGCCTGATCGGCACCGCGGCCCACTGGGCCGTCCGCGCCAAGAACGTCCGCGCCCGCCTCGACACCGACATCGAGCCGGGCCTGACGGTCGAGGGGCAGGAGGGCCAGATCCACCAGGTGCTGATCAACCTCATCGACAACGCCCTCGACGCGGTTCGCGCCGCCGCCGATCCGCACATCACCATCACCTCCCGGTCGCAGGACGGCGAGGTGGTGATCGAAGTCGCCGACGACGGCGCCGGCATCGCCGACGAGGTCGCCGACAAGATCTTCGAACCCTTCTTCACCACCAAGACGGTGGGTGAGGGCACCGGCCTCGGCCTGTGGATCTCCTATTCCATCGCCCGCGACCACGGCGGCTCGCTCACCGCCGCCAACCGCCCCGAAGGCGGCGCCGTCTTCCGCCTCACCCTCCCCCGCCACGCCCCACCCGGGGCCGGCGCCGGCGGGTGAGACGCGGGTCACGTCGTTCACGCACGTGCTTCCCGCGACCGGGTGGCCACCCCTCCGCCACCCTTGACGCCCTCGCCTCGTTGTACGACTGTCTCACAAGCGTGCCACTCCGCTCGGAGGGCTCGGCGAGGGCGACGCGAGGGGGCGGCATGAGGGAAGATTCGATCGATCCGGTGATCCCGACCGACGAAGCCTCGATCACCCGGGCCGTCAGTCTACCGGCGTGGATCTATCGCGATCCCGAATATTTCGCCGTCGAATGCGACGAGGTGCTGCGCCCGTCCTGGCAGGTGGTCTGCCATCTCGCCGATGTGCCCGACCCCGGCGACTTCCAGACCTTCGATTTCATCGGCGAGCACATCGTCGTGGTGCGCGGCGACGACGGAGAGGTCCGCGCCTTCCACAACGTCTGCCGCCATCGCGCCGCGCGCATCCTCGACGGCACCCACGGCAACTGCGGGCGCACCATGATGTGCCCCTATCACGCCTGGAGCTACGACCTCGAGGGCCGGCTCGTCGGCCTGCCGTTCCGCAAGAGCTTCGCCGTCGACCCCGCCGACCTCGGTCTGAAGCCGGTCGAGATGGAGATCTGGCACGGCTTCGTCTTCGTCCGGCTGGAGAGCGGTGGTCCCTCGGTCGCCGAGATGATGAGCCCCTACGAGCACGAGGTGGCGCCCTACCGCTTCGAGGACCTCGTCCCGCACGGCCGGGTGACGCTGCGCCCGCGCGCCGTCAATTGGAAGAACATCGCCGACAACTACTCGGATTCGCTCCACATCCCCATCGCCCACCCCGGCCTCACCCGCCTCTTCGGCAAGGGCTACCGCATCGAAGCGACCGAATGGGTCGACAAGATGTGGGGCCAGCTGCGCGACGACCCGTCGGAGAACCTTTCCGAGCGCCTCTATCAGCGCCTGCTGCCCGACGTCGCCCACCTGCCGGCCGAGCGCAAACGGTTGTGGACCTACTTCCGCCTGTGGCCCAACGTCGCCTTCGACATCTATCCCGATCAGGTCGATTTCATGCAGTTCGTCCCCGTCTCGGCGACCGAGACGATGATCCGCGAGATCGCCTACGTCTTCCCCGACGACCGTCGCGAGATGAAGGCGGCGCGCTGGCTCAACTGGCGCATCAATCGGCTGGTCAACGCCGAGGACACCGACCTCGTCAATCGCGTCCAGGCCGGTATGGGCTCGCGCGCCTACGAGGTCGGCCCGCTCGGCGCCGAAGAAGTGTGCCTGAAGCACTTCGCCACCAAGACCCGTCGGCTGGTGCCGGAAGCCCGCCTCGACCGCGCCCCACCGCGCGGCTGGAGCCTGCGGCGGGCCGGAAATCGATGAAGGATCCGGCCCCCGGCCGGGCGACGACGACATCCAACGTCCCGATGCGACGGGACGAAGCAACGATCGGATGATCCCATGCGCGACGTGATCGTGATCGGCGGCGGCCACAACGGTCTGGTGACAGCCGGCTATCTCGCCGCCACCGGCTTGAAGGTGACGGTGCTGGAGGCCCGCGACGTGGTCGGCGGCTGTGCCGTCACCGAGGAGTTCCACCCCGGCTTCCGCAATTCGGTCGCCGCCTACACCGTGTCGCTGCTCAACCCCAAGGTGATCGCCGATCTCGAACTGGCGAAACACGGCCTCACCGTGGTCGAGCGCAAGCTCTCCAACTTCCTGCCGCTGCCCGACGGACGATACCTGAAGGTCGGCGCCGGGCGCACCAAGTCGGAAGTCGCCAAGTTCTCGGCGAAGGACGCCGAGCGCCTCGACGCCTACGGCGACCGCCTCGACCGCATGGCCGACGTGCTGCGCGAACTCGTGCTGGAGACGCCGCCCAACGTCGCCACCGGCCAGGGCCTCCTCGCCATGATCGGCGAGCTCCTCGCCGCCGGAAAGGTCGCCAACCGCTTCCGCCGCCTCGATCTCGAGGGGCAGCGCGACCTCTTGGAGATCTTCACCCGCTCCGCCGGCGACTATCTCGACCAGTGGTTCGAGAGCGATCCGATCAAGGCGATCTACGGCTTCGACGGCATCGTCGGCAACTACGCCTCCCCCTACGCCGCCGGCACGGCTTATGTGCTGCTCCACCACTGCTTCGGCGAAGTGAACGGCAAGCGCGGCGTCTGGGGCCATGCGCTCGGCGGCATGGGGGCGATCACCCAGGCGATGGCCCGCTCGGCGCAAGCCCGCGGCGCCGAGATCCGCACCGGCGCGAAGGTCCGCGAGATCCTCACCGAGCGCGGTCGCGCCGTCGGTGTCGTCACCGAGGCCGGAGAAACGATCCGCGCCCGTATGGTCGTCTCCAACCTCCACCCCAAACTCACCTTCGAGAAGCTGATCGATCCGGCGGCGCTGCCCGCCGACTTCCGCGCGCGCATCGCCTCCTGGCGCTCCGGCTCCGGCACCTTCCGCATGAACGTGGCGCTCTCCGAGCTGCCGTCCTTCACCTCGCTCCCCGGCCGCGACCTCGCCGAGCACCACACCTCCGGCATCGTGATCGCTCCGTCGCTCGCCTACATGGAGGACGCCTGGATCGACGCCCGCCGCGGCGGTTGGTCGAAGGCCCCGGTCGTCGAGATGCTGATCCCCTCGACCCTCGACCCGAGCCTCGCCCCCGAGGGGCAGCACGTCGCCTCGCTCTTCTGCCAGCACGTCGCCCCCGAGCTTTCCGACGGCCGCTCCTGGGACGACCACCGCGAAGAGGTGGCCGATCTGATGGTCGCCACCGTCGACGCCCACGCCCCCGGCTTCGCCGAGTCGGTGATCGCCCGCCAGATCCACTCGCCGCTCGATCTCGAGCGCAAGTTCGGCCTCGTCGGCGGCGACATCTTCCACGGCGCCCTCGGCCTCGATCAGATGTTCTCGGCCCGCCCGGTCATGGGCCACGCCGACCATCGAAGCCCCCTCGCCGGTCTCTACATGTGCGGCTCGGGCACCCATCCCGGTGGCGGCGTCACCGGCGCCCCCGGCCACAACGCGGCGCGAGAGATCCTCCGCGACATCCGGCGCGGACGGGTGGCGAAAGGGTGAGCCGAGCGGCGGAGCGGAAAGAACCTCCCGCAGATTCCCCTGCGGCGAAAGGTATTTCCCGGTTCCCATCTCCGATTTCGGCGCTAACATGCCCCCACGGTCCCGGCACCCGCCGGGAACGAAGCCATTCGCCACATGGGGCACCCTCTCATGACTTTCACGTCGAAATTTCGTACCGGCGTCGCCGTCGCCGCCTTCGCGGCTCTGACCACCGTCGCCGGCGCGGCCCAGGCCGCCAACATGATCGACAAGTGCGAGGTGACCGGTAAGAAGGGCGAGTTCTCGATCACGCCCGCCGTCGCCGGCCAGCTGACCTACCAGTCGAACCTGCCGGCGCCCGGCTGGAACAACGGCGACACGCCCGAGACCATCAAGGACGGCTACGAGTATTGCCTCGCCGCCAACATCGCCTGGCGCCTCGGTCTCGACAAGGTGAAGCTGGTCAACGTCGACTTCGACGCTCTCGTCGCCGGCAACACCAAGGACTTCGACATCGCCCTGTCGCAGATTTCGATCACCGACAAGCGCAAGGAAGTGGTCCGCTTCTCGGTTCCCTACTTCGACTCCGACGTCGGCGTCCTCGCCAAGAAGGGCAAGAAGTACGGCAGCGCCGACATGAAGGGCCTGCGCATCGGCGTCCAGCAGGGCACCACCGGCACCGACTTCGTCACCGATGCGCTGAAGCCCAAGACCCAGGCCAAGGTGTTCCCCGACACGCCGTCGATGTTCACCGCGCTGATGGCCAATCAGGTCGACGTCGTCATGACCGACACCGCCATCGTTCTCGGCCAGGCGGCCGAGTCGAAGGGCAAGATGGAGGTCATCGGTCAGTACAAGACCGGCGAGCAGTACGGCGCGCTCTTCCCGAAGAACTCGGCCAATGCCGAGACCATCGACAAGGTGATCGCCGCGCTCATCGCCGACGGCACCACCAAGAAGCTCTCGGCCAAGTATCTCGCCGCCTCCTGGGGCGCCGATCCCAACAAGATCCCCTACTTCAAGCCCTGAGCCTCGGCGCCGGGTCCGATGTTCCGGCGGACGGTGCTCTCGCGCCGTCCGCCGTCGCATGAGGCCCCTGCCGACCGGCCCGCGACGGTGCCGGCGGGGGTCGATGGAGATCGGACGCGATCTCCGCAACGACGAGACGATCTTCGATGGACGATACCCCCGCCGCCGCCCCCGTCGACCGAACGCCGGCGCCGCGCCCCACACGCCAGTGGAAGCCGGCGCCGCCGAAATCGGCGATCGGCCTCGCCACCGCCGCACTCGCCGGCGTCACGACCACCGTCGCCCTGGCGTTCTACACCGCCTCGTCGATCCACGACGCGCTCGTCACCCTCGAATTCACCTCACTCACCGTCGACGTCCTGCTCTACGCCGTCGCGGCGGCGACCTTCGTGCTCTTCCTGCCGGCGTGGCGCGGCTACGCCGCCGCCCGGCGCGCCCGCGCCCTCGTCGTCACCGACATCGCCGAGGCCCGCGCCACCACCGCCGAGGCACGAGAGAAGTCGTGGATCGCCGTCGGCTACTCGGTGGCGGCGGCGATCGTCTTCCTCTTCGGCCTCTTCGTCATCTCCAACGACATCGCCGTCGGCCGAATCTTCCTCGACTTTCACGTCATGGGCGAGACTTTCCATCTGGTCGTCGTCGCCTTCTGGGAGAACATCAAGATCTTCACCGCGGCGGAGATCCTGGTGCTGATCTGGGGCCTGCTGATCGCCGTCGCCCGCCTCGCGCCCGGTCGCGCCGGCGCGCCGGTCCGGCTCATCGCCACGGCCTATGTCGACCTCTTCCGCGGCCTGCCGGCGATCATCTCGATCTATCTCGTCGGCTTCGGCCTACCGAGCGCCGACCTGCCGATCCTGCGCGACATGACCCCGACCATGTTCGCCATCCTGGCGCTGACGCTGACCTACGGCGCCTATGTCTCCGAGGTCTATCGCTCCGGCATCGAGAGCGTCCACTGGAGCCAGACCGCGGCTTCCCGCTCGCTCGGCTTCTCCTACGGCCAGACGCTGCGCTTCGTCGTCGTGCCGCAGGCGCTGCGGCGCATCGTTCCGCCGCTCCTCAACGACTTCATCTCGCTGCAGAAGGACACCTCGCTCGTCCTCGTGCTCGGCACCATCGACGCCTTCAATCAGTCGAAGATCATCGCCGCCAACCACTTCTCGCTCTCCGCGGTGACCGTGGTGGCGGCGCTCTTCGTCCTCATCACCATTCCCCAGGGCCGCCTCGTCGACAAACTGATCGAACGCGATCAGAAGCGCATGCGGACCGGAAGCTGAGGCGGGGAGAACTCGAGATGGCTCTCGTCGAAGTCCGCGACGTCCACAAGGCCTACGGCGGGGTGGTCCCCGTCCTCAACGGCGTCACCCTCGACATCGAGGAGCATCAGGTCGTCTGCCTGATCGGCCCCTCCGGTTGCGGCAAGTCCACGCTGCTGCGCTGCATCAATGGCCTGGAACCGATCGACAACGGCGAGATCCGCCTCCACGGCGACCGCGTCTCCGGCCCCGGCGTCGACCTCGACGCGCTGCGGCGCGACGTCGGCATCGTCTTCCAGTCGTTCAACCTCTTCCCGCACATGAGCGTGCTCGACAACGTCACCGCCGCGCCGATCAAGGTGCTCGGCCAGTCGCGCGCCGAGGCCAAGGACCGGGCGATGGAGCTCCTCGCCCGCATCCAGCTCGATCAGAAGGCGCTCGAATACCCCGATCGCCTCTCCGGCGGCCAACAGCAGCGCGTGGCGATCGTCCGGGCGCTGGCGATGGATCCGATCGTCCTGCTCCTCGACGAGATCACCTCGGCGCTCGACCCCGAACTGGTCTCCGAAGTGCTCAACATCGTCCGCGACCTGTCGCGCGAAGGCATGACCATGGTGCTCGCCACCCACGAAATGGGCTTCGCCCGCGAGGTCGCCTCGAAGGTCTGCTTCCTCTACGGCGGCGTGGTCCACGAGGAGGGCCCGCCCGAACAGATCTTCTCCGAGCCGAAGAACGAACGCACCCGCGCCTTCCTCGAGCGCATCATCGAGGCGGGACGGCTGTGAGCGCGTCCCACTCCACGTTGCCGACGAGCGAGGCGGAGGCCCGCGCGGCGATCGCCGCCGCCATGCGCCGGCTCGATGCGAGCCGCCTCAATCGCAGCGCCTCGGGCAACCTGTCGCTGCGCTTCGGCGATACGCTTCTGATCACCCCGAGTGCCGTCGCCCCCGCCGATCTCACCCCGGATCTCGTCGCGAAGATCGACCTCGCCGACGACACCGGCGCCTGGGAAGGGCCCCGCAAGCCCTCCACCGAATGGCGCTTCCACCGCGACATTCTGCGGGCGCGGCCGGATGTGAACGCCGTGGTCCACACCCATTCGCCCTACGTGACGACCCTCGCCATCGCCCGCCGCCCGATCCCGGCGGTGCACTACATGATCGCCGGTTTCGGCGGCCCGACGATCCGTTGCTCCGGCTACGCCACCTTCGGCACCGAGGAGCTGTCGCGCGAAGCGCTCGCCGCCCTCGACGGCCGCAACGGTTGTCTCCTGGCCAACCACGGCGGCATCACCGTGGCGCCGACGCTCGCCCGCGCCCTGTGGCTGGCGGTGGAGATGGAGACGCTCGCCTTCCAGTACCACCAGAGCCTGCTGATCGGCGGCCCGGTCATCCTCTCCGACGCCGAGATCGCCGAAGCCACCGCGAAATTCGCCGATTACGGGTCGAAGTGAGGGGAGCGGGCGAGCGCCCCGCGCCGAGCGCGGCGGTCCGGACCGTTGATTTGTCGGCGGGGCGGGGTTAGGTGTCCGGTCGAAACGTCGATCCCCCCGCGCGCCGCGCCAGACCCGAGATCCCACCGATGAACAAAAAGCCCGAAGCCCCGCTGCGCGTCTACGGCTTCTGCTGGTTCCTCCGCGACGACTACGACGAGGCCCGCGCCGCGATGGCGGATCCCGAGGTGTTGTTCGACACCTATGCGGAATGGCTCAAGGCGGCGAAGAAGATCGAGGCCGAGGTCGCCGCCCAGGGCGGCAAGGTCATCCGCATCCGCTTCGATATCGAGTCCTTCATGTTCTACTGCGCGGCCCACAACGTTGCGCCGGTCGAGCAGACCCGCGCCAACTGGGCCGCGGCGGAACTGCGCCGCCGCTACGAGGAATCCGGCTGAAAAAATAAAAGCCCCGCGCCATAAGAGGCGCGGGGGGCTTTGAAACTCTTTGACCTTAGAATGGCCAGAACGAAGTCAACGTATACCAAACACTCGTCCAATCCGTCTCCCGCATATAGTCGTACAACGCGGAAACGGCATCGACCAAGTCGAACAGCGCCTTTATTCGCGAACCCAAGGGTTTCTTTACCATTGCCAGTGCTCCTTTGTCTCTTTACCTGAGGAGCGGTGGCGATTGAAAGAACCTGGGCGCCACCGCATTATATCAAAAAAATCGCCTAAATTTCGGCGATATATATCGATATACGGTGGCTGGACTCGCTACATCTTGTAACCTCTCAGTATTCTAGCTATTCGAGACACTTCCCCGTTCCTCTTGCGGAACGAGATGCGCCGTTACCCTACTATCTCGGGATGCATACCGAGCTATTCAAGATCGAGTATCGTGAAATTTCAATCCTTCTTCGGCACGCGGCCGAAGTCCGGCGCCGCCGTGTCCTGGCCGATGTCGAGAATGCCGCGGCGGATGGCGCGGGTCTCGGTGAACTGGCGGAACAGCGTGTCGCCGTCGCCGTAGCGGATCGCCCGCTGCAGCACGAAGAGATCCTCGATGAAGCGGCCGAGCATCTCCAGCACCGCCTCCTTGTTGTGGAGGAAGACGTCGCGCCACATCGTCGGATCGGACGCCGCGATGCGGGTGAAGTCGCGGAAGCCGCCGGCGGAGAACTTGATCACCTCCGACTGCGTCACCGTCTCAAGGTCGGCCGCCGTGCCGACGATGTTGTAGGCGATGAGATGCGGAATGTGCGAGGTGATGGCGAGCACCATGTCGTGGTGCTCCGGCGACATCGTCTCGACCTTCGAGCCGCACGCCTTCCAGAAGCCGACGAGCCTCTCCACCGCGCCCGCATCCGCCCCGGTGGGCGGCGTGACGATGCACCAGCGGTTCTCGAAAAGCTCGGCGAAGCCCGCGTCCGGTCCCGAATGCTCGGTGCCGGCCACCGGATGGGCGGGGACGAAATGCACGTGCGGCGGTAGATGCGGCGCCATCTGCCGGACCACGTCGGCCTTGACCGAGCCGACGTCCGAGACGATCGCCCCCGGCTTCAGATGCCGCCCGATCGCTTGGGCGACCTCCCCCGAGGCGCCGACCGGCACCGAGACGATCACCAGATCGGCCCCCTCGACGGCGGCGCCGGCATCCCGGATGTAGCGGTCGCCGAGCCCGAGTTCTTCGGTGCGCGCCAGCGTCTCCGCCCGCCGAGTCGAGATCACGATCTCGCGCGCCAGCCCCTCGCGCCGGATCACCCGGGCGAGCGAGGAGCCGATGAGACCGATGCCGACCAGCGCCACGCGCTCGAACATCGGGGTCTTCGCTTCCGCGGTCATCTCGAACCTCTTTCCGAACTCACGAAGTTCCGACTTGCCGGAACTTCGTGAGTGAAGGCGAGCCCGAACCGGCGTCGGCCGGTCGGGCCGTGACGCTCATGAAATTCGGACATGTCCGAACATCATGAGCCCGGCATCACTTACCCAGGAAGGCGGCGAGCGCCGCGATCAGGGCCTCGTTCGCTTCCCTCGTGCCTATGGTGACGCGCAGCGCGTTGGGAAAGCCGTAGGCCTCCACCCGGCGCACGATGATGCCGCGCTCGAGCAGGAAGGCGTCGGCGTCCGCCGCCCGCTCGCCCGGCGCGTCGGGGAAGTGGACGAGCACGAAATTCGCCACCGACGGCGTCACCGTCAGGCCGAGGTCGGTGAGCCGCCGCGTCACCTCGACGAGCCACGTCTCGTTGTGGTCGGCGGCGGCGCGGACGTGGTCGCGGTCCTCGATGGCGGCGATGCCGGCGGCGATCGCCGCGGTCGAGACGTTGAACGGCGCCCGGATGCGGTTCATTGCGTCGACGATGTGCGCCGGCCCGTAGAGCCAGCCCAGACGCGCCCCGGCGAGCCCGAAGATCTTCGAGAAGGTCCGGGTCATCACCACGTTGTCCGACGTCGACACCAGTTCGATGCCGGCCTCGTAGTCGTTGCGGCGAACGTATTCGGCATAGGCCGCGTCGAGCACCAGGACGACGTGCTTCGGCAGACCGTTCGCCAACCGCTTCACCTCGTCGAACGGCAGATAGGTGCCGGTCGGATTGTTGGGATTGGCGAGGAAGACGATCTTCGTCCGCTCGGTCACCGCTGCCAGCATCGCGTCGACATCGGCCGTCAGGTTCTTCTCCGGCACCTTCACCGGCGTTCCGCCCGCCGCGGTGATGGCGATCGGATAGACCAGGAAGCCGTGCGCCGAGTAGATCCCCTCGTCGCCGGGGCCGACGTAGGCGTGGGTGACGAGGGTCAGCATCTCGTCCGACCCGGTGCCGCAGATGAGGCGCTCGGGCGCCAGTCCCATCACCCGGCCGATGGCCTCGCGCAGCGACGGGGCGGTGTCTTCCGGATAGAGCGCCAGTTTCTCGGCCGCCGCGGCATAGGCGGCCATCGCCTTGGGGCTGGGGCCGAGCGGCGTCTCGTTGGAGGAGAGCTTGTGGATCTTGCCGCCGCCGGTCGCCTTGGACTTGCCGGGCACGTAGGCGGCGATGTCGAGGACGCCGGCGCGGGGAACCGGGCGCTCGGAGCGGAGAATGTCGGTCGTCATCGTCGATCTCTCGTCGAGAGGAAGCGGTAGGGGCTCGAACGGGCTGCCGGGGGGCTCGCGGTCGGACGATCAGTCGTCCGTGATCGGCGCGATGCCGCCCGGCCCGGCGTGTCGGATCGGTGCCGGATAGCCGCCGACGAGCCGCGGCGTACGGGCCTCGACCCCGGCCGTGGCGAAGGCCGCGGTGACCGCCTCGATCGGCGTCTCCGCCGGGCTCGCCACCAGGAAATCGGTGCGAAGGCCCTGGTCGAAGCGAGCCAGGAGCTCGAATCCGGCCGTCTCCAGGGCATCGGAGGGATCGCGGTCGCCGACGCCGGTGAAGGCGTGGACGAGGATCTCCGGTCCGACCGCTTCCGAGATCGGGTTGGAGAGCACGAGCGCCGGCAGATCGGCGACCCGTCCCTCGAACAGGATGTAGGGCAGACGTGCGATGATGCGCGGGCCGTCGCCACCGAGCCGGTTCCACCACGCGCCGACCCAGGAGGGCTGCGACTGGCGGACGATGCCGAGATCGGAGACCGATCGCGCCACCGCGTCGATGACCTCGTCCGGGCCGGCGACGAGATGCGCCGGCACGGTGAAGCCGAAATAGAAGCGGGCGAGATCGCGCATGGCGACCGGATCGCGTCCGCCGTCCATGTAGACCTCGTAGTGGGCCTGCAGGAAGGTGAAGGTCGAGACGATCTCGCGCCAGAAATGTTCGACCGTGGCGATCGGCAGGATGCCGCGATGGCGCGCCACCAGACGGCGCATCATGTCGGCCTCGCGCGCCGGGCGGAAAGCAGCGCCGGACACCGCGGTGCCCTTCACCTTGATCAACTCGTCGATGATGGCCGACCGCGCCACGAGGAGACGATGGATCTCCTCGTCGATCGTGTCGATTTCCCGTCGGAGGCCCGCGAGCCGCTGGGCCGGATCGATCGTCTCGGTCATGGCCTGCCCGCCCGCCTCACTCTCTGAGCCGCGTCGTTCATAAGCGATGCGGCCCCAGAATCAAGACTACGCCGAAGACGGCATCGAAGACGGCAACGCGGATGCGGCCGACATCGCCGACCGCACCCTCCTGCCGCGCCGTCAGCCGAAGAGCTTGAAGCGCTTCTTCGGCGCCGGCGCCACGTCGTCCGTACCCGGATCGTCCGGCGGCGGCGGGATCTCGGGGTCCTGCGACGACGCGACCTCGACCGGCGTCGTCACGACGGTGGCCGCCTCGATCGGAACCGCGGGAGCCGGTTCGGCCACAGGGGCGGCCGGCGGCACCTCGACCGGCTTCGCCTCGACCACCACCGGCTTCGCCTCCACCGCCGGTGCGCTCGCCTCGATCGGCTTCGCTTCCGCCGCCTTCGCTTCCGGCTTCGCCGCCGGGGTCGGCGCAGGCGCCGGCGCGACCGCCGGCTTCTCCGGCTCGATCACTTCCGCCTCGATCGTCTCAGCCTTGGCGGCGATCGCCTCGCGCGCCGCCTTCGGCGCCTCGAGCGGCACGACGCTGCCCGACGCGGTGAGCGTCTCGGTCGGCTCGTCGAAGAGATCGGCGAGCGGCGCCGTGGTGACGTCCTCCGGCGGCAGCTTCCACTCGAAGGCGTCGAGCTTGCCCGAGATCGGCGACACCGGCATCCAGTGATCCGACACCCAGCCGTCCGCCACCCAGGCCTTGTCGCGCGGCGCCGAGACGGCGCGGGCGAGCCAGGCGCGCGTCGCCCCGGCTCCGCCGTGCTCGTTCTGCTCCAGCTCCGCCATCAACAGGCAGACCCGCTTCGACGGCGCCTGCACCAGGAACGGCTCGAGCGTCTTGCGCGCCGCGTCGAATTCGTGGGCGTCGATCTCGGCCCGCGCCAGCGCCAGGGCGCATTCGGGGTGATGGGCGCGCACCTTGATCAGGTCGCGGATCCGCGTCAGCCGATCCTTGGCGCTGTCACCGGCGCGCAGATGCGCATAGGTTTCGGCGATCTCGGGATGCGGGTCGAGCTTCCACGTCGCCTCCAGCACCTTGGCCGCCTTCTTCAGGTCGCCGGCGCGACCGAGCAGCCGCGCCGCCAGACATGCCGCCGGCACCAGATCCGGGGCGAGCCCGTGCGCCTCGAGCGCATTGCCGCGCACCACGTCCGGATGGCCCTGTTCGCGCTCCAGCCCGTCGCCCGTCAAGACCACCGCCCGGAGCCGCTTGGCCGTCGGCTTGTCGACGATGCCGTTGCGCCGGTTGCGATCGATGGTCTCGAGCGCCCCCATCCAGTCGCACGCCTGCGAACGATATTCGACCAGCGCATGGGCCGCCCAGGCGAGCTTCGGCGCCGCGGTGTTGGCCGATGCGGCATAGCGCGCCGCCGCCTCGCCGTCGCCCCAGCGCACCGCCTCGACATAGAGGCCGCGCATGCCGAGGAGGCGGGTGGCCGGCGTCTCGAGCATCCGCTCGAAGGCCTTCTTGGCGCCGCTCCGGTCGCCGATGAGCTGCGCCGACTGCGCCTCGAGCAACAGCGCCAGCGGCTCGTTGCCGAGGATCTGGCGCGCCTCGCCGCTCGCCTTGATGGCGCCGCCGAGATCGCCGGCGCCGACCGCGATCATGCCGCGCGACAGGGCCGTCCAGCCCTTCTCGCGGCGACGGCGGCCGAAGAAGGAACCGATCGCCCCGGGCGTGTTCCAGATCCCCCGGAGGAGGGCGAGGATGAAGATCACCGCCACCAGGGCCACCAGGGCGCCGATGGCCGCGGTCATCACGTCGGTCTCGATGCGATAGCCCTGCCAGGCGAAGGTCACCTCGCCCGGACGATCGGCCAGCCAAGCGAAGCCGAAGGCCAGGGCGACGAGCGCGGCGAAGAAGAAGAGGAGCCGGATCATCGTTCAGACCTCACTTCGGTTGGGCGAGCTTGGCGGTGACCGCGGCGATCTGGGCGGCGAGCGCGGTGTCGACCGCCACCCGCGCCGTCAGGGCCGCGCCCCACTCGGCCGAAGCCTTGCGCGAGGCTTCGGGCAGCACCTTCCAGGCGGTGAGCGCCCCGGCGAGATCGGCGGCGGCGAGCCGCGCCTCGACCCGGGCAGCCATGCCGGCGATGTCGCCGCCGGCGACATCGCCGGGCTGGCGCACCTTCACCATGTCGGTGGCATGCGACAGCAGGCGGTCGAAGACGCCCCCGCCGCTCTCCTTGGTCTCGCCCGCCGCGACCGCGGCGCGCGACACCTTGGCCCAGCCGCTCCTGAGAGCCGACGCCGTCGGCACGCCCTTCTCGGCGAAGGGCTTCAGCGCCGCGAGATCGACGCCGCCACGGGCGGCCGCGTCGACCACGCCGAATTCGGTGACGAACGGCCGACCGGCCTCCACCGCCGATTTCAGATCGGCGAGTGCGATCACCACCACCGCTTCGCCACGGGCCTTGCGCGCCGCTTCCGCCTCGGCCTCGATGCCGGCGAGGCGGTTCTCCAGCGCCCCGACCTTGGTCTCGGCGGCGGCGGCGGCTTCGCCGACCTTCTCGACCATCTTCTGGCCGGAACTGCCGACCTCCCTGGTCGTCGTCTCCAGCGCGTTCAACCGCCCGGTCGCCGCCTCGATCTCGCCGGCGAGCGTCTTCAGCGCCGCCGCGGTCTCCTCGCCGCGCTTCTTGGCCTCCGCCTCGACCGCCGCCGATTTCTCCGAGAAGGCCCGCGCCAGATCGTCGATCCGCTTGCGTCCCTCGAGGTCGCTCGCCGCGACCAGTGCGTTCATCCGCTCGGTGAGGCCGCGGGCGAGGTCGTCGTTGCGCTTGCGCAGATCCTCGACGATGGCCGCGGTCTGGGCGGCGAGGCGATCGGCGATCGCCTGGGTCTCGATGCCCAACCGCGCCGCCAGCGCCTTGGAATCCGCGCCGGCCCGCTCCACCATCGCCCGGCTCTCGGCATCGATGCCGCCGCCGAGCCGTTCGAGGCGCGCCTTGAGCGCCGCGATCTCGGCCCCGGCGCTCTCGCGCAGCGAGCCGAGCGCCCGGTCGACCTGACCCGCCATCTCCGCCAGCGCCTGCTTCGACGCCCCTTCTGCGGCGATGCCCGACAGCGCCCCGGCGACCGAAGCCGCTCCCGATTCCGCCCGCGCCTTGGCCGCCGCCTCGAGCCCGGCGACGCGATCGGCGAGGTCGGCGGGCAGACGCACCGGCGGCACCGTCTCCAGTCGCGCCAGCCGCTCCTCGACGGCGGCGAGTTCGCCGTTCGGCTTCGCAGCCGCCTCGAGCTTGGCGAGACGTCCCTCGACGCCGGTGAGATCCGCCGGCGCCGCCGGCTTCGAGCCTTCGAGCGCCGCGAGCCGCTTCTCGATCGCCGAGAGATCGACCGCCGGCGCGGTGGCGGTCGGCGCGGTGGAAGTCGCCGCACCCGGCGCCGCGAGCCCGGCGACCTGCTTCTCCAGAGCCGCCAGTCGCTCCGCCGCCGCGCCGTCGAGGCCGGCGACCGGCGCCGGCTTCGCCGCCATCTCGCGCAGATATTGTTCGATGCCGGCGATGCGCTCCAGCGTCGCCGTGTCGACCGCCGGCACCGCGGGCGCGCCCACCCGCTTCTCCAGCGCCGCCAGACGCTCGACCGTCGCCGGATCGGCGCTCGGCTTCTGCGCCTTCAGCCCGGCCACCGCCGTCTCCAGCGCCGCGACGCGCCCGTCACCGCCACCGGTTCCCGGCAGAAGGCCCTGCAGGGCGAGGCCGTAGCTGCCGCCGACACCCAGCGCACCGCCGAGTAGGGTGGCCACCAGCACACCACCGACGCCGAAACCGCGCTTGCGCGGCGGCGGCGGCGGAGCGACGACCGGAGCCGCCGCCTCGGCGCGAGCCGCCGCTTCGACACGAGCCCGGAACGCCGCCTCTTCGGCGCGATCCGCTTCGGCCGCCGCCTCGGCGGCCTTGTCCACCGCAGCGACCGGCTCGGTCGACGGAGCCGTGTCGGTCGCCGTTTCGACCGGATCCGCAGCGGCGGCTGCCGCCTCCGTCTCGGTCGTGGAGCGGGTGTCCTTCCTCGACTTGGGCGGCATGGGCGTACTCCTGATCTGATCGCCGAGCACTTCGGCGGGAGGCGACGGGGAACGAAGTGTCGCCAGCATGGCATCGCTGTCGGGCGATGCTGCGACGACGACCTCGCGCCATCCCGCCGCACGGAAGGGTTTCGCGGTCGCCTCGGATATAACATGGACCGGGAAGTCGAGCGAACCGGGAGAAAAGCCGCAATCCGCGAGCTTCGCCAACAGGATCTCTCCGGAGCGCGGCGAGAACACGAGGGCCGCGTCGATCTCGCCGGCGGCGATCGCGGCGCGCGTCGTCTCGCCGAGGTGAGCGACCGGCTCGGCGCGATAGACCTCGACCGGCACCACCGTGAAGCCCGCCGGCTCGAGATCGGCGACGAGATCGCCCGCCTTGTCGCGCCCCACCAACCATAGGATCGCGCCCTTCGCCGGGTCCAGTTCACCGACGATCGCCTTCACCAGATCGCGCCGATCGCCGTCGGCCGAATGCACGTCGGTGAAGCCCACCACCCGCGCCGCCTCGGCGGTGCGCCCCCCGACGGCCAGGAACGGCAGACCGAGAAAGTCGGCGATCTCCGGGCGACCGGCGAGCACCTCGACGGCGTTGAGGCTGGTCGCGGTCACCGCCTGGACGGTCTCGGCGGGCGGAAGGGCCGGGGCCTCGGTCGCGACGATGGTGGTCAGCGGCTCGAGCACCGCCTCGTGACCGAGCGCCGCGAGCCGGGCTGCGGTCGCTCGTCCCTCCTTCTCGGCGCGTGTGACGAGGACCCGCATGCGTTCATGCCCCGACGACGAAGAAGTCGGGGCCGCCCCGCGCCTTCAACTCGCGCCCGGCATCGCGGCCGAGCGCCTCCGCCGCGGTGATCGGCCCGCGCCGCGTCGTGGCGTGCGCCTCCGATCCGTCGGGCCGCAGGATCAACCCCTCGAAGACGATCTCGTCGCCCTCGACGTGCGCCAGCCCGGCGATCGGTGTCCGGCACGACCCGTCGAGCTCGGCGAGGAAGGCGCGCTCGAGCGTCAGCGCCACCGCCGTCTCGGCGTGATGGATGAGGGCGATCATGGCGTTCACCTCGGTGTCGCCCATCCGGCTCTCGATGCAGATCGCCCCCTGACCGACGGCCGGCAGGAAATCCGCGGTTTCGAGGAGCGAGGTCGCCACCGCCTCCTGGCCGAGCCGCTTGAGGCCGGCGAAGGCGAGGAGCGTCGCGTCGGCGACGCCGTCGCCGAGCTTCTTCAGCCGCGTCTGGACGTTGCCGCGGAACTCCACCACCTCGAGGTCGGGGCGCAGCCGCTGGACCATCGCCCGCCGCCGGAGCGACGAGGTGCCGACCCGCGACCCCGCCGGAAGGTCGGCGAGGCTCTTCGCGCTCGGCGACAGGAAGGCGTCGCGTACATCCTCACGCGGCAGAAAGCCGGAGATGAACAGCCCCTCGGGCAGGACCGTCGGCATGTCCTTGGAGGAATGCACGGCGAGGTCGATCGACCGATCGAGCAGCGCCGTCTCGATCTCCTTGGTGAACAGCCCCTTGCCCCCGACCTCGCTCAGCGGCCGATCGAGGATCATGTCGCCGGAGGTTTTGATCACCACGATCTCGAAGTCGCTTTCCGGCCGGCCGGTCGCCGCCATCAGCCGGGCGCGCGTCTCGTGGGCCTGGGCGAGCGCCAACGGGCTGCCTCGCGTGCCGATTTTGACGGTCTCGGTCGACATCTTCGATTGCACGTCCTTCCCACCCGATGATACGGCAGGGCCGCCAGAGAGGTGCGGACCCGGCCGGACTGCCACGATGTCGTCCCTCTCTAGAGGAAGTCGCGCCGCCTCGCCATGGGGCGGATGGACGGAATAACCCCGATGGGCGGGTCGCAGCGACCCGAAACGACGAGTTCGACGTGCTGATCCTCGGCATCGAGACCAGTTGCGACGAGACCGCCGCCGCCGTGGTGGCGCGCGACGCGGACGGCCGCGGCCGCATCCTCGCCGACGTCGTCCACTCCCAGCTCGCCGATCACGCCCCCTTCGGCGGTGTCGTCCCCGAGATCGCCGCCCGCGCCCATGTCGAGATCCTCGACGGCCTGATCGACCGCGCCATGCGCGACGCCGGCGTCGGTTTCTCCGACCTCTCCGGCGTCGCCGCCACCGCCGGCCCCGGCCTCATCGGCGGCGTCATCGTCGGCCTGATGACCGCCAAGGCGATCGCCGACGTCCACGCCCTTCCGCTCGTCGCCGTCAACCACCTCGAGGGCCATGCCCTGACGCCGCGGCTGACCGACGACGTCGCCTTCCCCTATCTGCTGCTGCTGGTCTCCGGCGGCCACACCCAGTTCGTCGCCGTCGAGGGCCTCGGGCGCTACCGCCGCCTCGGCACCACCATCGACGACGCCCTCGGCGAGGCCTTCGACAAGACCGCCAAGCTCCTCGGCCTGCCCTATCCCGGCGGACCACAGGTCGAGCGTCTCGCCCGCGCCGGCGACGACGCCCGCTTCGATCTGCCGCGCCCCTTGATGCGCCGCGACAGCCTCGATTTCTCCTTCTCCGGCCTGAAGACGGCGCTGCGCCTCGAGGCGGAGGCCCTCCAGCCGCTCGACGATGCCACAGTCGCCGACCTCTGCGCCGGCTTCCAGGCGGCCGTCACCGACGTCATCCGCTTCAAGGCCAAGCTCGCGCTGAAGCGCTTCCGCGAATTGACCGGCGTCGCCGCCCCGACCTTGGTCACCGCCGGCGGCGTCGCCGCCAACAAAGCCGTCGCCGGGGCATTGGCCGAAGCCGCCGCGACCGTCGGCGGCCGTGTCGTCGTGCCGCCCGGAAAGCTCTGCACCGACAACGGCGCGATGATCGCCTGGGCCGGCGTGGAGCGTCTCGCCGCGGGCCTCGTCGACGGCCTCGACGCCCGCGCCCGCGCCCGCTGGCCGCTCGATGCCGACGCGGCCCCGAAACTCGGATCCGGCCAGTTGGGAGCCAAGGCATGACCTCGACCATCGCCCCTCGTCCGATCGAGACCGTCGCGGTTCTGGGCGCCGGCGCCTGGGGCACGGCGCTCGCCCTCGTCGCCGCCCGCGCCGGACGCGACGTCCGCCTGTGGTCGCGCGATCCCGAGACCGTCGCCGAGATCGGCGATCGCGGCACCAATTCGGCCTTCCTCGGCGACATTCGCCTCGATCCCGGCCTCTACGCCACCACCGACGCGCCCGCCGCCCTCGCCGGCGCCGACATGGTGATCCTCGCGGTTCCCGCCCAGGTCACTCGCGACGTCGCCCGCGAATTCGCCGCGGCCTGTCCCGCCGGCATCCCCGTCGTCTCCGCCGCCAAGGGCCTCGAACACGGCACTCACGCGACGATGACCCGGGTCATCGCCGACGAATTGCCCCATGTGGTGCCCGCCGTCCTCTCCGGTCCGAGCTTCGCCACCGACGTGGCGCGCGGCCTGCCGACCGCGGTCACCGTGGCGGCCGCCGACGATGCGGTCGCCGAAGCGATCGCCGTCGCCCTCTCCTCGTCGAGCTTCCGCCCCTACGCCTCGCACGACCTCGTCGGCGTCCAGATCGGCGGGGCGCTGAAGAACGTGCTGGCCATCGCCTCCGGCATCGTCGTCGGCCGCGGCCTCGGCGCCAGCGCCCAAGCCGCGCTCACCGCCCGCGGCTTCGCCGAACTGACCCGCCTCGGCCGAGCGCTCGGGGCGGAACCGGAGACCATGATGGGCCTCTCCGGCCTCGGCGATCTGGTGCTCACCGCCACCTCGCCGCAATCGCGCAACTTCTCGCTCGGCCATGCCATCGGCGCCGGCGGCTCGGTCGTCGACCTCACCCGCCACGGCACCAAACTCGCCGAAGGGGTCCACACCGCCGCCGTGGCGGTGGACTTCGCCGCACTCCACGGCGTCGAACTGCCGATCACCGCGGCGATCGCCGACGTCGTCTGCGAGAAGATCGACGTCGCCGGCGCCATCGACCGCCTGATGAGCCGGCCGCTGAAACGCGAGACGGCGTGAGGCGAGCGGACCGGTGAGGCCGGGCTCGCACGAACGACGAGCCCTGCGTCAGTCGCTCGAGCGGCAGGCATCGACGAAAGCCGCGAGTTTGCGCTTCGCCGCAGCGTCGAACGCCGCGGACATCCGCTTCTCGCCCGCCGCGAGGGTGACATCGCCCCGACCCTTCGAAAGCAGCGCGAGAGCGCCGTCGTTCGCCTCGACGACGGTGAGGAGCTCGCTGCCGCCCGTCATCTCGAAATTCGGGCTCTTGACCGAAACGCCGGTCAGCGTGGCCGTGGCCTTACCGGAGACGACCGTCACGGAGACCCGGTCGAAGGCGCCCTGGCCGAGCTGCAATTCGGCTCCGATCCGCAGTTCGATACGGCCGCCACCGAGGCATATCTCCTCGAGCGTTCGATCGACCTCGCTCTCGTTCGGCATGATCTCGATCGCGGCCTTCTTGGCCGTGGTGACGACGTGGTCGGCGGCCGACGCCGGGGTGCAGACGATGAGCAGCGATGCCGCCACGATGGCACGACCGATCGATGTCTTCATGGTGGATCTCCCGCGATGATGTTCCGTCCCGGCCCCGATCGGCGTCTCGATCCCTTCGACGGCACGGACGACCGTGCCGCGAAGTGTGATCGCACCCGACCGCAAGCGTCACTCGTACGACGACAGAATGCGATCGAGCCGTGTCGTTGGCCAGTGCCCCGATGCCAGTCACCGTACGTCGAGCCGACCGTCGACCCGGGGGAATGCCTTGATCTCGGACGCCACCCCCTCTAACTCTCCAACGAACCCCATTCTCGACCCCGAGGCCGACCTCATGCTCTTCGCCGCCATGTGCCACGACAAGCCCGACCACCTCGCCGTCCGTCTCGCCACCCGCGACGCCCATGTCGCCTGGCTGAAGGGGATGGGCGCGAAGGTGCGCATCGCCGGCCCGTTCCTCGACGACACCGGCGAGATCATGCAGGGCTCGATCGTGGTGATCGAGGCCGAGACCCTCGCCGAGGCGAAGGCCACCTTCGCCACCGACCCCTATGCGGTGGCCGGCCTCTTCGCCGACGCCGAGATCCGGCCCTGGCGCTGGGTCGTCGGCGCGCCGACGGCGTGAGGCGCACTATGGCTCATTGGCTCTACAAGTCCGAACCCGACGTCTGGTCGTGGGACGATCAGGTCGCCGCCGGCGAGACCGGCACCTACTGGGAAGGCGTGCGCAACCATCTCGCCAACAACCACATGAAGGCGATGAAGGTCGGTGATCGCGGCTTCTTCTACCATTCGAACGAAGGCAAGGCCGTCGTCGGGGTGGTCGAGGTCGCCGCCGCCTGGGCGCCCGATCTCGCCGACCCCAAGGGCACCTTCGGCGCGGTGACGCTGAAGGCGGTCGAACCGCTTCCCGTCCCGGTGACGCTCGCCGCCATCAAGACCGATCCGCGGCTCGCCGAGATGGTGCTGGTCAAGAACTCCCGCCTCTCGGTGCAACCGGTCACCGACGAGGAATGGCGGCTCATCCGCGAACTCGGGGGGCTCGGCGGTTGAGCGACGGACGGATCGGCGACGCCGCGGAGTTCATCCGCTCGAACACCCGCCTGCAGGCGCCGCCGCACGTCCCCGAGATCTCGCTCCACCTCGCCGACGAGGCGATGGATCTGTGGAAGCTGACCGAGGAGGAGCTCGACACCCTCGGTCTGCCGCTGCCCTTCTGGGCCTTCGCCTGGGCCGGCGGCCAGGCGCTCGCCCGCTGGATCCTCGATCATCCCGAGACGGTCGCGGGGAAGAACGTCCTGGTCTTCGCCGCCGGTTCCGGCCTCGAGGCGATCGCCGCGGTCAAGGCCGGTGCCGCCCGCGTCTTCGCCACCGAGATCGACCCCTTCGCCCTCGTCGCCATGGAACTCAACGCCGGCATGAACGGCGTCCGTTTCGAGATCGCCGGTCTCGACGTCCTCGACGCCGGTCTCGACGCCGTGCCGTTCCGTCCCGAAACGGTGCTGTTCGGCGATGTCTTCTTCGAGCGTCCCCTGGCGGACCGCGTCGCCGCTTTCGCGGCGAGCGTGGTGGCGAGTGGGGCGCTCGCCCTCGTCGGCGATCCCGGCCGCAGCTATCTGCCGAAGGACCGCCTGGACATGCTGGCGGAATACCGGGTTCCCACCACCCGGGCGCTGGAGGACGCCGAAGTCAAGCATTCGGTCGTCTGGCGTTTCCGCGGCTGACGTTCACCATCCTGCGAAGATCCCGGCCCCGTCCGCCACCGGAGGGACCGAACTGGCCCGGCGCTTGCGGAACTCTTACCGAAAGATCGACGCGCCGTCCCGTTCCGGGACACCCGTCGATCCCGGTGAGAGGCGAGTTCCATGCGGATCGGACGGACGAACGGGATCGGAAACGGCTTCGGCGTCGAGCGCCGCGCCCTCGATCCGCGTGCCCTCGATCCCTGCGCCTTCGACCGCCGCGTCGAGCCGGCCGCCGGCGCCGCAGGGACCGGCGCCGAGCGCGATCGGGCCGAACCTTGGACCGACACCCGCGCCCTCGTCCCCGCCACCGCGCCGAAGCGCCACGAGAACGAGACCGAACGGCTGGTGCGTTGGCACGCCCACGCGCCCTTCCTCGCCCAGCTCGTCGCCACCCGCGAGGATCTCCCCGAGACCCGCCGTCGCCGCCGCGCCGAACCGGCCCGTGCCGCCCGCGCCTATGCCGACGTCATGGACGGCCCCGGCCTGCTGGTCCCCGGCTATCTCGTCGACACCGCCCGCTGAAGCGGGTCCGGCTCACTGACGCTCGAAGCCGAAATCCCGCCGTGCGCCGCGGATGGTGATGGTGAAGCCACCCACCACGTCGATCAGCGCGATCACCATCAGGATGAAGAACACCGAGGTCGCCGCGCCGGCGACGGTGAGGAATTCCACGAGATAGAGGATGAAGACGCCGAGCGACATCGAATGATCGACGATGGTCGGCGCCGAGGTGCGCGTCGCCTTGACGATCTCGACGAACAGGCAGACCAGCCCGGCGACGATCAGGAGATCGCCGAACAACAGGGTGAAGCGGGCATCCGACATCATCGCGACGGTGAAGACCGGCGACACCCACGGGTCGCCCGCCGCGGCGCCGAACACGCCGAAGAGCTGCAGGTTGTAGACGAGGAGCGGCGCGAGGGTCAGCGGGATGTTGAAGAACATCGGGCGGCATCCTGTGTGGGGACGGCGAAGCGGGTGAGCGGGAGAATCGCTCGACGGTCTCGATAGGACGAGATGTGGCCGAAAAGAAGAAAGGCCGGCGAAACGCCGGCCTTCGAATTCTCGTCGGAGCGGACGATCACTCGCCCTTGGGCTCCAGGATCTGGCGCCCGCGATACATGCCGGTCTTCAGATCGACGTGATGCGGACGGCGCAGTTCGCCGGAATCCTTGTCCTCGACGTAGGTCGGGGCCTTGAGCGCGTCGGCGGAACGGCGCATGCCGCGCTTCGACGGCGAGGTCTTTCTCTTCGGAACGGCCATCGTTCGTACTCCGGATCTGGCGCGTCGACCTCTACGGTGACGCGAAAACGCGTGCGGGGTGCACCGTCAACCCCGATGCCGAACGGTCCGGACAGCCGGCCGAAGGCGCAAGATTTCGGTGGATCGGCGCGGCTTATACACACCTCTCGCGGCTTTGACCAGTGCTCGCGGCGTATTTTCCGCGCGACCGCCGGCCCATCCGACCCCGGCGGTCGAGCGTACACCACGGATACGAAAGACCGCGACCGCCTCTTGGAAAGCCGCCCGTTTCGCGTTAGCTCCGATCGGCCGGCACCGCGACGCCGGTGCCGTCCGGAACCGACCCGCGCCGATGACCGCAAACCCGACCCTCTTCGAGACCCGGCTCGCCGCCGACGCCGCCCTGATCGAGGCGATGCTCGAGCGGCTGCTCACCGACGACGCGCTTCCCGGCGAGACCCTGCGCCCGGCCCGCCTCCTCGCCGCCATGCGCCACGCCGTGCTCGGCGGCGGCAAGCGGCTGCGCCCCTTCCTGATGATCGAGGCGGCGCGGGTGTTCGGCTGCGAGGGCGAGACCGTGGCCCGCGCCGCTTGTGCCGTCGAACTGGTCCACTGCTACAGCCTGGTCCACGACGACCTGCCGCAGATGGACGACGACGACCTGCGCCGCGGCCGCCCGACCGTCCATCGCGCCTTCGACGAGGCGACCGCCATTCTGGTCGGCGACGGCTTGCAGAGCCTCGCCTTCGATCTCCTCGCCGATCCGGCGACCCATGCCGATCCGGCGGTGCGCGCCGAACTCGTGCTGCGGCTGGCGCGCGGCGCCGGCATCGGCGGCATGGTCGGCGGCCAGATGCTCGATCTGGCGGCCGAGGGCCGCTGGACCGCCGACGGTCGCCCGGAAACGCTCGACGACGCTGCGATCCGCCGCCTCCAGGCGATGAAGACCGGGGCACTGTTGCGCTTCCCGCTCGAAGCCGGCGCGATCTTTGCCGGCGCCGACCCCGAGCACGTCGCCCGCCTCGGCCGCTTCGGCGCCATCGTCGGCCTCGCCTTCCAGATCGCCGACGACCTGCTCGACGTCGAGGCCTCGGCCGAGACCATGGGCAAGGCGACCGGCAAGGACGCCGCCCGCGGCAAGGGCACGCTCGTCGCCCTCCACGGTGTCGCGGCGATGCGGGAGGAGCTTTCCCGTCTGGTCGACGCCGCCACCGCCGAACTCGCCCCCTACGGCGACCGCGCCGAGACGTTGATCGCGGCCGCGCGCTTCATCGCCGAACGGAGGAGCTGAGGGAGGCGCCGGCCAGCGGGGTGTTCCCACCCCTCCTCCCATCATCGCCGGACTCGATCCGGCGATCCATCGGACTCGCCCCCGGGACCGGCGTCCGTGCGCGATCCTTCGAGACGGGCCTGCGGCCCTCCTCAGGATGAGGTGCTGGGGATTTCCAAGCAATGGCGAACGCCTCATGCTGAGGAGGCGCGCCTCGCGCGCCGTCTCGAAGCATCGCGCACGGCATTGAAATCGGCTGATCGAACTACGCAGAGGTTCCCGTGAGGGGTGGGGACCCCGTGCCGTGCCACACCGGCATGCGGCCTCCTCGTTCTCCTCCCCGAAACGAAAACGGCGGGCCGAAGCCCGCCGTCGAATTTCGTCCCGCTCGACCGGAGGCTCACGCCCCGAGCGCCTTCTCCAGCACCCGGGCCAGCCGCCGGCCGAAATCGGCCGGATCGTCAGGTGCCTCGCCCTCGGCTACCTTGGCCTGACCGAGGAGGAGATGGCCGGCGTCCTCGACCAGGGTGTCGTCGGCGCCGATCTTGGCGGCGATCGCCGTCACCAGATGGTGCGTCGGGTTGATCTCCAGCACCGGCCGGCCGAACGGCGCTCCACCCTGATGGCGCGCCATCAGCTTCTCGAACTGCTTGTCCGGCCCGAACTCCGAGGCGACGAGACAGGCCGGCGACGAGGCGAGGCGCGCCGAGGTGCGCACGTCCGAGACCTTGTCGCCGAGCAGCCCCTTGAGCTTTTCGACCAGCGCCGCGACACCCGCCGCGTCGCTCGCCTCCGGCTTCGGAGCCTCCTCGCTCACCGGAATGGCATCGAGATCCGACGCCCCCTGCGTCACCGACTGGAACGGCTTGCCCTCGTAGCCGAGCGCCGTGCGCACCCAGAAGGCGTCGACCGGATCGGTGAGCAGCAGCACCTCGATGCCGCGCGCCTTGAAGCCTTCGAGATGCGGGCTCGCCTCGGCCCGGGCGAGATCGTCGGCGAGCAGATAGTAGATCTTGGTCTGGTTGTCCTTGAGCCCGGCGACGTAGTCCGAAAGCCTCCGCGTGCCCTCGCCGCTCGTCGTCGTCTTGAAGCGGGCGATCTTGAAGAGCTCGTCGCGCCGGTCGGTGTCCTCGTAGAGACCCTCCTTGATGACCGCGCCGAAGGCGTCCCAGACGCCGGCGAACTTCTCGGCGTCGGCCTCGGCGAGCTTGGCGAGTTCGGAGAGCAGCCGGGTCGTCACCGCCTTGCGGATCGCCTCCAGCACCGGATTGTGCTGCAGCATCTCGCGCGACAGGTTGAGCGGCAGATCTTCCGAGTCGACCACGCCGCGCACGAAGCGCAGCCAGTGCGGCAGCAGGTCGACGTCGTCGGCGATGAAGACGCGGCGGACGTAGAGCTTGATGTGGCCCTTGCGCGCCGGATCGAAGAGATCGAACGGCTTCATCGACGGGGTGAACAAGAGCACCGTGTACTCGTGGCGGCCTTCCGCCTTGTAGTGCACCGTCATCGCCGGCTCGTCCCACTGGCCCGAGACGTTGCCGTAGAACTCCTTGTAGGCCTCGGCCGTGATCTCCGACTTCGGCTTCGCCCACAGGGCCGAGCCGTCGGAGAGCGCCTTGGCCTCTTCGCCGAGCTTGACGAAGCGCACCGGCACCGGCACGTGCGCCGAATAGGTCTCGACGATGCGCTCGACGGTCTCTTCCTTGGCATAGTCGAGGCTCTCGTCGTTGAGTTCGAGCCGGATGACGGTGCCGCGCGCCGGCGCGTCCTCGTCGGCCGCCGGCATCACCTCGTAGCCGTTGATGCCGTCCGAGATCCAGGTCCAGGCTTCGGCATGGCCGGCGCGACGCGAGGTGACGACCACCCGCTTCGCCACCATGAAGGCGGAATAGAAGCCGACGCCGAACTGGCCGATCAGGTTGGACGCCTTGCCGCCCGCCTGACCGGCGGCCTCGAGGAACGCCCGGGTGCCCGACTTGGCGATGGTGCCGAGGTTCTCGATCAGCTCGTCGCGTGTCATGCCGATGCCGTTGTCGGCGATCGTCAGCGTCTCGGCGTCCGCGTCGGCGGCGATGGTGATGGCGAGTTCGCCGTCCTCACCCATCAGCTCCGGCGTCTCCAGCGAGAGATACCGCAGCTTCTCGCAGGCGTCGGCGGCGTTCGAGACGAGTTCGCGCAAGAAAATGTCGCGGTTCGAATAGACCGAATGCACCATGAGATGCAGCAGGCGCGACACCTCGGCCTGGAAGGCGTGGGTCTCGGTCGGGCGATCGATGGTGTCCGTCATGGTAGCATCCGGCTTTTAAGAGGGTCGAGATACGGCGGGCTGGAGGCCCGCTCGACTGGCCGAGATATCGTCGGGGCGGGCGTGGGATTCAAGGGGAGACGGGCGTCGGACAAGATTGTAACTGATTGACATGCTAACAGGAGTAGCGCCCTTAGCGGGCTTTGATCGACACTGACTACGGTTGGGAGACAATGAGTGGCTGACAATAAGCGCCAGCACTACGTGCCGAAGTCAACCCTGCGCTACTTTGCATACGATTTGGGTCGACAACCTAAAGCTCGGCAGATCAATCTAGTTAATATCCAGCGTCGTAAAGTCGTTCTGAAAGCGTCACTTGGGGAACAATGCTATAAAGACTATTTTTATGGGAAGAATACAGCTATTGAAAAGGCGCTTGGGCAAGTCGAGGGGCATTTTTCTAGCCTAGTCCGCAAAATGATCGATACGAGGTCTATCGACGAGCGCGATGGCTGGCATCTCATCCAGATGGTCATGCTTCAGAAAGCTCGAACTTTGCGCGCCGAAGAAGAACTGAACGGAATGGTAGATAAACTGGTCAAACTTTTGATGTACAATCGCATTGACGAGCATGTTCTTCGCAAGACTAGAATCGGCATTAAAGATGCCGTAAACTACAACGTTGGCCACGCATTGGCGCTGAGTCCATTGATGCTCGACCTAAAACAATTCCTGATTGTGAATGAGACCGCCGTCCCGTTTGTCATCGCCGATAATCCCGTAGTATCTACGAACTGGTTCGGCAGGCGACATTTCCCACAACGCGCGGTTGGTCTCACCCGCTCTGGGCTGCAAATAGTTCTGCCGCTCTCACCTCAGTTTGCACTAATGTTGCACGATAGCAATGTCTACACAACAACTTCAGATAGAAATGTAATATATATTAAGAAATCCACGGAAGTAGTGGAATTAAATAAGCTACAATGGCTAAATGCATATAAGAACGTGTATTTCCCACCCACTCTTCGTAATGATTTATTGGAAGAGATGATGAATGTTGCACGAGAAGAAGGCGACCTTTTCAATTTTCGCCGAATGGAACGGATTGGAGAGGGTAGTGGTTATCATATAACAGACAAAGATGAATTCTCCGCTCCTTCAAATGGCATAAGCTCAGAAATTATATATACATCAGCAAAATGCCTTCCCAAAGACGTGCGACTACGGGCAGTTCGGATGCGGGACAAGCCGATATTCCACGACGATGGGTCTCTTAGGTCGCCACAACGCGACCCAGCGTGGGAAAACATCGTTAACGACTTTGCTCGCCGAGTTACGGCAGATGGAGCAAAGCTGACACAATTTTGGGATTTTGTTGAAAGACATCCGAGCGCACCTTCTATCGGTTCATGGTTCGGAAGAGCACAAAGAAGATCAGAACGTCGACAGAAATAAGCGTCTTTCTGATCATGCCTCGGCCATTCGCTACCGGCGCTGTTCGAAATTACTCTCTGCCTTCGAGGGGTCAAACACGAATACGATATTTGTTTCTTGAGCCTTGGTCGACGCTGCCACCACATGCCAAATCGCGCAGACGCGCTCGGCGATGAGAGCGCCGTTCGGAATGGCCCAGGTCTCGGCCTCCGCCTTGCCCCTCAGCCAAGCCGCCGTTTCGTCGAAAGCCTCGACCCGCACGTTGCCGATACGGCTCATGGGTCTCTCCTCCGACACTCTCGACCGCCACCACTCGTCGGCCGACTGTCCTCACCCCTTCCCCTGCCCCCTCCGCCACCACCCGGTTCGCCGACACCCTTCCAGCCTCCTGCTCAGCGATGGTCAGCGAGAAGGCCTAGTGGCCGGTGACCAGCACGTCGGGGAAGGTCAGGAGGTGTCGTCCGGGATGACCTCGTCGGAGAGATCCTCGAAGAAGAGGTCGGCCTCCCGCTCGTAGACGTCGAGGCCGACGGCGCCGATCTAGCCGGACATGGACCTGCGATCGACCACGAAGCGGCCGCTCCGACAAGAAAGCCGGGAGGCGTTTCCGCGTCCCGGCCTCTCGTGATCGGTGCGAAGATCTCGGCTCTCACTTCAGATCGCGCACGTCGACGAACCGTCCCGCGATCGCGGCCGCCGCGGCCATCGCCGGGCTGACGAGATGGGTGCGGCCCTTGAAGCCCTGACGGCCCTCGAAGTTGCGGTTCGAGGTCGAGGCCGAACGCTCGCCCGGGCTGAGCCGGTCGGCGTTCATCGCCAGGCACATCGAGCAGCCCGGCTCGCGCCATTCGAAACCGGCTTCGACGAGGATCTTGTCGAGCCCCTCGGCCTCCGCCTGCTCCTTGACCAGACCCGAGCCCGGCACGGCCAGGGCGCGGACACCCTCGGCCACCTTGCGGCCCTTGGCGACTTGCGCCGCGGCACGGAAGTCTTCGATGCGGCCGTTGGTGCACGAGCCGATGAACACCGTGTCGATCTTGACGTCGGTCATCTTCGTGCCCGGCTTCAGATCCATGTACTCGAGCGCCCGCCACTTCGAGGCCCGCTTGGTCTCGTCGGTGATGTCGTCCGGGTCGGGGATCGGCGCGTCGATGGCGATGACGTCTTCCGGCGAGGTGCCCCAGGTGACGTTCGGCTTCAGGCTCGCCGCGTCGATGTGGATCTCGGCGTCGAAATGCGCGCCCTCGTCCGAGAACAGCGTCTGCCAATAGGCGACCGCCGCGTCCCAATCGGTGCCCTTCGGCGCCTTCGGCTTGTCGCGGAAGTAGTCGATGGTCTTCTCGTCGGGAGCGACGAGACCGGCGCGCGCGCCCGCCTCGATCGACATGTTGCACACCGTCATGCGGCCTTCGATCGACAGATCGCGGATCGCCTGACCGGTGTATTCGATGACGTAGCCGGTGCCGCCGGCGGTGCCGAGGCGGCCGATGATGGCGAGCACGATATCCTTGGCGGTGATGCCGGCCGGCGCGGCGCCGTCGACCACCACCTTCATGTTCTTCGCCTTGGCCTGCACCAGCGTCTGGGTGGCGAGCACATGCTCGACCTCCGAGGTGCCGATGCCGTGGGCGAGCGCCCCGAAGGCGCCGTGGGTCGAGGTGTGGCTGTCGCCGCAGACGATGGTGGTGCCCGGCAGGGTGAAGCCCTGCTCCGGACCGATGACATGGACGACGCCCTGGCGCTTGTCGTGCTCGTCGTAGTACTCGAGCCCGAAATGCGCGGCGTTCTTGGCGATGGTGGCGACCTGGAGCGCCGATTCCGGATCGTCGATGCCGTGGCTGCGATCGGTGGTCGGCACGTTGTGGTCGACGACCAGCAGGGTCTTCTGCGGCGCACGCACGCTTCGCCCGGCGACGCGCAGCCCCTCGAAGGCCTGCGGGCTCGTCACTTCGTGGACGAGATGGCGATCGATGTAGAGCAGGCAGGTCCCGTCGGGCTGGGTGGCGACGACGTGATCGTCCCAGATCTTGTCGTAGAGGGTGCGCGGAGCCATCGGATCGTCCTTCGGAGGCGGGAAGATGTCGCCGGCTGATTTAGAGCAAGACGGCGAAGAGGGAAAGTGCCGGCAGGCTTGCCAAGGGTTTCGAATGCCGGTATCAGGTCGGCCGTCCGACGGATCGCCCGGGCCGGCGCCGCGCGCCGCACCCTTCCTGCGACCCGATCCGACGAGCCGCGGTAGCTCAGCCGGTAGAGCACGTCATTCGTAATGATGGGGTCGGGGGTTCGAATCCCTTCCGCGGCACCACCCTCCCCTCCGAGATCGTCCGATAACGTCCGAAAATCAACGGTTTAGAGCCGTTTTCGGGGCCTCGTGTGTCCGGATTGGTCCGGGGGCCTCCGATTGCATCCGATGAAATTGGGGGCTTTAATGGGGGCCTCGGCTGAAAGCCCCCGGAGGCGAAGCCCCCAATGCCCCTTTCCGACATCGCCATTCGCAACGCCAAGCCCCAGGACAAGCCCCACAAGCTCACGGATGCCGGGGGCCTCTATCTCCTCGTCAACCCGACCGGGTCACGCCTCTGGTATTGGAAATACCGGTACGGGGGCAAAGAGAAGAAGCTCGCGATCGGCCCTTATCCCGTCGTGACCCTCGCCAAGGCGCGGGAGGCCCGAGACGCCGCGCGCGGGCTTCTGATCGAGGGCATCGACCCATCCACCCACAAGCGCGACGCTCGCCGTGAGGCCGCGCTCGTCGCGGCGAACACCTTCGCTGTCCTCGCCGACGAGTACCTCGACAAGATGCGCCGCGAGGGCAAGGCGAAGTCGACGGTCGGCAAGGTCGAATGGCTCCTCGGTCTCGCCCGTGGCGAACTCGGCGACCGTCCGATGACCGAGATCCGCGCACCCGACGTGCTCGTCGTCCTCCAGCGCATCGAAGCCAAGGGTAACCACGAGACCGCGGTTCGCCTGCGGGCGACCGTCGGCGCCGTCTTCCGCTACGCCATCGCCACCGCCCGCGCCGAGACAGACCCCACACAGGCCCTGCACGGCGCCCTCGTCCGCCCCCAGGTGAAGCACCGCGCCGCCGTGACCGACGCGAAGGACCTAGGCGCCCTCCTGAGGGCGATCGACGACTTCGACGGACAGGCGACCACCAAGACCGCGTTGCGCTTGTTGGCGATCCTCTTTCCCCGCCCCGGCGAACTGCGCATGGCGGAGTGGTCCGAGTTCGACCTCGCCAAGGCGGTTTGGACGATCCCCGCCCATCGCGCCAAGATACGCCGCGAGCACCGTATACCGCTCCCGCACCAAGCGGTCGCCGAACTGGAAACACTCCGAGCCATCACCGGCGGCGGGCGCCTCGTCTTCCCGAGCGTCCGCACCGTCCTACGGCCGATCTCCGAGAACACCCTCAACGCCGCCCTTCGTCGCCTCGGTTATGCCAAGGACGAAGCGACCTCCCACGGCTTCCGAGCGACCGCGTCGACCCTTCTCAACGAGTGCGGCAAGTGGAACCCCGACGCGATCGAGCGCCAACTCGCCCATGTCGAGAAGAACGCCGTCCGCCGCGCCTACGCCCGCGGGGAACATTGGGACGAGCGGGTGAAGATGATGCAGTGGTGGTCGGACCACCTCGACACCCTGCGCAAGGGCGCCGAGGTGGTCGAATTCAGGACGAGTGGGAGGCCGGGGCGATGACCCCATGGGCCGAAAGCACCGCCGCGAGGTCATCCACGATCGCGTTCCGTTTGGCTTTCGCCACGCCGAGCCCATGCAGGATCTCGGCTTGCCGATGGGACGGGACCTGTCCATAGCTCGAGAACGTCGTTGCGACGTGATCGTGACCGAGGTTCTGCGACCACACCTTGAACTCCTCGGGACCATTGCAGATCCGCTCGCCCAACTGAGCGAGTGTCTTTCGGACCGAATGGGGATTGAAGTACGGCAATCCGGCCGCCGCGAAGGCCTCTCGGAAGATCGCCCGGATCGGTTCGGCATTGCTCCAGACTTTGCGATCGAGCCCCGCCACTGCAAACCGGCGCGTCTGCGGGTCGACTTCCACCTTGGATGCCGGGAACAGCGGATCGGCGTCACCCATGAAGTGGACGCCTCGCAGCTCCTTCACCCACTCGGTGACGATCGCCGTGGCCTCCTCCCCGACCGGGAAGAACCACGTATCGAAGCTCTTCGAGAACTTCGTCCGTACTTCCTTCGCATCCTGTCGGAACCGACCTTCCGCTAGATCGACGTGCTTGATCCGAGCCGAGGCGATGGCGTCGTCACGCGCGCCGGTCAGCAGCGCGAAGGCGACCACCGCCCGGTTGCGTCTGTCGATTTCCGTCTCGGTCGGCATGATCGAGAGCGTGTGCCGAATCTGTTCGAGCGTCGGGACCGGACGTTCGAGCGACGCCGTGGCGATCCGCGCGTCCTTCTCCGACAGATTGAAGTAGTCGGCATCGGCGTAAGTGAGGCGCGACCGATACCCCGGTTGCCCCGCCAACCACAGGAAGAAGGCCCGACAGGCGGCGAACGTCTGATGGACCGTCGCCTTGGCGAGCGGCTTGCCGGACCGGTCCGAGATCGCGTCGACGAGCGAGGCCTTGAAGGCCGTCGCCTGCGAGATGTGGAAGCGCTTGAAGTCGCGTCGCTTCGTGTAGTCCTCGAAGCGCGCCAGCGCCGCCGCCGCATCGACCGACGCCTCGCTCGCCCGCTTCGCTTCCTTCAGATACTGAAAATAGGAGCGCTTGATCCGCTCGTTGGCGGCGTTGAGTTTCGCCATGTCATCGATCCTTTCCGAAGTCACGATTGAGGGAGGGGTCGGAACTCTCGTTCAATCGTGTTCGACCCATCGGAAACGCGACCTCCATTCGCGCCGCGACGACGCCCAATCGGGCGAGCGATGCCCTCTTGTTCATGACCGTTGCGCAGACGGGGCAGAGCGCCGAGAGATTGCCGATCGCATCGTCGAAGGGGAGGTAGTCCGCCATGCCGAGGGCCGGCTCGCGCGGCTCGCGACACCGGAAGCAATAGAACTTGCCCGGGCCGCACGGGCTCTTGAGAGCGGCGCGGCGGGAAGTGAGAAAGCGTTTACACCAAAAGACGACTTTGAAGCTGACGAAGTTCACTCGCAGGATGTCGACCCGGTCGATCCCGTAGTCGCCGGACCGGCCGGTGACGTCCACCTTGGTGAAACCGGCTTCGCGCAGCATGCGCTGACGTTCTCCACATCAGCCGCGCAGCAAGGAGATGAACCCGTGAGTATGGATGCCGCGACGTGGCCTTGGTGGCGGCAATGTCGGAGATTCTTAAGAATGACAAGGGTTTGACGCCGGAAGCAAGAGAGGCGGACCGGAGCCCGCCTCGATTTGGTGGCATGGTGCCTTGCTAACGGAGGGACCACACCACGTTCCTTGCTAGAACGCCCTCTGATAGCACAGGTGCATCGGTTTTCAAAGAATCCCGAAGGGTTGTAGGCTTCTCGGCAAAGAACGCGGAGACGCCCCGTGAGCAAAATTCGGTTCTCCTTCGACATCGGGACCAATTCGATCGGCTGGGCTGTCTGGCGGACCGGTGACGGCGTTTTCGGGGCCGATACGGCGCTCGAACTCGCACGCACAGGCGTCCTCATCTTCAAGGACGGTCGGAACCCCAAGGATGGTCAGTCGCTCGCAACGATGCGGCGGGTTCCGAAGCAGAGCCGCAAGCGCCGTGATCGATTCGTCCTGCGGCGGGCCGACCTCATGAAGGCCCTGGTTACCGAAGGGCTCATGCCGATCGACGAAAACGACGCCCGATCCTTGGCCGAAATCGACCCCTATTTCCTCAGGGCAAAAGGTCTCGATGAACCATTGACCCCTCACGAATTCGGGCGAGTTCTCTTCCACCTGAACCAAAGGCGCGGGTTCCGATCGAACCGGAAGGCCGACAGGAAGGACAACGAGAAGGGTAAGATAGCAGAAGGCTCCGAGCGTCTTCGCGCCTTGCTCGACGAGACCAATTCACGCACTCTCGGCGAATTCCTATGGTCCAAGCATCGCGGCACACCGAGAACTCGTCAGGCGACGCGCATTCGCGTCGAGGGCAAAGGGGCCAAGTCCCTCTACGCCTTCTATCCGACACGCGAGATGATCCGGGCCGAGTTCGGGCAACTCTGGGTGAAGCAGGCTGGTTTCGCCCCCGAGCGTTACACGGAAGCGCTTCGCGACCGACTTGCGACGATCATTTTCCGGCAACGGGACCTGAAACCCCCGAAGATCGGTGTCTGCACGTTCGAACCTTCCGAGAAACGCCTACCGAAAGCGCTTCCCTCGGTCGAAGCGCGAGGCATCTACGAACGGTTGGCTCACCTGAGACTGTCGACCGGCGCTGTTTCTGAGCGCCCGTTGACCAAATCGGAACGCGATGTCATCGCTTCGGCGCTCATGAGCGGAAAGAACCTCACCTTCAAGGCGCTGCGCAAGGCGTTGAAGATCCCCGCACATGTCCGCATCAATTTCGAAGAAGCCGGTGAGACCGGCATCGATGGCGCGGCAACCGCGAAGTTTCTCTCGAAGCGAGACCACTATGGCCCTGGATGGCTCTCGCTGACGTTCGAGCAAAAGGACCGGTTCCTCGCCAAACTTCTCGATGAAGCAGACGAGGACCGGTTGATCGAACGGCTCTCGGTTGAAGACGGTCTGACGAACACTGCCGCACAGCGGTGCGCGACCATCCCGCTCGCCGACGGATACGGGCGCTTGGGTTCGACTGCGAACCGAGAGGTTCTCCACGCGTTGATCCGCGAAGCGGATGCCGGTGGTCATGTCGTGACCTACGCCGATGCGGTTCGCCTAGCCGGTGAGCGGATCGGTCGCCCCTGGCATCATTCCGACGCACGCGACGGCGAGATCATGGATCGGCTGCCCTACTACGGCAGGATTCTGCAACGTCACATCTTGCCGGGGTCCGGGGAGCCCGATGAAAAGGATGAGGCGGCCCGTTGGGGGCGCATCATGGACCCCTCGGTCCACATTGGGCTGAATCAGCTGCGCAAGGTGGTCAACGGCCTCGTCGCCGAGTTCGGTCATCCCGACCAGATCGCAGTGGAACTCGCCCGTGAGCTGAAGCTCAATCGAGAACAGAAGGAGCGTCTCGATCGGGAAAACCGCGCCAATCGCAGTCAGAACGAAAAGCGGGCTTCGGACTTGGCGAAACTCCGTGAACGCGACACGCCCGAGAATCGCGTGCGCCTTCGTCTCTTCGAAGAGCAGGCCCGGGCCAATGACGGGGTCGCTCAGTGCCCCTATACGGGCCGAACCATCGGCATCGCTGAACTCTTTTCGGCGGACATCGAGATCGACCACGTTCTCCCTGTCTCCCTTACGCTCGACGACAGTCTGGCGAACCGCGTTCTTTGCCGACGGGAAGCAAATCGGCAGAAGCGCCGCCAGACCCCTTTCCAAGCCTTCGGGTCATCTCCCGATTGGCCCGACATCCTCGCTCGCGTCGCCCATTTCCCCCCGAACAAGCGCTGGCGCTTCAAGCCGGACGCGCTCGAACGGTTCGGCAAGCAAGAAGACTTCCTGGCTCGCCAACTCAACGAGACGAAACACCTCTCTCGCCTCGCCAAGATCTACCTCGGCAAAATCTGCGATCCTGACCGAATCTGGGTGACACCCGGAACACTCACCGGCCTCCTGCGCGGCAAATGGGGATTGAACTCGGTTCTGTCGGACGACAACTTTAAAAATCGAGCCGATCATCGGCACCATGCGATCGACGCCGTGGTCATCGGGGCGTTGACGCGTGGAGTCGTGCAGCGGATCGCTCATGAGGCGGCAAGAGCGGAAGAGCGCGACCTCGAAAAAGTCTTCACCGAAATCCCGACCCCGTTCGATGACTTCCGCGATCACGTTCGCGATCGTATTCGGTCCGTTACCGTCTCCTACAAACCCGAGCACGGGCGCGAAGGGGCGCTCCACGAAGACACCTCGTACGGCTTGGTCCCTGAGAACGACCCCGACCGTGCACTCGGCAACGTCGTACTCCGCAAACCCCTCAAGGGTCTGACCCTCAACGAAGTCGAGCGCATCCGCGATCGGGGCATCCGAACCAAGCTCAGGGCCCTCGCCGACCCGTTCCTCGACGCCTCCGGAAAGGTCGCGGACGCCAAAGGTTTCGCTCAGATGTTGGAGGCTTTCGCAGGCGACAACGGAATCCGTCGAATTCGCGTCCTGAAACCGGAAGCGAGCATCGAACCGATATTGGATCGAAAGACCGGAAAGCCCTATCGCGCGGTCACGCCCGGCGAGAATCATCATGTCGACATCGTTCAGATGCGGGATGGGTCTTGGCGCGGATTCGCGGCATCCGTCTTCGAGGTCAACCGCCCCGGCTGGCGTCCGCAGTGGGAACGCGACCGGCTCGGCGGAAAGCTCGTCATGCGCTTGCACAAAGGCGACCTCGTGGAGGTGCAAGATTCCGATGGCGAACGACGGATCAAAGTGGTCCACCGCATCGAGATCAGCGCCAATCGCATCCGCCTTGCCGCTCACAATGAAGGCGGCAAGCTGCAAGAGCGCCATGCCGACCCCGACGATCGGTTCCGCTGGGACTTGGCGACCATACCCTTGCTCAAGGAAAGAAATTGTCGCGCTTTGAAGATAGATTCAACGGGATGCGTCTCACCAAAGCGAACCAACGTGAAATAATCGAATCCCAAATGGAACAATCTTTGCGTGAAGTCGATCTATCCATGCCAATTCGCGGCGATCGCGGAAGCATGCATCGGCTCTCGCGGGAGATGTGCCATGTTGGGACGCATAGTCGAAATCGAAGGTGAAGGCAGGCGTCTCATACCAGCCGGATGAATTTCTGACTCGTGGGGGATTTTCACGAAGGCGCGAAG
>CALBKH010000084.1 GCA_937892955.1 uncultured Alphaproteobacteria bacterium
CACATTAAACGCATCAAATCAACATGATGGTCCAACCGCGCACAGGTCTCATCACATCGTTCGGCGCTGCTTCACATCTGACGCCAGAAGCGCTTCGCCGCCTTGCGCGCCCGGCGCGCCGCCCGCCACAGCCGCCACTGCCGGCGCCACTGCGGGCTCTCCCCCGGGCTGCGGTAGGGATCGAAGCCCGGTCGCTCCATGTGGCAGAGGCACAGGTCGACCAGCGACACCGGCAGGAAGGCCGGCGCCACCTCCGGCGGAATGGTGCGGATCAACCGGCGCGTCGCCTCGAGTTCCTCGCGCGCGCGGACGCGCAGTTCGGCGAGCACGGCGACGAGCGCCGGACCGCACTTGCCGGCCAGGACGTCGTCGCGGGAGAGGCCGTGGCGCGCCAGCACGTCGAGCGGCAGGAACACCTGTCCACGCGCCGCCTGCTGCGCGAGACCGCGCATCGTCATGGTCAGGCCGTAGGCGACGCCGGCATGGCCGGCCACCTCGTCGACGCCGAGATCCCGCCCGTCGGCGAGGACGCGTGCGGCGAGGCGGATGAGCGTCGCCGTAGTGTCGCGGCAATAGTCTTCGAGCGCCGCGAGATCCGGCATCGCCTCGTCGTAGAGATCGAAGATCCGCGCCTCGATCAAGCGCTCGAAGTCCTCGACCGGCAGCGAGAAGCGATCGATGGTGTCGAGAAGCGCCGCGGCGATCGGATGGGCCGCGCCCTCTTCGCGCCGCTCGCCCGTCAACATGTCGATCCACCATCGGGCGCGAATCTCGCCCGGCAGCGGGTCGGAGACGAGGTCGCGGATCCGGCCGATCTCGGCGGAGAAGGCATAGAGCGCATAGAGATGGCACCGCCGCTCCTCCGGTGCATAGAGACCGGCGAGCCAGCGGTCCTTGTCGAGCCGGCGCACGTGAGCTTCGACGAGGTCGTAGGCGGTCTCGAGGCGGCTCCCGGCGGGGACGTCGGCGGAGGACATGGCGGCATACATGGGGCGGCGACGGACTTCTTCCAGCGGCGGCGGACTTTCGCCGGTTTCCCCGTCGCACGATAGCCGGGAAGAACCCGCATCGCCGAGGCCCGGTTCCTCGCTCACTCGACCGCCAACAGCGCCGCCGCCACGCGCCGCCGTTCACCGAGCAGGATGTTCCAGGTCCGCACCGCCGCGCCGGTGGCCATCGGATCGGCTCTGACCCCGGCGGCGCGCAGATGCTCGCGAAGCGCGGCCGGCAGCGGCAGCAGTTCGCGCCCGGTGCCGACGAGCAGCATGTCGAAGGCCGCGGCCTCCGCCACCACCCGCTCGAACATCTCGGGCACGAGATCGGCCGCCGTCACCGCGCCCCAGGCCCACATGCCCGACGGCAACGCCAGGAGCGAGCCGCGATGGGCGAGACCGTCGAGTCCGACGAAGCGGAAGCCGCCCCGGCCGTAGCTCTCGATCTCCACCGGCCGCGGCAGGTGGGCGTCCGGGCGATCCGAGGTCATGGCACCGCTCCCGGCGATCAGGCGCCGGCCGGCGCCGCTTCGGCCTTGTCCTCGCCCTTGCCACCGCCGGCGCGCAGGTTGAGGAAGATGAGCGCCGGCGCCGAGACCACGATCGAGGAATAGGTGCCGATCACCACGCCGATCAGCATGGTGAAGTTGAAGCCGCGCAGCGCCTCGCCACCGAAGATGAGCAGCGCCGACACCGCCAGGAACACCGTGGTCGAGGTCCGGATGGTGCGCGCCAGGGTCTGATTGATCGACGCGTCGATCAACTCGGGGAGCGCCATCTTCTTGTACTTGCGCAGGTTCTCGCGGATGCGGTCATAGATGACGACGGTGTCGTTGAGCGAGAAGCCGACGATGGTCAGGATCGCCGCGATGACCGCGAGATCGAAGCCGATCCCGACGATCGACAACAGGCCGAGCGTCAGTACCACGTCGTGGATGGTGGTGACGACGGCACCGACGGCGAACTGCCATTCGAAGCGGAACCACAGATAGACCAGAACCAGGCCCAGCGACACCACCACCGCGATGAAGCCGTCGCGGCGCAGGTCGGCCGAGACGCGTGGGCCGACGGTCTCGACCTTGCGGTAGTCGTAGCCGTCGCCCATCACCGCCTTGATCTTGTCGACGCTCGCCTGCTGGGCGAGATCGCCGCCCTCCAGCTGACCGACGCGGATCAGCACGTCCTCGGGCGCCCCGATCCCCTGCACCTGCACCTCACCGATCTGCAGTTCGGAAAGCTCGGTGCGGATCTTGCCGAGATCCGCCGGACCCGCCTTCGAACGAACCTCGATCACCGTGCCGCCGACGAAGTCGATGCCGTAGTTGAGACCGATGATCGCCACCGACAGGAGCGACAGCGCCACCAGCGCCATCGACAGCGGGAACGTGATGAACCGAGCCCCCATGAAGGGGATCTTGGTGTTCTCGGGGATGAAACTGATGAGCTTCATCTCTCACCTTCTTGCCTGTGTCTGCGGACGCGTCCCGTCGAGCGGGGCGCGGCGGAGCGTCTACGTCAGATCGGAATGCGCGTCGGTCGCACCTTCTTCACCCACAGCGCCACGATGAGGCGGGTCACCGTGACCGCGGTGAACAGCGTCGTCAGGATGCCGATGCCGAGGGTCACCGCGAAGCCCTTGATCGGGCCCGTGCCGAGGAAGAACATGACGATCGCCGCGATCAGCGTCGTCAGGTTGGAGTCGACGATGGTGCCCAGCGCGCGCGAGAAGCCCGCGTCGATCGCCGAGATCGCCGACCGCCCGAGCTTCTGTTCCTCGCGAATGCGCTCGTAGATCAGCACGTTGGCGTCGACAGCCATGCCGATGGTGAGCACGATGCCACCGATGCCGGGCAACGTCAGCGTCGCCTGCAGCACCGACAGGATCGCCATGATCATCACCACGTTCAGCACCACGGCGATGTCGGCGAAGATGCCGAAGAGCCCGTAGTTGCCGATCATGTAGAGCACCACCAACCCCGTGCCGATGGCGACGGAGAGCTTGCCGGCGGCGATCGAGTCGGCGCCGAGGCCGGGGCCGACGGTGCGTTCCTCGACGATCGTCAGATCGGCCGGCAGCGCGCCGGCGCGCAGGAGCAGCGCCAGGTCGTTGGCGGCGCGGACGGTGAAATTGCCCGAGATCTGCCCCGACCCGCCGAGGATCGGTTCACGGATCACCGGATAGGAGATCACGTCCTTGTCGAGCACGATGGCGAAGGGGCGACCGACGTTCTGCTGACTGATCAACGCGAACTTCTGGGCGCCCGACGTGTTGAAGCGGAAGGTGACGATCGGCTCCGAGGTGCGGCTGTCGAAGCCGGCCTGGGCGTCGACCAGTTCCTCGCCCGTCAGCATGGCGCGACGCTGCACCAGCACCGGAACCGGCGGGTCCTCGTGGCTGTAGAGCACGTCGGTGTCGGCCGGACGCGTCCCCTCCAGCACCTGCGGCCCGCTCGCCTCGACCATGTGGAAGGTCAGCCGCGCCGTCTGGCGCAGGATGTCCTTCAACCGGTCGATGTCCTGGAGGCCCGGCACCTGGACGAGCAGGCGGTTGTCGCCCTGACGCGCGATGATCGGTTCGGTGGTGCCGAGCTGGTCGACGCGGCGGCGCACCACTTCCATCGACTGCTCGACGACGCGGCGACCGCGATACTCGAGACCGGCCTTGGTCAGGCTCAGGCGGAAGACGCCGCCCTCCTCCTTGGCGATCTCGACGTCGACGACGTTGGCGCCACCGAACAGGGCGTCGGACAGTTTCTGAGGAATGGTCTGCAGCTTCTTCTCGGCCTTTTCGACCTGCGCCGCATCGGTGATGCGCACCTGGACGGTGGTGCCGCCCTGCACGCCGAGGCCGGAATAGCCGATCTTGTCCTCGCGCAGCACCCGACGCATGTCGTCGCGCAGCACCTCCACCCGTTCCTTCACCATCGCGGCGGTGTCCACCTCGAGCAGCAGATGCGCACCGCCCTGGAGATCGAGGCCGAGGGTGAGCTGGCGATGCGGCAGCCAGCTCGGCAGGCCCGACAGCGTCTCGCGGGAGATGAAGTTGGGGATCACGAAGACCACCGACGCCACCATGGAGGCGACGATGAGCATGATCTTCCAGCGCGGGAAATGGAGCATCGGAACTCGTCCTCGGTCCTCGGATCCCCCGAGGGGCGCTGCCCGGATCCGGGCTGCGGGAAGGCGTGGCGGAAGGACGCCGGCAGACGCCGCCTCGCGGCGTCGGAGATTTCCGGCACACGCCGCTTCGCGGCGTCGGAGATATCCGGCCGACGCCGCGGGGCGGCGTCAGTCGTTGGCGGCGGCGGTTCCGGCCTTGGCCGGCTCGCCCTTGGAGCGCACCTCGCCCACCGTGGCACGCACGATCCGCGCCTTGACGCCCTCGGCGATCTCGATCTCGACCTCGGCGTCGGAGACGACCTTGGTCACCTTGGCGATGATGCCGCCGGAGGTGACGACGATGTCGCCGCGGCGCAGGTTCTTCACCATCTCCTCGTGCGCCTTCTGACGCTGGCGCTGCGGGCGGATGATCATCACCCACATGATCACCAGGATGAAGACGAAGGGCACCAGCGACATCAGAATGTCGCCGGTTCCGCCCGGAGCGGCGGCGGCACCTTGAGCGAAGGCGGGGGTCACGAACATCGAGGTCTCCTCGGGAGCGGCGGGTTCGCCCGAAACACGGCGGCCCGGAACACGGCGGTCGGTCTCATGTGGGCGTCGGAATCCGATACCGCAACGGGGTCCCGTCGCGGCGCGGGCGGACTATATCGAGTGACCGCCGCTTTGCAAACACGCGTGGTGAGCGCTCGTCGCCGCCGCCGAGCCGGCCGCGAACCGCCGCTTCACCCCCCGAGATCGCGCACCATACAGACCGCCGAGGCGGCACAGAGCGCCGCGAACTGCGCCGATCGGGCGATCTCCACCGGTGCGCTGTCGCGCTCGGCGCGATACCACCCGAGTCGATCGAACACCGGTCCGGCGTTTTCGGTCAGCAGCCAGAGGCGGCGGGCGCCCGCGGTACGCGCCAGATGCTCGAGCGCCGCGACGATGCGGATGGCGAGCCCCTTGCCGCGTTCGCTCGGGATCACCACCAGTGATCGCAACAAGCGGTCCGGCCCGGTGCCTTCCAGTCCGCAATGGGCGACGACGCGGCCGTCGTCGTCCTCCCAGGCGAAGAATCGTTGGTTCGCCCCGCCGAGATCGGCGACGACGAGTTTCTCGGCGACGAGCGCGGCACGGAAGCGGGAATCGGATGCGGGGATCTCACGCAGCATGGCGGCCTCCGGCGGGCGTTCTCGGCGACACCGCGACATGCTACATCGCGACATCCCGGCCGAACAGCGGAGCCTACGACGTGGCGGACACCACTTCTCCTTCCGATCTCGCGATCCTCGCCGCCAAGCTCGACGCGCTTGTCGCTCTCATCGCCCGTGCCGTGCCGCCGGCGCCGGTCGCCCCCGACTTCGACGCCGCCGACGCCTTCGTCTGGTCGGCCAAGGACCTGAGGCTCGCCCCGGTCGCACGGGTCAACCGGGTCGAGATGACGCTCCTGCAGGGCATCGACCTCGCCCGCGACCAGCTCGTCGGCAACACCGAGCGCTTCGCCCGCGGCCTGCCGGCCAACAACGCCCTGCTGTGGGGCGCCCGCGGCATGGGCAAGTCGTCGCTGGTCAAAGCGGCGCACGCCACCGTCAATCGGACGCTCGTCGCCGAGGGTCGGCCGCCGATGAAGCTGATCGAGATCCATCGCGAGGACATCGAGAGCCTGCCGGTGCTGCTCGGGCTTCTCTCCGGCACGTCCCTGCGCTTCGTCGTCTTCTGCGACGACCTCTCCTTCGACGCCGGCGACACCGCCTACAAGTCGCTGAAGGCGGTGCTCGAGGGCGGCATCGAGGGGCGGCCCGACAACGTCGTCTTCTACGCCACCTCGAACCGCCGCCATCTCATGCCGCGCGACATGATCGACAACGAGCGCTCGACCGCCATCAACCCGAGCGAGGCGACCGAGGAGAAGGTCTCCCTCTCCGACCGCTTCGGTCTGTGGCTCGGCTTCCACAAGTGTTCCCAGGACGACTATCTCGCCATGGTGCGCGGCTACGCCGCCCACTTCGGGCTCACGATCGACGACGCCGAACTGGTGCGCGACAGTCTCGAATGGGCGACCACCCGCGGCGCGCGCTCCGGCCGCACCGCCTGGCAATACGTGCAGGATCTGGCGGGACGCCTGGGGAAGACGCTCTGAGGCGAGCGCTCCCTCGGTGATCGCGCCGCCCCGGTGAAGGAGACTCCGATGTCGTGGATCGACCAGTTCCGCCTGCTGGCGCGTTACAACACCTGGATGAACACCCGCCTCTACGACGCCGCCGCCGGCCTGTCCCGCGAGGCGTTGACGGAGAACCGAGGCGCCTTCTTCGGCTCGATCCTCGGCACCTTCGAGCATCTGGTGGTCGGCGACACCCTGTGGCTGAAGCGATTCGCCGCCCATCCGGCCGCCGCCGCCCTCGCACCCGTCCTCGACCTGCCGACGCCCGCCTCGCTCGACGCGATCCAGTTCGGCGAGCTCGCGCCCCTGCGCGAGCGCCGCGACCTGCTCGACCGCTCGATCGAGGCCTTCGTCGCCGATCTCGACGATGCCGGCCTCGACCTTCCCCTCGCCTATCGCAGCACCAAGGGGCAGCCTTTCGTGAAGTCCTTCGGGCTGGTGCTCACCCACTTCTTCAATCACCAGACCCACCACCGCGGTCAGGCGACGACCTTGTTCTCGCAGGCCGGCATCGACGTCGGCGTCACCGACCTCCTGATGCTGGTCCCGGAAGTCGGCTGAGCGCTTCGCGTGCACCCACGCCCCGAAACGAAGACGACCCCGGACCGCTTGCGATCCGGGGTCGTCTCGTTCTGATCCCCCGACACCCGAGTGGCCTCCTCGGGTGTCGGGAGCTCGGGTCGCCTCAGTTGGAGGCGAGATAGGGTTTCGGATCGATCGCCTTCTGGCCCTTGCGCAGTTCGAAGTGGAGCTGCGGCTGGCTCACCGAGCCGGTGGCGCCGGCGCGGGCGATGATCTGGCCGCGCGAGATCTTCTCGCCGCGGTTGACCAGCAGTTCCGAGGCATGGGCGTAGGCGGTGACGTAGCCGTTCTTGTGGCGGACCAGCACGAGGTTGCCGTAACCTTTGAGCTCGTTGCCCGAATAGATGACCTCGCCGTCGTCGGCGGCCTTGACCGAGGTTCCCTCCGGCACCGCCAGATTGATGCCCTCGTTCTTCTCGCCGTTGGCCTTGGAGCCGTATTCGGAGATGACGCGACCGCGCACCGGCCAGCGGAACGAGCCCGGCGTCGCCGAACCCGACGGTTCCTCGACCGCCGGCTCACGGGCGACCGCGATGGTCTCGGCCGCCCTCTGATCGATCTTGGCGGTGGAGGACGGCGTCGGCGCCGAAGGCTTGATCGTCGCGGTCTTCACCGGCGCGGCCGGCGCCTGGGCCACCTCCTTGACCGGCGCGGCGGCGGGAGCTTCCGGCTGGGTCGCCTTGGCCGGAGCCTGCGACGTCTTGAGCATCAGCCTGGTGCCCGCCGGCAGGAGCAGATGCTGGCCCGGCTGCAGGCTCGACGACTTCAGATTGTTGCGCTCCTTCAGTGACTTCTCGCTAACGCCGTAGGTCTTGGCGACGGAGGCGAGCGTGTCGCCCTTCTTCACCGTGTAGTCGCCGACCAGCTTGACGCCGCCATGGTCCTGGGCGGGCGCGGCGGCGGACTTCGGGGTCGGCAGCGGCGCCGGGGTCGGCGCCTTGGGCGCCGCCGGCACCGACGCGGTGGTCATCGGCTTCGACGTCGGGATCTGGCGCACCTGCTGCGCCGGAGCCGGCGCGGCCACCGGGGCGGGGGCGGGAGCGGACGCCTGGACCGGACCGGCGGCGATCGGCGCCGGCGTCGGCTGGCTCGCCGAATAGACCGGCAACAGCACGCGCTGGCCCGGCTGGAGCATTCCCGGACCCGAGAAGCCGTTGGTCTGGGCGATGGCATTGGCCGGCACGCCGTAACGGCGCGACAGGCTGTCGACCGTGTCGCCGTGCTGGGCGGTGACATAGGTTCCGCCGACCGCCGTCCATCCGCCGGCCGCGGCGACGCGCGGCGCCTGCGGCGCGGGAGTCTGGACGGCATAGGACTGAACCGGCGGCGGAGCGAGATCCTGGCGGGCGACCGGCTGCGCCGTCGGCGCGATCGAACCGGTCGTCTCGACGTTGCGCCAGCCACCGGCCGGCGCCCGGCTCGGCTGGCCATAGGCGGGCTGGCCATAGGCGGGCTGACCGTAGGCCGGTTGCGGCTGCCCCTGCCCGAGGATGGCGCGCTGGTTCGGCGTCGAACCGGTGTAGACCGGATCACCGCCGAAGCGTCCCGTATCGTTGGAACACCCGCCCACGGCGGCCGCCGCGAAGACGATCAACGCCACTCGGGACACATTGCGAGACCGCAGATCGAGGTTCGGAACACGCATCGCAACACTCACGCCGTTCGAGGCGACAACTCGCCCATTCACTTGCCTCCCATTGAAGCGCTCGTAACGTTGACAAACGCTTAAGCGACGCGCCGGATCGGTGAATTTCCTGTCGCAGACGATGTCGAGGACCGTCGTGAACGTTCGACGCGGCGGCGGTTTTCCGCCGTGGATGCCGCCTTCGCCGATCGCCGGCGGCGGATCGACATGGTTGACGACGGCGCATCCGTCGGGCGGCCGGCGCGGCGAAACTGGTGAACGGAGGACGGCCTCGAAGCCGGCGACGAAACACCTCGATCTCGGTGGACGACCACCGAACCGCGAGGCGAGCATGCCGAAGGAACGTGGTCAGAGCGCGGCGGCGCGTCCGGCGACCAGCGCGATGCGGCGCACCTCGCCGACCGGCTCGATGTCGAGCCCCTTGTCGCGACGCACATAGCGCGTCAGCACCTGGGGTCGTCCGGCGACGCCGACCGCGGCGATCAACACGCCCTGCGGCGCTAGTTGATCGAGCAGCGCCCGCGGCGGCACCTCGATCGCCCCGTCGACGACGATGCGATGGAACGGCGCGTTGCGGGCGAAGCCCTCGAAACCGTCGTGGACCGAGGCGACGACATTGTCGAGATGCAGCGTGGCGAAACGCTCGGCCGCCAGTTCACCGAGGGTGCGGAAGCGCTCCACCGTGTAGACCTTGGCGGCGAGCGACGCGATGAGCGCCGTGCCGTAGCCCGACCCGGTGCCGATCTCGAGGACGCGATGGTCGGGGGCGATGCCGGCGGCCTGATACATGAAGGCGAGCGCCGAAGGCGCGTCGATGGTCTGGCCGCACTCGATCGCCACCGGCCGGTCTTCCAGCGCCTTGGCCTGCCACTCCGCCGAGACGAAAAGCGAGCGCGGAATCTGCTCGACCGCCGCCAGGATACGGCGATCGTGCACCCCCTTCTGCGACAGCGCCAGGACGAGACGGGCGAGCGCGATGCGGTCGGTTTCGGCCAGCGAGATCTCGGCGCGGCGCAGCGGCGCGGCGAAACGACCAGCCATCGAGGAACCTCCGACACACGGCGACGCGGAAAGCCGACGACTAGCCCGCCAATGGTTGGCGTTCGGTTACCGCTCGCCGCCCCGCGACGCATCGCCGCCATGCGTCCGCCGCGGCGCAGGGCCACCGACGCTCCGCGATCGATCAGCGGAAGGCGTGGGTGAAGGACTGGCGCGTGCCGTGGTCGGTCAGGTCGAGGCGCAGCGGCGTCACCGAGACGAAGCCCTCCGCCAGCGCCGCCAGATCGGTACCGCCCGCCGGCTGCGTCGCCTGCGGCCGATAGGAGATCCAGTAGTAGGGGTTGCCGCGGCCGTCGACGCGCGGCTCGACCCCGATGGTGGCGTCGTTGCGCGCCCCTTGGGTGGTCACCGCGATGCCGGCGACCGCCTTGGCGGCACGCGCCGGGAAGTTGACGTTGGCGAGCGTCCCGACCGGCATCCCCACCTCGAGCAGGCGCGAGATCACCGCCGGACCGTGCTCCTCGGCCGTCGCCCAGGGCACTTCCGCCCCCTCCGCCCAGCCGTAGGCCTGCGACAGCGCCACCGACGGCACGCCGAGCAGCGTCCCTTCCATCGCCGCGGCGATGGTGCCCGAATAGGTGACGTCGTCGGCGACGTTGGCGCCGCGATTGACGCCGGAGAGCACGAGGTCGGGCTTCATGTCGAGGATGTGGCGCACGCCCATGATGACGCAATCGGTCGGCGTGCCGCGCACCGCGAAGTGGCGATCGGAGATCTTGCGGAGCCGCAGCGGATCGGAGAGCGACAGGGAATGTGCCTTGCCCGACTGGTCGGTCTCCGGCGCCACCACCCAGACGTCGTCGGTGAGCTCTCGGGCGATGCGTTCGAGCACCCGCAGGCCGTGCGCGTGGATACCGTCGTCGTTGGTGATGAGAATCCGCATCGCCGCCTCCCGGGGAATGCGTCCGGGGTAGCATGGCGGCGGAAAGCGGGGCAAGCGGACGGGGCGTCGCGCGCCCTCAGATCCAGAGGATCGGCTCGTCTTCGCCGACGCCGGCGCGCAGATCGCGCAGTCGGCGGGCGGCGCCGAGCGCCGCCGCGGTCGCGCTCACCGCGACGACCAGCCAGAACCAGGTGGCGAACCCGCCCCGGCTCTCGAAACCCTGGATCTCGGCGGCGACCGCACGCCAGGCGTCGGCGACGAGACCACCGGTGGCGGCGACGGCGAGGAGGCCGGAGACGATCAACGTCACCATCGCGGCGATTCGTTCGGAAGATGATCCCATGATGCGCTCCTCCCGGGCGGGAGCCGGGCGCTCGGATCGGCGACGCGGCGGCGCGACGCGGCTCCGGTGCGGATCGGCTCAGTGGCGGGTCATCCATTCGCGCGCCTGGCGCTGCGCCTCGGCGATCTCGGCGGCGGACATCTCCTGCGAGATCTCCTGACGCCAGCGCGCCGCTTCGGCGTTGCCCTGCGCGGCGGCGAGGTTGAACCACTTGTGCGCGGCGATCATGTCGGCGGCGACGCCGCGGCCGATCGAATGATCCACCCCCATCCGGAAGAACACGTCGGCGGTGATGGCCTGATGGCCCATCGCGGCGACTTCGGCGCTGTTGATCTCGAAACGGGCCATCGAACTCTCCCACATCCTGTAGACTTTTCGTCCCGCCGGATCAGCGTATTCGTCCGGCCTCCATGTGGAAATACTGCCGCCGATCATTAAAACTCGAGTAAAATATGATGCTTAACCAACGGTCTCCGAATCGAAAACGAATGGTGTATTCAATCTTCGATTCACCTTTCCAGTCCGATTCCGGCAATGAAATCAAGGATGACGCAAGGGAGCCCCGGAATGCGCGGCAAGAAACGATTCACCGCGAATCCCGAGGCTCTCTTTCGAAGCGCCGATTCGTCTCGACGAGATCTCAGCGCGCCCGTTGGCCGAACAGCACTTTCTTAGCCGCCTCGTCGTTGGAGAGATCGGTCCGCATCTCACCCGCCAGCGCCAAGCCCCGCGCCACCGCCGGGCGAGCCAGCATGCGATCGAACCAGGCGCCGAAATTCGGGAATTCGGCGCGATCGATGCCCTGCTTCTCCCAGCCGGTCGACCAGCCGATGGTGGCGATGTCGGCGATCGAATAGTCGCCGGCGATGAAGTCGCGGCCCTCGAGGCGCTTGTTCAACACACCGTAGAGGCGATGTGTCTCGTTGCGGTAGCGGTCGATGGCGTAGGGGATCTTCTCCGGCGCGTAGAGGGCGAAGTGGTGGTTCTGTCCGAGCATCGGCCCGAACCCGCCCATCTGCCACATCAGCCATTCCTCGACCTGCACTCGGGCGCGTTCCTCCTGCGGATAGAACTTTCCGTACTTGCGGCCGAGATAGAGCAGGATGGCGCCGGACTCGAACACCGAGATCGGCTCGCCCCCCGGTCCGTCCGGATCGACGATCGCCGGCATCTTGTTGTTGGGCGAGATCTCCAGGAAGGCCGGGTCGAACTGGTCGCCCTTGCGGATGTCGATCGGGATCACCTCGTAGGGCACCCCCAGTTCCTCGAGCATGATCGAGATCTTCCAGCCGTTGGGGGTCGGCCAGTAGTAGAGGCGAATGGGAGCGGGCATGGGTGGGTCTCCGCGGACGTCTGGGCGATCGCTCGGTCTCCCGGCGAAGCCGAGAACCGCCGTCCGTCGCGGGCGGCATCGAGCGTTCCTCGAAGATGGGGCCGACGCTCATCCCGGTCCAGAGGTCCGGTCGCCGTCAGCCGCGATCGAGCGGCAGTTTGAAGCCGACGTGACTTTTCGTGAAGCCGACGCGTTCGTAGAAGCGGTGCGCATCGAGCCGCGCCGCGTTCGAGGTGAGTTCGACGACACCGGCGCCGCCGGCGCGCGCCTCTTCGACGAGGAAGGCGATGAGCTTCGCCCCGATGCCGAGCCCGCGCCGATCGGCGACGACCTGCACCGCCTCGACGATCGCCCGCCGCCGTCCGCGATGCGGCAGGGCCGTGACGAAGGTGAGCTGCGCCGTCGCCACCACCCGCCCGTCGGTCTCGCCGACGAAGAGGCGATCCGACGGCGAGGCGAGGATCGTCTCCATCGCCGCCGCATAAGCCGGTCGCGCGTCGGGGTCGGTGGTGTCGCCGTGCCCGCCGAGCGCATCGGCGGCGAAGAGGACGATCAGCGCGTCGAGATCGTCGCGGCGGGCCCGGCGAAAGATCGGATCGCTCGTCTCCATCACCCGTCGCGCACCCTCACTCGATGCCGCCGGGCGGCATCGGCGGCGCCTCGTGAACGAGCAGGATGTCGACCCGCCGGTTGGCGGCGAGCATCGGCTCGTTGGGGAAGAGCGGCTCGACGTCGGCCTTGCCGACCACCCCGTCGAACCGGTCCGACGACACGCCGTACCCCGCCAGGATCTCCTCGACCGCCACCGCACGCCCCGACGACAGATCCCAGGGCGACGGCCCCCGCCCCGCCCAGCGCGTACCGCCGGCGGTGTGGCCGGTGACTCGCAGCCGATGCGGCAGCCGCGCCAGCGCCGGTGCGAGTTTGGCCAGGATGGCTCGGGTGAACTCGTAGGGTTGCTTGGAGCTCTCCGGGAACATCGAGCGACCGTCCTGGTCGACGATGCGGACGTTGAGCCCCTCTTCCGTCTCCTCGAACATCACGTGCTTGGAGACTTCCGAGATCTCCGGCATGTCCTGCAGCGCCTGCCTGAGCGAGGCGGCGGCGGTGAGGAACTGCCTCGGCTTCTCCTGGTTCGCCTGCTCGAAATCGTGGGTGTTGGCCTCGGGCCCCTGCTTGGAGTGGCTGTCGTTCCGGGTCGCCGAGGTCTCGGCGTCGAGCTTCTTGTCGACAGGACCGGAGGCCTTGATGAACCGGCGCACCGGCAAGCCGTCACGCTCGATCATGCCGGCGGTGCGCGGGATCGGTTGCACGCCGAAGGCGTCCTTGAGCGAACCGGAGGCGTCGGCGAGCTTCTGCTTGTCCTGACTGGCCGAGGCGAGCAGCATGACGAAGAAGGCCATCAGCAGCGCCATCAGGTCGGCGAAGGTGATGACCCAGGCGCCACCGTGTCCGCCGCCGCCGCCGTGTCCCTTCTTCTTCGCCATCGCTCAGGGTCCCCCGCCTCAGGCGGCCTCTTCCATCGCGGCGCGATGCTTGTTGGGCAGGTACGAGATCAGCATGTCGCGGATCACCGCCGGGCTCTTGTTCTCCCGGATCATCAACACACCGTCGATGACGAGGGTGAAGTTGACGTTCTCCTCCAGCGCCTTGATCTGCAGCTTGTCGGCGATCGGCAGGGCGACGACGTTGGCCATGACCGCGCCGTAGAGCGTGGTGAGCAGCGCCACCGCCATACCCGGTCCGATCTTCTTGGGATCGTCCATGTGGGCGAACATCGAGATGAGACCGATGATGGTGCCGACCATGCCCATGCCCGGCGCCGCATTGCCCATGAAGTTGAAGAGCTTGTTGGCGTCCTCCAGGCGTTCGATGTGCAGATCGCGCTCGCGTTCCAATGTCTCGCGGATGATGTGGAGATCGAAGCCGTCGGCGATCATCCGCATGCCCTTGGCGAGAAACTCGTCCTCGATCTCCACCGCCTCGAGACCGAGCGGCCCCTGTTTGCGGACGATGTCGGCGAGCTCGGCGATCTTCTCGATCATGTCGCGCGCCGAGACGTGGTGATTGAAGGCCACCGCCTTGAGGCCGGTGCCCATGGCGGCGAGAAAGCCACCCATGGTGAAGCGCGCCATGGTGGTGACGAGCGCACCGACGATGACGACGTTGGTGGCCAGAAGGTCCATGAACATGGAGAGCTTGGAGCCCTCCAGGAAGATGGCGACGACCAGAACGCCGAAGCCGCCACCGATGCCGAGAAACGTCGCGATGTCCATGGGTCACTCGCTCACAGACGGCCGGTCCCCACGGACCGGGGCCTGCCTCGCAGCGAAGTGTCGACGAACAAAGGTAAGGAAGGGTTACCGCGAGGCGGTCGACGTTGACCATGTTCGACGAGGAGGCGGTGCGGTCGACGCGGGTGGAGACCGCTCAGAAGAGGCGGGGGTCCCAGACGAGTGGCTGTGGCGGCGAGGCCGTCATTCGGGCGAAATCGGGATGATCCTGGTTGATCACCCAAACGTGGTCCTCGGCGGCTGCGACTGAGGGAACGCGGAGAATCGCGGTTCGACCGGACGAGAACCAATCATCACCGATCGATTGGGAGACGTCTGTGGCCGTCGGATGATCCCATCCCGGCGGCAATGCGTGTCTCTCGATGGTGGTGACGGCGATATCGTCGGGAACTTCGATCGAGATCCGGGTATGGTTGGTCGGAGGCGAAGCACGTCCGACGTGAACCAACGTCTCGAGTTGGGCAGCTGCGAGGGAAGAGGCACAATAGATAGCTCGAGATCCAGCGCTGTTCCACCGACCACCGTGCAGCATGGCACCGGTGCCGTCGAACAGGGGATAGAGAGACGAGCCGATCCGGTAGAGGCGCATGTAGCTTCCCCTCCAACCAAGAGCGAGATCACTCATCTCTTGGAAGTAACGAAAACAACTGCTTTGCACATGGCCAATTATCCTAGCTGAATAGGCGCTGCGAATCCCATAGAGGGGCATTATCGTCGCTCAACAGCAAAGATCGTCAACCCAGGTCTTTCCGCACCCAACAAGCCTTTGTTTTAATTAAAAGATGAGCGCATCTACGACACTCGGCCAAGCCGCATAACTAAGCGCCCGCATAACGGTTTCCTATTCGATCTCTGAGCGCCGGCAATTTACGGAACACTCCCCGGCATCTTTCTTGCCACCGAGTAGGCTCGCCATGTTTATTTCAAGCCGGCAGCCCATAGGCGATCGCGTTGAGGATCTCCTCGACCTCGCGCCCACCGATGTCGGTGACGAGGCATTCGAGCGGCGTACGGTCGTGGAGACGAGCGTGAGCCTTGGTGAGAAACTCGGTCGCCCTTTGCGGTGAACCGAAGACCTTGGTCGCCATGGCGACGAGCCGGGCGACACGCCCTGCCCTTTCGCCTTCGGTCGGAGTCAGCACGTCGAGGCCCGCGGCCCGCGCGCGACGGCGCACCACCGAACGGACAGGAGATGCCTTGCGTCCTCCGGTCGGCGGCAGGCGAGTCTCGAGGGCGTCGAGTGCCCCGAAGGGCAACCCGGCCCGCACGACGTCGTCTAGATCACCGAGATCGCGCACGGTTCGCCCGAGTACGGCCGGCCCACCGAGCACGTCGGCGATCTCTTTCGGTCTGACGAGCATCTCACGCACCTCCGACCAGGATCATCCGGCACGATCTCGGTGAACGCAAGCTCACTCCAGCCCGAGCTTCGCCTTGAGGATCTCGTTGACCGCCTGCGGGTTGGCCTTGCCGCCGGTCTGCTTCATCACCTGACCGACGAACCAGCCGGCGAGCGTCGGCTTGGCCTTGGCCTGCTCGACCTTGTCGGGGTTCGCGGCGATCACCGCGTCGATCGCTTTTTCTATGGCGCCGGTGTCGGTGACCTGCTCGAGGCCGCGGCTCTCGACGAGTTGCTTGGGATCGCCGCCCTCGGTCCAGACGATCTCGAACAGATCCTTGGCGATCTTGCCGGAGATGGTGCCGTCCTCGATCAGGTCGATGATGGCGCCCAGCTGCGCCGCCGAGACCGGGCTCGCATCGATGCCCTTGCCTTCCTTGTTCAGGCGGCCGAAGAGCTCGTTGATCACCCAGTTCGCCGCCGTCTTGGCGTTGCGGCCCTTGGCCACCTCCTCGAAGAAGTCGGCCGAAGCGCGCTCCAGCGTCAGCACCATGGCGTCGTAGGGCGTGACACCGTAGTCGGCGACGAAGCGCGCCTTCTTGGCGTCGGGAAGCTCCGGCAGGCCGGACTTCAGCGCGTCGACGTAGGCCTGATCGAACTCCAGCGGCAGCAGGTCCGGATCGGGGAAATAGCGATAGTCGTGCGCCTCCTCCTTCGACCGCATCGAGCGGGTCTCGCCCTTGCCGGGATCGAAGAGGCGGGTTTCCTGCTTGATGGAGCCGCCGTCCTCGATGATGCCGATCTGGCGGCGCGCCTCGTAGTCGATCGCCTGACCGACGAAGCGGATCGAGTTGACGTTCTTGATCTCGCAGCGGGTGCCGAGCGCGCCGCCGGGCTTGCGCACCGAGACGTTGACGTCGGCGCGCATGTTGCCCTTGTCCATGTCGCCGTCGCAGGTGCCGAGATAGCGCAGGATGGTGCGGAGCTTGCCGAGATAGGCCTTGGCCTCGTCGGCCGAGCGCATGTCGGGCTTCGACACGATCTCCATCAGCGCCACGCCGGAGCGGTTCAGGTCGACGAAAGTGGAGGTGGGCGACAGGTCGTGGATCGACTTGCCGGCGTCCTGTTCGAGGTGCAGACGCTCGACCCCGACCTCGACGGTCTCGCCGCCCTCCATGTCGAGGTGCACGGTGCCCTCGCCGACGATCGGGCTCTTGAACTGCGAGATCTGATAGCCCTGCGGCAGATCGGGATAGAAATAGTTCTTCCGATCGAACACGGACTTCAAGTTGATCTGCGCCTCGAGGCCGAGGCCGGTGCGGATCGCCTGTTTGACGCATTCCTCGTTGATCACCGGCAGCATGCCCGGCATCGCCGCGTCGACGAGGGAGACGTGGTCGTTCGGCGCGCCGCCGAAGGCGGTCGAGGCGCCGGAGAACAGCTTGGCGTTCGAGGCGACCTGGGCGTGAACCTCCATGCCGATGACGACTTCCCAGTCGCCGGTCGCGCCCTTGACGAACTGCGACGGCTTGGCGGTGCGAGCTGCGATGGTCATGACTTCCCTCGAACGGACGTACGGAACGCTGCTCCTTGGGTAGAGCGGATCGCCGGCTCGTTCAAGCCGGAACGGACGTCTCCACCGCGTTGAGATGCACCCGTGTCGAGCACTCGTCATGCCGTGGACGAGTGACGACGGCTGCCCGACTTCGAAATCGCGGTGGCGTCCGAGGCCCGTTCCGCTCCCCGGGCTCCGGGGCCGTCGCCCGAGTCGACAGGCCCGCGAGCCACATCCTTTGAAAACATGAAATTGATTGTGCAACCCGATTTCTCGCGTGCAGAGTGTCGTTCGTCCCGAGGGACCTGTTCATACAAAAGATGTCGGGAGGACCAATTCCATGAACAAGCCGACCGCATTCGATCTACCGAACCTGTCGTTCGTGGGAACACCGCTCGAGCAGGCCCGTGGCCTCCTGAGAACGGTTCGTCGCGGCGGCGATGTCGATGACGCTCCCGCCGTGTTGCCCACGGTTCTCGAACGGCTCATGTCCCCATCCGCGCCGGGCCTCCCGACGCGCGAGCAATTGGCGACTTACCTGGAAACCGAAAGTGTCGACCAAGCCGACGTCGGAGGTTCGGTGTTCGATCCGGTGTCCCGCGCCGACACCAACAATCCGGCGGCCCGTCAAGCGCTCTACTTCGTCATCCACGATACGAGTTGGAAGCTCGGCCCGGGAAAGAACTTCGACAATGTCGACATCGACGGCGAGGGGTGGAAGGGAAACGATCTCTCATCCTTCCCTGACAAATTGACCCATATCTACATAAATCGACTGGGTGGAACTCGGACCGACAGATTGTACACGACACCTTGGCGGGCGACCAAATTCGAGACGAAGCCGAATCATAAGCTCTTCAGAGGACTTTTCCTGCACCATGAGCTCGTCCAACCGCGTATGGGACCGGGAAGTTCCGACATCGACTCGCCCGTCCCCGGTTTCACGGATGCGCAATACCGAACTCTCGCGCTCCTCTACGTCGTCGCCTCGGTGAGGCGAGGCAGTTGGCTCATCCCGGCTTTCCATTGTGTTCTGGATATCGGTTTCGGCGATCACGACGACCCCCAGCATTTCGATCTGGAAAGCTGGGGAGCGAAGATCGAGGAAATCCTCTCGACGTTCGGCGTCGATCTGGTCGCGCTTTCGATGCCCGTCGTCGAAGTGCAACCTCTGTCGTTCATCGCCCACGTGACCGACGCGGCGACGAAACCGTTCCGCACCGCCCCCGCCAAGTCGCAGACCAAAGACGGGACGGGAGGTTCGAGCACGACCGGACTCACCGGAACGATCACCGAGACCGCAGACGGTTCCGACATCGTTGCCGAAGAGACCCTGTCGGCGCGACGGGACGGCAAATCTCTCGGCGATCCTCGCATCGCCAGACAGGCGCGGTCTCGCAGGGGCGGCAGCACGTCCGTATCACAGGAAGGTTACTGCTGGAGAGATCGCTCGCTCCCCGATGCCGAACTCCTCGAAGATCGGGATGAGCCGCAGGAGGGCAACGGCGTGTTCTCCGGAAAAGCGACGTATTTCGGGAAGGGTGACGACATGGACGAGGGAACCGGAACTCCGGCATTCAAACTCGTTCAGACCAACAGCAGTGTCTTCGGCGTTTCACTTCGCCGCGAGAGGTTGATCGCCGAAGGGTTGGCCAAGGATGTCGACGGTATACTGAAGGCGACCGAGCGAGGCCTGACGACGCTCGTCGAAGTCTACTACCCCAAGACCCGCCGGCTCGCTCGCCTTCCACTCGTCGACGTCGGGCCCGGGAGTGCCGGCGGTGCGGCCACAGCCGTCGCCGACCTCACGGTCGCGGCGACGGCGTTCCTGCAGAAACGCTCCGAAGACGATATCTCCAAGCTCGCGAACATCAACGTCGTGATCCGGGTTCCTCCGGCATGACCGAGAACTTCGCGGCGCAGGATCTGCTCGTCCGCCGGGCACGGTGCGCTGCCGCGAGCCGATGAATCGGCCGGACTCGGCATCGATCGACGGCCCGTTCGAGAACCTCGGCGCGGTGCGGCTGAGAACAGCTTCACCGCGCCGACTTCAGGTTCGGCAGGAACACCGTGAGGATGCCGATCGCCGGGAGCCAGGCGGCGATCTGGTAGACGGTGGTGATCGAGGTGCGATCACCGATCTCGCCGAGCGCCGCCGCGCCCAGACCGCCGAAGCCGAAGGCCATGCCGAAGAACAGGCCGGCAATGAGACCGACGCGTCCCGGCACCAGTTCCTGGGCGAAGACCAGGATGGCCGAGAAGGCCGACGACATGATCAGCCCGATCGCCACCGACAGAACCGCCGTCATGAAGAGCCCGACGTGCGGCAGGGCGAGCGAGAACGGCAGGACGCCGAGGATCGACACCCAGATCACCGCCTTGCGCCCGATGCGGTCGCCGACCGGACCGCCGACCAGCGTGCCGAGCGCCGCGGCGAAGAGGAAGAGGAAGAGATAGAGCTGCGCCTCGCGCACGCTCACATGGAACGTGTCGATCAGGTAGAAGGTGTAGAAGCTGGAGATCGAGGCGAGATAGACGTTCTTCGAGAAGACGAGCGCCATCAGCACCACGATCGAGCGCACCACCACGGCCCGCGGCAACCCGCTCGTCGGCCGCGCCGCGCCCACCGGCCGCGCCTTGCGCCTCTCCCGCCCCCACACGCCGACGCGGGTGAGCAGCGTGATGCCGATCAGCGCCAGCCCGGCGAACCACGCCACCGACGCCCGCCCGAACGGCAGCACCACGAAGGTGGCGAGCAGCGGCCCGAGCGCCGACCCGGAATTGCCGCCGACCTGGAACAGCGACTGGGCGAGCCCGTGCCGCCCGCCCGAGGCGAGCCGCGCCATGCGCGACGACTCGGGGTGGAACACCGCCGATCCCGTGCCGATCAGCCCGACGGCGACGAGCAGAATCGCGAAGCTCGGCGCCACCGACAGGAGCAGCAGCCCGATCAGCGTCGAGCCCATGCCGAAGGCGAGGCTGAACGGCATCGGATGGCGATCGGTGAAGATGCCGACGAGCGGCTGCAACACCGAGGCGGTCACCTGGAAACACAGGGTGACGAGGCCGATCTGGCCGTAGTCGAGCGCGAAGCTCTCTTTGAGGATCGGATAGGACGCCGCGATGACCGACTGCATCGTGTCGTTGAGCATGTGCGCCACCGACAGCATGACGAGGATCGACCAGGTCGTCCCCTCCTCGGCGGCCCGGGTCATCGGCGAAACATCGGCGGCGGCGGTCATGCGGGGGCTCCTGGCCGGCCCCGAGGGGCCGAACGGCGATCGAATCCCGCAGTTTCCGGGGAAAAGCGGGCCGCACACTGTGATGTCGGACGGCGGCTACGTAAAGCTACGTGGAATGCAGGGGAGATCGGCGGAAAACGCGGGAGGGAGGGCGCTCGATCGGACGGTCCTCCCCCGCGTGGGAGGTTTCCATGCATCGAACATATGCGGTCGCAGCTTCACGATTGCCTCGAGAGATGTCGAAGCAAAGCCCATCATCCCCGGCCGGAGCGAAGCGGAGGGGAAGGGGATCCATCGACCTCTCAGAAAGCTGATGGGCCCATGGATCCCCTTCCCTCGCGCGTCGCGCTCGCCGGGGATGACGGCTGAATTCGGGGCAACGGTATCGACAAATCGGAAATCTGACGAAGTGCGAGAAAGACCTCGAGGATCACCCCCTCACCGCGGCAGGTCGTCGCCGCCCCGGCCCTTCCAGACCTTCTCGATCGCCGCGTCGCTCTTGCCGGCGATGCAGTCGCGGGCGACGAACAACGACTTCTCGATCAGCGCATGGTGCTCCACCCCGCGCCCGCCGGTGAGGATCTGCGTGACGTGGCCGCCCGCGGCCTCGATCGCCCCGACCCAAGGGGTCTGGAACTTCGCCGGCACCGCCGTGTCGGCCGGGTCGGTGAGAAGGAAGAGCCGCGTCGGATCGGCGCCCGCGGTCCGCGCCGCCACCTGCGGCACCTGCGCCATCGGGTCGAGATGGGCGCGCTTGCCGACCGTGCGGAACGAGATGCCGTAGGCGGCGGTGAAGCGGCGGAAGTCGAGCGGACCGGAGGCGATCACCGCGCAGCCGATGTCGTCGCGGGCGGCGACCAGCGCCGGCACCAACATCGCCCCACCCGACTGGCCGGCGAGATGGAAGCCGATCGCCCCTTCTCGTGCTTTGATGGCGTCGAGGGCCTTCTTGGTCACCTCGGCCTCCAGCGCCGTGCGCCGATCGCCGTGCCAACCCGACGACCCGGTCATGCCCATGCGGCCGAAATAGATGACCGGCGTACCCAGCCGCTCGCCCCACACCCGCGAGGCGATGTCGATGAATTCCGGCGCCTGGGTGAGATAGCCCGGCTCGACCTCGCGCTGGCCGGTCTTCGACAGACCGAGCACGTCGCCGGTGAAGAAGACGACCGCCGCCCTGCCCTTCGCCGAACCGTGGAGGTAGTACCGGACGCAGATGCCGTCGCCGAAAGCTTCGACGAAGACGGCCTTCGGCAGCTTCGCGCATTGTTCACGCGAAACTTTCGTTCCCTCGATCACATCCTTGGCGGAAAACGTCTTCACGCCAGCGGGAAGGCCCTGAGCCATGGCTTGGACGGTGACCAGGAAAGCGAAGGCGGCGGCGGCGACGCCGAGAACTCGGCGCAACGTTTCGGAGAAAGCCGACGCCCCATCGTTCCCTCCCCCTCGAGGGGGGAGAGAACCGGAGGAGAGCGTCCTCGTGGAACGATCTCCGGTCGAAGGGGCGGTCGCCGCTCGGCTCGGCGTCGTCACCACCACGCCTCGGGGGTGAAGCGGCCGGCGGCGCGTTCGATGACTTCGCCGACCTGGAACAGCGTCTCCTCCTCGAAGGGACGGCCGATCAGCTGCAGCCCGAGCGGCAGGCCCTTGGCGTCGAGGCCGCCCGGCACGACCATGCCCGGCAGGCCGGCCATGTTCACCGTCACGGTGAAGATGTCGTTGAGGTACATCTCGACCGGATCGCCGCCCGACTTCTCGCCGATGCCGAAGGCCGACGACGGCGTCGCCGGGGTCAGCACCGCGTCGACGCCGGCCTGGAAGGCGATGTCGAAGTCGCGCTTGATCAGGGTGCGCACCTTCTGGGCGCGGACGTAATAGGCGTCGTAGTAGCCGGCGGAGAGCACGTAGGTGCCGATCATGATGCGCCGGCGCACCTCCGAGCCGAAGCCGGCGGCGCGAGTCAGCTCGTAGGTGTCGGTGATGTCGTCGCCCGGCACGCGCAGGCCGTAGCGGATGCCGTCGTAACGGGCGAGGTTCGACGAGGCCTCCGCCGGCGCGACGATGTAATAGGCCGGCAGGGCGTACTTGGTGTGCGGCAGCGAGATCTCGCGGATCTCCGCGCCGGCCTCGCGCAGCCAGGCGATGCCCTGTTGCCACAGCGCCTCGATCTCCGCCGGCATGCCGTCGACGCGATATTCCTTCGGGATGCCGATGACCTTGCCCTTGATCGAGCGGCCGACCGCCGCCTCGTAGTCCGGCACCGGCAGATCGACCGAAGTCGTGTCCTTCGGGTCGACCGAGGCCATCGACTTCAAGAGGATCGCCGTGTCGCGCACCGTGCGGGCGAAGGGACCGGCCTGATCGAGCGACGAGGCGAAGGCGACGATGCCCCAGCGCGAGCAACGGCCGTAGGTCGGCTTGATGCCGACGGTGCCGGTGAAGGCCGCCGGCTGGCGGATCGAGCCGCCGGTGTCGGTGCCGGTGGCGCCGACGCACAGCCGCGCCGCGACCGCGGCCGACGAACCGCCGGAGGAGCCGCCGGGGACGAGCGGCGTCGGGTCGATCGAGCCGTCGGGGCTCTTGCGCCGCCACGGATTGACGACGTCGCCGAAGCACGAGGTCTCGTTCGACGAGCCCATGGCGAACTCGTCGTTGTTGAGCTTGCCGAGCAGCACCGCGCCGTCGGCCCACAGGTTCGTCGTCACCGTCGATTCGTAGGGCGGGACGAAACCGTCGAGGATCTTCGAGCAGGCGGTCGTGCGCACGCCCTCGGTGCAGTAGAGGTCCTTGATGCCGAGCGGCAGCCCCTCGAGAGCCCCGGCGGTGCCGGCGGCGATCCGCGCGTCGGAGGCTTTCGCCATCTCGCGCGCCTTCTCCGGCGTCTCCAGCACATAGGCGTTGAGCACCCGCGCCTTCTCCATGGCGGCGAGATAGGCGTCGGTCAGCTCGGTGGCGGTGAAGGTCTTGGCCTTCAGCGCGTCGCGGGCTTCGGCGAGGGAGAGTGCGGTCAGATCGGTCACGGGCGGCAATCCATCGAGAAACGGGGGAGGAACGGGCGCGGGAAGAGGCGCGGGCTCACTCGACCACCTTGGGAACCACGAAGAAGTCGTCTTCGGCCTGCGGCGCGTTCCGCGTCACCTTGTCGGGGATGCCGCCGTCGGTGACGACGTCGACCCGCTTCTTCATGGCGATGGGCACGACCGAAGTCAGCGGCTCGACGTTCGAGACGTCGAGTTCGGCCAGTTGTTCGACGAAACCGAGGATCGAATTGAGTTCGCCCTGGAGCTTGTCCACCTCCTCCTCGGCGACGCGGATGCGCGCCAGATGGGCGACACGGACGACGGTGGAACGATCGACGGACATGAGTACCTCGGGACGGGACGAACGGACGTGTTGCGCCGCGAAAGGCGAAGCGCCGGAACCGTTCTAACACCCCGAAAGAAGCCGAAGCAATCGGCGCCGGCAGCGTTCTCGGACACGGCGCGGCCCCGCCGCGGTCCCGCCCACCGTCCGGCCCGTACCGGGCCTCGGCGGCGACACGAACTCCCCGGTCGGCCGAGCTCCGATCGAAGCCCGCGCCCGACGCCGCCGACCGCGCCCGCCGGCGACCTCATCGCGCCATCAGCGCGAACACCCCCCAGCCCAGATATTCACGGGTATGGCTGGCGTGGCGTACGGGGTCCGACGTCAACCGGGCCCGAACCTCCTTCGCGAAATCGTCGTCGGGATTGGCTTCCAGCCACCGGCGCATGGTGAGCCATTTGGCCGCCTCGTATCGGTCCCATCCGTCCTGGTCCGCCAGAACCATCTCCACGACGTCGTAGCCGAGCTCGCCGAAGGAAGCGAGAAGCCCCGGAAGCAGGAGGAAGTCGGAGATCGAACCGGCGAGGCATCCCACGGCGACTTCTTCGGTCGGCGGCAGCCGCCGCCAATAGGGCTCGCCGACGAGGACGATCCCGCCGGGGCGGAGGCTCTCGGCCAAGAGTGCGACGGTGCCGGCGACGCCCCCGCCGATCCATGTGGCACCGAGACAGGCCGCCACGCCGACCTTCTCCTCGGCCACGTGGCCGGCGGCGTCACCATGGACGAACGCGACGCGATCGGCGACCCCGAGTTCCACGGCGCGCGCCTTCGCCTGTTCGGTGAACAACGGGCTCAAGTCGATGCCGGTGCCGCGGATCCCGTGATCGCGGGCCCAGGTGCACAGCATCTCGCCCGATCCGCTGCCGAGGTCCAGCACACGGGTCTCCGGTTCCAGGCGCAAGGCCGCGCCGAGCGTCGCGAGCTTCTCGTCCGTGAACGGGTTGTGGATGCGGTGCGCACTTTCGGTGATGGTGAAGATGCGGGGGATGTCCACGGCGGAGGCGCCCTTCGGATCGGAATGGAGTGGGTCGATCTACGTCAGTATACGAGATCCGTCGGCCCGGTGGACCGGCATCTGCGCCGACCCGGGAGTGCAGCCGCCGTCGAGGTCCACCCCGAACGCCCGGGCAGAGGCGCGGAGGCACGGGGCCCGCCCCCTCCCCTTCGCCGCCACGCCGTGCTACGGCTCGCGGCCATGGCCGCACCCGATCCGACCCTGCCCCTCCTCGACCTCGCCACCCGTCTGCCGGCCTCCGCCCGGCTGATCGGCCTCGATCTCGGCACCAAGACCATCGGTCTCGCCCTCTCCGACCTCGGCCGGCGCATCGCCACGCCGATGGAGACGATCCGCCGCAAGAAATTCTCGCTCGACGTCGCCGAATTGCTCGCCGTCTGCGACAAGCAGCAGGTGGCCGGCATGGTCATCGGCCTACCGCTCAACATGGACGGTTCCGAAGGCCCGCGCGCCCAGGCGACCCGCGCCTTCGTCCGCAATCTCGTGCCGCTGACGACGATCCCCATCACCTGGTGGGACGAGCGCCTGTCGACGACCGCCGTCACCCGCACCCTGCTGGAGGCCGACACCTCGCGCGCCAAACGTGCCGAGGTCGTCGACAAGATGGCCGCGAGCTTCATTCTCCAAGGGGCGCTGGACCGTATGCAGGCGTTGGCGCGGGCAGCGCGCGAGGAAGCCGAGGAGCGTGCGGCGCGGGGGAATGATCCGTAGAGTGCAAAGAGCCGAAGGCGATTTGCACCGTGTCCATTCTCGGCGGCGGCGACACGAGCCGCCGCGCCACCAGCCGCACGAGCCGTCGGTGCAATTCGCCGCGCTCTTTGGACCCCACGACCTCCCCTCCCCGTCATCCCCGGGCTTGATCCGCGGCTGTCCGGTTCGGGCGGCGACGGGCGGTGTCGAGCCATTGATCGAACAGAGGCTCGACCCGGTCTTCAGCGAGTGGGACACGGCACGGAGTTCCCTTCTCCCCTCGCGGGAGAAGGTGCCCCGCAGGGGCGGATGAGAGGGCGCGCGCGTCAGCACGCAACCGGACGATCCCGCGAGCTTCTGCCGTTTCGAGAGGTCCAGACCCCTCATCCGGCCTTCGGCCACCTTCTCCCGCAAGGGGAGAAGGGAGGGCGCGCATCCGCACGCGACCCGGACCGGACAGCCGTGGGCTCGACCTGGGGACCCATCGGGACTCTCCCCCTCGAGGCGATGCCGCCGGGTCGCCGGGTCGAGCCCGGCGATGACGGTGTCGGGGGCATCTCCGATCAACTCCGCCCGTCGTGACGAGAAAGCCCCCTAACCTCGCGGTCCGGGGGCCTCTTTGTTCATCGAAGACTTCGGCGAGCCGATCACTCCTCGCCCGGCTGATGCGGCACGATCGCCCGGGGGCGGGAGATGGCCGGGACGCCGGACTTCGGCGGCTTCTTCGCCTTGACCGGCTTCTTGGCCCGCGCCTTGGCCTTCGCCTTGACCTCGGGCTCCGGCGCCGGCGCGGCGACGGCGGTCACCGCCGGGATGCTCTCGAGCACCAGCCCCTCGCCGTCTTCGGTCTTGCCGACCGTCACCTTGACCACGCCACCGCGCTTCAGCTTGCCGAACAGAACCTCGTCGGCGAGCGGCTTCTTGATGTGCTCCTGGATCACCCGGCCGAGCGGCCGAGCGCCCATCTGGCGATCGTAGCCGTTGGTGGCGAGCCAGTCGGTCGCCGCCTCGTCGAGTTCGAAGGTGACGTTGCGGTCGGCGAGTTGCGCCTCGAGCTGCATCACGAATTTGGTGACGACCTGACGGATCACCTCGAGCGGCAGGTTCTGGAACGCCACCACCGCGTCGAGGCGGTTGCGGAACTCCGGCGTGAACAGCCGGTTGATCGCTTCCGTATCGTCGCCCTCGCGCTTGACCCGGTTGAATCCGATCGGCGCCTTGGCGAGATCGGCGGCGCCGGCATTGGTCGTCATGATCAGGATGACGTTGCGGAAGTCGACCTTCTTGCCGTTGTGATCGGTGAGGCTGCCGTGGTCCATGACCTGCAGCAGGATGTTGAACAGGTCCGGATGGGCCTTCTCGATCTCGTCGAGCAGCAGCACGCAGTGCGGATGCTGGTCGACGCCGTCGGTGAGCAGGCCCCCCTGGTCGAAGCCGACGTAACCCGGAGGCGCACCGATGAGGCGGGAGACGGTGTGCCGCTCCATGTACTCCGACATGTCGAAGCGCAGCATCTCGACGCCGAGGAGTTTGGCGAGCTGCTTCGCGACTTCGGTTTTGCCGACGCCGGTCGGGCCCGCGAAGAGGTAGGAGCCGATCGGCTTCTCCGGTTCGCGCAGGCCGGCACGCGCCAGCTTGATCGCCGCGGCCAGCGTCTCGATCGCCTTGTCCTGACCGTAGACGACGCGCTTCAGGTTGGTGTCGAGATGCTCGAGCACCTCGGCGTCGTTCTTGGAGACCGACTTCGGCGGGATCCGCGCCATGGTGGCGATCGTCTCTTCGATCTCCTTGACGCCGATCACCTTGCGCCGCTTCGACTCGACCACCAGCATCTGTGCCGCACCGGACTCGTCGATCACGTCGATCGCCTTGTCCGGCAGCTTGCGGTCGTTGATGTAACGCGCCGCCAGTTCCACCGCGGCCTTGATGGCGTCGTGGGTGTAGCGAACCTTGTGATGCTCCTCGAAATAGGGCTTCAGCCCCTTGAGGATCTCGATCGCGTCGGGCACCGACGGCTCGTTGACGTCGATCTTCTGGAAGCGACGCACCAGCGCCCGGTCCTTCTCGAAGAACTGGCGATATTCCTTGTAGGTGGTCGAGCCGATGCAGCGGACGTTGCCCGATGCGAGGGCAGGCTTGAGCAGATTCGAGGCATCCATGGCGCCGCCCGACGTCGCCCCCGCACCGATCACGGTGTGGATCTCGTCGATGAACATGATCGCCTTGGGATATTCCTCGATCTCCTTGACCACCTGCTTCAGCCGCTCCTCGAAGTCGCCGCGATAGCGCGTTCCCGCGAGCAGCGCCCCCATGTCGAGGGCGAAGACGGTCGAACCGAGGAGCACCTCGGGCACCTCGCCCTTGACGATGCGGCGGGCGAGGCCCTCGGCGATCGCCGTCTTGCCGACGCCGGGATCACCGACGTAGAGCGGATTGTTCTTCGAGCGGCGGCAGAGAACCTGGATGGTGCGGGCGATCTCGGCCTCGCGGCCGATCAGCGGATCGATCTTGCCCTTCTCCGCTTTGTCGTTGAGGTTGACGCAATAGGCCTCGAGGGCCTCGGTCTTCTTCTTGGTCTCGGCGGAGGTCTCGGTCGTCGACATCTCTTCCTCCGCACCGCGAGGGGGCCGCGCCTCGGTCATCCCCGCCCGTTTGGCGATGCCGTGGCTGATGTAGTTGACCGCGTCGTAGCGGGTCATGTCCTGCTCTTGCAGGAAATAGGCCGCATGGCTCTCGCGCTCGGCGAAGATGGCGACGAGCACGTTGGCGCCGGTCACCTCCTCGCGTCCCGAGGATTGGACATGGATGACGGCGCGCTGGATCACCCGCTGGAAGCCGGCGGTGGGCTTGGCGTCGTCCTCGTCGTCGGAGACGAGGTTCTCGAGTTCGGTGTCGACGTATTCGATCAGGTTGCGCTTCAGCACGTCCATGTCGACGTTGCAGGCCCGCATCACCGCGGCGGCGTCCTGATCGTCGATCAGCGCCAGCAGCAGGTGTTCGAGGGTGGCGTATTCCTGGCGGCGCTCGTTGGCCAGATGCAGAGCCTGATGGAGCGCCTTCTCGAGGCTGCGGGAGAAGGACGGCACGGGTCGGACCTCACTTCTTTTCCATGACGCATTGCAACGGATGCTGGTTGCGGCGGGCGAAATCCATCACCTGGGTGACCTTGGTCTCCGCCACCTCGTAGGTGAAGATGCCGCATTCTCCCACGCCGTGGTGGTGGACGTGCAGCATGATCCGCGTGGCCTCGTCGCGCCCCTTGTTGAAGAAGCGCTCGAGCACGTGGACGACGAATTCCATCGGCGTGTAGTCGTCGTTGAGCAGCAGGACCCGATACATGCTCGGGCGCTTGACCTTGGGGCGAACCTTGGTGACCACCCCGTGATCGAGATCGTCGTCGCCGTTCTTCGGCGGTTCCTGGCTCATGGTCGTGACGAATACGCGCATTTCGCTTCGCTGGATCCAGCCGCACGAGGCGCACGGCTCGTTGACGTTCCGGCCCGAGAGCCGACGGCGGGTCCGACGAGGCCGCAGCTCGCGCTTCGACCGTCGCCCACACCCGAAGCATATGGGGTGCTTCGCCGAACATTGTAGGGCATCGCCGGCCGCCCGCAACGGCGTCCCCCCGCCGATCACGGCCGTCCGTCGTTCCCCTGCTCGCCCGTCTCGCCGGATCGTGAACGACGAAAGGCCCGGTCGTCGCCGACCGGGCCTTCGCAGAAACGGACGTCACGGGCGCCGGGGTCGAGGACCCCGCACCCGTCGTCGGATCACTTCGCCTTGGGAACCAGAGCCTCGAACGGCTTGGCCATCTCCTTGGCGAGGTCGACGTAGAGCTCGCCGACCTTGGTCGACTGAGCGACGAAGCCCTCGTAGGACTTCTTGGCGTAGTCGGACTGGATCTCGACGACCTTGTCGAGCGACTTGGCGCCGGCGAGCTGCTCGAGCGCGGCCGAGCCTTCCTCGAAGGACTTCTTGGAATAGTCGCCGATCTCCGCGGCGATGGTCTGCAGACCCTTCGACAGGGTGCCGAACACCTTCTGAGCGTTGTCGGCGTTGTCCTTGGCGAACTTCTGGAAGTCTTCGACGGAAGCGATCATCTCGGGGCCATCCTCGTTGTCGTGGCGTTCGCCGCCGAACGCCGGCTGTGGATCTCGCGCCGGATTGCGTGTCCGGCTGATGCTGCGCTGCAATATGTCAATCTCCCGCACTGCCGTCAAGAATTTTTTTGCAGTGCAACATCATCACGATTCATCCCTCGGGATTTACCGATCCTCAACCTCGTCGGTCGCATTCTGATCGTTGTGGACGGCACGCCACACTCCCTCTTTCCGCCTCCCGCCACCCGAGGTGGCGGAAACGGAGGGAGAAGCGCCTCGAGGGGCAGTGGCGAGCCGTCGGGACATCGAGTTGTTCGCCCATGATGGCGAACGGCGGCGTCGAGGATGTGACAGTGCAGTATTCGCGTACCTCTGGTCGGGGCCGCCTGATCTGGTCGGTTCTGGTGGCTCTGGTCGTCTGCGTCGTCGGTGTGACGAGCGCCGAGGCCGGCAAGCGCAAGAAGCGCGGTGTCCACAACCGCGTGAAGGTGCATCGGGTCGTCCGCTCCGAGGACCTCACCGGCTCGTCGCGCTATGCCGCCATCGTCATCGACGACAAGACCGGCCGGATCCTCTACGCCAAGAACGCCGACGCGCCGCGCCATCCCGCTTCGCTCACCAAGATGATGACGCTCTACCTGCTGTTCGAGGACATGCAGAAGCGCAAGGTGAGCCTGTCCACCCGTTTCACCGCCTCGGCCAAGGCCTCCGCCCAGGCGCCGTCCAAGCTCGGCCTGCGCCCCGGCCAGACGATCGCCGTGGAAGACGCCATCCGCGCGCTGGTCACCAAGTCGGCCAACGACGTCGCCGTCACCGTCGCCGAGAACCTCGGCGGCACCGAACAGGCCTTCGCCCGCCGCATGACCGCCACGGCGCGCCGCATCGGCATGCGCGGCACCACCTTCTACAACGCCTCGGGCCTGCCCAACGACGCCCAGTACACCACCGCCCGCGACATGGTGATCCTCGGCCGCGCCCTCCAGGAGCGCTTCCCGGTCCAGTATCGCTATTTCGCCACCCGCAGCTTCACCTGGGGCAGCTCGGTCCACGGCAACCACAACAAGCTGCTTTATCGCCTCGACGGTATCGACGGCATCAAGACCGGCTACACCAACGCCTCCGGCTTCAATCTCGTCTCGTCGATCCGCCGCGACGGTCGCCATCTCGTCGCCGCCGTCATGGGCGGCTCGTCCGGCCGGGCGCGCGACGACCACATGGCGTCGCTGCTCGCCGGCTATCTGCCCCGCGCCTCGACCGGCGGAAAGGTCTCCTCGGTCTTCGCCGAGAACGGCATCCGTACCGCCTCCGCCGCCGACGACGATGACGACGAAGCGGCGCTGCCGACGCCGGCGCCGTCCCGCGTCGCCGCCCTGCCCGTCTCCGCTCCGTCTCGCGCCACCGACTCGTCGGACGAGGGAAGCGCCGAAGAGACCGCCGCTCCGATGGCGCTGATGGCCGTGACGCCGGCTCCGGCCCCCGCCCCGGCGCCCGTCGCGCCACATCGCCCGCGCATCGCCTCCTCCGACATCGTGCCGATCGCCCAGCCCGAACACGTCGGCCGCACTTCGGCCGATCACGGCGCCGCCGTGGCGATGGCGCGCGCCATTCTCCTGCCGAGGACCGGCCAGCCGATCCCCGAGGCGGTCACGCCGCCGCCCCGTCCGGTCGTCGTCGCCGCCGCCGCGCCGCGGTCGACCCCGGTCGCCGAGCCGGCGCCACCCCCGCCTCCGCCACCGTCTCTCGCCGCGGCGACGATCTCGTCGCGCGACATCGCGGCGGCGACCACCGGCGCCCTGCCGCGCCACAAGGCGGAGCCGGCCCCGGTGCCGTCACCGAAGATCGCCCAGCATCAGGGTTGGGTGGTCCAGATCGGCGCCTACGACAACGAGAAGGCGGCCCGCGCCGCCCTCGACAAGGCCAGAGGCAAGGGTGGATCCGCCCTCGCCCGCACCGAAGCCTTCACCGAGCCGACCCATACGGGCTCGGGACGAGTGTGGCGTGCCCGGTTCGCCGGTTTCGCCGACCAGAAGCGCGCCGAGACCGCCTGCAAGGCCCTCAAGCGCAAAGACTTCGCCTGTTTGGCTCTGCGTCAGTGATTGGAGCGCGTCCCATGTTTGCCGACGAGTCTGTCCTTGGCTTCGTTGATCTTCGCGGTGAGGAAGGTCGAGCCCCCCATGTCGGGATGCACCGCCTTCACGAGTCGTCGATGCGCTTCTCGGACGTCGGCCTCGGACGCGCCTGGGCGAAGGCCGAGAATCTGGTAGGCCTCCTCGTCGGTCATCGCGCCCGGGCGCGCCGCGCCGCGTTGCCGCGCTGCAGGGTCTTCCTGAGCGTGCTGGCGCCAGACGGGCGCCCGGCGGTCGAGGTACGCCTCCAGCAGTGAGCGGCTCTCCGGATCCGCTCCGATCTCCCGCCACAGCGCCAAGAGGTCGTCCACCGACAATCGCGCCAGATCGTGACCCTCGTACCGCCCGGCCAGGACGCGGCCGGAGAGCGTTCCGGTATCGTGATCGAGTTCCATTTCGAGCGCCGCCGAACGCACCGTCGAGCGCCGCCCCTTGGCCGAGGCGCCCGACCCGCCGAAGGCGGAGAGGATCGCGCCCCAGGGCCCGAGGAACGGCTTGACGAGACGGGCGTAGTTACCGGCGGTCGGACCGGCGAGCATCAGCGCGAAGACGAAGAGCGGCGCCGCCACGACGAATCGCCCGGTCGCCGCCATGGCGACCGCCAGCGCCATCAGCGCCGCCGCCCCGGCCCGCTTCACCGTCACCGCCAGTTTCGCCGGATTGGCCGAGACGAAGCCCTGCATCAGGACCAGCACGCCGACCATCACGGCGATGCCGAGAAACACCGAATTCATCGCTCGCCTCTCACCCTCCCATGCGCCCGAGGAGCAGGCGCGCGCCCTCGCCGTCCGGCCGCTCCGAGAGGCGCAACAGCGCATCGCGCCCGCCCGCGGCATAGGCCGCGACCGCCCTCAGCAGATCGCCGAGCCGGTCGGCCGAGCCCTCGTCGAAGGGAACATGGGCGCCCTTGGTCAATCTGGCAATCTCGGCGAAGACCGGGGCCACCCGGTGATCGTGCCCCTCCTGGAACATGAAACAGGCGATGCCGGTCATGGCGGCACGCGCCGCGAGGTCGGCGAGATCGCCGGCCTCCTCCTCGCAGGCGTCGCCGACGAAGGCGAGCGCCGCGACCGGCCGCTCGCGCGCCTCCGCCGCGACGTGGGCGAGCACCCGGCCGATCTGCGTCGACCCGGCCCGGCAGTCGATACCGCCCATGACGCGGGAGAGATCGGCGGCGTCGGCGAACCAGCGGCTGGCGCGGCATTCGTCGTGCCCGCGATAATAGACGAGTTGCACCTCGAGCCCGCCGATCCGCGCCGCCTCGTCGAACATCGCCGCCTGCAACACCGCCGCCCGCTCCCAGGTCGGCCGGCGGCTCATGGTGGCGTCGAGGGCGAAGATCAGCCGGCCGCCGGCGGTCCGCCGCGCCTTGCGCTTCGTCTCGGCGAGAAACCGCGCGATCTCGTCGCCGCTCGACCGGTCGGCCGGCGCCGTCGCGCCGGCGCGATCGAGTTCGCCTCGGTCCTTCGGTTCGTCCGCGATCATGGCCCTTCCGTCCGTTCGGAGCGCCCGTGACGCCCCCGTCTCCCGATAGCATTTCGTCGCGGGCCCGCCCATCCCTCGCCCGCGACGGCGACGCTGCCGGTCCCGGTTCGCCCTCGCTTCGCCTTTCTCATGGCTCTAAATCGATCAGAATGGACTGGCGCGGAAGGGCCGTTTCTGGCATTGTCCCGCACCGCAACATGGATCGCGACGCGGGCTGTGGATCTCGTGATGTCGCGACGACGGGAGATCGGCATGATCGAGGCGATGCGTGGTGTCGGTTCGCAAGTCGGGCGTCGGCCGGTGATCGTGCGCACCGTCGCCGATCTTCGCGCCCGCATCTCCGCATGGCGGCAGGCCGGCGAGACCGTCGCCATGGTGCCGACCATGGGCGCCCTGCACGCCGGCCACCTGTCGCTGGTCGAAGAAGGCTTCCGCCGCGCCACCCACGTGGTGGTGTCGATCTTCGTCAATCCGACCCAGTTCGCCCCGCACGAGGACTTCCAGACCTATCCGCGCACCGAAGTCTCCGACGTGGAGAAACTCACCGGTCTCGGCACCGATCTCGTCTTCGCTCCCAACGCGCTCGAGATGTATCCGCTCGGCTCGGTCACCCGGGTCGAGGTCGCCGGTCCCGCCCTCGGGCTCGAGACCGACTTCCGCCCCCATTTCTTCGCCGGCGTCGCCACCGTCGTCGCCAAGCTTTTGATCGCCTGCGGCCCCGACGTGGCGATCTTCGGCGAGAAGGACTACCAGCAGCTCGCCGTGGTGCGGCAGATGGTGCGTGACCTGATGATCCCGGTGGAGATCGTCGGCGGCGCCACGGTGCGCGAGGCGGACGGCCTCGCCATGTCGTCGCGCAACGCCTACCTCTCGCCCGAGGAGCGCGCCGTCGCGCCGCGTCTCGCCGAGGAGATGCGCAAGGTCGCCGCCACGGTCCGCGCCGGGGGCGACGCCGCCGCCGCACTCGCCGCCGCGAAGGACACGCTCCTCGCCGCCGGTTTCCGTCAGGTCGACTATCTCGAGATCCGCAACGCCGTGACGCTCGCCACGCCGAGCGAGCCGGGCGAACCCTTGCGCCTCCTCGCCGCCCTGTGGCTCGGCAAGACGCGGCTGATCGACAACATCGCGGTGTGATCGCTCCGGTCCTGCCGCCGCCGTCCGGAGGTCCACGCATGACCGACCCGTTGCCGGAAGGCTGGAGCGGCGACGCGAGCCGCATCCGCCGGACCTATCGCTTCGCCTCGTTCCCGGCGGCCATCGCCTTCATGGTCGAGGTGGCCTTCCGCTGCGAGGCGACGAACCATCATCCCGAATGGAAGAACGTCCACGGCCGGGTCGAGGTGGACCTCACCACCCACGGTGCCGGCGGCGTGACGGCGAAGGATCTCGACCTCGCCGCCCACATGAACGCCGTCTTCGCGCGGATCGCGGCGGACGGCTGAGGCACCCGCCTCAGGGGCGCATCTTGCCTTTTCCCGTCGTCACGTCGGCGGCGACGTAGCCGCCGACGGCGATGGTGGTGTCGCCGTAGCGATAGAGTTTCCTGCCGTCGGCGCTCGTCACCTCGTCCGCCTTGCGATCGTTGGTCGGCGCGTTCTTCGTCGACTTCACCGGCTTCGCCGGAGCGGCGGCGCAGGCGCGCGGTGCGCCGAAGGCCGGATTGTTGGCGGAGAGCTTCGCCGGACACGGCTCCGCCGCGGCCGACGGCAGGGCCGAGGCGGCGAAGAGCGCCGCGGCGGCACCGGCGACGACGAACGATACGACCTTCATCGACCTCTCCCGATCCGGATGGAACCGGACACCCTTGCACTCCGAACCCGGCGATTTCGAGGACGCCGCCCGACGTCCGCGCGCCTCACTTGCACTCGCCCGCCGGCAGCGCCTCGAGGCTCGACAGGCGTCCGCCGATGGCGAAATCGCCGTAGTCGAGGCGCAGCTGCCGCGACACGCCGTTCTCGTAGAGCAGGAAGCCGAGCTGATAGTCCGGCAGGACGTCGCCTTGCGGCTTGCTGCGATCGAAATAGGAGATCTCGACCGGCCAGCGCCGCTTGCCCTCGGTCAGCGCCGCATCGGCCGCCGGTTCGCCCGCCGTGTCGTCGGCGCCGCTCTGTTCGCGGCCGATCACCACCGTGGTGCGGAACACCTTGCGGCCGCCGTCGGAACCGTCGAAGAGATCGATCTCGGCGAGCGACCGCCCGGCCTTCGCCGCCTCCAGGAGGTCGACCATGTGCTCGGTCGGGAACCGCACCTCGGCCGGCAGATCGATCGGCTTGCCGTCGCCGCCGGCGAGCGTCACCCGCGTCGCCGCGCCGTCGTGACGCGCGATCCCTTTGGTGTCCTCGATGGTCCGGCCGTCGACGAGGTTCTGATTGACGAAGTCGAAGCTCTTGCCGGCGCCGTCCTCGAAGGAGGTGGTGCGCATGTCGGTGACCCGCGCCCGCCCGTCGTTGTTGGTCAGCCGCGTCACCAGCCGGAACCGCGACGAGAAACCGTCGCAGGTGTTGCCGGAGAATTCGTAGACCAGCCGGCCCGACACCTCGAGCACATCGGCTCGGTCGTTGCGCCGGGCGAGCGTCATCTCGTAGACGGCCCGATGAGCCGCGAAGCCGCGAAGCGTGTCGCCCGGACCGGCGACGGCCGGCGCCGCTGCGGCGAGGATCGCGGCGAGCGCCAGCGCCGCGCCGACCGGCGCGACCTGCGTCACGGCCGTCCCGAAGGGGGCGGCAGGTGTCGTCGACGAGAACAGGAACCGCAGGGACATCCGATCCGTCATTCGCAACCTCGTTCGCGGGGAGCGCACCGCGCCTTCTCCGCACGCCTTCCGAACACGCCCACTCTTGGACCGGTTCGTCGGCGATTTCAATCGACGACGCGCCCGCGACGCCCTGCTCCGCGACGCGATCGATTGCCGCCGTCGCGGATTTCGGACATGAAGGGGCACCCCGCCGCGCCGTTTCGCCGCTCGGCGACCTCGCCTTCGGAGCCGACCCCATGAGCACCATCGAAGCCCGCCTCGCCGAACTCGGCATCACCCTGCCGACGCCGACCGCCCCGCTCGCCAACTACGTCCCCTTCGTCCGCTCCGGCAACCTCGTCTTCGTCTCCGGCCAGATCCCGGTCGGCCCGAACGGCATCGAGTACGTCGGCAAGCTCGGGCTCGATGCCGATCTCGACACCGGCCGCGCCGCCGCCCGCCTCTGCGCCATCAATCTGATCGCCCAGGTCAAGGCGGCGATCGGCGACCTCGAGAAGCTCGTCCGGGTGGTCAAGCTCACCGGCTTCGTCAACGCCACCGGCGACTTCACCGACCACCCGAAGGTGATCAACGGCGCCTCCGATCTGATGGTCGAGGTCTTCGGCGACCGCGGCCGCCATTCGCGCTCCGCGCTCGGCGCCGCCGGCCTGCCCTTCGGCGTCGCCGCCGAGGTCGAAGGCATCTTCGAAGTCGCCTGACGGACGAGGTCGACCGTGGACATCTCCTGGCTCACCGCCCGCCCGATCGCCCATCGCGGCCTGCACGACGCCGCCGCCGGCGTCATCGAGAACACTCTCGGCGCGGCGAGCCGCGCGGTGGAGAAGCGCTACAACATCGAGGTCGACCTGCTGCTCTCCGCCGACGAGGAGATCGTCGTCTTCCACGACGACACCCTCGACCGGCTGACCACCGCGACCGGCAGGGTCGACCGCCGCACCATGGCGGAGCTGCGCGACATCCCCATCAAGGGCACCTCCGACCGCATCCCGACCCTCGACGATCTCCTGCGGACCGTCGACGGCCGGGTCGGCCTCTGCCTCGAACTGAAGAGCGAGTTCCCCCGCCGCCCCGACGACCGGCTGGTCGCCCGCGTCGCCGAGAAGCTCGCCGCCTATCGCGGCCCGGTCGTCACCAAGTCCTTCGACCCGGAGGTGGTGGCGGCGGCGAACCGGATCATGCCCGGGATCGCCCACGGCATCGTCGCCGACAGCGCCACCAATCTCGAATACTACGCCCGCTTCACCCGCATCGAGCGCTTCGCCCTGCGCCACCTGCTGCACGCCCCGCGCACCCGGCCGAAGTTCGTTTCCTATTGCGTCAGGGACCTCCCCGCCCCCGGCCCCTGGGTGGCGCGCAAGCTCTTCGGCCTGCCGGTCATCAGCTGGACGGTGAAGAGCGAAGAGGCCCGCCGCCGGGTCCTCGCCCATGCCGATCAGATCGTCTTCGAAGGCTTCGACCCCGACACGACCGGCGCCACGAACTGACCGCCCCGCCCCCGGCGATCCGCGTCGCGCGGCGGAAAAGGTCACTCTTTCTTCACCCTGACGGGGGGATCGTGAACCCCGATCGGAGACGTCGTTCGGCTCGCCATGTTTTCGTCTCGAACGGCGGGTGAACTGACGTCTCGATGTTCGGCGAGGAATCGCCGGTTCGAGTTCCCCTACGGGTCGCTCCCGGGCGTCGCGCCCGGACCTAGAGGTGAGAAGATCATGTTCGTCAGGAAGTTCGCCCTCGCGGCCGCCACGGTCGCCGTCCTCGCCGCCTCCACCGTCGCCACGACCGCTCCGGCGCGCGCCGGCGATCCGGGTGCGGCATTCGCGGCCGGCGCCGCCGGCCTCGTCGGGGGCCTCATCCTCGGCAACGCGCTGAGCCAGCCGCAGCCGGAGGAGACCTATGTCGTCCGCCGCCGCCCGGTGCGCGTCTACGAGGAGGAAGAAGTCGTCGTGCCGCGTCGCTGCTGGCGCGAGGTCTGGTACGACAGCTGGGGCGATCGCCACACGCGCCGTATCTGCCGCTGAGCGGCTCGACCACCTTTCGCATCGCCCCATGAGACCGGCCCTCCCCCGAGCGGCCGGTCTTCTCGTCTCCGGCACGTCCGATCGCCGCCCGCCGGCGGCATCGGGGCTGGCGAACACCGCCCGCTCCCCTATCCTCCCCTACGAAACGACGGAGAGACGCGGCATGGACGATCGGCGCGGGGACGGCGAAGAGGTGGCGATCCGCGTCGTCGCCGGTGCCGACGAGATCGATCGCACCGACTGGGACCGCTGCGCCGCCGGCGATGCCGACCGACCCGATCCGCTTCTCTCCCACGACTTCTTCACCGCGCTGGAAGCTTCCGGCTCCGCCGCACCCGAGACCGGCTGGCATCCGCGCCATCTGGCGATCGACGGCGCCGACGGGCGGCCGATCGCCGTCGTCCCGGCCTATGTGAAGACCCACAGCCAGGGCGAATACGTCTTCGACCACGCCTGGGCGCGCGCCTACGAACACGCCGGTGGGCGCTATTATCCGAAGCTCCAGGTCTCCGTGCCGTTCAACCCGGTGACCGGCCCGCGCCTGCTCGTCGGCCGCGGCGAGGCAGACGCCCTCGCCGGCCGCCGCCGCATGTTGATCGCCGGGCTGGAAGCGCTGACCGAGAATGCCGGCTTCTCCTCCGCCCACGCCACCTTTCTCGGCGAGGCGGACGCGACCGCCTTCGCCGCCGTCGGCTGGTCGGCCCGCGTCGATCGCCAGTACCACTGGCCGAACCGCGGCTATCGCGACTACGACGACTTCCTCTCGACCCTGCTCGGCCGCAAACGCAAGCAGCTCGTCCGCGAGCGTCGCGAGGCGATGGCCGGCGGCGTCGAGATCGACCTGCTCACCGGCTCCGACATCACCGACGCGGACTGGGACGCCTTCTTCGCCTTCTACCAGGACACCGGCGGCCGCAAATGGGGCCGACCCTACCTCACCCGCGACTTCTTCGACCACATCGGCTCGACCATGGCCGACCGCATCCTGCTGGTGATGGCCAAGGCCGACGGCCGCCGCATCGGCGGAGCGCTCAACTTCATCGGCGCGGACGCCCTCTACGGCCGCTGGTGGGGCACGGTCGAGGACCGCCCCTTCCTGCATTTCGAGGTCTGCTACCACCGCGCCATCGACTGGGCGATCGCCCACGGCCTCTCCCGTGTCGAGGCCGGCGCCCAGGGCGAACACAAGCTCGCCCGCGGCTATCTCCCGGTCGAGACGCGCTCGGCCCATCTCGTCCGCGATCCCGGCTTCCGCACCGCCGTCGACCGCTATCTGGGCCAGGAACGCGAGGCCGTCGCCGAGGCCGACGCCGAACTCCTCGCCGGTTCGCCCTACGGCGACCGACCGAAATTCTGAGCATCGCTCCCCCGCGACCCGCACCGCTTGACCCGCCGTCGCCTCCGACCCACAGTCGCGCATCGGCAGAACCGACGAGAGGCCCATCGATGACCATCGCCTACGACGACTCGAACGTCTTCGCCAAGATCCTGCGCGGCGAGATCCCCGCCCACGTGGTCTACGAGGACGAGGCGACGCTCGCCTTCATGGACGTCATGCCCGCGGTCGACGGCCACGTGTTGGTGATCCCCAAGGCCAAGGCGCGCAACATCCTCGATGTTCGCCCCGCCGATCTCGCCGCGGTGGCGGCCACGGTGCAGAAGATGGCGGTCGCCGTGACCACCGCCTTCCTCGCCGACGGCGTCACCATCCAGCAGTTCAACGAGAAGGCCGGCGGCCAGGAGGTCTTCCACCTCCACGTCCATGTCATGCCGCGTCAGATGGCCGATTCGGTCCGCCGCCTGCCGCGGCCCTTCGCCGACCAGAAGGTGCTCGCCGCCCACGCCGAGAAGATCCGCGCCGTCCTCGCCTGAGGGCGCCCGCGTCGAGAGGAGCTTCGCCATGTTGATGGGTTTCGTCGTCTGGATCCTGGTCGGCGCCGTCGCCGGCTGGCTCGCCGGCCTGCTGGTGCGCGGCGGCGGCTTCGGTTTCGTCGCCAACGCGGTGCTCGGCATCGTCGGCGCTGCGGTCGCCGGCTACGTGCTGCCCCGCCTCGGCTTCATCCTCGGCCACGGCCTCGTCGGCGAGGTCATCCGCGCCGCCATCGGTGCGATCATCGTCCTGGTGGTGCTGTCGCTGATTCCCAAGCTGCAGCGCTGATCCGGCGGCGCGTCGCGCCCCTAGAACCCGGCCCACCATCCCACCGCGAAAGCCATCTCGCCGGCGGCGACGCCGACGAAGATGTGCTGCCGCGCCATCTTGAAGGCGGCGAAACCGATCGCCACCGCCGCGACCCGCAGCCCGACGCCGGTCGCCGCCAGATCGCCGGTCGGGAACAGCACCAGCGTGCCGATCACCCCGGCGACAAGCGCCGTCGCCACCGCCCGCACATAGGCGAAGACCGGGCTCTCCTCGGTGAGCCGGCCCGAGAAGGCGACGCCGAGGAAGCGCCACATGTCGTTGGCGAGCCAGCCGGCGGCGAGGATGAACACCCACGGCCACCACCAGCTGTCCAGGGCGTCGAAAGAGAGGCCGCTCATCGTTCGTCGCCTCCGAGATCGGCGGGAAGGTCGCTCGCCGCGGTCGCCTCCCGGCTCGGCGCGCGCCGCCGCTCGAGGGCGCGTCCGAGGAAGAAGGCGATCGTTCCGCCGACGAGACCGGTGATCAGCAGGGTGAATTCCGGCGACAGGTGATGGGCGACCGGCGTCACCGCCATGCCGATCACCAGCGCCATCCGGTCGGTCGGCGCCCGCTCCGCCGCCCGCCACAAGGACAGGATGAAGTAGAGCGGCGTCAGCAGCACCAGTGCTGCGGCGGCCACCGGCGGCAGCGACGCGGCGGCGAGCCAGGAGACCGCCGTCACCCCCATGTTGACGCCGGTCAGCGTCATGCAGAAGCCGAGGAAATAGGGCGCCCGCGCCGGCCGCGGCAGGCCCGGCAGCTTGGTCATGCCGAAGACCCAGGCGGTCACCGCGATGAAATGCGAGATCCAGTAGAGCAGCCACTTCGGCGTCTTCTCGTCGCGCACGATCGGCATCAACGACATCGCCATCGGCATCAGCCGCACCGCCGAGAGCGACACCGCGATCGCCGTCGCCAGGATCGGCGTCCCCGCCTTGATCGCCCCGACCAGCACCACCATCGACGGTAGCGCCCAGATCAGCCCCGACATCGCCACCGCCTGAGCGAGCGTCACGCCGCTCGCATGGGCGAGGCCGCCGAAGCCGGTGAAGGCCGCCATCAGGATGAAGGCCGGCAGCGACACGAAATCGGCCATGCCGGCGGCGAACCAGCGGGCGGCGGAGCGTTCGGGAGGAGTGGCCGGCGAAGCGGTCATGACGAGCGCGCGGGGACGGGAAGAGAGCCGCCCCCTCACCCTCCCCCTCGAGGATGCCGGAGCGTCGCCGGAGCGCGGCGCGAGATCATCGGCCACCGGAATCGATCCGATGGCATTCCTGGCGCGAATTTCTCATACCGCCGATGCATATGAGAAATTCGCACATCTTCGTCGGCCGGATGCGTCGGCGTCCGCGGCCGACGGCATGACGTCGCCCGTCATTCGGGCCGGTGGCAGACCGCCTCGATGTTGTGACCGTCGGGATCGAAGACGAAGGCGCCGTAGTAGTTCGGATGATAGTGCGGGCGCAGCCCCGGTCCGCCGTTGTCGCGCGCGCCTGCGGCGAGCGCCGCCGCATGGAAGGCGGCGACCGCGGCGCGGTTCTCGGCCATGAAGGCGACGTGGAGGACGCCGGTGAGCGGCTCACCGTTGGAGATCCAGAACTGCGGCTTGCCCGGCCGGCCGAAGCCGACGAAACCGGCGCCGCCGGTCACCGACGGATCGAGTTCCATGACGGGGCCGTAGCCGAGCGATGCGAGCACCGTCTCGTAGAAGGCCTTCGAACGGGCGAGATCGCGAACCGGAACGCCGATGTGGTCGAGCACGAGGACATCCTCCGCAGGACGGGAACGGAAGCGGCGAGCCTAGCACGGTCGCCCGCGCCCACCAGCGCCGCCGACGCAGAGCACCGTCGCGGCACGAGACGCCGCCTCTCGGTCCATGTCCCGGGGGCGGCCGATCGCGGAGCGACGGCGGCGCGTCGACGAGGTCGGTGCGCGATGGTTCGAGGCTCGCTACGCTCGCACCTCACCATGAAGCGCCTCCCGAATTGCACGACGATCGAGGCGCTTCATGGTGAGGTGCCCCGCGCGAGCGGGGCCTCGAACCATCGCGCACCACCTGCCGACGACCGAACCGCACCCCTCAAACCGCCTCGATGTCGCCCTTCGCCCAGCCCTCTTCGACCTCGGCCTTGTAGTCGGTGTAGCGCCCCGCCTCGATCGCCGCCCGGGCGCCGGCCATCAGCGACTGGTAGTAGGCGAGGTTCACCCAGGTCAGCAGCATGGCGCCGAGCGCCTCGCCGGTGCGGACGAGGTGATGCAGATAGGCCCGCGACCAGTCGCGCGCCGCCGGGCAGTCGGAGAGTTCATCGAGCGGACGCGGATCGTCGGCGTGGCGGGCGTTCTTGAGGTTCACCCGGCCATGGCGGGTGAAGACCTGACCGTGACGTCCGGCGCGGGTCGGCATGACGCAGTCGAACATGTCGATGCCGCGCGCCACCGCCTCGAGGATGTCGTGCGGCGTGCCGACCCCCATGAGGTAGCGTGGCTTGTCCGCAGGCAACGCCGGGGTGGTCGCCCGGATCACCCGGAGCATCACCTCCTGCGGCTCGCCGACGGCGAGGCCGCCGAGGGCGTAGCCGTGGAAGCCGATGTCGACGAGGCCCTTCGCCGACCTGAGCCGCAGGCCCTCGTCGTCGCCCCCCTGGACGATGCCGAAGATGCCGTGGCCACGCTTGCCGAAGAACGCCGACCTGGAGCGCTCGGCCCAACGCAGCGACAGCTCCATCGCCCGCTCCATTTCCTTGGCGGGAGCGGGAAGCGCGACGCATTCGTCGAGCTGCATCTGGATGTTCGAGCCGAGCAGGCCCTGGATCTCGATCGAGCGCTCCGGCGTCAGCTCGTGTTTCGAGCCGTCGATGTGGGAGCGGAAGGTGACGCCCTTTTCGGTGATCTTCCTCAGCTGCGCCAGCGACATCACCTGGAAGCCGCCGGAATCGGTCAGGATCGGATGCGGCCAGTTCATGAAGCGGTGGAGCCCGCCGAGCTTCGCCACCCGCTCCGCGCCGGGGCGCAGCATCAGGTGATAGGTGTTGCCGAGGATGATGTCCGCCCCGAGCTCGCGCACCTGGGCGGGATACATGCACTTGACCGTCGCCTGGGTGCCGACCGGCATGAAGGCCGGGGTGCGGATCTCGCCGTGCGCCGTCGTCACCGTGCCGCGCCGGGCCACCCCGTCGGTGGTGTGCAGGGTGAAGCCGAATTCGGGGGTGTCGGTGGGGGTCTCGCTCATGGCGCCTCGGGGAAGATGAGCGACGCGTCGCCGTAGGAATAGAAGCGATAGCCGGTCTCGATCGCATGGGCATAGGCCCGTTTCATCCGCTCGAGCCCGGAGAAGGCGGCGACCAGCATGAACAGCGTCGATCGCGGCAGATGGAAGTTGGTCATCAAGGCATCGATCGAGCGGACGCGGCGGCCCGGCGTGATGAAGATGTTCGTCGCCCCGGCGAAGGCGGCGAGCCGCCCGGCCTCGTCGCAGGCACTCTCGAGGATGCGGAGCGACGTGGTGCCGACCGCGACGATCCGCCCGCCGCGGGCGCGCACCGCGTTCAGTCGCTCGGCCGTCTCGGCCGAGAGATGGCCGCTCTCGTAGTGCATGACGTGGTCGGCCGTGTCGTCGACCTTCACCGGCAGGAACGTCCCCGCCCCGACGTGCAGCGTCACGAAATGGCGTTCGATGCCCATCGCGTCGAGCCGCGCCATCATCTCCGGCGTGAAGTGCAGTCCCGCCGTCGGCGCCGCCACCGCGCCCTCCTCGCGGGCGAAGATCGTCTGATAGTCGGTGTCGTCGCGCGCGTCCGCCGCCCGCTTGGCCGAGATGTAGGGCGGCAGCGGCATGTGGCCGACGTCATGGATCGCGGAATCGAGATCGGGGCCGGAGAGATCGAAGGCGAGATCGACGACGCCGTCCTCCCCCTTCGCCGTGACCGTCGCCCACACCTCGCCGAGGAGGCAGGCGCGGCCCTCTTCGCCGAACAGCACCCGGTCGCCGGCCTTCAGCCGCTTGCCCGGCCGGGCGAAGGCCCGCCACCGGTTCGCGCCGGCGCGTTCGACCAGATTGAAGGCGACGGCGACGCGGTTCTCGCCGCGGATGCGGGTGCCGGCGAGTTCGGCCGGGATGACGCGCGTGTCGTTGAACACCAGCGCATCGCCGGGCCGCAGCAAGCTCGGCAGATCGCCGACGGTGGCATCCGTCAGCTCCGGCGCCCCCCCCGGCCGCACCACGAGCAGCCGGGCGCTCTCACGCGGGCTCGCGGGGCGCAGGGCGATACGTTCGGGGGGAAGATCGAAATCGAAGAGGTCGACGCGCATGCGCGTCTCATAGAGCAAGTTCAGGCCGGACTGAACCGGTCGGCGCGAAAAGAACCGACCCGAAGCACGAAACGGAACTTTCGCGGCCCACCCTGCGCGATGCTTCGAGACGCGCCTTCGGCGCTCCTCGGGACGAGACGTCCGAGATTGCCATGGAGAAATACGGCGCCTCATGCCGAGGAGACTCCCGAAGGGCGTCGTCTCGAAGCATCGCGCACGGAAACAACCGAACCGGGTCTGAAGGTCTCGCACGAAAGATCGACGAACCGCGGCGGAGCGTCCCGACGTCCGTCGAACCGACCGGGAACCCCTGCGGTCGCGCGCCATACCCGTCGTACGAAGTTCCGCCCCTCTGGGAGGCGTTTCTGTTTCGAAGGTCGGTGCTCCGCCGTCCCCTCCCTCCTTGTGGGGGAGGGACAGGGAGAGGGGTGCGCAGCCGATCCGCCGACTCGGCATCCGAGGAGACTTCGTGACCCCTCTCTCCGTCTCTCCCCCACAAGGGGGGAGAGGACCGGATGCGAGCGCCTTCGCAGAGTCCACGTCGGTACGAGACGGGATTTCGTCGGTTCGGTATCAGACGGCGTCGGGGTGATCCGCGAGCCAGTCTCGCAGCGCCCGGTCGATGCGGGCGTGCCAGCCGCGACCCGTCGCCCGGAACCGCGCCACCACGTCGGCCGACAGGCGCAGTCCCACCGTCACCTTGGTTGGCGACGCGTCCCCTCGCCCCCGGCGGATCAGCGTCGAGCCGATGTAGAGTTCGGCCCGCTCGAACATCTCGTCCGACCATTCCGGCGGATCATCGGGGTCGGTCCATGCGCCGGAAGGCGTCTTCGAAGCGTCGCGGTTCACGTTCATGGGCGTATCTCATCGCGAGAATCCGGCGGATACCGGGTCGCGCCACCCAGGTGAGCGCCACCAGCCGATCGCCGAGGAAGCCGAAAGTCGTCATGCGCTCCGCCTGCCTGCCCTCTCCGGCGAGATCGAAGTGGAGCCCGTCGAAGACCTCTCCCGCCGCGGCGAAGTCGATCCCTCGCTCCGCCAGCACCCGCCCGCGCTTGGCCTCGTCCCATTCGAACCGCATCTCCCCTGCCCCGCTCACGAGCCTCGGCGCCGCCGCGGCGACCGAGCGTCGAGACCGATCGTCCGCCCGCCTGCGAACGCCCCGTGACTCGTGCGGAACAATTCACCGCAAGATTGCAGTTTGCAACCACCGCTATTTTTGGGCACGTCGGTAGCAACAACCGCTCCGCGCCGCATCCCTCGGTCGAAGCGTCATACCGTCGGCCATCGAAAATGACCGATGGTATTCCTGACGCGAATTTCTCATGCCGCTGATACAGATGAGTAATTCGCGTGTCGTCGAAGGCCGGGTGCTTCGACACCTCCGGCTTCTGGTACAATCGGACGGACGAACGAAAACGGCCGGGCGCGAGGCCCGGCCGTGGAACATCGTCGTGGATGGGTGGATCAGCCCTGGATGTCGGCCATGACCTTCACCGACAGCATCTTGTCGGGGTTCATCACCGGCTCGCCGCGCTTGATCTTGTCGACGTTCTCCATGCCTTCCACGACCTTGCCCCACACCGTGTACTGGCGGTCGAGGAAGCGGGCGTCGTCGAAGCAGATGAAGAACTGCGAGTTGGCCGAGTTGGGGTTCTGGGCGCGGGCCATCGAGGCGGTGCCGCGGACGTGCGGCTCGGCGTTGAACTCCGCCTTCAGGTCCGGATACTTCGAGCCGCCGGTGCCGGTGCCGCGCGGGCAGCCGGTCTGTGCCATGAAGCCCTCGATGACGCGATGGAAGACGATGCCGTCGTAGAACCCCTCGCGCGCCAGCTTCTTGATGTGGGCGACGTGGCCCGGCGCCAGATCGGGGCGCATGGCGATGACCACCTTGCCCTGGGTGGTTTCGATGACGAGGGTGTTTTCCGGATCGAGATCGGCCATCGGCGCGTGTCCTTGGGAATGAGATCGTGGTCGAAAACCCGGGGCCGTCGACCCCGGAAAGTCGCCCCTTATCGACCGAAACCGCCGCGAGGGCAACCGCCGATCACGTCGCCTCCGGCGGCTTCCGCCCTTTCGCCGCCCGCCGCTTCGGCGCTTTCGCCGCCACCGCCGAGCGCATCGCCGCGCCGATCGCCGCCCGCCCCCAGTCGACGAAGGCATCCGGGTCGTCGAACACCTCCTCCGGCGCCCGCGCGTAGCTCATCACCGTGCGCCGCCCGTCCTTGGTGACGTAGGTGAAGCGCTCGAGCCCCCGTTCCTCGAAGCGCGGCGAGGTCTCGTCGTCCACTTTGAAATAGAGGGTGTCGTAGGCGACGAGGCCGAACATTCGGTCCTCGTACATCACCCCCCAACCGCCGAACATCTTCTTGAAGACGACGGGGCCGAGCGGCGCGCACAGCTCCTTCAGGAATTCGATGTCGGCCATGTCCCCTCCGGCGCGATCGGCACGGGCCCCCACCGCTGCGCACCGCCATGGTGATCCGACCGGCTCGCGCCGGCAACCGTCACGGGGCCGATTTGTCTCCCGCGCTCCGAGAGGCGAAACTGAGGCTCCAGAATCACCGACGACACCCGATGCCCATGACTTCGACGAGCGATCGTCCCGCTCCGAAAGAGAACGGCCCCGCGAATGTCGCCGATGGTGCCTTCCGCGCCGTCGCCACCTTCAACGTAGCCGACGCGGCGCTGTGGAGCCGCTGGCGAACCCTGGAGCGAGACGGTATCGCCACCGCCTTCCAGGCGGCGACGGTCGCCCGCCCGCTCCTGTGCGATCTCGCTCCGGCCTTCGGCGCCCGCCCCTTCGTCGTCGAGGTCTACGCCGCCGACGGCCGCCACGTGCTGTCGCTCGGGCTCACCCGCACCCGCTCGCTCCTGGCCCGCCGCGTCGGTTTCCCCGACTTCGGCCTGATCGACCACAACGCCCCGATCTGGCATCGCGAGCTCGATCTCTCGGGCGGACGCGCCGAAGCGTTGCGCCGGGCGATCCTCGCCGCCCTGCCCGGCCACGACGCCCTCCTCCTCGCCAAGATGCCGAAGACGGTCGAGGGCCACCCCAATCCCCTCGCCGATTGGCCGGGCGTGAGGGAGATGAACGTCGTCACCATGGTCTACGACCCGGCGAGGCGGCCGGCGACCGATCTCCCGGCGATGAAGGAGAGCGGCCGCAAACGCCGCAAACTCGACCGCGAGGGCGGCGCCATCCGTCGCGTCGACGATCCGGTCCGCGCCGCGGATCTGCTCGATTTCGCCTTCACGCTGAGGGCGGCCAAGGCCGGTCGCGACGGTCGCCGCGAGAGTCTGGACCAGCCCGACGTGCGCGCCTTCTACCGGACGATCGTCGCCGGCGGTCTGGCGGACGGCAGCGCGGTGGTCTGGGAGGTGGTCCTCGGCGAGCGCACCGTCGCCATGGTCCACGGCCTCGCCCGCGCCGGACACTTCCACGGCACCTTGATGGCGAGCGACGACGGCACCGGTCTCCAAGCCTACTCGCCCGGCATGATCGCCGTCGCCTCGGTGCTCGAGGATCACGTCGCCAGCCGCAGCGGCCTCTTCGACCTCGGGCCCGGCGAACATCCCTACAAGCGTCGCTTCGGCGGCGAGCCCTCGCCGCTCTACGAATACGACCGCGCCGCCACCCCCTTCGGCCTCGCCGCAGTCATCGACCGCGCCACCCGCCGCGCCCTCCGCGCCCGGCTGCGCCGCCACCCCGAATTTCGAGCCCGCCTCTATCGCCTGCTCGGGCGGGGGTGAGGCGGGTCGCGAAAAGGAACAGGCCCGTCGTTGCCGACGAGCCTGTTGCCGTGCATGGGACGACGAGGGGGGGCTTGCGCCCGCAAGTCTCGAAGCCAGCGTTTCAGATATGGATCTTCCGATCCGACCATTCGATGGTCGCTTCAGGCAGCCGCCTTCAGCACGTAATTGCTCGGGTCGGAACCGTCGATGACGATCGGCGGCGTTTCGGCGCTCGGAATACACCAGCCGGTCACATCCTTCACATCGATCGATTCGAGTTCGAGCCTCTGGGCAGCGAACAGCCGGATCAGCGCCTCCGCGTTGCTGTCGATCGGGAACTCTCCACGTTCCCAACGACTGATCGCGAGGGCTTCACGATGTACGATGACCGCCAGTTCGGCCTGGGTCAGGCCGATCTCGGTGCGCAGGAATCGCATTTCGCGACCGGTCATACCCGCCTTCTGGCGGACGATTCCGGTAGCGATCGCCTTGTGCAGGCCGTTGATGTTCGGCACGGTGATGCAGGTTTCTCCCGCATCGTCGGTGACGAAGCTGACGCCCTCGATGAACACGTTGTCGAGGCCGGATTCCGTGTAACGGTAAACGCTCATTCCCTTCTCCCAATGATGTCAGGTCTCGTCGACCCACATCACCGTGACGATTTTCATCCACGACTTCGCCGGATCAGGGATCACGACGACACGAACCATTCGATTTCCCGAATTCGGCGACCTGTTTTCCGGGTGGTACTTGAACAACCCGGGCTGCGTCGAAGGTTCGGGATCTCGGTGGACGAATCCTTCTTTCAGGACCCAAAGCACGTCGCCGATCACCATGTCTCTATCGGCCATGCGCATCTTCGCATGATCCGTATAGGCGAGACGCAGTTCCGGCGAACGAGCCAAAACTTGGATGTTGCGTGTCGCCTCGGCTCGGCTCCATGGCTGTTTCGTCGGGTTCGGCATCATTCCGTCCGCATGAACTTATCACCATGATAAGTCCGACACCAGATATCGGAGTCGAACATGGTGAAATCAAGGTTCGATGCGGCGATATTGCCACAGATTTTATATACGGAATATGCCCGCGCAGATTGCGTTGGCGATTATCCCCTACCCTCACACTTTCGCCGCTTCCAGCGACACCGATTCACCGCAGCCGCAGGCGGAGACCTGGTTGGGGTTCTCGAAGGTGAAGGTGGACTGCATCTTGTCGGTCTTGAAATCGACCGTGGTGCCGAGGAGATAGAGCGTCGCCTCCGGTGCGATGTAGACCTTGACGCCGTCCTGCTCGACCACGTCGTCCTTCGGGTCGGGGTCGGTCACCATCTCGATCTTGTAGGTCATGCCGGCGCAGCCGCCCTTGTCGAGGCCGAGGCGCAGACCGGCGATCGGCGTCGCCGAGCCGGCGACGATCGACCTCAGACGGGCGACCGCCGCGTCGGTGAGCTTCACCACCGGCATTCCACCGAAGAGACCCATGGCACTCTCCTCTCAGTACATGTCGAGCGCGATGCGCGCTTCGTCGGACATACGATCCTGCGTCCACGGCGGATCGAAGACGAGGTTCACCGTCACTTCGTTGATGCCGTGGACCGCGCGAATGGCGTTCTGCACCCAGTCGGGCATCTCGCCGGCGACCGGACAACCCGGCGCCGTCAGCGTCATCTCCACCGCGACGTTGCGATCGTCGTCGATGTCGACCTTGTAGATCAGGCCGAGCTCGTAGATGTCGGCCGGGATCTCCGGGTCGTAGACCGTCTTCAGCGCCCCGACGATGTCCTGGGTCAGCCGCTCCAGCTCCTCCGGCGGGATCGCCGAGCCGCCGGACGTCGCCACCTTCGCCGGACCTTCGGTGAAATGAGTATCGTAGGCTTCCATGGGTTCGATCCTCGGGGAGCGGGTCAGGCGAAGAAGTCCTGGGCCTTGGCGAGGCCTTCGACCAGACGGTCGACCTCGTCGAGGCGGTTGTACATGGCGAAGGACGCCCGGCACGTCGAACTGACGCCATAGCGCTTCAGGAGCGGCTGGGCGCAATGCGTGCCGGCGCGCACCGCGATTCCGTAGCGATCGAGGATCGTCGCGACATCATGGGCGTGCGCTCCGGCCATTTCGAAGGCGACGATCGCCCCCTTGCCCGGCGCGGTACCGAAGATCTTGACCGAGTTGAGCGAGCCGAGCCGCTCGTGGGCATAGGCCGCGAGCTTCGCCTCGTGCGCCGCGATCCGCTCGCGCCCGACGCTCTCCATGTAGGCGAGCGCCGCGCCGAGCCCGGCCGCCTCGATGATCGGCGGCGTACCGGCCTCGAAACGATGCGGCGGTTCGCCGTAGGTCACCATCTCCTCGGTCACGTCCTTGATCATCTCGCCGCCACCGAGGAACGGCGGCATCGAGGCGAGGAGATCGTAACGCCCATAGACCGCGCCGATGCCGGTCGGCCCGTAGAGCTTGTGGCCGGTGATGACGTAGAAATCGCAGCCGATGTCCTTGACGTCGACCGGCAGATGGACGGCGGCCTGGGAGCCGTCGATCAGCACCTTGGCGCCGACGGCGTGGGCCTTCTCGCAGACCGCCTTCACCGGCACGACCGTGCCGGTGACGTTCGACATCTGCGTCATCGCCACGATCTTGGTCCTGGGCCCGAGCAGCTTCTCGAACTCCTCCATCAGGAAGGAGCCGTCCTCGGCCACCGGCGCCCACTTGATCACCGCGCCGCGCCGTTCCCTGAGGAAATGCCAGGGCACGATGTTGGAGTGGTGCTCGAGGATCGACAGCACGATCTCGTCGCCCGGCTGGATCGACTGACCCAGCGAATTGGCGACGAGGTTGATGCCTTCGGTGGTCGACTTGGTGAAGATGATCTCGTCGGACGACGCCGCGCCGAGGAAGCGGCGGACGATCTCGCGCGCCCCCTCGTAGGCCTCGGTCGCCGCATTGGCGAGATGGTGCAGGCCGCGATGGACGTTGGCGTAGCGGTGCTCCATCACGTCGACCATCTCGTCGATGACGGCTCGCGGCTTCTGGGCCGAAGCGCCGTTGTCGAGGTAGACGAGCGGCTTGCCGTGGACCGTGGTCGAAAGGATCGGGAAATCCGCCCGGATCTTCTCGACATCGTAGGTGCCGAGGTCGGTGGTCGGAGCGTTCATGGCCGATTCCCCCGCGCGTCGATCCAGCCGTCGATCTCGCCCTCGATCGCGGTGCGCACGCCCTCGTCCGAGATGGCGTCGGTGACCTCGCCGAGGAAGGCGTGGATGAGCAGCCGCTCGGTCTCGTCGGCCGGGATGCCGCGGCTCATCAGATAGAACTTCAGCGTCTCGTCGATCTCGGCCACCGTCGCACCGTGGGCGCAGGCGACGTCGTCGGCGAAGATCTCGAGCTCCGGCTTGGCCTTGGCCTCGGCCCGGTCGGAGAGCAGCACCGCGTGCGCCCCCATCCGTCCGTCGGTCTGCTGCGCCGCCGGCTGCACGGTGATGCGGCCCTGGAAGACCGAGGTCGCCTCGTCGTCGACCGCCGACTTGTAGAGTTCGCGGCTGGTCGCACCGGGACCGACGTGTTCGACCACCAGCGTCGCATCGGCATGGGTCCGACCCTTGGCGAGCGTCGCACCGCGCGTCTGCAAGTCGGCGTGGGCGCCGAGCGTCGCGAAGACCTGGGTACGGGCGATCTTCGCCCCGAGAGTCGCCACCGTGTGATCGAGCGCGGCGTGATCGCCGATCGCCACCGCCAGGGTCGAGAAGCGCGCGCCGTCGTGGCTCTCGCGCTGCCGATCGACCCAGGTGACCTTCGCCTTCGCGGCGACGGTCATCTCGACCAGCGTATGGGCGTGAACGACCGAGCCTTCCGGGCTCTCGTGGCTCTCGAGCACCGTCGCCGACGCCCCCTCGCCCACCTCGACGAGATGACGCACGAAGGCCGAGGCCGAGACCCCGGTCGACACGTGACGGATCTCCAGCGGCCGCGCCATCGTCGCCCCGTCGGCGACGCGCAGCACCAGACCGTCGGAGAAGAAGGCTGAGACGAGGCTGACAAGCGGATCGGTCTCCGCCGCCGTCCCCGGCGCCACCCGGGCCCCGAGACCGCGGACCGCCCCGTCCGACGCCATCGTCGCGGCGAGCGTCGCAACGCTCACGCCGTCACCCAGCCCGGCGAGATCGGAGAGATCGGCGACGAACCAGCCGTCGACGAACACCGCCCGCGCCGGTTTCACGGCGGCGAAGACGTCGGCGCCGAGCGCTGCCCGAGCCGCGTCGAGCGACGGCCGAGCGGCCGGCTCCGGGGCGCTCGCCAACATCGAGCGCAGGTCGGTGAAGTGATAGGCCTCGACGCGACGATGCGGCAGGCCCTGCGCGGCGAACCGTGCGAAGGCCGTCTCGCGGTCGAGATCCGGCAATTCGGCGTCGATCCGCCGGAAGGCCGCTTCCAGCGCCTCCTCGGCCTTCGTCCGCCGTCGATCGGGAGCGAGTACCAGGTTCATCGCCGCCCCCTCACGCCGCTTCTTCCGAAGCGTAGTCGGCATAGCCCTTCGCCTCGAGTTCGAGCGCCAGTTCCGGCCCGCCGGTCTTCACGATCCGCCCCTTGGAGAGGACGTGGACGACGTCCGGGCGGATGTGGTCGAGGAGGCGCTGATAATGGGTGATGACGATGAACGAGCGGTTCGGCGCCCTGAGCGCGTTGACGCCGTCGGAGACGACCTTCAGCGCGTCGATGTCGAGGCCCGAGTCGGTCTCGTCGAGGATGCACAGCTTCGGCTGCAGGATCGCCATCTGCAGGATCTCGTTGCGCTTCTTCTCACCGCCGGAGAAGCCGACGTTGACCGGGCGCTTGAGCATGTCCTGGGTGATCTTGAGCTTGCCGGCCTCGGTGCGGACGAGACGCATGAAGTCCGGGGTCGAGATCTCGTCTTGCCCACGCGCCTTGCGCTGGGCGTTGAGCGCCGCCTTGAGGAAGGTCATGTTGGCGACGCCGGGGATCTCCACCGGATACTGGAAGGCGAGGAAGACGCCGTTGGCCGCACGCAGCGACGGATCCATGTCGAGGATGTCGACGCCGTCGAGCATCGCCGCGCCGTCGGTGACGCGGTAGCCGGGCTTGCCGGCGAGCACGTGGGAGAGGGTCGACTTGCCCGCCCCGTTCGGCCCCATGATGGCGTGGACCTCGCCGGACTTCACCACGAGGTCGAGCCCGCGCAGGATCTCGCGCCCTTCATTCTCGATCTCGGCATGCAGGTTCTTGATCTCGAGCATCGTATCGTTCCGTTTCGTACGGCCTTTCGGCCTTCGATCTCACTTCATCGCCCGCGCTCACGCCGATGTGGCGGATCGAGCGGGCCGCGAACTGCAAATCCTTCTCCCCTTGCGGGAGAAGGTGGCCGAAGGCCGGATGAGGGGTCTGGACCTCTCCGCGAACCTCGGCATCCGGGAAACGCTTCCTGCCGCTTCGCGGCGCCCCCTCATCCGCCCCTTCGGGGCACCTTCTCCCGCGCGGGGAGAAGGGAGGCGCCGGTCGCCGGAGAGGCATCCCTCCCCGGGCTCCTACCCCACCGAGCCTTCGAGGCTCACGCCGATCAGCTTCTGCGCTTCCACCGCGAATTCCATCGGCAGCTGCTGCAGCACGTCGCGGACGAAGCCGTTGACGATCAGCGCCACCGCCTCCTCCGGGTCGAGCCCGCGGGAGATGCAGTAGAACAGCTGGTCGTCGGAGATCTTCGACGTGGTCGCCTCGTGCTCGACCTTGGCGCGGGGATTGCCGCTCTCGAGATAGGGCACCGTGTGGGCGCCGCAGTCGTGGCCGATGAGCAGGCTGTCGCAGTTGGTGAAGGAGCGCGCCCCGTCGGCCTTGCGATTGACCTTCACCTGACCGCGGTAGGTGTTCTGCGAGTGGCCGGCCGAGATGCCCTTGGAGATGATCCGGCTCGAGGTGCGCTTGCCGAGGTGGATCATCTTGGTGCCGCTGTCGACCTGCTGACGGCCGTTCGACACCGCGATCGAGTAGAACTCGCCCTTCGAGTCGTCGCCGCGCAGGATGCAGCTCGGGTACTTCCAGGTGATGGCCGAGCCGGTCTCCACCTGCGTCCACGAGATCTTCGAGCGATCACCCCGGCAATCGCCACGCTTGGTGACGAAGTTGTAGATGCCGCCCTTGCCGTCCTTGTCGCCGGGATACCAGTTCTGGACGGTCGAGTACTTGATCTCGGCGTCTTCCATGGCGACGAGTTCGACCACCGCGGCATGGAGCTGGTTCTCGTCGCGCTGCGGCGCGGTGCAGCCCTCGAGATAGCTCACGTAGGAGCCCTTCTCGGCGATGATCAGCGTGCGCTCGAACTGACCGGTCTTCTTCTCGTTGATGCGGAAGTAGGTGGAGAGTTCCATCGGACAGCGCACCCCTTCCGGGATGTAGACGAAGGAGCCGTCCGAAAAGACCGCCGAATTGAGGGTGGCATAATAGTTGTCGGTGACCGGCACGACCGAACCGAGGTACTTCTTCACCAGATCCGGATGCTCACGCATCGCTTCGGAGATCGAGCAGAAGATGATGCCGTGCTTCGACAATTCCTCGCGGAAGGTGGTGACCACCGAGACCGAGTCGAAGACCGCGTCGACCGCCACCTTGGCGCCTTCGACGCCCGCCAGCACCGCCTGCTCCCGGAGCGGAATGCCCAGCTTCTCGTAGGTCTTGAGCAGCTCCGGATCGACCTCGTCGAGGCTCTTCGGCCCCGGCGTCGATTTCGGCGCAGCGTAATAGTAGATGTCCTGGAAGTCGATCTGCGGGTAGTGCACCCGCGCCCACGTCGGCTCCTCCATGGTCAGCCAACGCTTGTAGGCGTCGAGCCGCCATTCGAGCATCCACTCGGGCTCGTTCTTCTTCGCGGAGATGAAGCGGATGACGTCTTCGCCGAGCCCTTTGCGGGCGCGCTCCGACTCGATGTCGGTCTCGAAGCCGTACTTGTACTGGTCAACGTCGATCGCCCGGACCTGGTCGACCGTCTCTTTCACTGCAGCCATGTGTTTCTCTCTTCACAGCGCGGGTTCAAGGCCCGTGGGTTCGAGAAGGATTCCAACCTAATCGCAATTCCGTTCGCGGTCGAAGGATTTTCTCCGATCGACCTCACTTTCGTGCGAGCCGGCCCATCACCCGCGCCCACACCGCGACGAAGCGCTCGGCTTCCTCTCGGGTGGTCCCGGGACCGATGGAGATCCGGAGCCCGGAGCGGACGACGTCCGCCGGAAGCCCCATCGCCTCGGCCACATGGCTCGGCCCGACCTTGCCCGAAGAGCAGGCCGAACCGGCCGAGATCGCCACACCCTCGAGGTCGAAGGCGATCACCGCCGTCTCGGCCGAGACGCCCGGAACCGCGATCATCGATGTGTTGGCGATCCGCCGCGCCGCGGCGCCGAACACATTCGCATTGGAAGATATAGAGCGTAGCTCGGCTTCCAACCAGTCCCGCAGCTCTGAAACATACGCGATTTCGCGTAGGTGCCGTCGCGCCTGCGCCGCCGCCACGCCGAAAGCGGCGATTCCGGGCGTCGCATGGGTGCCACCGCGCCGGTTCGCCTCCTGCGATCCCGGGATCAGCGCCGCCGGCAGTACCTCCGGATTGCGCAGGATCAGCGCGCCCGTCCCCGGCAATCCGCCGATCTTGTGGGCCGAGAGCGCCATCGTATCGACGTCGAGCCCCGGATCGTCGAGCCGCAGTCGGCCCGCCCCCTGCACAGCGTCGCAATGGCTGAAGCCCCCCGCCGCTCGCACCAACCGAGCGATCTCGGCCACCGGCTGGATCACCCCGGTCTCCGAATTGGCGAGCTGGACGGCGACCATCACCTGCTCGCCGTCGTGCGTCGCCCGTTCGAGCCGCTCGCCGAGGCGGTCGAGCCGCAGCACCCCGTCGCCGTCGACCGGCAGCCGCTCCACCCGATCGGGCGGAAAGCGCCCGCCGGAGAGCACCGACGGATGCTCCGTCGCCCCGACCAGCAGCCGGTCGACGACGATCTCGTCGCGCCCGACCGTGAGCCTCGGCGTCAGCGCCGTGACATTGGCTTCCGTCGCTCCCGAGGTGAAGACCACCCGCGCCGGCGCCACGCCGGCGAGCAGCGCCACCTCCTCGCATGCCGTTTCGATCCGCCCGCGCGCCGCCCGGCCTTCGGCGTGAACCGACGACGGATTGCCCCCGGCCCGCGCCGCCGCCACCGCCGCGTCGAGTGCGGCCTCGAGCACCGGCGCACCGGCGTTGTGATCGAAGTGGAGGCGCTGCGTCGTCGGCACCGTCGTTCCGTTCGTCTTCCCTAGGGACAGGAGACGCGAAGTCCCGCGCCGATCGCGGCCCTCCTCCCCTCGTGTCGGATTTGCTTGAAATTCGCCCCCCGGGTCGTGGTAACAGTGGCGACCCACGACGGATCCCCTCCGTCGCGCCACCACTCCATCCCAGGGGACGGGCGCCTCTCGGCACCCTTCGGCGAACCGCCGGAGCGCCGCATACGCTGCTCGCCCCGATCGCGAGGTCGATCCTACCCATGCCCGAGGTGATCTTCAACGGACCGGCCGGTCGCATCGAGGGGCGCTTCCAGCCCGCCAAGGTGCGCAACGCGCCGATCGCGCTGATTCTTCATCCCCATCCGCAGTTCGGCGGGACGATGAACAATCAGATCGCCTATCAGCTGTTCTACATGTTCGCCAAGCGCGGCTTCGCCGTGCTGCGCTTCAACTTCCGTGGCGTCGGCCGCTCTCAAGGCGCCTTCGATCACGGCGCCGGTGAACTCTCGGATGCCGCCGCCGCCCTCGATTGGGCCCAGACCATCCACCCCGACGCCCGCTCGTGCTGGATCGCCGGCTTCTCCTTCGGCGCCTGGATCGGCATGCAACTGCTGATGCGCCGCCCGGAGATCGAGGGTTTCATCTCGATCGCCCCGCCGGCCAACCTGCACGACTTCTCCTTCCTCGCCCCCTGCCCGTCGTCCGGCCTGATCATCCACGGCGACGTCGACAAGGTGGTGCCTCAGAAGGACATCCAGACGCTGGTCGACAAGCTCAAGACCCAGAAGGGCATCGTCATCGACCAGAAGATCGTCGAAGGGGCGAACCACTTCTTCGAGAACAAGGTCGAAGAGCTGATGGGCCACTGCGAGTCCTACGTCGACATGCGCCTCGCCATGGCCAACGAGACGGTTTGAGCGAAGCAGTCCGAAGAACGCGACCTCGACGGCGGTGGACGGTGCCGTCCGCCGCCGTCGCCGTTTTCGGGCGGCATACGGGCGAGCGCTCCTCCACCCGTCGATCCGCTTGAAGGATCGATCAGGGGATTTGGATGGCGCCGCGGCGGCGCGCGCGCCAAGATCGCCCCTCGAACCATCGAGGAGACCTCCATGCCCCTTCGCCTCGTCGTCGCCGGCGCCACCGGCTGGGTCGGCCGCGCTCTCGTCGCCGCGATCACCGCCGCACCCGATCTCGACCTCGTCGGCGCCGTCGCCCGCTCCCGTGCCGGCGAGGACGCGGGGCTGGCGAGCGGGCTCGCGCCGACCGGCGTCACCCTCACCGCCACCCTCGAGGAGGCGCTCGCCGTCGCCTCCGACGTGGTGATCGACTACACCAAGCCGCATGTCGTGAAGGGCCATGCGCTGACCGCGCTGGCGAGCGGCCGCCACGTGGTGATCGGCACCTCGGGATTGACCGCCGACGACTACGAGGAGATCGACACCGCCGCGAAGGCCGCCGGCCGCGGCGTCATCGCCGCCGGCAATTTCTCGATCACCGCGACGCTTCTGCGGAAATTCGCCCTCGAGGCCGCCCGCCTCGTCGCCGATGTCGAGATCATCGACTACGCCTCGCCGGCCAAGCCGGATGTCCCTTCGGGCACCGGACGCGAACTCGCCGAGGCGCTCTCCGCCATCCGCCGCCCCGGCACGTCCAAGCCGGTCGACGAACTGACCGGCCTGAAGGAGACGCGCGGCGCCACCGTCGCCCGGCCGACGCCGATCCAGATCCACTCGGTGCGGATGCCGTCCTTCGTGCTCTCCTGCGAGGCGATCTTCGGCGCCCCCGAGGAACGCCTCGTCATCCGCCACGACGCCGGCTCCTCCGCCGCCCCTTACGTCGGCGGCACGCTGCTCGCCGCCCGCAAGGTGGTCGAGCGCGTCGGCCTGACGCGCGGCATGGAGAGCCTCATCGGCTGAGACGGTTCGGACGAACCTCCGCGACCTTGCGCCGCCACACCACCGCACCGCCGGCGCCGGAAGCCGCCGCTTTCACGGCGCGCGGCGAGCCGTTCGGCTTCGCCGTCTCGGAGCGGACCGGTGGCGACGGTCGCAGTGCCGCCGCGCCACCCGGACGCGGCGATCGCCACCCCGAGATGGCGAGCCAGAGAAGCACCATCCCGCAGAACCCGACCCAGCCGGCATAGGCCGTGAGCCACTGCTCCTCCTCCGAGGCCTGCCACAGCTCGGAGCTCAGATGGCCGAAGATTCGCACCGGTTCGCCGAGGTCGATCGCGTCGAGGACGCGCCCCGCTTCGCCGAGGAGCCCGAGACCGACGATGCCGACCAGGATCGGGCGGCGGGTGGCGATGTCGCGCAGGGCGCGGAAGGTGCGAAACGGATTCATCACCTCACGCCCTCGCCGTCACGCCGCCGCAGGTCGGTTCCTTCACCCCCGTCGTCCCGGGGAAGGACAGCGGCAACCCCTCGAGGTGGCGCACCGCGAGATGGGCGAAGGCCTGCGCCTCGAGGAAGTCGGTCGACCAGCCGACGGCGCTCGCCGTCGTCACCGGCACGTTGGTGCGCTCTACGATCATCCCCATCAGTGTCGGATTGTGCGCCCCGCCGCCGGCGACCACCAGGGTCCGCGGCATCTCGGGCAAGAGCCGCAGCCCGGCCGCCACCGCCGCCGCGGTGAAGGCGGTGAGCGTCGCCGCCCCGTCGGCCGTCGAGAGGCCTTCCACCGCGGCGCGCGAGAAGGCGTTGCGATCGAGCGACTTCGGCGGCGGCGCGTCGAAGAACGGATGGGCGAGGAGCCGCGCCAGCACGTCCTCGTCGACCCGCCCCTTCGCCGCCAGACGGCCGTCCTCGTCGACCGGCTGCCCGGTCCTTTCGAGGCACCAGTCGTCGATCAGCGCGTTGCCGGGACCGCAGTCGAAGGCGAGGAGATCGCCCTCGCCGCCGTCGCCGACGAAGGTGAGGTTCGCCACCCCGCCGACGTTGAGCACCGCCACCGGCCGCGGCAGATCGGATTTCGCCACCAGCCCGGCGTGATAGATCGGCACCAGCGGCGCTCCCTCGCCGCCCGCCGCCACGTCGGCGGCGCGGAAGTCGTAGACCACCGGCGCGCCGATCGCCCGGGCGAGCGCCAACCCGTCGCCGAGCTGCACCGTGATCCCCCGCCCCGGGGCGTGGAGCACCGTCTGGCCGTGGAAGCCGATCACCGCGACGTCGAGGGACGAGAGACCGTAGGTCGCGAAGAACGCCTTCACCGCGTCGACGTGCGCCTCGGTCACCACCCGTTCTGCGAGGACGAATTCCGCCGGTCGTTCGGATCGTCGGGCGATGGTCGGCGCCTCCATGACCGCCACGCGGATCGCCGCGCGTTCACTCTCCGAATAGGGCCGGAACAGCGTCGGCCCGAACTGTGTGACGGTGCGCCCGTCGGTCTCGATCGCCGCCACGTCGACGCCGTCCATCGACGTGCCGCTCATCAGACCGATCGCCAAGCGTTGTCCAGCCATCCTCGCCTCGTCCTTCGCCCGCATCGGGGGGTGCGATCGGCTCCGCGAGATGCTATGAGCCGACGCCGGCCTCTCGAGGCCCCGCATCCTATAGGGTTCCGCCGATCATGACCGCGTTCAAGTCCGATTTCCTGCGCGTGCTCTCCGAGCGCGGCTTCATCCACCAGATCTCCGATCCGGCAGGTCTCGACGAAGCCTGCGCCAAGGGTCCGATCACCGCCTATATCGGCTTCGACGCGACCGCCCCCTCGCTCCACGCCGGCTCGCTGATCCAGATCATGATGCTGCACTGGATGCAGGAGACCGGTCATCGGCCGATCGCCCTGATGGGCGGCGGCACCACCATGATCGGCGATCCGTCGTTCAAGGACGAGGCGCGCAAGCTCCTCACCGTCGAGGACATCGACCGGAACCTGGAGGGCATCAAGCGGGTGTTCTCGAAGTTCCTCGACTTCGACGGCGGCCGAGCCTTGATGATCAACAACGCCGACTGGCTGCGCCACCTCAACTACGTCGAGTTCCTGCGCGATGTCGGCCGCCACTTCTCGGTCAACAAGATGCTCAGCTACGACTCGGTCAAGCTGCGCCTCGACCGCGAGCAGTCGCTGAGCTTCCTCGAGTTCAACTACATGATCCTGCAGGGCTACGACTTCGTCGAGCTCCACCGCCGCACCGGCTGCATCCTGCAGATGGGCGGCTCGGATCAGTGGGGCAACATCGTCAACGGCATCGATCTCGGCCACAAGATGGAGCGGGCGCAGTTCTACGCGCTGACCTCGCCGCTACTCACCACCTCGTCGGGCGGCAAGATGGGCAAGACCGCCTCCGGCGCGATCTGGCTCGAGCCCGACATGCTCAGCCCCTACGACTACTGGCAGTATTGGCGCAACACCGAGGACGCCGACGTCGGCCGCTTCTTCAAGCTCTACACCAAGCTGCCGATGGACGAGATCGCCCGCCTCGCTGCGCTGGGCGGGGCCGAGATCAACGAAGCCAAGAAGATCCTGGCGACCGAGGTCACCGCCCTCGTCCACGGCCGCACCGCGGCCGATCAGGCGGCCGAGACGGCGCGCAAGACCTTCGAGGAAGGCGCGCTCGCCGCGACGCTGCCGACGGTCGAGATCCCCACCGCCGAGCTTTCCGCCGGCCTCGGCGTCCTCGCTGCCTTCGTCCGCGCCGGCCTCGCCGCCTCCAACGGCGAAGCCCGCCGGGCGGTCCAGGGCGGCGCAGTCAAGGTCAACGACGTCCCGGTCGCCGACGAGCGCCTGACGCTCACCGCCGCCGACCTCGTCGACGGCGTGATCAAGCTCTCCCAGGGCAAGAAGAAGCACGTGCTGCTGAAGCCGGTGAATTTGGGCCCGATCCCGGACGGAGGGGATTGGGAGTGATCCGACAAGCGAATTGAGGCCGTCATCCCCGGCCGGAGCGAAGCGGAGGGGAAGGGGATCCAGGCGGCGTCTCGCCGAACCGAAACGTCGCTGGGTCCCCTTCCCTCGCCCTTCGGGCTCGCCGGGGACGACGGCCGAGAATCGGGAGCGACGTCCCTCCCCCACACGTCTCGCGTCCACCAGTGGTCGACGTCACAGGATGGCCCTCGCCGTTCACCTCCGCCTTGAAATCGCTCCCCTCCCCGGCGTATGAACACCCTCGGTCGGCAGTTCACCGAGGCGTCGCCACCCCTCACGGGGCAAGCTCAACCTGCCATCATCTCCGCACTCGACACGCCTTCTCGTCGTGCCGCGTCGGCAAGGGCGACCACCGGCAGTCCTCAGGACCCCTGCGGCACATCGCACGAGGAAGAGCGATGTCCAGAACGCCCCTGCCCTTCGCCACGAGCGACATCTCCGCGCTCGCCCGTTCGCTCGCCCGCCAGTCGGCGGACCACGACGGCGCCCCCGGTCACGTCGATTGGCTGAACATGCTGGCGCGCGGCGTCGGCTTCTCGAACTTCCAGCATTTCCGCGCCCAGGCGGAGGACCGCGAGAAGCTCGAGACCCCACCACCGCCGACCGTGCCGGTCGACATGGTCCGCCTCGCCCGCATCGCTCGCTATTTCGACGAGGCGGGCAAGTTGATCCGCTGGCCCGGAAAAGCGAGCCATCGGCCGGATTGCCTGTGGGTGATGTGGTCGCGCCTGCCGGCCGATCGGGTCATGCACGAACGCGAGGTCAACCGGCGCCTCGGTGCCGAACATCTCTTCGGCGACCATGCGCTGCTGCGGCGCGAGTTGGTCGACAACGGCCTGATGCGCCGGACGATCGACGGCCGCGAATACCGCCGCATCGAAAAGGCACCACCGGCCGAAGCGCGGGAAGCGATCCGTCTCGTCGGCCGACGCACCCGGTCGTGACCGCGATGCGGGGAGACACCCCTCTCCCCGCATCCGACCCTTCGATGGATCGCGATCCGGTGCTAGGGTCGGGCGACACCTCATCGCCGAGCCGAAGCAGCGGAAGCTCCCCATGTCCGACAAGGTCGTCGTTCTCGCCGACGAACGCCCCGCCCCCTCCGACGGCCCCCTCGTGCGCGCCCGGCTCAGACTGCGGCTCGTCCTCGGCGCCGGTCACAAGCTCGGCCCCGGCAAGATCGATCTCCTGGAGGCGATCGCCGCCACCGGGTCGATCAGCGGCGCCGGTCGCACCATGGGCATGAGCTATCGCCGCGCCTGGATCCTCATCGACGAGGCCAATCGCATGTTCACCGAACCGCTGGTCGCCACCGCGGCGGGCGGCGCCGGTGGTGGCGGGGCGCATCTGACCGATCTCGGCCGCGAGGTCGTCGCCGCCTTCCGCCGCATCGAGGCGAGAACGCGCGAGGCGATCGCCGAGGAACTCGGCCCCGTCGAGGCGCGTTTCGCCGATCTCGACGCACCGCTCCCCGAGCGCTGATCTCAATCGGCGACGACCCGCAGGCCCGGTACGGCGCGTTCGTCGATCGACACCGCCTTGATCAGCGCCTGCACCTCGTCGCCGGCGTCGAGCCCCAGGTCGTCGACGGCGAGCCGCGTCGCATAGGCGTGCAGCCGGTCGCCGCCTGTGAGTTCGAGCGTCACCAGCGCGAAGGGTCCGTGATCGGTGTCGACCCGGATCACTCGGCCCGCCAGCGCCGTGCGCACGCTGACCTGATGGGTCCGCGCCAGCGACAGCGTCACCTCGGTCGCGCGGATCGCCACCCGCACGTCCGAGCCGATCGTGGGCAGGAGCCCCGGCACGACGATCCGCCCGGCCGGATGGTCGACGAAGGAGAGCCCGTAGTCGGGATCGACCCGCCCCACCTCGCCCGTCAGCACCGAGACCGCCTCGAAGCGGCCGGCCGCCGGAGCGAGCGCCGTCGGCGCCAGCACCTCGGCCGGCGTGCCGATCCGCGCCACCTTTCCGTGATCGAGCCGGACCACCGTCGTGGCGAGCCGCGCCACCTCCTCGACCGAATGGCTGACGTAGACGATCGGAATGCCGAACTCGTCGCGCAGCCGTTCGATGAACGGCAGGATCTCCAGCTTGCGCTGGTCGTCGAGCGCCGCCAGCGGTTCATCCATCAGCAACAGATCGGGCGAAGTGAGCAGCGCCCGGCCGATCGCCACCCGCTGCTTCTCGCCACCCGACAACGTCGCCGGCCGCCGCTTCATCAGATGGCCGATGCCGAGCACCTCGACCACCGCGTCGCGACCGATCCGCCGCGCCGCTTTCGGCGTGAAGAAGCGGCCGTAGGCGAGATTGGTCGCCACGTCGAGATGGGGAAAGAGCTGCGCGTCCTGGAAGACGAGGCCGATGCGCCGACGATGCGGCCGCAGGCGCACCCCGGCGACCGTGTCGGCGAGCACCCGGTCGCCGAGGACGATGCGGCCCTCGTCGGGACATTCGAGCCCGGCGATCAGCCGGATCACCGTCGTCTTGCCGCAACCCGAGGGGCCGAAGAGACCGGTCACCCCGGCGCGCCCCTCGAAGGCGACGTCGAGGGCGAAGTCGCGCCGCGCCAGTTTCACCGCGACCGAGATCATGCCGCCACCCCCCGCCGCGCCCGCCGCACCGCGACCTCGGAGATCACCAGCGCGCCGAGCGCGATCGCCGCCGCGACCAACGACAGTTTCAGAGCTCCCGCCTCGCCCCCGGGCGTCTGGGTCAGCGCATAGATGGCGGAGGGGATGGTCTGCGTCTGTCCGGGGATGTTGGAGACGAAGGTGATGGTGGCGCCGAATTCGCCGAGCGCCTTGGCGAAGGCGAGCACCGCGCCGGCGACGATGCCGCGCACCGCGAGCGGCAGCGTCACCGTGGCGAAGACCCAGAGCGGCGGCGCGCCGAGCGTGGCGGCGGCCTGTTCGACCCGCACGTCGATCGCTTCGATCGACAGCCGGATGGCCCGCACCATCAGCGGGAAGCCCATGATCCCGGCGGCGAGCGCCGCGCCGGTCCAGCGGAAGGAGAAGACGAGGCCGAGATGGTCGGCGAGGAAGGCGCCGAAGACACCGCGTCGGCCGAAGAGCAGCAGCAGCGCATAGCCGGTGACCACCGGTGGCAACACCAGCGGCAGGTGCACGACGCCGTCGAGAAGCGACTTGCCCCAGAAGTCGCGTCGCGCCAACACCCAGGCGACCGCCACCGCGAAGGGCACCGCCACCACCGTGGCGATGCCCCCGACCTTCAGCGACAGCTGGATCGCCGTCCATTCTTCCGCGGAGAACACCTCGCCCGACCCTCTCTCGCTTCATACGGGATCCGGCGGATCGCTGCGCGACGCCGGATCCGATTCATCGAAAAAGCCTCTGTTTCGACGGGCCCTTTTCGATGAGGGGAATACGGAATTCGGATGAGACCGTCCGAATTCCGTATCACTTCACCGGGGTGAAGCCCTGATCGGCGAAGATCTTGGCAGCCTCCGGGCCCTTCAGGAAGGCGAGATATTCGGCGGTCGCCGGCGAAGTCGCCTCCTTGGTGATCGCCACCGGATAGACCACCGGCGGATGGGTGCCGGCCGGGAAGACGCCGACCACCGCCACCTTGGGTTCGGACTTGGCGTCGGTGGCGTAGACGATGCCGTATTTCGCCTCGCCGCGCGCCACCAGCGCCAGCGCCACGCGGACGTTCTCGGTGCCGGCGATCTTCGGCTCGACCTCGCCCCAGACGCCGAGCGCCGTCAACGCCGCCTTGGCGTATTTCCCGGCGGGCACCGAGCGCACGTCGCCGGTGGCGAGCTTGCCGTCGCCGATCGCCGCGGCGAGTGGGAAGCCGGGGGCTATGTCGATGCCGGCGGTGGTGCCGGCAGGCGCGATCAGCACCAGCGCGTTGGCGACGAGATCGGAGCGCGTGCCCGGCCGGACGAGGTCCTTCTTGTCGAGGAAGTCCATCCAATCGAGATCGGCGGAGATGAAGACGTCGGCCGGCGCTCCCTGCTCGATCTGCTTGGCGAGCGCCGAGGACGAGGCGTAGGAGACCGTCACGGTCTTCCCCGTCTTCGCCGTCCATGCCGCATCGACCGCATCGAGCGCGGTCTTCAGCGACGCCGCGGCGAAGACCGTCGGCCCGGCCGACTGCGCGACGGCGGTCTCACCGGCCACGGACGCGACCACCAGGAGAGCGCCGAGCCCGGTCGCGGCGACCGTGCGGCGGAGAGCGGAGAAGAAACTCATCGTCGGAAATCCTTGCTGGGGATGGCGAGGAAGGAGCGGACGGCGAGAGGGGTCGCCGCCCGCCCCGCTCACGCGACGCCGATCATGACGTCGGAGGCCTTGATGATCGCCGACGCCGGCTGGCCTTCGACCAGACCGAGATCGTCGACCGCCTGATTGGTGATCGACGCGGTGACGATCAATCCCGGCGCGAGCTCGAGGACCACATGGGCCGTGGTCGTCCCCTTGGTGACGGAGAAGATGGTGCCGGGAAGAATGTTGCGAGCGGAGAGCTTCATGGCGCGGACCTCGGTCGATCGGATGCGCTATATCTGATCAGATATAGCGCATCCTGTCCACCGCCCCTCGACGTCCCCGACGCCCGAAATTTCGACCCCTCCGCCCATCCCTCGAGCAGATCGCACCGCCGGTGCCGGGCTCACGCCCCGTCGCGCCGCCGCCCGGCGAAGCCTTCGAGGATCGCCCGCGCCGTCGGGTCGGCGAAGATCTCGGCCATCGACGCATGGAGGCGCCGCCGCCAGTTCGGCCGCTCGCGGTCGGTGCCGGGCAGGTTGAGCCGCTCCACCTCGCCGGAAAGATCGTCCGCCTGCACCAGCGCCAACGCCGAAGACGCACGCCCGAGCCAGGCATGGACGGCGACCGACACCTCGTCGGGCAGGTGGTCCGGCAGGTCCTCCTCGCTCCAGCGGTATTCGAGAAGACCGGCGCGCACCAGCGTGCCGAGCAGGATGCGCCGCTCCTTCACCCGCGCCGCCGATTGGCGCACCGCCTCCTCCTCGTCGAGAAGCCCGAGCGCCTCGCGTTCGGCGATGTCGCTCGCCTCCCACCAGCCGGCCAGCGTCGGCAGATCGTGGGTGGAGACGCAGGCCGCGCCGAGCGGCGGATAGTGTTCGGGCGGCTTGAAGTTCTGCCCCTCGTGCTCGAACCACAGCACCTGATAGGACAGCACCCGCGCCTCCGCCATGCGCTCGCGGAAGCCGTGCGGCACCGTGCCGAGATCCTCGCCGACGACGACGCATCCGGCCCGCCGGCTCTCCAGCGTCAACTGGCCGAGGAGGTCCTCGAGCGGCATGTCGACATAGGCGCCCTGCGGCCCGCGCATCCCGTCGGGAACGACGAAGAGCCGCCTGAGCCCCAGCACGTGGTCGATGCGCAGCGCCCCGGCATGCGCCATGTTGGCCCGCACCAGCTCGGCGAAGGAGGCGAAACCGTTGCGCGCCCATTCGATCGGGTTGGGCGGCGGCAGCGACCAGACCTGCCCCTCCGGACCGAGCGGATCCGGCGGCGCGCCGACCGAGACGAAGCGCATCAGCCCGGCGCCGGCGCCCCACGCCTCCGCCCCGTCGGGGGCGCAGCCGACCGCGAGATCGCGATAGAAGCCGAGATCGAGCCCGGCCTCGCGCGACCGCCGCGCCGCCTCGCTCATCTGCCGGGCGGCGAGCCACTGCAGGAACATCGACCAGGAGACGGCCCGCGCGTGCTTGTCGCGGAAGGCGGCGACGCCGGCGGCTTCCGCCGTCGCCAGATCCGCCGGGAAGGCGCTCGACGACATCGCCCCGGTCACCGCGGCGATCGCCTCGAAAGTGGCGAAGCGGGCGAGCCCCTCCCCGCCCGCCGCCCGGAAGGCGGCGAAGTCGAGGACCAGCGGATCGCTCGGCCGGTTGGCGGCGAGCTCCTGGAAGGTCGAGAAAGCGGCGCGCAGCACCGCCGATTTCGCCGCCCACACCGCCGAGTGGTCGACGTGGTCGAGCCGCGCCAGCCGCGGGAATTCGAGCGCCGTGCGCACCACCTCCGGCCCTGCGCCGACCTGAAGGGCGGCGGGAAGCCGCGTCACGTCGATGTAGATCGGATCGAGGAAGCGTCGGTCGGAGGGCGCATAGGGGCTCGCCCGCTCGCGATCCTGCGGGAAGAGCGCATGGATCGGATTGATCCCGAGCGTCGAGGCGCCGGCTTCGGCCGCGAACACGCCGGCCTGCCGCAGCGTGGTGAAGTCGCCGATCCCCTGGTCGCCGTCGTGGCGCCAGGAATAGAGGTGGCCGGCGACGCCGAACCGCCGGTGCCCATGGGCCAGGGCCTCGGGCAGATGGCAGGTCGCCGGAGCGACCACGAGCACGGTCGAGACGTCCGGTCGATCGAGATGGACGCGATGCCGCCCGATCGGCAGTTCCGGCAACCGCACCCGACTGCGCGTGACGACGCGCCCGTCGCGGGTGGTGTGGCGCTCGATCCGCCCTTCTCCCGGCTGGACGGTGAGCGTCGCGGTCTCGCCCGCCTCCGTTTCGATCGTCAGGGTGAAGGATCTGTGGCCCCGTGACGGATCGCCGCCCAGCGGCAGTTCGAAGGGGCGCCCTTCGAAGATCGTGTGGGTGAGCGGCAGCGGCCGATCGCAGGTTTCGGAGAGCAACAGCTCGAGACTGTCGCGCGCCTCGCCCACCGTCTCTGCCGCGAGCCCCATCGCCGTCAGGATGGCGCGCTTGGTGTCGTCGCCGACGCGGGTGACGTTGCCGGAGAGATCCCACCAGTCCGCCGCGATCCCGGCGACGCGGGCCAGTTTGTCGAGCGTATGGGCATCGACCGGCTTCGCCTGCGCCTCCTCGGGGATCGGCTCTTCGACCACCACCGTGACCGAGCGGCCGTCGATGGCGAACTTGGCGCCGGTCGAGGTCACCCGATAGGGATGGGCGCTGTCGAGCGCCAGCCGCCAGCGATGACCCGGCCGCGCCGCCGGCGGTACGAAGACGGCGACGCGCGGATCCGGCGACATGACCACCGCCACTCGATCGATCGCACCGTCGTCGCCCTGTGCCGCGAACACCGCGGCGACGCGGAAGGTCTCCGGATCGTGCCAATCGGTGTCGGTGAAGCGATGTCCGTCGAGCGTCGTCCATTCGACGTCCGGCAGACCGCTGTCGCCGACCGGTTCGCCGGTCAGCGGCCGATCGTCGGTGAGCGCCGGGTGGGCGCGCCGGAGCGCGATCGCCCGCGCCGTGTAGACCGAGAGATCGGTGTCGCCGCGGCTCCAGTCGAGCCAGGAGATCTCGTTGTCCTGGGCGTAGGCGTTGTTGTTGCCCTGCTGGGAGCGGCCGAGCTCGTCGCCCATCGAGAGCATCGGCGTGCCGCGCGAGGCGAGGAGCGTGGTCAGCAGCGCCCGCACGTCGCGCGCCCGCGCCGCCAGGATCGCCGGATCGTCGGTGGCGCCCTCCGCCCCGTGGTTCCACGAGTGGTTGGCGTCGGTGCCGTCGCGGTCGTCCTCGCCGTTCGCCCGGTTGTGCTTCTTCGAATAGGAGACGAGATCGGCGAGAGTGAAGCCGTCGTGGGCGGTGATGAAATTGACCGAGTCCGAGAGCCGCCGCCGCCGCCCGCCGCCGAAGACGTCGCCCGAGCCGGCGAAGCGGGTCGCCACCTCGCCGATCATCGCCTCGTCGCCGCGCCAGAACCGCCGCATGCAGTCGCGCCAGCGATCGTTCCACTCGCCCCAATTGGCCGGGAAGGCGCCGAGCCGATAGCCGCCCGGCCCGATGTCCCAGGGTTCGGCCACGTGGATGAGGCCGCGCAGCACCGGGTCCTGTTCCAACGCCGCGAGGAACGGCGCATTCGGGTCGAAGCCGTGGCGCTTGCGCCCGAGCGTCGTGGCGAGATCGTAGCGGAAGCCGTCGAAGCCGCCGCGCAGCGCCGCCGTGCGGAGCGCGTCGAGCCCCAACCGCATCACCGCCTGACGATCGAGCGCCGGCACGTTGCCGCAACCGGCGTCGTCGACGTAGTGCGTCGGATCGTCGGCGGCGAGCCGGTAGTAGAGCGCGTTGTCGAGGCCGCGGAACGACAGCGTCGGGCCGAGGTGGTCGCTCTCGCCGGTATGGTTCAGCACCACGTCGAGGATCACCGAGATGCCGGCGTCGTGCAGCGCGTCGATCGCCTCGCGCACCTCGCCCCACCCGCCCGGCGCCAGCCGCGGATCGGGAGCGTTGAGAGCGATCGGGTTGTAGCCCCAGTAGTTGGAGAGCCCGAGCGGCGCCAGATGGCGCTCGTCGACCCCCGCCCAGATCGGCATGATCTCGATCACGTCGACACCGAGGCGGACGAGATGATCGACCACCGCCGGGTGGCCGAGACCGGCGAAGGTGCCGCGCAGATCCGGCGGCACGTCGGGATGGAGGCGGGTGAAACCCTTGACGTGCAGTTCGTAGATCACCCGGTCGCGCGGTCGCGACTTCGGCCGGATCACCGGCCGGAGCGGCGTCGGCGCCTCGACGATGCCCTTGGGCACGGCGCCGGCGCTGTCACGGTCGTCGTGGGTCGCGCCGTTCGCCCGCCGGTCGAAGATCGTCGGATCGAGACGGAACGGTCGATCGAGTTGCACCGCATAAGGATCGACCAGCAGCTTCGCCGGATTGAACCGGTGGCCCTTCTCCGGGTCCCAGGGTCCGTGGACGCGCAACCCGTAGCGTGTCTCCGGCGGCAAGCCGTCGATGCGGCCGTGGCAGACGTCGCCGGTGCGTTCCGGCAGCCGGATGCGTTCGATCTCGTGATCACCGCTCTCGTCGAAGATGCAGAAATCGACCGCCGTGCCGTGGGCCGACACGACCGCGACGTTGACACCCTCGCCGTCGTGGACGACGCCGAGAGGCTCCGGCGAACCCGGGCCGATCGAGCCATGGATCATCTCGCTCCGCCCCCTCGCGGATCTCGCGCCTCAGCCGCCGCGCTCCGCCACCAGTCCACGGTAGAGCGCCGCGTAACGCGCCGCCGACCGCGCCCAGGAGACGTCGGTGCGCATGGCGTTCTTCATCAGCCGCCGCCACACCGACTGATCCTCGTAGAGCGCCGCCGCCCGCTGCACCGCGGCGCGGAACATGTCGGCGTGAGGTGGTGAGAACATGACGCCGGTGCCCGCCCCCGCCTCGAGCGCCATCTCGTTGGCGTCGATGATCGTGTCGGCGAGCCCGCCGACCCGCGTCACCAGCGGGATCGCCCCGTAGCGCAGCGCACAGAGCTGGGTGAGCCCGCAGGGTTCGAAGCGCGACGGCACCAGGAGCACGTCCGATCCGGCCTGGATCAGATGCGCCAGGCTCTCGTCGTAACCGATGACGCAGGCGACTCGTCCCGGATGGGCGATCATCGCCCGGCGGAACCCCTCGACGAGGTCACGATCGCCCGACCCCAGCAGCGCCAACTGGCCGCCCGACGCCAGGATCGTCTCGACCCCCTCGAGCACCATGTCGAGGCCCTTCTGCCAGGAGAGCCGGCTGACCACCCCGAAGATCATGGCGTTGCGATCGACGCGCAACCCCATGCGCCGCTGCAGCGCCGCCTTGTTGGGCCGCCGCGACGACGGCGAGGCCGCGTCGAAATGCGCCGCCAGCAAGGGATCGGTCGCCGGGTTCCAGACGTCGGTGTCGATGCCGTTGAGGATGCCGTGGACGACGTCGGAACGCCCCGAAAGGAGCCCCGAGAGCCCCATCCCGCCCTCCCCTGTGCGGATCTCCGCCGCATAGGTCGGCGACACCGTGGTGATCCGGTCGCTCATCCTCAGGCCGGCTTTGAGAAAGCCGATGGTGTCGTAGTACTCCACCCCCTCGACGCCCCAGGCGTGGTCCGGCAGATGCAGCGCCGCCAGCATGTCCTTGGGATATTGCCCCTGGAAGGCGAGGTTGTGGATGGTGGCGACGGTGCCCGGCCGCTTGCGCCCGTCGTATTCCATGTAGGCGGCGGTCAGCCCCGTCTGCCAATCGTGGGTGTGGACCACCGCCGGCTTGAAGCCGCCCGCCCCGCCGAGACCGACCTCGGCGGCGACCTTGGCGAGTGCGGCGAAGCGGAAGGGGTTGTCCGGCCAATCTTCCCCATCGGAGTCGTGGTAGGGGTTGCCCGGCCGATCGTAGAGATGCGGCGCATCGATCACGAAGAGATCGAGCCCGGCCGCCCGCCCGCTCACCACCTTGGCCGAACCGCCGAACAGATCGGCGATCTTCATCACCACCTTGGGCTTCTCGAGCGCCGCCTTCACCGCCGGATAGCCCGGCACCAGGGTGCGCATCGCCACCCCTTCCTGCGCCAGAGCCCCCGGAAGCGCGCCGGCGACATCGGCCAGTCCGCCGGTCTTGACCAGCGGATAGACCTCCGAGACGACCGAGAGGACCTCGAGTGCCGACATGGGATCCCCCCTCCTCGTCCGCGTTCACCGCCCCGTGGTTCACCGCCCCAAGAGATCGATCATCGGCTGGGTGATCAGGCAGATGCCCTTGTCGGTGCGACGGAACCGCTTGCCGTCGAGTTCGGGATCCTCACCCACCACCAGCCCGTCGGGAATGGAGACGCGCGCGTCGACCACCACGTTGCGCAGCCGGCAGCCGCGCCCGACCGAAGTCTGCGGCAGGATGACGGTGTTCTCCACCATCGAATAGGAGTTGACCCGGACGCCGGTGAACAGCAGGGAGCGCTTGAGGAAGGCGCCCGACACGATGCAGCCGCCCGAGACCAACGACGACACCGCCGAACCGCGCCGCCCGTCGATGTCGTGGACGAACTTCGCCGGCGGGGTGATCTCGCCGTAGGTCCAGATCGGCCACTCGCTGTCGTAGAGGTCGAGTTCCGGGACCACGTCGGTGAGGTCGATGTTGGCCTCCCAATAGGCGTCGACGGTGCCGACGTCGCGCCAATAGGACGCCGATTCCTGCCGCGAGCGGACGCAGGACTTGGAGAAGTGGTGCGCGACGGCGTTCCCGTGCTTGACGATGTAGGGGATGATGTCCTTGCCGAAGTCGTGCGCCGAGTGCGGATCGGCGGCGTCGCGCTCCAGCTGGTCCCACAGGAAGCTCGCTTCGAACACGTAGATGCCCATCGATGCCAGACAGCGGTCGGCGCTGCCCGGCATGGTCGGCGGATCCTTGGGCTTCTCGACGAAGGCGAAGATGCGATCCTTCTCGTCGACGTGCATGACGCCGAAGCCGGTCGCCTCCTCCTTGGAGACCTCCAGGCAGCCGATGGTCACGTCGGCGCCCTGCTCGACGTGCTGCTGCAACATCTTCTCGTAGTCCATCTTGTAGATGTGATCACCCGCCAGGATGATCATGTACTTCGGATCGGAGTCCTTGATGATGTCGAGGTTCTGATAGACCGCGTCGGCGGTGCCGGCGTACCACGACTCCTCCGAGACACGCTGCGACGCCGGCAGGATGTCGAAGCTCTCGTTGCGTTCGGGACGCAGGAAGTTCCAACCGCGTTGCAGGTGACGGATCAGCGAGTGCGCCTTGTACTGGGTGGCGACGCCGAAACGGCGGATGCCGGAGTTCAGCGCGTTCGACAGGGCGAAGTCGATGATCCGCGACTTGCCGCCGAAATAGACCGCCGGCTTGGCGCGCCGATCGGTCAGTTCCATCAGTCGCGATCCGCGCCCACCGGCCAGCACGTAAGCCATGGCGTGACGCGCCAGCGGACCGCTCGCTCCCGTCTTCACGGGAGCCGGCATCGGCTTCTTGGTCATCGCTTCCCTCCTCTCCGGTCTCCGGAGTCACCTTCTCATTCGCCGTCGTATTCGAAGATCACCGTCGCCAACGGCGGCACCAGGATCTCCGCCGCCGCCGGCAGCCCGTGGCTGTCTTCGGCGCGCGCATGGATCATACCGCCGTTGCCGAGATTGGAGCCGCCGTAGCAGGCCGCGTCGGTGTTGACGATCTCGCGCCACCGCCCCGCCATCGGGAACCCGATCCGGTAGGGATCGCGCGGTATCGGCGTGAAGTTGGAGACCACGACGATCGGCTTGTCGCCCCACTCGCCGAAGCGAGCGAAGGCGTAGACCGACTGGTCGCGATCCTCGACCACGATCCAGCGGAACCCCTCCTGCTCGCAGTCGCGCGCGTGCATCGCCGGCGACGTGCGATAGACGCGATTGAGGTCGCGGATCAGGTTCTGCAGGCCCTTGTGCTCGCCGTGCGCCGTCAGGTGCCAGTCGAGCCCGCGGTCGTGGTTCCATTCGGCCCACTGGCCGAACTCCTGGCCCATGAACAGCAGCTTCTTGCCCGGGTGACCCCACATGAAGCCGTAATAGGTCCTGAGCGCCGCGAATTTCTGCCAGTGGTCGCCGCTCATCTTGCCGATCAGCGAACCCTTGCCGTGCACCACCTCGTCGTGGCTGAGCGGCAGGACGAAATTCTCGGCGAAGGCGTAGAGCAAGCCGAAGGTCAACTGGTCGTGGTGCCAACGACGGTGCACGCCCTCGCGCGACATGTAGTCGAGCGTGTCGTGCATCCACCCCATGTTCCATTTGAAGCCGAAGCCGAGACCGCCGGCGAAGACCGGCTGCGACACGCCCGGCCAGGCGGTCGATTCCTCGGCGATGGTGATCGCGCCGTCCTCGCGTCCGTAGACGAGTTCGTTGACCCGCCGCAGGAACGCCACCGCCTCGCGATTGTCGCGCCCGCCGTCCTCGTTGGGCAACCACTCGCCCTCTTTGCGCGAATAGTCGAGGTAGAGCATCGAGGCGACGGCATCCACCCGGAGCCCGTCGACATGGTAGCGGTCGAGCCAGAACAGCGCGTTGGCGCACAGCATCGACAGCACCTCGGCACGGCCGAAATCGTAGATCGCCGTGTTCCAGTCGGGATGGAAGCCGCGCCGCGGATCGGCGTGTTCGTAGAGCGGTCCGCCGTCGAACTCCCTGAGCCCGTGCTCGTCGGTCGGGAAATGCGCCGGCACCCAGTCGAGGATGATGCCGAGCCCGGCGACGTGGGCGGCGTCGACGAACCGGGCGAAGCCGGCCGGTTCGCCGAAACGGCGGGTCGGCGCGAACAGGCCGATCGGCTGATAGCCCCAGGAGGCGTCGAGCGGATGCTCGCTGACCGGCAGCAGCTCGAGATGGGTGAAGCCGAGATCGACCGCATAGGGGATCAGCCGCGCCGCCAGTTCGTCCCAGGTCAGGAAGCGCCCGTCGGACCCACGCTCCCACGAACCGAGATGGACCTCGTAGATCGACATCGGTCGCCGCCGCGCGTCGCCCGGCCGCGCCGTCATCCAGGCGTCGTCGGTCCACACGAAGTCGTCGATCTTCGCCACCACCGAGGCGGTCGACGGCCGCATCTCGCCGGCGAAACCGAAGGGATCGGCCTTGAGCGGCAGCAGCCGCCCGTCGGCCGCGACGATCTCGTACTTGTAGGCGGTGCCGACCGAAACGTTCGGCGCGAAGATCTCCCAGATGCCGCTGTCGACGCGCTTGCGCATCTGATGGCGTCGGCCGTCCCAGGCGTTGAAGTCGCCGACCACCGAGACGCGCGCCGCGTTCGGCGCCCACACCGCGAAATCGACGCCCTCGACCCCCTCGTGGGTCATGACCTGCGCGCCGAGCCGTTCGTAGAGCGTCCGGTGGGTACCCTCGACCAACAGATGGTCGTCGACCGGCCCGAGCACCGGCCCGAAGGCATAGGGATCGTGGAGCTCCCAGGAGGCGGAGCGATTGGTCGCACGCAGGCGATAGGGCGGGCGATCGACCGACCCGGCCCAAGGCTCCACCACGCCTTCGAAGAACCCGGCGTCGTCGCGCCGTTCGAGCCGGGCGAGCACCTCGCCCTCGGCATCGATCACGTCGAGGAATTCGGCATGCGGCACGAAGGCCCGCACCACCGGCGCCGCCGCGGTCCCGTGCCGGCCGAGCACCCCGAAGGGATCTCCGTGCCGACCCGCGACGATCGCCTCGACGTCCGATTGCGCCGTCTTCCACACTCGGTCGCCCATCGCGCCCCCCGTTCGGTGGCTCTGCGACGGCGGAACTCGCCGCCGCCCTCCACCCTGTTCAGGAACCGAAGACCCCGCTGGTCGCCGGCCGCCATGTCGCCGTCCGATCGTGCGCGATCACCCCGAAACCGGATAGACCGGGACATTCCAGATGTCCTCGGCGTATTCCGAGATCGTCCGATCCGAGGAGAACCACCCCATGTGCGCCGTATTGAGCGCCGCCGACCGCCGCCAAGCCGCCTTGTCCCGCCATTTGCGGAACACCGCGCGCTGAGTGGCGTAGTAGCTCTCGAAGTCGGCCGTCACCATGAAGTAGTCGTGATAGGTGAGCGCGTCGACCAGGGGTTTGTACCGATCGGGTTCGCCCGGAGAGAACACGCCCGACCCGATCGCGTCGAGCACCTCGGCGAGAATCGACGACTTGGCGATGGTCTCGCGGCTGTCGATGCCCTGGGCCCGGCGCGCCTCGACCTCCTCCGCCGTCAGGCCGAAAATGAAGATGTTGTCGTCGCCGACGTGCTCCTTCATCTCGACGTTGGCGCCGTCGAGGGTGCCGATGGTGAGCGCGCCGTTGAGACCGAACTTCATGTTGCCGGTGCCCGAGGCTTCCATGCCGGCGGTCGAGATCTGCTCGGAGAGATCGGCGGCCGGGATGATCTGCTCGGCGAGCGACACGTTGTAGTTCGGCAGGAAGACGACCTTCAGCAACCCGCGCAGCGTCGGGTCGGAATTGACCACCTTGGCCACGTCGTTGGCGAGCTTGATGATCAGCTTCGCCTGGGCGTAGGAGGCCGCCGCCTTGCCGGCGAAGATCTTCACCCGCGGGATCCAGTCGCGCGTCGGCTGCGCCCGCATGGCGTCGTAGACGGCGATGGTCTCGAGGATGTTGAGGAGCTGGCGCTTGTACTCGTGGATGCGCTTGATCTGCACGTCGAAGAGCGCGTGCGGATCGACCCGCACCTCGAGCCGGTCACGGATGAGCCGGGCGAGGCGCTCCTTGTTGAGGAGCTTCACCGCCGCGAACCTGTCCTGGAACGACGCATCGTCGACGAAGGCCGCGAGTTTCGGCAGTTCCTTCTCGTCGTCGAGCACCCGCGAACCGATGGTGTCGACCAGCAGGTTCTTCAGTCCGGGGTTCGACTGGTGCAGCCAGCGCCGGAAGGTGATGCCGTTGGTCTTGTTGACGATTCGGTTCGGGTAGGCGGTGTTGAGGTCGCGGAACACCGTGACCTTCATCAGGTCGGAGTGCAGCGCCGAGACGCCGTTGACCTTGTGCGATCCGAGATAGGCGAGATGGCCCATGCGGACGCGCCGCCCGCCCTGCTCGTCGATGATCGACAGGGCCGAGAGAAGCCCGCCGTCGATGCCCTCGCGCGTCTTCTTCAGCTCGTCGAGATGCAGTGCGTTGATCAGGTAGATGATCTGCATGTGGCGCGGCAACAGCCGCTCCAGCAGCGGCACCGGCCAGGTCTCGAGCGCTTCCGGCAGCAGCGTGTGGTTGGTGTAGGAGAAGGTCCCGATCGTCATCTTCCACGCGGTCGCCCACGGCACCTCGTGGATGTCGACGAGGATGCGCATCAGCTCCGCCACGGCGATCGCCGGATGGGTGTCGTTGAGCTGGATCGCCACCTTCTCCGGCAGCGTGGTGATGTCGGCGTGCTGGTTGAGATGGCGGCGCAGCAGGTCCTGCAGCGAGGCGGAGGCGAAGAAGAACTCCTGCCTGAGTCGCAGTTCCTGGCCCGCCGGGGTCGCATCCGACGGATAGAGCACCTTGGAGATGGCTTCCGCCTTGACCCGCGCCGCCGCCGCGCCGACGTGGTCGCCGCGGTTGAAGGCGTCGAGCCGCAGCGGATCCTGCGCCTTGGCAGACCACAGACGCAGCGTGTTGACGTGATGGCCGCGCCAGCCGGCGATCGGCGTGTCGTAGGCGACCGCCATCACCGTCTCCGCCGGCCGCCACTCGTGATGGGTGGTGCCGTCGCGATCGGTCATCGCCTCGACCCAGCCGCCGAAGCCGATCGGATAGGCGACTTCCGGCCGGGCGAACTCCCAGGGATTGCCGGTGGCCAGCCAGTCTTCGGGATATTCGAGCTGCCAGCCGTCCTTGATGCGCTGGCGGAACAGGCCGTGGTCGTAGCGGATGCCGTAGCCGTAGGCGGCGATCGACAGCGTCGCCATCGATTCCATGAAGCAGGCCGCGAGCCGTCCGAGGCCGCCGTTGCCCAGCGCCGCGTCCGGTTCGACCTCCTTGATCCGGTCGAGATCGACCCCGAGATCGGCGAGCGCCGCGCGCACCGTCTCCGTCATCTCGAGATTGCCCATGGCGTCGAACAGCAGGCGGCCGATCAGGAACTCGAGGCTGAGGTAGTAGACCCGCTTCTCGTCGGTCCGATAGGTCTTGGTGGTCGAATCGACCCAGCGATCGACGATCTCGTCACGCACCGCCAGCGCCGTCGCCACGAACCAATCGTGAGCCGACGCCACGATCGGGTTCTTGCCGACGGCGTACTTGAGTTTTTCGACGATCGCCTCGCGCACATGGGCCACGTCGTGGGTCGACGGCGGAATGCGCCCCGTCTCCACCGCTTCCGGTCGCTCCATCGTCCCCGATCCTCCTCGGACGCCGTCCCCGGGGAAGTGGCCTCGGCGGACCGACTCCCACTCCCCTCCCGGCATCGATGCCACGGTTCCGACAGGTATGGCAATTCCGATGCCACGCGACCCGTTGGCGCTACGCCCGCCCCGGCCGCCGCCCTGCGACGGCCGGCGAGGCTCACACCGGCTCGTCGCCGCTCACGCGGAAGGCTCACACCGGCTCGTCGCCGCTCACGCGGCGGGCACCGGCCGCCTTCCATTTCGGCAGGAACGAGAAGGCCTCTTCCATCAGATGCGGCGTGTGCCGCCCCGGCGACAGCCGCATGGCGAGGTCGAGATATTCGTTGAGCGCCGGCTGCCAGTCGGGATGGGCGCAGTTGTCGATGATCACCCGCGCCCGCGCCTTGGGGCTGAGGCCGCGCAGGTCGGCCATGCCCTGCTCCGTGACGATCACCTGCACGTCGTGCTCGGTGTGGTCGACGTGGGTGACCATCGGCACGATGCACGAGATCGCGCCGTTCTTGCGGGTCGACGGCGTCATGAAGATCGAGGTGTAGGCGTTGCGGGCGAAGTCGCCCGAACCGCCGATGCCGTTCATGATCGAGGTGCCGGCGATGTGGGTCGAATTGACGTTGCCGTAGATGTCGGCCTCGATCATGCCGTTCATGGCGATGATGCCGAGACGACGGATGATCTCCGGATGGTTGGAGACGTCCTGCGGCCTCAGCACGATGCGCTCGCGGTAGAAGTCGACGTCGGCGAGGAATTCCTTCATCGCGTGGTCGGAGAGCGACAGCGCCGTGGCCGAGGCCATGGTGAGCTTGCCCGAGCGCAGAAGGTGCAACATCCCGTCCTGCAACACTTCGGTGTAGGCGGTCATGCCCTCGTAGGAACCCTTCTCCAGCCCGGCCATCACCGCATTGGCGATGTTGCCGACGCCCGACTGCAGCGGCAGCAGGTTCTTCGGCATGCGGCCGTGCCGCACTTCGCAGTCGAAGAAGTCGAGGATGTGCTCGGCGATCGCCTGCGAGACCGCGTCGGGCGGCGTGAATTCGGTGTTGCGATCGGCCGCATGGGTCTCGACGACCGCGACGATCTTGTTGGGATCACAGCGGAAATAGGGCTCGCCGATGCGATCGCCGGCGGTCAGGAGCGGGATCGGACGACGGTGCGGCGGACGGTCGGTGTAGGCGTAGATGTCGTGCATGCCCTCGAGCGCCGGCGACTGCCAGGAGTTGACCTCGAGGATGATGTGCTCGGCCATCTCCAGCCAGGCCTCGTTGTTGCCGACCGACGACGACGGGATCAGCGCGCCGTCCTCGCGGATGCCGGCGACTTCGATCACCGCGAAGTCGAGCTTCCCGAGGAAGCCGAACTGGGCGTACTGCGCCACGTGGGAGAGATGGATGTCGGTGTATTCCATCTCGCCGGCGTTGATGCGGCGACGGCACACCGGATCGGACTGATAGGGCAGCCGCATCTCCATGGCGTTGGCCTTGGCCAGCGCCCCGTCGAGTTCCGGCGCGGTCGAAGCACCCGTCCACACCGAGATCTTGAAGGGATTGCCGTGGGCATGGGTCTCCTGGATGCGGCGCGCCAGTTCGATCGGCACTTCCTTGGGATGCCCCGAGCCGGTGAACCCGCTCATGCCGACCCGCGCACCCGAGGGGATGAGCCCGGCGGCTTCCTTCGCCGTCATGATCTTGGAGCGCAGCGACGGCGCCCGGACACGAGAAAAACTGTGCGAAGACACGGCGTTCATGACCCGAATTGCCTCTTCGATCTCACGCGTCGAGACATTGGACCCTGTCTCGACCGGTTGTCCCGACCGACGCATCTCGATCGGTGTCGACCCGTCGCCGGTGCGACGTTCGATGCGGTGCCGCGATACTCCTTTGTGCATCGCAGCGAAAGTCCGCGAAAAGACGTTCGAGATCTTCCCACGCCTCGTGGACCCTCATCCCGAGACGGAGCCTAAAGCCCTGATGTGAAAAAAAGATGAGGAAACCGTGGGTTCGCGCATCTGCAATGTCGAAATGATCGCCGATGCATGGCTCGGTGGTCAGCCATGCGAAATCACGGTAACCGATCCGTGAATCCCGAATCGGGTTCCGGCCGTTGCGGCACTGCGAAGGACCGACGCCGGTCGCTTCGAATCATCGAAAGGTCCAGCGCAGGCCGCCGCCGACGTAGTTGGAGCCGGTGCGGCGCGGCGAGATCACGCCGTAGATGCCGCTGCGGTGGTGGAGGCGGAAGAAGGCCGACAGATTCTTCGCCGCCGTCGGCGTGACCGCCGCTTCGAACGCCATGAAATATTGGAGATGCCGGCTGTCGACGCCGTGGACGAAGGTCGGCCCGTATTCCCACTTCGGGGCCGCGAAGGCGTAGGAGAGGCCGTTCGCCCAGGCGAGGTTCATCGACGCCATCGACCCGAGCCCGATCTCGCCGGTGCGCAGCTTCACCGCGGCGGTCGCCTCGACGTGGTCCTGCAACCCGAAGTGCTGGTTCAGTGTCCCTTCCGCTTCGACCGAGAAGCCGTTCAACCGCCAGCGCGTGCCGGGCAGATCGAGGTCGAAGTCGAACAGCCGGCGATCGACGATCAGCGAGGCGATCTGCGCATCCTCGAAGGTCAGATTGCCGCGGACGAGATTGTAGGGAAACGACGGTAGCGTCGAGTTGGTCCACACGCCGCCGTAGAGCGCCACCGCCCAGGTCGACGGCGCCCGCGCTTCGGTGAGGATCACCTTGTCCGGTACGGGCGCGGTGAGGCCGGCGTCCTGCGCATGAGCACATACGACGTTCAGCCCGATGGCGACACCGAGCCCGGCCGATGAGAGTGTTCCAGATCGCAACGCTTCGAACCCGCCGAGTTGAACTCGGTCGGCACGATGTCGCGCATTACTTTCCAAGTCCACAAAATATCACGAGAAATTTCAATTTGTCGCTGCGGACCGCCGTATCGCGGCGTTTCGCCACCTGCCCGGTCACATGGCGAAGCTGGTTCCGCAGCCGCAGGTCGCCGTCGCGTTCGGGTTGGACATCTTGAAGGCCTGACCCATCAGATCGTCGACGAAGTCGAGTTGCGATCCGCGCAGGTACTCCGCCGAGATCGGGTCGACGACCACGGTGGCGCCGTCCCGGTCGATGACGAAATCGTCGTCGGCGCGCGTCGTCGTCAGTTCGAAGCCGTAGGAGAAACCGGAGCATCCGCCGCCGGAGACCGAGATGCGCAGCACCGTGCCCGCCGGCTCGTCGGAGACGACGAAGAGGATGCGCTTCGCCGCGGCGGCGGTGACGGAGATGGGGGCGTCGGTGATCGTATCGGACATCGAAAGGAACCTCGAAGGCATCGACCGAAGGGCCGTCATGCGCTTGAAACAGGAGCGTCGTGAGGATCAAGTACGCCGCGAACGCGCGGATTCAAGCCCGTGAGTCGAGCCGAACGCCGAAAGAAGGAGCACCCCACCGTGTCCGATCGCACCCGCCGCATCGGATTGGGCGGTGAACCCCGCGCCCCCTGGGGCGCCGATCCGTCCGCCTCCCGCGGTCGCCTCCACGCCGAACCGACGAGCCCGACCCGCACCCCCTATCAGCGCGACCGCGACCGCATCGTCCATTCCACCGCCTTTCGCCGCCTCGCTCACAAGACCCAGGTCTTCCTGCCGCACGAGGGCGATCATTTCCGCTCGCGCCTCACCCACACCATCGAGGTGGCGCAGATCGCCCGCGCGCTCGCCCGCGCTTTCCGCCTCGACGAGGATCTCGCCGAGGCCCTGGCTCTCGGCCACGACCTCGGCCACACCCCCTTCGGCCACGCCGGCGAGCGCGCCATGGAGCGGGCGATGGCCGATTTCGGCGGCTTCGACCACAACGCCCAGACCCTGCGCATCGTCACCAAGCTCGAACGCCGCTACGCCGACTTCGACGGTTTGAACCTCTCCTGGGAGACGCTCGAGGGGCTGGTCAAGCACAACGGCCCGCTCGTCGACGGCGCCGGCCGGCCCCTCGCCGCGGCGCACGGCATGCACGCCGCCCCCGCCGAACTGCCCTATGCGATCCGCGAATACGCCGCCCTCCAGAATCTCTGGCTGTGGAGTTGGCCGAGCCTCGAGGCGCAGTGTGCGGCGATCGCCGACGACATCGCCTACGACGCCCACGACATCGACGACGGCCTGCGCGCCGGCCTGCTCGATCTCGAGACGCTCGCCGAGGTGCCGCTGGTCGGCACCATCGTCCGCGAGGTCGCCGGCCGTCACCCCGGCCTGGAGCGACCGCGGTTCCAGCAGGAGGTGATCCGCCGCATCATCACCCGCATGGTGGAGGATGTCATCGCCGCCGGCCTCGCCCGGCTCGAGGACCACCTGCCCGGCTCCGCCGACGACGTGCGCAACGCCGGCCGCGCCCTCGTCGCCTTCTCGCCCGAGATGCAGGCCGCCGACCGCGCCATCAAGACCTTCCTCTTCCGCACCGTCTACCGGGCCGAAGCGGTGATGGTGAAGATGCGCGCCGCCGAGGGCGTGGTGGAGGCGCTGTTCTCCACCTACATGGACGAGCCGCAGGACCTGCCGGCCGAATGGCGCCGCGACCTCGACCTCGCCGATCGCCCCCGCGTCGCCCGCCGCGTCTGCGACTACATCGCCGGCATGACCGACCGCTTCGCGCTCGCCGAACACCGCCGCCTGACCGGCGACGCGCCCGATCTCGGCTGACCCGGTCGACGAGCTTCCACTCCCGTTTGACGCCTCCCCCGATCTGGTATAGCTCGCGGGCACGTTTTCCGGCGCTTCCGGCCGTTCGGGCCGTGGAGGCGCCCTCCTCTCCCGAGATCGGAGCGATCCACCCATGGACATCTTCGCGGACTTCGAGCACCGGGTCGCCCGGGCGATCGAACGGCTCGAGTGGAAGGCCGCCGACGGCTCCGCCCTCGACCTCTCCCGCGTCGTCGTCGAACCGCCGCGCGACGCGGCGAACGGCGATCTCGCCGTCAACGCCGCCATGGTGCTCGCCAAGCAGACGGGCCGTCAGCCGCGTCAGCTCGCCATCGAACTGATGGGCGAACTCGCCGGCGATCCGGACGTCGCCGAGACCGAGGTCGCCGGCCCCGGCTTCCTCAACCTGCGCCTCGCGCCGTCCTATTGGGCCGGCTTCCTCGCCCGCGTCGTCACCGCCGGCAAGGATTACGGCCGCGCCGTCGTCGCGCGGGGCGCGGTGAACGTCGAATACGTCTCGGCCAACCCCACCGGCCCGATGCATGTCGGCCACTGCCGCGGCGCCGTCTTCGGCGACGCGCTGGCCAACCTCCTCGGCTTCGCCGGTCACGCCGTGACCAAGGAGTACTACATCAACGACGCCGGCGCCCAGGTCGACGTTCTCGCCCGCTCCGCCTACCTGCGCTACCTCGAAGCGCTCGGCGAGACGATCGAGATCCCCGAGGGCCTCTACCCCGGCGACTACTTGAAGCCGGTCGGCGAAGCCCTTGCGAAGATTTACGGAGCCGCCCTGAAGGGCGAGCCCGAGAGCGACTGGCTCGCCACCGTCCGGCAGACCGCGATCGACGCCATGATGGCGATGATCCGCGAGGACCTCGCCGCCCTCAACGTCGTCCACGACGTCTTCTTCTCCGAGAAGAGCCTGCAGACCGGCCCGGCCGGCGATCGGGTACGCCACGCCATCGACACGCTGACCGCGCAGGGGCTGATGTACCAGGGCCGGCTCGAGCCGCCGAAGGGCCAGTTGCCGGAAGACTGGGAGGATCGCGAACAGACCCTGTTCCGCTCCACCGACTTCGGCGACGACGTCGACCGGCCGCTGATGAAATCGGACGGCTCCTACACCTATTTCGCCTCCGACATCGCCTATCACCTCGACAAGTTCGAGCGCGGTTTCGCCGACCAGATCGACGTCTGGGGCGCCGACCACGGCGGCTACGTCAAGCGCATGCAGGCGGCGGTGAAGGCGATCTCCGGCGGCAGGGCGTCGCTCGACGTCAAGCTCTGCCAGTTGGTCAAGCTCTTCCGCGCCGGCGAGCCGGTGAAGATGTCGAAGCGCTCCGGCTCCTTCGTCACCCTGCGCGACGTCGTCGAGGAAGTCGGCGTCGACGCGGTGCGCTTCATGATGCTCTTCCGCAAGTCCGACGCGCCCCTCGACTTCGACTTCCAGAAGGTCACCGAGCAGTCGAAGGACAACCCGGTCTTCTATGTCCAGTACGCCCACGCCCGCACCGCGTCGGTGTTCAATCAGGCGCGCGAGCAACTCCCCGCCCTCGATCTCACGCCGGAGGGTCTCGCGAGCGCGCCGCTGGAATGCCTGACCGACGAAGGTGAAATCGGCCTGATCCGCCGCGTCGCCCAGTGGCCGCGTGTCGTCGAAGCTGCGGCAGAAAGTCACGAACCGCACCGTATCGCGTTCTTTTTGCACGATCTGGCGTCCGATCTGCACGCCCATTGGAACCGCGGCAAAGACCTGCCACAATTACGCTTTGTTAACGTTGACGATTCATTGTCGTCACATGCCCGACTGGCGATGGTGCGTGCCGTCGCTTCCGTACTCGCGTCCGGGCTCGCGATCCTCGGGGTGAAGGCACCCGACGAGATGCGCTGAGGACGTGGGGGCTCGGGCCGAAGTCGAGCGCGAAGGGGACGCCGTCCCCGTCGCGCCCACGAGAGGTGGTCCGCCCGATGCCCGAACCCGTGTCTCGCCGTCAGTTGCCGTTGGACTTCGACGATCCGAGGACCGTCGAAGGCGCGGACGCGTCGCAGCGCGCGCCGCGTGCGGCGATCGACGACCCGCTCGAGGAGCTCGCCCGCATCCTCGGCGAAACCACCGGCTTCGCCACGCAGCCCGAAGTTCCCGCCGAGACCACTCGCCGCGGCGAAGCGCCGGCGCGCACCGTGCCGCAGCAGCTCTCGGCGCTCGAGGCCGAACTCTTCGACGAGTTGCGCGCCTCCGTCACCCCCGACATTCGCGTCCGCGGCGACTTCGAGCGCGAGGTCACGCCGCCGATCCCGCAGCATCCCGTCGACGACCGCGACATCGCCTCGCTGCGCATCGGCGCGGCCCGTGCCGAACCCGAACCGCCGCGTTCGGCCGAGGGAACAGAAGCGCAGTGGAGCGACTTCTACGCCTATGACGACGGTGTCGCCGCCGGCTCCTACGATCCCGCCTTCGCCGCCGCGCCCGAACCGGCGCCGGCCTACACGCCGCAGCCGGTGGAGGTGGCCCACGCCGCGCCCCCCGCTCGCGCCCCGTCCGCCTATCCGCACGCCACCTTCGACGAGTTCGGCCGCGACGAGATCGCCGCCGCCGCTCGCGAAGCCGCGCCCCTGGTCGCCGCCGAGCCGCGGATCATGCCGCATTCGCGCGAGGAAGAACGCGCCGCCGCCTCCCTGCCGCACGAGGACTCCGGTCGCGGCATGAAGATCGCCGTCGCGGCGATCGCGCTGGTGCTGGTCGGCGGCGGAGCGCTCGCCGCCTGGAAGTTCACCGGCGGATCCGGCTCCGGCGAACCGGTTCTGCTGCGCGCCGACGGCAAGCCGTTCAAGACCGTTCCGGAAGCCAAGGCGCCGACCGCCGATGCCGGCCCGACCCTCACCGCCGACGATCCCAAGGCGGCCTCTCGCATCGTCTCCAAGCAGGAGGATCCGGTCGACCAGGTCTCGGGTCGCACCGCCGAGGGCAAGGAGGTCCGCCTGATCAACCCGGGTGCGCAGCGTCCGTCCTCGGACGTGCCGCACACCGTGAAGACCGTGGTGGTGCGCCCCGACGGCTCGATCGTTTCCGACGGCGTCGCCCTGCGCGCCGCCAAGCCCACCGAGCCGGCCCCCGACGCCCCCGCACCGCCGATGCAGACGACCGCGGCGCCCCCCGTCGCCGCCGCGCCGCCGCAGGCGCCGCCGCCCTCCATGGCCGGTGCGCAACCGATGGCGGATCAGACGCCGACCCAGCCCGAACCCGCGCCGGTCGCCACCCGCGTCCCGACGCCGAAGCCGGCCCCCGCGAATGTCGCGCCCGAGACGCCGGCGCCCGTCGCCGCCGCGCCGAAGGTCAAGACCGTCGCCGTCACCCCGATCACCGCGCCCAAGCCGACCACCCGTGCTCCGGCGCCCGCGCCGGCTTCGGGCGGCGCACCGCTGTCGCTCGGTCCGGTTTCTCCCAAACTCGCCGCTACGCCGCCTGCGCCCGCTACGCCGCCCGCGCCTGCGCCCGCGGCGCCCAGGCCGGTTGCCACCGCGCCGGTGTCGATCGCCCCGCCGCCGGCCACCGGCGGAGGCGGGGGCGACTATCTGGTGCAGATCTCGGCCTCCGGATCGGACGCCGCGGCACGCGCCTCCTTCTCGGCGGCCCAGCGCAAGTATTCCGCCCTCGCCGGCAAGTCGGTCGACGTCCAGCGCGCCGACCTCGGCGCCAAGGGCGTGTACTACCGGGCTCGCGTGCCGGCCGGATCGCGCGATCAGGCCAATGCCCTGTGCTCGCAGCTCAAGGCGCAGGGCGGTCAGTGCATCGTCGTCCACCGCTGATCCGCCGCACTTCCTTTTCCCCGTGCCGGCCGGTCGTGGTTCCCCCATGACCGGCCGCGTCCGTCTCGTCTCCCGGAGCCCTCACCCATGACCGTCTCCGCCTTCATCTGCGGCACCTCCGGCCCGACGCTCACCGCCGACGAGATCGCCTTCCTGCGCGCGGCCCGGCCCTGGGGCTTCATCCTGTTCAAGCGGAACTGCGAGACGCCGGAGCAGATCCGGGCGCTCACCGCGGCGCTTCGCGACATCGTCGGCCGCGACGCGCCGATCTTGATCGACCAGGAGGGCGGCCGCGTCCAACGCCTCGGCCCGCCGCACTGGCCGGCCTATCCGACGGGACGTACCTACGGCGACGTCTTCGCCCGCTCGGCCGAGGACGGCCGCCGCGCCGCGTGGCTCGGGGCGCGCCTGATGGCCGCGGATCTGAAGGCCCTCGGCATCGACGTCGATTGCCTGCCCGTCCTCGACGTGCCGGTCGAAGGCGCCGACGACGTCATCGGTCCCCGCGCCTACGGCGTCACCCCGGACATCGTCTCCGACCTCGGCCGGACCGCGGCGGAGGGCCTCCTCGCCGGCGGCGTCCTGCCGGTGATCAAGCACATCCCCGGCCACGGCCGCGCCGGTGTCGACAGCCACCACGCCCTGCCGGTGGTCGACACGCCTCGCGCCGTGCTCGAGGCGACCGACTTCCCGCCCTTCCGCGACGCCGCCCGACTGCCGCTCGCCATGACCGCCCACGTTGTCTACACCAGCCTCGATCCCGATCATCCGGCGACCACGTCGAAGACCGTGATCGACGAAGTGATCCGCCGGCTGATCGGTTTCGACGGCTGCCTGATGTCCGACGACGTGTCGATGCAGGCGCTCTCCGGCACCATCGCCGAACGGACCGCCGCGGCGCTGGCCGCCGGCTGCGACCTCGCCCTCCACTGCAACGGCGTCCTCGCCGAGATGGAGGCCGTCGCCGCGAACACCCCGCCGCTCGCCGGAATGGCCGCCGACCGCGCCGCCCGGGCGCTCGCCGCGCGCCGCCGCCCGGCGCCCCTCGACGAGGCGGGCGCGAGAGCGGAATTCGCCCGATTGACGGGTATGCCTTCCGTCTGACACACCTCTCCTCGGGGCCGGGGAGACGAAGACGTGGCGGGAAGCGGGGCCGAAACTCAGCCGGATGTGGCCGGGACCCAGGCGGTGCTGCCGTTGCCGCCGGGTGGTCGCCCCTCCGCCGCCGAGGACTGGACGACACCACCGCGCGCCGCGCCCGACCCGGAAGAGACGCTGATCGTCGACGTCGCCGGTTTCGAAGGCCCGCTCGACCTCCTCCTCACCCTCGCCCGCAATCAGAAGGTCGATCTGGCGCGCATCTCCATTCTCGACCTCGTCGACCAGTATCTCGCCTTCGTCGAGAAGATCCGCGCCCGCCGCCTCGAACTCGCCGCCGACTATCTCGTCATGGCGGCCTGGCTCGCCTATCTGAAGTCGCGCCTGTTGCTGCCGGCCCCGCCGCAGGACGACGAGCCGAGCGGCGAGGAACTCGCCGCCGCCCTCGCCTTCCGCCTGCGCCGGCTCGAAGCCATGCGCACCGCCGCCGGCCGCCTCTTCGCTCGCGACCGGCTGGGCCGCGACGTCTTCGCCCGCGGCGCCCCCGAGGCGACGGCGGCCACGGTCCGGGCCGAATGGCAGGCGAGCCTCTACGATCTCCTCACCGCCTATGCGGCGCAGCGCCAACGCTTCATGATCACCTCCGTGCGGGTGGCGGCGCGCGCCGTCTGGGGCCTCCAGGATGCCCGCGAGATCCTCGAGCGCCTGATCGGCCGCGTCGCCGACTGGACGCCGATCGAGAGCCTCGTCTCCGACTTCCTCACCCCCGAGATGCGCGCCACGGTCATCGCCTCGACCTTCTCGGCGAGCCTCGAACTGGTGCGCGAGGGCCGCATGGAACTGCGCCAGACGAACGCCTTCGCGCCCCTCCACGCCCGCGCCCGCATCCCCGGCGCCGACGAGCCGGACGACGAGACCGAGGTCAGGGAGGACGACCGGTGAGCGATCTCTTCGACGACGGCGACGACGACGACCGCGACGACTTCGACACCCTCGAGCGCGAGGCGACCGCCCGCCGGCTGGTCGAAGCGCTGATCTTCGCCTCCGCCGGGCCGGTCGGCGAGGACGATCTCGCCGCCGAACTCCCCGAAGGCGTCGACCTCGCCGCCGTCCTCGCCCGGCTCGAGGCGGACTATGCCGGACGCGGCGTCGAACTGGTGCGCGTCGCCGGCAAATGGCAGTTCCGCACCGCCGCCGATCTCGCCGCCCGCCTCTCCCGCGACACGGTGGAGCCGAAGAAGCTCGGCCGCGCCGCACTCGAGACGCTGGCGATCGTCGCCTATCACCAGCCGGTGACCCGCGCCGAGATCGAACAGATCCGCGGCGTCCAGATGTCGAAGGGCACGCTCGACGTGCTGCTCGAGACCGGCTGGATCCGCATGCGCGGTCGCCGGCGCACCCCCGGTCGTCCCGTGACCTGGGGCACCACCGAGGCCTTCCTCGTCCATTTCGGCCTTGAGGCGATCCAGGACCTGCCCGGTCTCGAAGAATTGAAGGGCGCGGGCCTGCTCGAAGGCCAGATCCCCGCCGGTTTCGCCGTGCCGCTGCCGAGCGACGACACGGCACTCACCCCCGACGAGGACCCGCTCGACGCGACGGATCTCCTGGAGATGGCGGAAACCGAGGAGCCCGACGTCGACGAGGACGATCGCGAACGCGAGGCCGACTGATCGCCTTCACCACACCCTCGCCGACGCGGACCGGGATCCTCGCGCGCGGTTGCGGGGGGATATCCTTTTTGCCATAGTGCGGCGCACTGCCGTGGGGGCTCGCCGAAGACGGCCGAGGACGGCCGCAGGAGACGTCTGTAATGGGTTCGATGAGTATCTGGCACTGGTTGATCGTCGTCGTGGTCGTGTTGCTCCTGTTCGGCAAGGGCAAGGTTTCCGACCTGATGGGTGACCTCGCCAAGGGCATCAAGAGCTTCAAGAAGGGCATGGCGGAAGACGACACGCCCCCCGCCGCTCAGCCGCCGAAGACGATCGAATCGAAGCCGGGCGAGCCGGTCGCGAACGATCCGTCCAAGACCGCCCACTGACGGTGGCCGGAGCGGCTTCGCCGTTCCACGGTGATCTGTAGGAGGCCCCGCTCGGGGCCTCTTTTCTCGAGCCGGACGGATCGACGCGCCGAGGCGCCCGTCGACCGATCCCAGGTGCGGACGACATGCTCGACATCGGTTGGAGCGAACTGGTGATCATCGGCGTGGTGGCGCTGGTGGTCGTCGGACCCAAGGAACTGCCCACCCTGCTGCGCACCGTCGGTCAGTGGGTCGGCAAGGCCCGCCGCATGGCGTCCGAGTTCCAGGGCCAGCTCAACGACGCCATCCGCGAAGCCGAGCTCGAGGACGTCAAGAAGAGCGTCGACGATCTGCGTTCGCTCAATCCGACCAAGCTGGTCACCGACCAGCTCGCCTCCATCGGCGACGACGTCAAGCGCGTCGGCAGCGCCGTCGAGGCCGACTGGGCCGGTGCCCCCTCCGGCGCCGGCTCGGCCATGTCGGCCTTCACCGCCGCCGACGAGGCGGGCCTGACCGCCGGCGAGGCCGAAAAGCTGATCGACGCCGCCGCACCGCAGGTCGACGACACCGTCTTCGACCTCACCCCGGCGCCGATGCCGGCCGCGGCTCCCGCACCCGTCGAAGCGGTCGAGGCGCCCGCGGCGGCCGAATCCGAACCCGACACCGACAAGAAGGCGACCGGCGCATGAGCGAGGAGGACGACATCGAGGCCTCGCGCGCGCCTTTGATCGAGCATCTCGTCGAACTGAGGGCCCGCCTGATCCGGGCGCTCGCGGCGCTGGTCGTCGCCTTCTTCGTCTGCTTCGCCTTCGCCAAGCCGATCTACAATTTCCTGGTGTGGCCCTACGACTACGTCATCCGCTCGATGACCGGCAAGCCGGCGACGATGATCTTCACCGCGCCGCAGGAGTTCTTCATCACCCAGATCAAGGTGGCCTTCTACGGCGCCCTGGTGATCGCCTTCCCGATCATCGCCGCGCAGATCTACAAGTTCGTCGCGCCCGGCCTCTACCGGCACGAACGCAAGGCCTTCCTGCCCTATCTGGTCGCCACGCCGGTGTTCTTCATGGCCGGCGCGACGCTGGTCTATTTCCTGCTGCCGATGGTGCTCGGCTTCTTCGCCGGCATGCAGCAGACCGAGGGCGACGGCATCAAGATCGAGCTCTTGCCCAAGGTCTCCGAGTACCTGTCGCTGATCATGGGGCTGACCTTCGCCTTCGGCATCGTCTTCCAGATGCCGGTGGTGCTGACGCTGCTGGCCCGCATCGGCATCATCGATTCGACGATCCTGCGCGAGAAGCGGCGCTGGGCGATCCTCGTCGCCTTCATCGTCGCGGCGGTCCTCACCCCGCCCGATCCCTTGTCGCAGTTGTCGCTTGCCCTGCCCTCCATCCTTCTCTACGAACTCACCATCTTCGCGGTGATGTGGGTCGAGCGGAAGAAGGGCGAGAGCGCAGAGGGCGAAACGCCCGACGCCTGAGCCTCACGGCCGCTTTTCTTCCTCCGGCCCGCTGCGCCCTGCAGGCGGGCCGCGCCGCACATGCGTTCGTTTCCGAGGACGTCCCCATGCACGACATCAAGTGGATCCGTGAGAACCCGGAAGCTTTCGACGCCGGGTTGACGAAGCGCGGCAAGGAGCCGCTCGCCGCCGAGGTTCTCGCCCTCGACGCCGACCGCCGCGCCCACCTGACGACGCTGCAGGAACTTCAAGCCAAGGCCAACGCGGCCGCCAAGCAGATCGGCGCCGCCATGGGCCGCAAGGACCTCGCCGAGGCCGACCGCCTCAAGGCCGAGGTCGCCACCGTCAAGGCGACGATCCAGCAGGGCGAGGCCGAAGAGCGCGAACTCGACCGCCGGATCACCGACCTCCTCGCCGGCATCCCCAATACGCCGGCCGCCGACGTGCCGCTCGGCAAGGACGAGCACGACAACGTCGAGGTGAACCGCTGGGGCACCCCGCGCAGCTTCGACTTCGAGCCGAAGCAGCACTTCGACCTCGGCGAAGCCCTGGGCATGATGGACTTCGACACCGCGGCGAAGATCTCGGGCGCGCGCTTCGTCCTCCTCAAGGGCAGGCTGGCCCGGCTGGAACGCGCCCTCGCCCAGTTCATGCTCGACCTCCACACCGAGGAACACGGCTGCACCGAGGTCAACCCGCCCTTCCTGGTGAAGAGCGAGTCGGCCTACGGCACCGGCAACCTGCCGAAATTCGCCGAAGACCTGTTCCGCACCGAGAACGGCTACTGGCTGATCCCCACGGCGGAGGTGCCGGTCACCAACATCGTCCGCGAGGAGATCGTCGAGGAGGCAGCGCTGCCGTTCCGCTTCACCGCCTGGACGCCGTGCTTCCGCTCGGAAGCGGGCTCGGCCGGTCGCGACACCCGCGGCATGATCCGCGTCCACCAGTTCCACAAGGTGGAGATGGTCACCATCTCGACGCCCGAGACCTCGGCCGACGAGCACGAGCGCATGACCCGCAACGCCGAGCGCGTGCTGGAGAAGCTCGGCCTGCCCTATCGCCGCATCGTGCTGTGCACCGGCGACATGGGCTTCTCGTCGCAGAAGACCTACGACCTCGAGGTCTGGCTGCCGGGTCAGGCCGCCTACCGCGAGATCTCGTCCTGTTCGAACTGCGGCGACTTCCAGGCCCGCCGCATGAACGCCCGGATGCGTCCGACCGAGGGCAAGGGCACCCGCTTCGTCCACACCCTCAACGGCTCCGGCGTCGCCGTCGGCCGCTGTCTGGTGGCGGTGCTGGAAAACTACCAGAACGCCGACGGCTCGGTGACCGTGCCCGAAGCGCTGCGCCCCTACATGGGCGGCCTGGAGAAGATCGAGAAGGCGTGAAGCCTGCGGGATCGGCACCGATCGGAATGGTCCGCGCGCCGCGCGGACCCCTTCTCCTCTCGTGCGAGATGCTTCGAGACAGCGTCCTTCGGACGCTTCCTCAGCATGAAGCGTTTGTTTTCCAATGAAGATCTCGAACGCCTCATCCTGAGGAGCGCCGCAGGCGCGTCTCGAAGGATCGCGCACGGACGCCCGCCGAACCCTCACTTCGGATCCGGCGAGCATTCACGCGGTGTAGGAAAGGATGTGCTCCGCCGCGCCTCGATCGAGGTTCACGCCCACCCTGCCCTCTCCGTCCCGCCTTGTCCCTCGCGATGCGGCATCCTACCTTCGCAGGCAGCGCGACACACGGTTCGCGCCGGCCCACGAGGGCGGCGCCGACGACCGGGAGATCCATCGATGAACGACGAGCCCAAGGCCCCCGGCCGCCCCGCCTATCCGCCGGGCTACGACCCGGTCACCCACACCTACACCCCGCCGATCGGACCGGACGGCAAGCCGATCTACCCCGAGGGCTACGATCCGGTGACGCATCGCTACACCCCGCCCGGGCGTCCCGTGCCCGCGGCGGCCGGTGAGGCGGTCGACCCGGCCAAGTGCCCGGTCGACCACTCCCAGCATCCCTATCACACCGCCGAACCGTCCTACGCCGCCGACGGCTCGCGCCGCACCATGCTGGTGACCGGGGCGAGCCGCGGCATCGGCCATTCGATCGTCCGCAAATTCGCCGATCAGGGCTGGCGCATCATCACCATCTCGCGCCACGCCTTCGAGCGCACCCGCTGTCCGTGGGAGGCCGGCCCCGAGGACCACGTCCAGTGTGACCTCGCCGACCGCGAGCAGGTGCCGCTCGCCATCGTCGACATCAAGAACCGCATCGGCGGCGGCCCGCTCCACGCGCTGGTCAACAACGCCGGCATCTCGCCCAAGGGCCCGGCCGGCGAGCGGCTGAACTCGATCACCACGCCGATGTACACCTGGATGCAGGTGTTCCACGTCAACATGCTGGCGCCGATCCTGCTCGCCCGCGGCCTGTTCGACGAGCTGAAGCGCGGCCACGGCTCGATCGTCAACATCACCTCGGTGGTCGGCCATCGCGTCCACCCCTTCGCCGGCACGGCCTATGCGACGTCGAAGGCGGCGCTGACGTCGCTGACCCGCGAGATGGCGGCCGACTTCGCCCCCCACGGCATCCGCGTCAACGCCATCGCGCCGGGCGAGATCATCACCGACATCCTGTCGCCGGGGACGGAAGAGAAGTTCCTGCCGCTGATCCCGATGCGCCGGCTCGGGCGCCCCGAGGAAGTGGCCGAACTCGTCCATTTCCTCTGCTCCGAGGCCTCCTCCTACATCACCGGCGAGGAGATCAACATCAACGGCGGGCAGCTGCTGTGAGAAGGTCGGGGGTTCGCCCCTCGGCCGAGATGAGCACCCCGAGAGATCCGGCCGAATCGCGGTTCGGCTTGGTTGCCGGGTGACCCCGCGCCCCTCCCCGGCTATCCTCGCTCGACCTCCTCACGACGCGAGTCCCCATGAAGTTCGCCACCTGGAACATCAACGGCATCAAGGCCCGTATCGACACGCTTCTCGCCTGGCTCGAGGAGGCGCGGCCCGACGTCGTCGTGCTGCAGGAGATCAAGTCGGTCGACGAGGGCTTCCCGCTCGCCCCCTTCGAGCGGCTCGGCTACCACGTCGCCACCCACGGCCAGAAGGGCTTCAACGGCGTCGCCATCCTGTCGAAGCACCGGCTCGAGGACGTCGAGCGGGGCCTCCCCGGCGATCCGGACGACGCTCAGGCGCGTTTCATCGAGGCGGTGATCTCGGTGCCCTCCGGCGTCGTCCGCGTCGCCGGTCTCTACCTGCCCAACGGCAACCCGATCGGCACGGATAAGTTCACCTACAAGCTGGGCTGGATGAAGCGGCTCGAGGCCCACGCGAAGGCTCGTCTCGCCCTCGAGGAGCCTTTCCTCCTGATGGGCGACTACAACGTCATCCCCGAGCCGCTCGACGCCCGGACGCCGAAGAACTGGCTCGGCGACGCGCTGTTCCAGCCGGAGAGCCGCGAGGCCTGGCGCCGCCTCCTCGGCCTCGGCCTCACCGATTGTCTGCGCGCCTCGACCGATGCCCAGGTCTTCACCTTCTGGGACTATCAGGCCGGCGCCTGGCAGAGGAACGAGGGCATCCGCATCGACCATGTGCTGGCGAGCCCGCAGGCCGCCGACCGGTTGAAGGGCGTCGGCGTCGACAAACACGTGCGCGGCTGGGACAAGCCCTCCGACCACGTGCCCGTCTGGGTGGAACTCGACGTCGGCTGAGGCCGGGCGCCCCGAGGCTTTTGCCGACGATGAAGAGGTGCACATGGCGCGGGATCGTATCGACGGCGGCTGTCTGTGCGGCGGGATCCGCTACCATCTCGCTCGCGTGCCGACCGACGTCGCCCATTGCCACTGCCGCATCTGCCGCCGCTCGGCGGGCGCGCCCTTCGTGACCTGGACGACGGTGGCGCGCGCCGATCTGACCGTCACCGGCGAGCTCAGCTGGTTCCGCTCCTCGACGCTGGCGAAACGCGGCTTCTGCCCGACCTGCGGCACCCAGCTGTTCTTCGCTCAGGAGGTCGTCGACGCGAAGGCCGACGCCGCCACCACCGCCCTCCCCCTCGCCGATGCGCCGCCGGCCGATCCGCGCGGCGCCGCGACCATCGACGTCACCGTCGCCTCGCTCGACGAACCCGACCGCGTCCGCCCGACCCGCAACATCTGGGTCGGCTCCCGCCTCGCCTTCCTGCACGGCTTCGACGCAGCCCTCCCCGACCACCCCGACGAGGGTGAATCGTAGCGTGCGATGAGCGACGCGAATTGCACCGGTCGCCCCCCCGAGGGGCGACCGGCGCGATCCGCGCTCCGCCGGAAAACGAAAAAGGCCGGCGCGCCTCTCGGCGCCCGGCCTCCGGATGCGCAGGTCGGCTCGCGCCGAACCCGTCACTGATTTCCCGCTTTGGCGATCCAATCCTGCGCCTGGGCGACGCCGAGGCGGCGCTCCTGCTCGCTCGCCACCGAGAAGGCCTGCTCCTGGGCGTCGCGGATCCAGTCCTCGCTCACGGCGTGGGCGTTGGCGCGCGCCACCGTCAGCCACATCAGCCCCTGCGCCGGACGGCGCGGCATGTCGTCGTCGCCGGTGAACAGCAACTGTCCGAGCAGCGCCTGAGCGCCGACGTGACCCTTCTTGGCCGCCACCTTGAGCCAGCGCGCCGCCTGCTTGGGGTCGCGCTCCTTCGACGCGGCGTCGAGATAGAGGCGGCCGAGATTGAACTGGGCGTCGGCATCGCCGAAGTAGGAGGCGGCGTAGGTGTAGATCTCCCGCGCCTTCTGCACGTTCGGACGGATCGCGGTGTTCTCGACACCCTTGAGATAGTAGCCGCCGAGCGCCACGAAGGCCGAGGCGACGAAAGCCGACTGCGGGCTCGTCGGACTGTCGTCGGCGTGGTTGTTGGCGACCTGATTGTAGAACTCGAAGGCCTTGGCGTCGTTCGCCGGCACACCGTCGCCGGTCTGATAGATGCGGCCGAGCTTCCACTGGGCGATCGGATGGCCGCTCTCCGCGGCGCGCTTGAGCTGCTCGATCGCCGCCTTGCGATCACCCTCGTAATAGAGGCGCGTCCCGGCGCGGAAGGCTTCGCTGGCGTTGATGGCGTTGCCGGCGACCGTCGGCCCGATCAGCTTCGGCGAGATCCCCGGCGGCAGCTGCGACAGCACCGGCGCGGGCGGCGCCGGGATGGCCGTCGGCGTCACCGGCAGCGGCGCCAGCGCCTGCACCGTCGGGATCAGCGGCTCGTCGTCCGCCACCCGGGCATTGGGATCGAGCGCCGACGCGGTGGTGGCCGACAAGGCCACGGCCGCGGTCAACAGACCGAAACGAAGGAACGTTCCACACCACATGACCGTTCTCGTCATCGTCCCGAACTCCCCGTCGACGCGACGGCGCCTGCCGCCGACAGGCGACGGGCCACACGTGGAGGATCGTTCGGGCATCTCGTTCATGATCCGCCACCGCAAACCGGGCGTCGGCCGATCCGAAACTGTTCGCCTCGTCTCCCCGCTGCACGGGGTCGAGGCTTTCATCATCAGGAGATAGGCGTCGTTTCCGGCGAAACTCGGGCCGGAAACGGGTCTTGTCTCGACAGCGGGCGACGAAGACGTCGACGGGTCGCACAACACGCCGGCCGGCCACACGGATCCCCGTACCGCCACCTCGACGATGTCGCGTCCCTTCGGCCGATCGACATCCACGCCACGCGTCTGCGAACCCAAGTCGGCTCTCCTCACCCTGCCCGGGATCCATCCCGGACGATCGCACGCTGGGTTCCATTTGTGACCGGAAAGCGGCGCGATCCCCCTGTCGAAAGCTCGGAGAAATTCATTGAAAATCGGTGTTGCAGTTTCGACACGGGAGTATCGCCGCACCTCCCGCCGCGACATGGTGAACGCCGCCTTCCCGATCTCCCATCGTCGATTGTGACGACGTCGCGTCAACCGACTGCTTTTCTACCGATGAGTGTGTGATCGACCGATCGACCGGCAGCCCCCCCCGAAAACGCACGAGGCCGGAGCTCGCGCCCCGGCCTCGTACGATTCCGATGCGGAAGAGCACTCACCCCAGGCGCGCCAGCGCCTCTTCGACCTTGGCGCGGCGGGCGACGTATTCCTCGCGCTTCTCGCGGTTCTCTTCCACGACCTCTTCCTTGGCCTTGGCCATGAACTGCGGGTTCGAGAACATCTTGTCGATGCGGCCGATCTCCTGGGTGGCCTTCTCGACCTCCTTCTCCAGGCGCTTGCGCTCGGCCGAGACGTCGATGACGCCCTCGAGCGGCAGGCACACCGTCGCCTCGTCGACGACGATCTGTGCCGAGGCCTTCGGCGCCGCGTCGGCGACCGAGATCTCCGAGATGCGGGCGAGCCGCAGGATCGCCGCCTCGTGGGTGGCGAGCCAGCCGCGGGTCTTCTCCGGGGCCCCGACCACCACCAGCGGGATCTGCGCCGCCGCCGGCACGTTCATCTCCGAGCGCACCGAGCGAATCTCGGTGATCATCCCGACCAGCCAGTCGATCTCGTCGGCGGCCTCCGAGTGGGTCACGCCGGTCCGCGGCCATTCGGTCAGCACCAGCAGGTCGGCGCGGCGGATGCCCGCCTCCTCCGCCGTCTTCGCCCACAGCTCTTCGGTGATGAAGGGCATGAAGGGATGAAGGAGCTTGAGGATCTCGTCGAGGACATGGGCGCAGGTCGCCCGGGTCTCGTCCTTGAGCGCCTGATCGTCGCCGAGGAAGATCGGCTTGGCGAGTTCGAGATACCAGTCGCAGAACGAGTTCCACACGAAGCGATAGGCCGCCCCCGCCGCGTCGTTGAAGCGATAGGCCTCGAGCGCCTGGGTGACGCCCTCGACTGCGCGGGCGAGTTCGGTGGCGATCCAGCGGTTGAGCGTGCCCTTCGCCGCAGCCGGCTCGAAGTCGGAGACGCAGACACAACCGTTCATCTCGGCGAAGCGGGCGGCGTTCCACAGCTTGGTCGCGAAGTTGCGATAGCCGGCGACCCGCGCCTTGGCGAGCTTGATGTCGCGGCCCTGCGCCGCCATGGCGGCCAGCGTGAAGCGCAGCGCATCGGCGCCGAACTCGTCGATCAGGTCGAGCGGATCGATGACGTTGCCCTTCGACTTCGACATCTTCTGCCCCTTCTCGTCACGGACGAGGGCATGGATGTAGACGTCCTTGAAGGGGATCACCGGGTTCCCGGCCTCGTCCTTCATGAAGTGCAGGCCCATCATCATCATCCGGGCGACCCAGAAGAAGATGATGTCGAAGCCGGTGACCAGCACCGAGGTCGGATAGTAGCGGGCGAGCTCCGGCGTCGCCTCGGGCCAACCGAGGGTGGAGAACGGCCACAGCGCCGAAGAGAACCACGTGTCGAGCACGTCCTCGTCGCGGGTGAGGAAACCCGCCGGCCCGTTCGCCCGGAGATCCGCCGCCTTGGCCGCGTCGATCATGCCGCGCGTCAGATAGTGCGGGATCGCCGCGTCGAGCGCCTCGGCCTCGTCGTGGGCGACGAACACCTCACCGTCCGGCCCGTACCACGCCGGGATCTGATGGCCCCACCACAGCTGGCGCGACACGCACCACGGCTGGATGTTCTCCATCCACTGGTAATAGGTGTTCTCCCAGTTCTTCGGCACGAAGGTGGTGCGGCCGTCGCGCACCGCGGCGATCGCCTCCTTGGCCAGCTCGCCGGCGTTGACGTACCACTGGTCGGTCAGGAACGGCTCGATCACCACGTGGGAGCGGTCGCCGTGCGGCACCGTGTGGGTGTTGGGCTCGATCTTGTCGAGGAGCCCGCGCCGCGCCATCGCCTCGACGACGTGCTTGCGCGCACTGTCGCGATCCTTGCCGTCGAGCAGCATCTCCAGCACCTGCGCGCCGAAGACATAGGCGACCGGGGTATCGGCCTCCTCGCCCTCCTTCGGCTCCGGCGCGCCGGAGAGCTCCTGTCCGTGGCCGGTGTCGGCCCAGAAGGCCTCGTTGCCGGAAAGCGCGATGTGCGCCTTGCGGTCGAGGACGTTGATCATCGCCAGGCCGTGGCGCTTGCCGACCTCGAAGTCGTTGAAGTCGTGCGCCGGGGTGATCTTCACCGCGCCGGTGCCCTTCTCGGGGTCCGAATATTCGTCGGCGACGATCGGAATGCGCCGGCCGACCAGCGGCAGGATGACGTACTTGCCGACGAGATCGGTGTAGCGCTCGTCGTCGGGATGGACCGCCACCGCCGTGTCGCCGAGCATCGTCTCGGGGCGCGTCGTCGCCACCGTGACGAAGCGGCCGGGCTCACTCTCGACCGGGTACTTGAAGTGCCAATAGGCGCCCTTGACCTCGACCTGCATCACCTCGAGATCGGAGATGGCGGTCTCGAAATGCGGGTCCCAGTTGACCAGCCGCTTGTCGCGGTAGATCAGCCCGGCCCGGTGCAGCTCGACGAAGACCTTGAGCACGGCCTCGGACAGGCCGGCGTCCATGGTGAAGCGCTCGCGCGACCAGTCGCAGGACGCGCCCAGCCGCTTCAGCTGATTGACGATGGTGCCGCCCGATTCGGCCTTCCACGCCCAGACCTTCTCGAGGAACGCCTCGCGGCCGATCTCGCGCCGGCCCGGCTCCTGGCGCTGCGCCATCTGGCGTTCGACCACCATCTGCGTGGCGATGCCCGCATGGTCGGTGCCCGGCTGCCACAGCACGTCCTTGCCGCGCATCCGCTCGAACCGCACCAACACGTCCTGCAGCGTGTTGTTGAGCGCATGGCCCATGTGCAGGGAGCCGGTGACGTTCGGCGGCGGGATGACGATCGAATAGGGCGCGGCCCCCGGCTTCGCGCCGGCTCCGGCGGCGAAGGCTTTTCCCTCGTCCCAAGCGGCGGAGATGCGGGGTTCGACCGCGGCGGCCTCGTAGGTTTTTTCGAGCATGACGGTTCCGGAACGCGATTTGGCCGGCGCTACGGCCGGCTCTGGGAGGTGCGCTCGTTGAACCTCGAGGGGCCGGGGGTGTCAACCTCGTCCGACCCCTCGAGAGACGCGGAACTCAGGCTTTTTCGGCGAGCAGCGACTTGTGGATCACGCCGCCGATCAGACCGCCGACGATCGGCGCCACCCAGAACAGCCACAGCTGCTGGATCGCCCAGCCGCCGACGAACACCGCCGGTCCCATCGACCGCGCCGGATTGACCGAGGTGTTGGTCACCGGGATCGAGATCAGGTGGATCAACGTCAGGGCGAGGCCGATGGCGATCGGCGCGAAACCGGCCGGAACCCGCGCCTCGGTCGAGCCGAGGATGATCAGCAGGAAGACCGCGGTCAGCACCACTTCGATCACCAGCGCCGAGACGAGCCCGTAGCCGCCCGGCGAATGCTCGCCGTAGCCGTTGGAGGCGAAACCGCCGGCGAGCGAGAAGTCGGCCTTGCCCGAGGCGACGACGAAGAGCACCGCCGCGGCCGCGACCGCGCCGATCACCTGCGCCACGACATAAGGAACGAACTCGCTCCACGAGAAGCGGCCGGCGATCGCCAGACCGGCGGAGACCGCCGGATTGAAATGGCCGCCCGAGACGGGGCCGAAGGCATAGGCGCCGGTCAGCACCGTCAGCCCGAAGGCCAGCGATACGCCGACGAAGCCGATGCCGAGCTGCGGGAAGGCGGCGGCCAACACCGCCGATCCGCAGCCGCCGAACACCAGCCAGAAAGTTCCGAGAAATTCCGCGATCAATTTGCGCGACATGGGGTCCCCCGCGACGATGCGGCGATCACGACAGTCCGGCGGACGTGGATCGCGACGCGTGACGCCATTCGATCACGCGCACGTTGCGTCGTGATTGCGTCGCGCGTTTCGTCGTCGTGTCGTCGTCGAGAGGGCGGACGTCGCCGAAGCATCGACGACCGATCGGCGCGGCCGACCGGGATCGTCTCGCCGGGCCCCTCGGCGCGCCGCGCAGGAGACGTCACCGACCGCGGGTGACGCGCTCGATCTCGGCCTTGACCAGCCGCTCGACCATCGGCGGCAGGTTCTGGTCGAGCCACGCCTTGAGCATCGGCCGGAGCATGTCCTGGACGAGGTCCTCCAGGGTGCGGGCGTTACGGTTGAGCACGGTGAGGGCGAGATCGTTGAAGGCGGAGGAAACGAGCCCCTCGGTCGCCTGCGAGATCAACGGCGCGGCCTCCGGCGCCTCCGCGACGAAGGCCGGTTCGGGCCGCGGCGGCGGGGCCGGCGCGCGCACCGTCACCGGCGCGGGCTCGGGGCGCGGCGGCGGGGCGCGGACCGGTTCGGGCTCGGGCTCGGGCTCCATCTCGAACGTCGGTTCGGGATCCGGCTCGAACGCCGCTTCGGCGACCTCGGGCGCCTCGGCGGCGATGTCCTCGAAGGCGACGTCGGTCGCCTCGCCGAAGCCCTCGACCAGCGGCGGATCTTCCGGACCGATCTCCTCGGTCAGCTCCAACACGTCCTCTTCGTCTTCCTCGTCGTCGCCGGCGGAGGAGAAGAGTTTGTCGAGATCATCCTCCGAGATGGTTTCGTCGAGCGCCGGCGCCTTCGCGGCCGCTCCTTTGGGAGCGGTCTCCTCGTCCGCGATGATCTTGCGGATCGAGGCCAGGATCTCCTCCATCGAGGGTTCCTGAGCTTGCGCCTTGGCCATGACTTCCTCCGCCCCACGCCCGGATATGTCGAGGCCCCACCATCCAGGGGATGGGGGCCTCACGCGACACGGATACTATAGATGGGAAGTCGCCGGCCGGAAACGCATCGAACCAGCCCGGGCCGAGTTATCCCCGACGACGACGTGCGCAAGCCCCGATCAACGGCCGTCGGGCGTGCGCAGGCCGATCCACTTGTCCTTGACCGCCTCGTAGTGCTGCGTCGGATCGTAGGACGTCACCTTGAGCCGCAGATGGTCGGCGTCGAGCCGTCCGACCGCCGCCACCAGCTGGAACGACCCGACGATGCGCGAACGTTCGGCGTTGACGAGGTTGGAGCGCGCCGTGATCAGGGCGGTCTGCTGGTTGAGGACGTCGAGCGTCGTCCGCTGGCCGACGCGCTGCTCCTCGATGACGCCGTTGAGGGCGAGCTGCGCCGCTTCGATCTGCGCCCGATAGGCGGCGATCGAGGCGTTGGCCGCCTGCAACATGCCCCAGGCCGAGACGACGTTGGCCCGCACCGTGTCGCGCGCCAGATCGACCTGGATCTTGGCCGCGCCGAGCTGCTCCTTGGCCTGACGGATCTTGGCGTATTCGCCGCCGCCCTGATAGATCGGCACCGACAGCTGGAGGCCGATGCGGGCGTCGTTCATCGTCTTGTAGCTGGTGTTGTCCCAGTTGCGACTCACCGAGCCCTGCACGCCGAGTTGGGGCAGCAACGCACCTTCCAGGTACTTCACGTTGAAGGTGGCGACGTCGACGTTGTGGGAGCCGGCGAGGATCGACGGATTCTCCGACTGCGCCGCCGACACCGCCCCTTCCATCGACTTCGGAAGCAGCTTGTCGATCGCGTCGGCGCCGGTGAGCTTGCCCGGATCCTTGCCGACCGCCTGACGGAACTCGGCGCGCGACGCGTTGAGCTGGGCCCGCGCCGCGTTGAGCTGCGAGATCGCCAGCTGATAGGTGGCGGTCGCCTGGGCGACGTCGGTCTGCGTGCCCTCGCCGACGCCGAAGCGGTCCTTGGCGGCGCGCACCTGCTCGGTGAGGAACTTGACGTTGCTCTCCTGCAGACCGACCAGCGCGGTGTCGCGGATCACGTCCATGAAGGCGGTCGCCGCGGCGAGCAGGACGGTCTGCTCGGCCGTGCGCAGCAACTCGCGTTGCGCCCGGACCGACGACTTGGCCTGCGCCTTGCCGGCATCGATCTGACCGCCGGCGTAGATCGGCTGCACCAACGTGATGGAGGTCGTGATCGGATGGAGCTGATAACGAGTGGCGGTCGAGCCGAAGATGCTCGGACGCGAGGTGATCAGCGTGTCGGAGAGGCCGTAGCTGGCGGCGCCGTTGATCTTCGGCCGCCCGGCCGACGCGGCGATGCCGATGCCCTCGTCGGCGGCACGCGTGTCGGCGCGCGCGGCGTTGAGCTGCGGATGGTTGTTGTAGGCGAGCGCCAGCGCTTCGCTCAACGATTGTGCTCTGCCGGCGACGGACGAGCCGGCGAGAACGATCGAGCCGACGAAACCGGCGATGACCCCACGACGAAATTGCACGACGACACTCCTCGTCTCGATCCACGAATCGACGGCGCGCTCTCATCGCCGACCGCGAGCGAACGCCCTAACGAACAGTTAAATGGGCGACTTGGCAAATCGTTGAAGCCAGCGAGCCGCCTCGATCGGCGAGATTTCCCCCGCCTGCGGCACGATGGCAACAGCCGCGACGCCCTCACCGGACGTCACCTCGCACCCCGCGCGAACCACGTTCGGCGGGCCTCGACGGGGTTACACGATCCCCGGACCGGTGTCAGAGGGCGAATTCCCGCACCCGAGCGAACCCGGGCAGCGGCATCGCCGGCACGTTGAAGACGAAGCGGGACGAGACCGTCCCGCTCGACTTGACCGTCACCGTGGCGCGACCGGTCTGGCCGGTGCCTTCGACCGCGACGATACGTCCGCCCTCGGCCACCTGTGCCAGGAAGGCGTCGGGCACCACCTCGACGGATCCGTCGAAGAGGACGAGGTCGTAGGGTCCCTTCGCGGCGCATCCGGCCGAAAGCGGCCCGCGCACCACCGCGACGTCGCGGCCGGCGAGCGCCGCTTCCGCCTTCGCCGCGAGATCGGCGTTCTCCTCGACCATCACCACGGAGGCGCCGAGTTCGGCGACGATCGCCGCCGAATAGCCGGTGTTGCCGCCGACGATCAGCACCTTCTCGCCCGGCTGGGGCGCGGCGAGCTGGACGACCTTGGCCAGCGGCGCCGGCTGCATCACGAAGCGGCCGTCCGCGACCCGGACGGGGCGGTCGATATAGGCGAGCGCCACCATCTCCGCCGGTACGAAGGCCTCGCGGCCCACCGTCGAGAAGGCGTCGATCACGGCGTGATCGGTGACGTCGACGGTGCGGATCTGGTTGTCCACCATCGTCTTGCGCTGATCGGCGAAAACGCTCATAGGCTCCCCCGCACTCGCTGGCCCGGCATGCGCGACGGCCCACCGCCGTCGGGGCTTCAATAGCCCCGGCGTCGAGGCGAGACAATAGGTCGCTCGGACGATACGGCGCGAGCCGGGCGGAGAGCCTCAGCCCTCGCGATCTCCCGGCGCGCTCACCACCGTGCCGGAGAACGGCTCGACCCACACCAGGTGATCGACGATCGCCTTCACGCCGGGAACGTTCTCCACCGCCACCCGAATCGCCTCGCGTTGACGCTCGTCGAGAATCGATCCCCACAGCTCGACCGAACCGTTCACGGCGCGAATGTCGAGCGAGGTCGCCGGCGCCCAGCTCTGGCCGGCGAGAACCGCGCGGATCCTCTCCACCAGTTCGGCGTCGCCCACGTCGCCGGTCACGACCGGCACCGCGGCGAAGGCGCCCGAGAGCGCGCGCAGCACGTCGGCGCGAGACACCACGCCGACGAGGGTCCCGCCGTCGACCACCGGCAGGCGCTTCACCCGCTTGTCGATCATCGTCTCGACCACCTCGTCGAGCCCCGCCGTGGGCAGGACGGTGATCGGGCTGCGCGTCATCACCTCTTCGACCCGCCGGCCGTGCGACTGGACGAAGTCCTCCGCCGAGCGGCCGGGACCGAACAGGAATTCGAGCCATTTCGCCCGCTTCTTCTCGGTGCCGAGTTCGGCCCGGGCCAGAAGGTCGCCCTCGGTGATCACGCCGACCAGATGGCCGGCTTCGTCGACCACCGGCAGCCCGCTGACCCGAGCCTCGAGCATCGACCGGACGGCTTCGGCGACCGACGCCTGCGGCGAGATCGTCGTCGGATTGCTGGTCATCACCTCGTCGGCGCGCATGATCGAATCCTCCTCGCCTGTCGGCCTCGGCCCACACCACCGGCGTCGCCGGCCTTCGATGGAAATCTAGGCGGCGCCCCGTGTCGAGGGGATCGGGGAGAGCGCGTAACCGCCATGCGGTTGCGGTCGATCAATGCCGACCGGTGCGATCGGGTGTCCGATCGTGGGCGAACGGGGGAAGAACGAGGATCGACGCAGAAGCCGCGTCCGAACGGGCCGAGGCGGGTGTCGAGCCACGATCATGATCGCAGCCGAGCGCCGAGGGACATCTTCTCGGCGAACAAGGATGAGTTCACACGGTGCCCACCACTCCCGGACGTTCGCTCTTCGGCCGCATCCTACGCTGGATCCTTCTCGCCGGCGTCGTCGCGCTCCTCGCCTTCGGTGCGATCGAGCTCGCCCTCGGCCCGCGTGTCACCGTGGTCACGCCGCAGCGTGGCGAAGTGGTACGCACCATCGTCGCCACCGGCCGCGTCCTCGCCCCCTACCGCGTCGACATCGGCTCGCAGGTGACGGGCACCGTCGCCGAGATCCCCGTCGCCGAAGGACAGACCGTGGCGCGCGATCAGGTGTTGATCCGCCTCGAGGGTCGCGAGGCGGAAGCCAACGTCCAGCTCGCCGAGGCCGCCCTCGCCCAGGCCGAGGCCAAGCTCCGCCAGATCGCCGACGTCACCCTGCCCGTCGCCCGCCAGAACGTCGCCCAGACCGAGGCCAACCTCGTCGCCGCTCAGGCCGCCTTCTCCCGCGTCGACAAGCTGAAACAGACCGGCTTCGCCACCCAGGCGCAGGTCGACGACGCCCGCAAGGCACGCGACGTTGCCGTCGCCCAGTCGCGCGCCGCCCACCTCCAGCTCGAATCGAGCCTGCCCGGCGGCACCGAGCGGGTGATGGCCGAGGCCGCCGTCGCCCAGAGCGAAGCCTCGCTCGCCGCCGCCCGCACCAAACTCGCCTATACGGTCATCACCGCGCCGGCCGCCGGCGTGCTCATCGCCCGCAACGTCGAACGCGGCGACGTGGTCCAGCCGGGCAAGACCCTGATGACCCTGTCGCCGAGCGGCGAGACCCAGGTGGTGGTGCAGATCGACGAGAAGAACATGGGCCTCGTCGCCGTCGGCCAGACCGCACTGGTCTCCGCCGACGCCTACCCCGACGACCGCATCCCGGCCGAACTGATCTACGTCAACCCCTCCGTCGATCCGCAGACCGCCACCGTCCAGGTCAAGCTGCGCCTGCCGAAGCCGCCCCCCTACATCCGCCAGGACATGACGACGTCGGTCGACATCGAGGTGGCGCGCAAACCCGACGCGCTGGTGCTGCCGACCACCGCCGTCCACGATCCGCTGACCCGGCGCGCCTGGGTGCTGGTCGCCGAAGACGATCGTGCCGTACGTCGCCCTGTCGTCGTCGGCCTGAGAGGCGACGGCCGTGTCGAGATCGTCGAAGGCCTCGCCCCCGAGGATCTCGTGATCCCGGTCAGAGCCAAGGTCGAGACCGGCGATCGCGTCCGCGCCGTCGTCGGCGACGCGACGCCGGGGCACGCCGGCGCTGCGAACCGGCCGGACCAGGGCCAAGGTCAGGGTCAGAGTCAGGGCCGTGGCGGCGGCGGCGGCGGCGGGCCGGGCCGTGGCTCGGGCATGGGACGGGGGATGTTCTGATGCGCCGCTGGCTGCCCTTCGAATGGATCGCCGCGGTCCGGTTCCTGCTCGAGGGCCGGATGCAGTCGCTGTTCATCGTCGCCGGCGCCACCATCGGCGTCGGCGTCATCGTCTTCATGTCGGCGATGCTCGAGGGCATGACCTCGAACATGATGCGCCGCATCCTCAACTCGCAGCCGCACATCTCGATGGTACCGCCCGACGAGGTGGCGCGCCCCTTGCGCGACGGCGACACCGCCGTGAACCTCGGCACGGTGCAGCGCCGCACCCAGCGCACTCGCTCGATCGACCAGTGGCAGGCGGTGCGCGTCGATCTCGAGCGCAATCCCGAGATCACCCACGTCGCGCCGGTGGTCACCGGCTCGGTGCTCGCCTCGCGCGGCGTCGCTTCGCGGTCGGTCAACGCCATCGGCATCGAGCCGGATCGCTACTTCGCCATCATCGATCTGCCCGGCGCCATCGCCGCCGGCCAACCGCGCCTCTTCGCCGAGGACGTGGTGATCGGCACCGATCTGGCCAAGGAGCTCGGCGTCGAAGTCGGCGACAAGGTGCGCTTCACCGCGGCGAGCGGCACCATGATGACCCTGACCATCTCGGGCCTCTTCGACCTCGGCAACCGCTTCACCAACCTGCGCAACGTCTACATGGCGCTGCGCACCGGTCAGGCGCTGCTCGGCCTCATCGGCGGCTCGACAGCCATCGAGGTGACGGTCGACGACGTCTACGCGGCGGAAGACGTGGCGAAGGTGCTCCAGGCCACCACCGGGGTCGGCGCCGACAGCTGGATCAAGACCAACGCCCAGTTCTTCAACGTGATGAACATCCAATCGATCTCCAACACCACGATCCGCCTGCTGGTCGGCCTGTCGGTCGCCTTCGGCATCGCGTCCGTGTTGATCGTCTCGGTGGTGCAGCGCTCCAAGGAGATCGGCATCCTGCGCGCCATGGGCGCCTCGCGCGGCCAGATGCTGCGCGTTTTCCTCATCCAGGGCGGCGTGCTCGGCCTGATCGGCTCGATCTTCGGCTCGTCGCTCGGCCTCGTCGCCATCTGGGGCTTCCACGCCATCGCGCGCAATCCCGACGGCAGCGAGTTCTTCCCTCTGATCATCGACTGGTGGCTGCCGGTCTCGGCGGCGGTGATAGCGACGGCGACCGGTGTCGTCGCCGCCGTGACGCCGGCGCTGCGCGCCGCCCGTCTCGACCCGGTGGTGGCGATCCGTGGCTGACCCCGTCCTCGTCCTCGACCAGGTGAAGAAGTCCTACGCCGTCGGCACCGCCGTCGAAGTGGAGGTGCTGCACGGTCTCGATCTCCGGCTGGAACAGGGCGAGTTCGTCGCCCTGATCGGCCCGTCGGGGTCCGGCAAGAGCACGCTGCTCAACCTCATCGGCCTCCTCGACCGGCCGTCCGCCGGCCGCCTGATCCTTCACGGCGAGGACGCCACCACCCTCGACGACTCCGAACTGACCCGCCTGCGCGGACGCGCCATCGGCTTCGTCTTCCAGTACCACTACCTGATCTCCGCCTTCTCCGCGGTGGAGAACGTGGCGATGCCGATGCTGCTCGATCGCGGTTTCCCGACCGATGCGATGTTCGCGCGCGCCGACGAACTGCTCGCCCAGTTCCATCTGTCGCAGTGGCGCAATCAGCCGGTGATGCAGCTCTCCGGCGGTCAGCAGCAGCGCGTCGCCATCGCCCGGGCGCTGGCCATGAACCCGGCGCTGGTGCTCGCCGACGAGCCCACCGGCAACCTCGACACCCGCTCCGCCGACCGCGCCTTCGACCTGATGCGCGAGATCAACGAGACCCGCCGCACCACCTTCCTGGTGGTCACCCACGACCCGCGTCTGGCACGACGCTGCGACCGCATCGTCGAGCTGATCGACGGTCGTTTCACCGCCGATCGGCCCAATGTCGCGGTGCGCGAGGAAGCGGTCTGATCTTTTCCCGATGATGTCACGAATCCGCTGCGTTTCGTTCATCGACGGTTCAGTGGCGCGGCCCGATTTTTCGCGTCGGGCGAGGACCGCGACCGCACATCGGCACATGTCGAACCCGCGTCCGCCCCTCGGACGAAGTCATGCCCGGCCCCCCACGGAAGGCCGCCGGACGCCGACGTCCTCCGAAGGCCTCTCGAGCTCCGAGCGATGCGGCCGGAGCGGAAAAGGATCGTTCGATGCGCGCGCTACGCTCGGCTGCACTCGCCTTCGCCCTCGCCCTCGGCGCCCTGCCGGCGACCTCCGTCGCCCCGCAGGCCGCCGTCGGCATCTCGGTCACCATCGCTCCGCCGGCGCTGCCGGTCTATGTCCAGCCGCCGATCCCCGGTCCCGGCTATCACTGGATCCCCGGCTATTGGGCCTGGGATGAGGGAGGTCGACGACTACTACTGGGTGCCCGGCTACTGGTCGCGCCCGCCGCGCGTCGGCCTGCTCTGGACCCCCGGCTGGTGGGGTTGGAACGACGGCGTCTACGTCTTCCATGACGGCTACTGGGGATCGCGCGTCGGCTTCTACGGCGGCGTCGTCTACGGTTTCGGCTACGACGGGATCGGCTTCGACGGCGGCTACTGGCGCGGCGGCACATACTTCTACAATCGCTCCGTGACCAACGTCTCGATCAACATCACCAACGTCTACAACCGGCCGATGAGGATCGTCGGACCGAGCCGCGTTTCCTTCAACGGCGGCCGCGGCGGCCTCGTCGCCCGGCCGACCCCTGCGCAGCTCGCGCCGCTCAAAGGTCGTGTCGCCGCGACGCCGGCACAGTTGCAGCACGTGCGCGCCTCCGCCGGCGATCGGGCACTGCGCGCCAAGGCCAATCACGGCGCCCCGCCGGTGACGTCGCTTCCGCACGCGGTCGATCATGGTCCCGCAGTCGGGGGCGCCGGCAACACCCCCGCCGGTCTCACCGGAGCCGGTCACGGCGCCGCAGCGATCGGCGCGGTCGGAGTTGCCGGCGCGGCCGCCGGCGTCGCCGCCGCTCGCGCCCATCGGGCGGCGACCGCCGCCGAGCCTCTGCCTCAGGGGGCCCTCGCGCGCCCCGGCGTGAAGCCCGGCGCCACCGTGCGCCCGGCGCTCACCCGCACCGGACCCGGGGTGGCCGCTCGTCCGGCCCGCCTCGCCAATCCGCCGAAGGCCGTCGCCCGCCCGGCGATCCGTCCGCAGCGTCAGATCAGGGCCGCACCGATGCATCGGCAGATGTCGCGCCCGATGATGCGGCGCCCGCCCGCCGCGGTGCAGCGCCGCCCCGTCCGCTGAGCCGCCGACGCGACGCTTCTCCCTGCGACGAAACCGACGCCCGCCTCCCCCGAGGCGGGCGTCGCCGTTTCGCATCTTCTCCCGACCTTGTGGAGCCGGAAGAGATACGGCGCGGAATCGATTTCGAAAAAACTCGCGGCGACGAATCCGGTCTTGCCCCACCCCGCGAACCTGTTTAGACATCCCTCCCTGTGAGGCCTCGTGGCGGAGTGGTCACGCAGCGGACTGCAAATCCGTGTACTCCGGTTCGAATCCGGACGAGGCCTCCATTCTCGCTCCCGCCGCCGGGACGAGGTCATCCGACGTGGCACCCGCCACGTGAACAGACGAAAAAGCCGGCCCTCGGGCCGGCTTCGTCGTTTTCGTCCGCATCGATCGCGCGACGCGACACGAGGGCCGTGCCGGCGCACGCGCCGTCACCCCGGCGCTGGTTCGCCCGTCACCGCATCGGCCCCGCCGGATCACGCCGCGTCGGCGGATCTTCGAGGCCGCTCTCGTTTTCGGCCTTCTCGCCGAAATGTCCGAGGATGTCGGCGCCACGCCCGACATAGCCGCGGCAGCCCGGCGTCGGGCGCAACACGACGGCGTTTTCGAACCACAGGCCGCCGGGCGACATCCAGCCGTAGCTGATGCAACGCGCCCTCAGGGCGCAGGTGCGGCAATCGGGTTCTTTCCCGCCGGTCTGCGATCCGGACGCCGCAACCGGCGCTCGAGCGCGTCTGGGAACGACGGAAGCCACAGAGGTGTACCTCGCTTACCGCCGAACGGCGTCGCCGTCCGGGCGATGAATAGGCGACGAAACCGCCCGCCCCGCCCGGGGAAACGAGCATCGTACATGCGACCTAGGGATATTTGACCATCGAAGCGCCGGCGGCGAAATCGGGGCCGCTCCCATCGGTATCCGTCCGCTTCGTCGAAATCGTTAGAACGCATCGAGGAGACGTCGCCGCCGCGCGGCGTCGATCACCCGCCGCCCTCGTCCTTCATCACCAGCGCCAGACCGGCGGCGACGAAGGTGACGCGGGCGGCCACCGCCGCGACCCGGCGATTGAGACGCCCCTGATGGTCGCGAAAGCGGCGGGCGAGCGCGTTCTCCGGCACGATGCCGAGGCCGACCTCGTTGGAGACGAGGATCACCGGGCCGGCGAGCCGGGCGAGCCGGTCGCAGAGCCGGTCGATTTCCGCCTCCACGTCCGCCTCCGCCGCCATCAGGTTGGAGAGCCACAGGGTCAGACAGTCGACCACCACGATCCGCCCGGCTGCGGCGGCGCGATCGAGCGCGCCGGCGAGATCGCGTGCCTCCTCGATCGTCGACCACCGCGGCCCGCGTTCGGCCCGGTGGGCGGCGATACGCTCGCCCATCTCCGCGTCGAGTGCTTCGGCCGTCGCCAACATGACCGGCTCGAGCCCGCTCGCCTCCGCCCGTTCCAGCGCCAGCGCCGTCTTGCCCGACCGCGCCCCGCCGAAGACGAAGTCGCAGATCGGTGGAGATGCGGCGGCGGTCATGGACGGGCTCCGACGAGGTGGCGAGGGCGATGCCGCAGTGTCGCAGATTCGCCGCCGCCGGTCCCCTCGTCGCACGGCCGGCTCCCCGGACCATTTCCGCCGCGGATCGCCCTTCGCGCGCCTTCGACGTCGAAGCCGAACGGCGCTTTGGTCCACAGGAGATGTCGAACGGGCTTGGCAAGCCGGAACGACCTTGCTATAGACCGCGCCGCAACACGCCACGGCGTGATCCGCGATAGCTCAGTTGGTAGAGCGTTCGACTGTTAATCGAATGGTCGCAGGTTCGAGTCCTGCTCGCGGAGCCAGTTTCGAGAAGGGCCCGACGGTCACCGTCGGGCCCTTCGTTCGTTTCGGCCCCGCGTTCCCCCCCCCCCGTCACATCGCCGAGATCGCGCGCCCGAGGCGATTGAACTCGCCCGCGCTCTCTCGCTACTGTCGCCTCCTGGCGCGAGGTCGCGCCGACTTCCAAGCGGCGCGAAGTCGCGTCCGCTCCCAAGGGGCGCGACCTCGCGCCGGATCGGAGACGTCATGCGCGCTCGGCTGTCCCCTTCCCTCAGGTCGGCCCTCGCCGCCGCCCTCCTCGCCGCCTCCGCGCTACCGGCCGCCGCTCAGGCGACTTCGGAGGAGGCCGCCCGCCTGCAGGCGATCGGCGAGATCTATTTCGGCAAGGCCCCGGCGGGCGAGCCGAGCGTCGTGACGGTCGCTCCCGAAGCCGATCACTATCGGGCGAGCGTCGACTTCGCCCTGCTGATCCGCCGTCTCCTCGCCTACGCCCCGGGGGAGGAGGTGAAGAAGTTCACCTTCGACTGGGACCCGACCTCGATGGCGCTCGGCCCGCGTGACGACGGCACCTGGCGCTTCTGGGACTACCGCATTCCGAAACTCGTCGCCGACATCGACGGTCAACGCACCGAGGTCGTCACCGAAGGCATCGACTTCGAGACGATCTTCGATCCCGCGACCGGCGCCAGCCCGTCGATGAAGGGCCGATTCGGCCGGGTGTCGGCGACCTCGACGATCAGGAAACCGGGCGAGGCCCTCACCGTCACCTCGGAGAACACCTCCTCGGACGTGTCGTTGCAGGGCTCGGCGCGGACCACCGCGACACCCGGCGTCCTCGACGTGGCCGCCCACCAGTCGACCGGCTCGATGCTCTATGCCGTCGCTCTCGCCGGCGGCATGGCCGCGGGCGTCCCCGACATGCGCATCGCGCTCACTGGCGGCCGCCAGGACAACGTCGTCGGCATTCGCGGTTTCCGCAATGCCGCCCTCCTCGACCTTTGGGCCCATCTCGTCGCCCACCACGAACCGGAGGACTTCACCACTCGCCAGGGCGCGCTCAAGGCGAAGCTCGCCGCCGCCGTGCCGGTCTTCGAGGCGATCACCCAGAAGGTCGAGGGCAAGGACTTCTCGCTCGAATCGCCCTTCGTCATCGCCAAGGCGGAGAAGGCGGCGATCGATCTCGATCTCGCCGGCCTCACCCGCGAGGGCCGGTTCGGCATGGCGATGGGCGTCACCGGCTTCCAGGCCTGGTCGCTGTTCATGCCGAAATGGGCGCACCAACTGGTGCCGCGCGACTTCGCCCTCGCCGGACACGTCTCCGGCTACGATCTCGCGACCCCGATCTCGGTCTTCCTCGACAGCGCCGACTTTTCGGCGAAGAAGCCGCTGACCGACGAGCAGGAGGCGAAGATCGCCGCCCTGTTCCTGCCCCGCGGCGCCGTCGACGTGGTCCTCGACGGCAATCGCCTCGTCGGTCCGCTCTACGACCTCTCCCTCGACGGCCGCCTGACCGCCGGTCCGGCCGGCGCCAAGGGGGCGATCACGGTGAAGGCACGCGGCCTCGACAAGGTCTCCGAACTCCTCGCCGGCCCCGATACCGACGAACAGGCCAGGGCGCTCGCCGCCACCATCGCCCTCGCCCGCTCCCTGGCGGAGCGCAAGGGCGACGACCTCGTCTGGCGCTTCGACTTCGACGGCGACGCGGTCGCGGTCAACGGCAAGCCGCTGAAGTGAGGCCGCGGTCGCGGCGCTGCGGCGGCACGCACCGCTCCGGCCTCGCGTCGAACCTCTGGAAACCGCGTCTTCACGTCCCATGTGGGAAGAATCCGTTTCGCCCGGAAGGTCCCGCATGATCGACTCGCGTCTCCCGCCCACCGCCCTCCTCGTCGTCGCCCATGGCGACGGCGGCGCCGATCCGCGCGACGAGACGGTGCGCCGGCTGGCGGAGCGACTGGCCAAGCGGCTCGATCTGCCCGTCGACTGGGCGACGCTGAAGCGGCCGGAGACCTTCGCCGAAGCCCACGCCCGTCTGGGCGCTGCCGCCGCGCGGGTGGCCGTCTATCCGCTGTTCATGGCCAACGGCTTCTTCGTCCGGGTGAAACTGCCGAAGCTCCTCGGCGAGAGCGGTTTCGGCGACACCGAGATCCTGCCGGTCTTCGGTCTCGATCCGCGATTGATCGACCTCATCGAGCACCGCCTGCGCTCGATCGCCTCGATGCAGGGCGGGCGCGAGCCGAAGGATTTCTCGATCGCGCTCATCGCCCACGGCTCGGGATCGGGCGACGCCGGCTCCCGCCTCGCATCGGAAGCGATCGCCGCCGATCTCGGCTACCGGCTCGACACCCGGCTCCACCTCGGCTTCATCGAGGAGGCGCCGTTCTTCGAAGAGGTGATCGGCGCGAGCGCCGAGATCGTCGTCGGCCTCTTCGTCTCCGCCGGTACCCACGCCCTCGACGACGTCGCCGCCTGTGTGGCGAAGACCCCGTCCGTCCTCCATCACGTCGCCACCGTCGGCGACGATGCCGGCGTCGCCGACATGGTCGAGGCGGCGCTCGCTACCCTCGTGCGGGATCGCGTCGCGTGATGCGGACGCCGCCGTCGGCCCTTGCATTCCGCGCGGTTCCGCCCCAATTGTCCCGCCCATGACCGACACCGCGACCAAGACCGCCGCGCCCGATGGCCGCGTGCCCAAGATCTCATTCGTCAGCCTCGGCTGCCCCAAGAACCTCGTCGACAGCGAGCGCATCGTCACGCATCTGCGCTCCGAGGGCTACGAACTGACCAAGACCCACGCCGGCGCCGACGTCGTGGTGGTCAACACCTGCGGCTTCCTCGACAGTGCCAAGGCCGAGAGCCTCGACGCCATCGGCAAGGCCATGGCCGAGAACGGCAAGGTCATCGTCACCGGCTGCATGGGCACCGAGGCGGGCGAGATCGAGGCGAAATACCCGAACCTGCTGGCGATCACCAAGCCCCAGGCCTACGACAGCGTCGTCGAGGCGGTGCACGCCGCCGTGCCGCCGGCCCACGATCCCTTCGTCGATCTGGTGCCGGCGCAGGGCGTGCGCTTCACGCCCCGCCACTACGCCTACCTGAAGATCTCGGAAGGCTGCTCCAACCGCTGCACCTTCTGCATCATCCCGCATCTGCGCGGTGATCTCGTGTCGCGGCCTGCGAACGAGGTGCTGCGCGAGGCGGAGAAGCTGGTGAAGGCCGGCGTCAAGGAGATCCTGGTCATCTCCCAGGACACCTCGGCCTATGGCCAGGATCTGCGCTACGCCGCCTCCCAGTGGGGCGACCGCGAGGTGCGGGCAAAGTTCCTCGATCTCTCGCGCGAACTCGGCGACCTCGGCGTCTGGGTCCGCCTCCACTACGTCTACCCCTATCCGCACGTCGACGAGGTGATCGAGCTGATGGCGGAGGGGAAGATCCTTCCCTATCTCGACATCCCGCTGCAGCATGCCGCGACCCCGGTCCTGAAGGCGATGAAGCGCCCGGCGGCGCAGGAGAAGACCCTGGAGCGCATCGCGAACTGGCGGCGGCAAGTGCCCGATCTCGCCGTCCGCTCCAGCTTCATCGTCGGCTTCCCCGGCGAGACCGAAGAGGACTTCCAGGCGCTGCTCGACTGGCTGAGCGAAGCCAAGCTCGATCGCGTCGGCGCGTTCAAGTACGAGGCGGTGAAGGGCGCGGTGGCCAACGACCTGCCCGGCGCGGTGCCCGAAGAGGTGAAGCAGGAGCGCTGGAACCGCCTGATGGCGCACCAGCAGCCGATCGCCGCGCGCATCCAGAAGGGCCGCATCGGCCGCCGCTTGGCCGTCATCGTCGACGAGGTCGGCCCGACCGTCGCCAAGGGCCGCACCAAATGGGACGCCCCCGAGATCGACGGCACCGTCCACATCACCTCGCATCGGCCGCTGCGCCCCGGCGAGATCGTCACGGTGAAGATCGAAGCCGCCGACGCCTATGATCTGAAGGGCAGCGCGGTGGGGTGAGGGCTATGCGGCTCGGCGCGCCATGCGAACGAAAGTCCTGATCTCGTCGATCAGCCGCGCGAGATCATCGATGACGTCGGGTTCGAGGGCAGTGACCGTCAGACGATCCAGAATGGTCTGTGCCGCATCGACGAATCGCCGCTCGCCGGAGAGCAACCATCCTTTGTTCGCACGTTCGAACGCTACGGCGCAGTCCATTTTTCGAGCTTCGAGCGCCGTCGCGAGCAAGGTGTGCTCGTACTCGACGACCTGCGCGATCTGATCGGCCGCTTGGTTCAGCTTGCGTCGGAACGCCACCGGGTCGACCGGATCGTACTCGATCCAGTCGGTCCGCGTCAGGTCGGAAGGAGCTTTCGCGGCTTTCGATTTGACGATGACCAGAGGTTTGCCGCACATCGCCGCAAATCCGAGCTCGAGCGCGATGTTGGCGAAGGCGGTCGAGCGCGTATGTTCGGAGAATACGGCGATCGTGAACCCCGTCGACCGGATCAAGCCGAGGATTCGCTCCAGAAAGTCGCCACCGCCGATGTTGCCGTCCGCATCCACACACGGGTGGTTTCTCGCCTCGAAGACTTCTCGGACGATGTCGACCATTGCTGTATCGACAGCGTGAGGCTCACCCAACTGCCGCATGAGAAATGCACGGCGAGGGGGAAAAGTCTTGGGAGGCGTGGAAATCGTCTCTTCGGTCAAGGGCGAAAAGACGGGCGGCATCACTTCGCCTTCGTGATGTCGCGTATGCCCTTGTAAGGACCGGCGGTCTTCTTGGAGGCGATGATACGGCCGGTGTCGGTGTCGATCTTGACGTATCTCCCCGTCAGCGGGTTCTTCACCTGAGCCCGCTCCTTCACTGCTCCGATCCGGTGTGCATCACCTGTGTTCGTAGCCATGTTGATCCGATCCTGAACATCTGGAAGCAATGTGGCACCGCTGCATGACATGAGCAAGGCTCCGCTCACGCCACCACCACCCCCGCCGCCATCTCCCGCAGGAACGCCAGCCCGGCCTTGGCCGCGGCGAGGTCGATGGCGTGATCGCATCCCGGCACCCGCACCAGGTCGACCCGCGCGCCCGCCGCGGCGAGGACGTCGCGGATCCGCTCCGCCTCGGTGACCAGGATCACCCCGTCGGCCTCACCGTGGACGATGCGCACCGGAAAGCCGTCGAGCCGTCGCGCCGGCGGTGCGGCGAGCCGTGTCGACATCGCCAGGAGCCCGGCGAAGTCACGACCGCGACCGACGGCGTCGAGCGCCATCGACCCGCCCTGCGAAAAGCCGACGAGCACGGTGCGCGCGGCGCAGGTTCCGGCCCGTGCGATCTCGGCGTCGATCACCGCATCGAAAGCCGGCGCGGCCGACGCCACCCTTTCGGCGCGGGTCGTCGGCGTCACGCCGGTGATCGAGTACCATTGCCTGAGCCCGGGATCCTCGTCGAACGGTTGCGGCGCATCGGGCGTGATGAAGCGGATACCCGACAGCCGCCGCGCCCAGGCGCGGGCGATCGGCGCGAGGTCCGCTCCGCGCGCCCCCACCCCGTGCAGCACGACGACCAGATCGATGCGCCGTGCGCCGGCCTCGCTCATCGCGCCCACGGCCTCAGGGGATCAACACCATCGAGCCGGTGGTAGCCCGCGCCTCGAGCGCCCGATGGGCGTCGGCGGCGTCGGCGAGCTTCCAGCGCTTCGACAGCGGGATCTCCACCGCGCCCGAGGCGATCACCGCGAAGAGATCGCCGGCGATCTCCTCCAGCGCCGCGCGCGGGCCGATGTGGGTGAAGAGCGTCTGCCGGGTGGCGAAGAGCGAGCCGCGGCTCGCCAGCTCCTGCAGCGAGAACGGCGGCACCGGCCCGGAGGCGTTGCCGAAGGAGCAGAACAGGCCGAAGGGCTTCAGGCAATCGAGCGACTTCGGGAACGTGTCCCTGCCCACCGAATCGTAGACCACGTCGACACCCTTGCCGCCGGTCAGCTCCTTCACCGCGGCGACGAAATCGTCCTTGCGGTAGTCGATGACGTGATCGTAGCCGCGGGTCTTGGCGAGCGCCACCTTCTCCGGTCCGCCGGCGGTGCCGATCACCGTGGCGCCGAGGTGCTTCGCCCACTGGCCGGCGATCTGGCCGACGCCGCCGGCCGCCGCATGGAACAGCAGCGTCGTCCCCGGTCCGACCTTGAACGTCCGCTTCAGCAGATACTGCGCCGTCATGCCCTTGAGCATCGCCGCCGCCGCGACGTCGTCGGCGACGCCGTCCGGCACCTTGACCAGCCGGTCGGCCGGCACGTTGCGCTCCTCGGCGTAGGAGCCGAGCGGCCCGACATAGGCGACGCGGTCGCCGACGGCGACGCTCGTCACCCCCTCGCCCACCGCCACCACCGTGCCGGCGCCCTCGTTGCCGGGGATCAGCGGCAGCCCCGCCGGCGCCGGATAGAGACCGGAGCGGAAATAGCAGTCGATGAAGTTGAGTCCGATCGCCGTGTGGCGGATCCGCGCCTCACCGGCCTTCGGCGCGGCAACGTCGAAGCTCTCGTAGCGCAGCACTTCCGGACCGCCGGTCTCGTGGACGCGAATGCCGTGGACCATGTCGTCTCTCCCTCGGGATTGGTCGTTCAGGTCGACCGAATTTCGATTACGTCGAATTCGTCGCCACACATTCTGCCGTCGTCCCCGGCGAGCGAAGCGAGGAAAGGGGACCCAGTGGTCTCCCGACTCGTCGATCCGCCGTTGGATCCCCTTCCCTCGCCCTTCGGACACGCCGGCGATGACGGCCCGGGTCGAGGTATTCAGAACCGCCCCCAATCTTCCGGCTTCTCCGCGATCTCGACGCCCTTGCGTTTCGCCTTGCGGCTCTTGGCCAGGATGTTGAGCGCTTCGACGCCGGCCGAGAAGGCCATCGCCGCATAGATGTAGCCGCGTTCGAGATGGAAGCCGAGACCGTCGGCGACCAGCGCGATGCCGATCAAGAGCAGGAAGGCGAGCGCCAGCACCTTGGTGGTGGGGTGGCGCGAGATGAAGGCGGAGACCGGCCCCGAAGCGACGTACATGACGCCGACCGCGATGATCACCGCGGCGATCATCACGGCGACGTCCTGGGCGAGACCGACCGCGGTGATGATCGAGTCGAGCGAGAAGACGATGTCGATGATGATGATCTGCCCGACCACCGCGGCGAAGGCGTTGGAGGCCGTCGCCGCCATCTCGCCGGGCGCGTCCTCTTCCACTTCCTCGTGGATGTGGTTGACCGCCTTGTAGATCAGGAAGCCGCCACCGACGATCAGGATCATGTCCTTGATCGACAGCGGATGACCGAAGAGGGTCATCACCGGGTCCTTGAGCTGGACGATCCAGGAGATGGCGAAGAGCAGCGCGATGCGGAAGCCGAGGGCGAGCGCCAAGCCGAGCTTGCGCGCCTTCGCCGCTTCCTCCGCCTTCAGATGGGCGGTCGCCACCGACAGGAACACGACGTTGTCGATGCCGAGCACGATCTCCAGGACCGTCAGCGTGACGAGGCTCGCCCAGACGGCGGGATCGGAGAGGAGGGCGACGAGGTCCATTCGTTGTCCTTCGGAGGATGGCGGTCAGAAAATGTGGAGGCGTGTCAGGAGCACCGAGCCGACCGGCGAGGCGAGCACCAGCGCCGCCCCCCACAGGAGCAGCACGACACCGACGAGGCGAGGAACCGCGAGCGACGTGGTGACCTTTTCCACCGTCATCACCGCTCCGATGATGGCGATCCAGATCACGTTCATCACGCCGACGGCGAACATCACCACCATCAGCGCCCAACAGCAGCCGAGGCAGTCGATGCCCTGGTCGATGCCCTGGCGGAACACCGCCATCGGCCGCGGCGTCCAGTGCTCGGCGAAATACGGTGCGGGGAAGCGGCAGCGGGTGAGGCAGCCCATCTTGAGCGGCGAGAACTGGTAGAGACCGGCGGCGATCAGCGTCGTCCCGGCGATCACCTGACTGGCCGTCGTCCCGGCCGGGGTCAGCACCCGGAGTTGGGTGAGCAGCGCCTGTCCCGCCGTCGCCACCGCGGCGAAGACGATCCAGATGGTGAGATAGCCGGCGGCGATCAGCAGCGGCGACGCGGCCGGCTCACCGGCCCGCCGCTTCTCCTCCGCGAGGCTGGCGAAGGAGGTGAGCACCGGTGCGGCGCTCGGCAGCATCATGGCGAAGACCATCGCCACCCACATGGCGAAGACGGTGACGACGTCGCGCGCCGACCACGCTTCGCCGGTCGGCCCGCACAGCACCGTCAGCGCCGCCCGCACCTCCGCCGGCATGTCGGCGAAACCGTTGAGACGATTGAACACGCTCATGCCGGGGCCCAGCGCCGTCATGTCGGTGCCGGCGAGCATGCCGGCGACCATGGCGGCGAGCCAGATCCAGCCGACACCCGCACCGACCGCGACCGCCAGCCAGACGACGACCTTCGGCCGCGCCAGGAATGCGAAGGGTCCGGGCGAGCCGCCGCTCGGCGACGCCCCTCCCCCGTCTTCGCTCCGGGCTCCCCCGGTCGATCCCACGCGCGTGTCCATGCCGTCCGAGATGGGCCTTCTCCACGCCGCTGGCAAGCCCCCTCGTGGCGGCGGCGAGAACGCCTCGCTCAGACGATCGTCTCCGGCGCGGTGAACGACCAGTGCGTATGGGCGATCCGCCAGCCTTCGTCGCGCCTGCGGAAGATCTCCGAGCAGTTCCACCCGACCGTTTCGCCGCCTTCGCCCCACGAGCGGAAGCGGTAGGAGAGCAGCGAGATCTCGCCGATCTCCTCGACGCGCGGCTCGAGGATCTGCCAGGCGACCACCGAGATCCGGCCGCGCAACATCTCGTAATAGGCCGTCAGCGCCGCGAGCCCGTCGATGCGGCCGACGCGGAACGGGTCGAAATAGGAGACGTCGCGATCCGAGATCTCGAGAAAGCCGGACGGATCGCCGCGGCACCAGCGGGCCAGCGCGGCGCGTTCCAGAACGAGCACCGCATGCTCGTGCTCGTCTGCCGAGATCGGGGCGATCATGGATTCGTCCTCGGGTCCAACATACGAAAGGCGAACACGGTCGCAGGAATCGGACAAGCGACGAAATGGCATGCGAGGGCCCCGAAATCCACGCGGCCCCCGCGCCCCGCGACAGGTCTCGCCGGCCGCGCTATAGGTGACCATCCGGGGTCGCGGCTCGCCCTTGCGTTCCCATATGAAGGAAGATGTCGTCCGCGGCCTCGTCGCCGTCGTCCTCGGAGCCCGCCCATGACCGCCTCGACCGCCCCCGCCACCTTCGACGTCGCCGTCGTCGGCGCCGGCCCGGCCGGGCTCGCAGCGGCCTTCCTCCTCGCCCGCACCGGCTTCGCGACCGCGCTGATCGCGCCGAAGACCCGGCCCGACGACGTCCGCACCACCGCCCTCCTCGGCGGCTCGGTCAAATTCTTCGAGACTCTCGGCCTGTGGGCGGAGATCGCCGCCGCCGGCGCGAATCTCGCGGTGATGCGTCTCGTCGACGACACCGGCCGGCTGATCCGTGCCCCCGAAGCCAGCTTCCGCGCCGCCGAGATCGGGCTCGACACCTTCGGCGTCAACATCGTCAACTCGGCCCTGACGACCATCCTCGACGCGCACGTGGCGACGGCGCCGCGTCTGACCCGCATCGAAGCCGCGGTCGAGGCCGCCGACCTCGGCACCGACACGGCTCGCCTGACGCTGTCGACCGGCGAGACCGTCGCCGCTCGCCTCGTCGTCGCCGCCGACGGTAAGAAATCGCGGCTGCGCGAGGCCGCCGGTATCGGCACCACCGCCTGGGCCCATCCCCAGTCGGCGCTGGTGCTGAACCTCTCCCATCCGGTGCCGCACCGTTTCGTCTCCACCGAATTCCACGGCCCCCACGGCCCCTACGTGCTGGTGCCGCTGCCGGGCAACCGCTCCTCGGTGGTGCTGGTCGAACGACCGCAGGAGGCCGAGCGGCTGAGGGATCTCGACGACGATGCCCTCGCCCTCGAACTCGAGCGCCGCGCCCATTCGCTCTTCGGCCGCTTCACCGTCGAGCCCGGCCGGCAGGTCTGGCCGCTCTCCTCGATGATCGCCGACAACCACGGCACGAAACGCGTGGCGCTGGTCGGCGAAGCCGCCCACACCTTCCCGCCGATCGGCGCCCAGGGGCTGAACCTGTCGTTGCGCGACATCGCCTCGCTCGCCGAGATCCTCGCCGAAGCGGCCCGCGCCAAGAAGGATATCGGATCGGAGGAGACGCTGCGCGCCTACGAGAAGTCGCGCCGCCTCGACGTCGAGACCCGCACCCGCGGTGTCGACGTCGCCAACCGGGCGCTGCTCTCCGATCTGCTGCCGGTCCAGGCGGCCCGCTCGCTCGGCTTCGCCCTCGCCAATTCCATCGGCCCGCTGCGCCGCCTCGTCATGCGCGAGGGCCTGACCCCATCCTGGTCGACGCCACGCCTGATGCGCGGCCTCGACATCGCGGCGGTGTGAGCGGGGACGGTCGTTCTCGCTCCTCTCGGGGGAGCCGAAATGCGGAAGGCGCACGCTGCACCGGGTGCTCGCGGAGGGAGCCGAAGCGCCGGCCGGTGAAGTCGGAACTCGGGATTGCGGGTCCTCTGGACTCGATCGGACCATCGGCCGTCGTCCCCGGCCGGAGCGCCGAAAGGCGCGGAGGGGAAGGGGACCCATTAGCCTCCCCGTGAATAGAGAGGCCAATGGGTCCCCTTCCCTCGCTCTTCGGGCTCGCCGGGGACGACGGCGGCGAGCGGAGTGGCGGCGTCGGCACTCGCGCGCCGTGCGAATGGTCCTCTCCACCCGCGAGGGGGAGAGACGGAGTAAGGGGTATCGCCATGTCCGCGAATCTCGAGATCGGCGACCGACCGGGCACTCCTCTCCCCGTCCCCACCCCGGCTCCCCTCCGCGGTCTCGACGAGGCGGAAGCGGCGCGGCGTCTCGCCCTCGGCGCCAACGAACTGCCGAGCCCCGGCGCCCGCGGCCTCCTCGCCATCCTGAAGAGCGTGCTCTCGGAGCCGATGTTCCTGATGCTGCTGATCGCGGCGGCACTCTATCTCACCCTCGGCGATCCGCGCGAGGGTCTGGCGCTCGGCGTCTTCGCCTGTCTCACCGTCGGCCTCGTCATCTTCCAGGAGGTGCGCGGCGAGCGGGCGCTCTCGGCGTTGCGCGATCTCTCCGCCCCCACCGCCCGGGTGCGGCGCGGCGGGCGCGAGCGCGTCGTCCCGGCGCGCGAAGTCGTCCCCGGCGATCTCCTGGTGATCGAGGAAGGCGAACGCATCGCCGCCGACGCGGTGCTGCGCGACAATCACGCCCTGGTCGTCGACGAATCGCTCCTCACCGGCGAAGGCGTCCCCGTCCGCAAACAGGCCGAGCCCTCGGCGCCCTTCGCCGACGTCCGCCCCGGCGGCGACGATCGGCCCGAACTCTATGCCGCCACCCTCGCCGTCTCCGGCCGCGGCCTCGCCGAAGTGGCGCGCACCGGACCGGCGACCGTCGTCGGCGCCATCGGCGCCTCGCTCGCCACCATCGATCCGGCGGCGACGACGCTCCAGGGCGCCATCGCCGGACTGGTGCGCGCCTTCGCCGTCTTCGGCGCCGCCGCCTCGGTCGCCCTGGTGATCCTGGTCCACATGACCGGCGGCAGTTGGGTCGAAGGCATCCTCGCCGGTCTGGCGCTGGCCATGGCCATGCTGCCGGAAGAGTTCCCGATGGCGCTGGCGATCTTCGTGGCACTCGGCGCCGAGCGCCTCGCCCGCGTCCAGGTGCTGACCCGCCGCCCCGCGATCATCGAGACGCTCGGCGCGGCGACCGTCCTCGCCACCGACAAGACCGGCACGCTCACCGCCAACCGCATGGATCTCGTCGCTCTCGCCAGCGACGGCGAAGAGATCCGCTTCGACGACGGCGCCGCCGCCTCACCGCTCTCCCCGGCGCTCGCACGGGTATTGGCGGTCGCCGCACGGGCGAGCCGCGCCGAGGGCTTCGATCCGATCGATCGCGCCCTGGTCTCCGCCGCCGACACCCGCCTCGACGGTCCCGTCCACCCGGCCGACCACGGGCTCGAGGCGGATTATGCCGTCGCCCCCGGCCTCCTCGCCATGACCCGGCTGTGGCGCGGCCCGAACGGCGCGAGCCTCGTCGCCACCAAGGGCGCGCCGGAAGCGGTCGCCCGGCTCTGCGGCCTCTCCGACGCCGAGACCGACGCCCTCCTCGCCCGGGTCGAGCGCCTCGCCAACCAGGGTCTGCGCATCCTGGCGGTGGCGGAGGGCAAGTGGGACGCGAGCCCGGCGCCGACCCACCAGACCTCTTTCTCGCTCGATCTCGTCGGCCTCGTCGGCTTCGCCGATCCGCTGCGCCCGACCGTGCCGGCGGCGATCACCGAAGCCCACCGCGCCGGCATCCGCGTCGTCATGATCACCGGCGACCACCCCGAGACCGCCCGCGCCATCGCCACCAAGGCCGGCATCGGCCGCGGCGTCGATCGCCCCGTCGGCTTCGCCGAGGGCCCCGTCGCCATCCTCACCGGCCCGGAGATCGCCGAACTCTCCGACGAAGACCTGGCCGCGAAGGTGCGCCACGTCGACGTCTACGCCCGCGTCATGCCCTCGGAGAAGCTGCGTCTGGTGCGCGCCTTCCAGGCCTCGGGCGAGGTCGTCGCCATGACCGGCGACGGCGTCAACGACGCCCCCGCCCTCGAGGCCGCCCATTGCGGCATCGCCATCGGCCCGCGCGCCACCGATGTCGCCAAGGAGGCGGCCGACATCGTGCTCCTCGACGAGGATTTCGGCTCGATCGTCGCCGGTGTGCGGCTCGGCCGCCGCATCTTCGACAACCTGCGCAAGGTGATGATCTACATCGCCGCCATCCACGTGCCGATCGCCGGACTGGCCCTGCTGCCGGTCGTCTTCGGCGCCCCGCCGGTGATGCTGCCGCTGCACGTGGTGCTGACCGAGATGGTCATCGACCCGATCTGCTCGCTCGCCTTCGAGAACGAACGCGAGGAGCCCGGCATCATGGAGCGGCCGCCGCGCGCCCTCGACGAACCCTTCGTCGGGTTGCGTCAGTTGCTGTGGGGACTGGCGCAGGGAGCGGGCATTCTCGTCGCCTGCCTCGGCGTCCACGTCTGGGCGTCGCGCGCCGGCTTCTCGGCCGACATCGCGCGCACCCTCACCTTCGTCGCCCTGACCACCGGCAACCTCGCCCTCGTCCAGGTCGACGCCACCGCCGGACTGACGCTCACCCGCCTCTTCCGCCCCGGCAGCCTCGCCTCCTGGGCGATCACCGCGGCCGCCACGACGGCGCTCGTCACCGTCATCGCGGTGCCCTGGCTGCGAGAGCTCTTCCGCTTCGCCGTGCCCGACCCCGCCTCGCTCGCCGTCGCCGTCGCCGCCGGCCTCTCCGCGCCCGTGGCGTTCGACTTCATGAAGCCGGCGCTGCGGCGGTGGAGGCGGGCGACATAGGGTGCGATGAGCGACGCGACTTGCACCCGACGAATCCCGCGATGCCGCCCCTCATAGCCCCGGCGCCGGCACCACACCCGGTTCGGCGCGGAATTGCGGCGCGATCGGCACCACCGCGGCGGGCAGTACCGTGCCCGACGGGGTCGACACCGAATGGGCGAAGAGGCCGCGCGCCACGAAATGCGGATCGGCGAGCGCCTCGGCGAGGCTCGCGACCGGCGTGACGCAGAACTCGGTGCCCTCGAGCAGTTGCGCCCACTCCGCATGGGTCCGCGCCGCCACCTTCTCGGTGACCGCCGCCCGCGTCTCCACCGGCGTCGCCCGGTCGTTCCTGAGGCTCGCCGGCAGGTCGATGACGTCGCAGAAGGCGAGCCAGAACTTCTCCTCGAGCGATCCGACCGCGAGCAGCCGCTCGTCCTTGGTGCGATAGAGCGAATAGCGCGGCAACGAGCCGACGAAGATCGGCTCGCCCGGATCGGGGAAGCGGCCGTTCACCGCCGCTTCCGCCTGCGGGAAGAAGCCGAAGGTGAACATCGCGTCGGTCATCGCGATGTCGAGACGGGTGCCCCGCCCCGTCTTCTCGCGGCCGAGCAGCGCCAACAGGATGTTGATCACCGCCGGGAACGTGCCGCCGGCGATGTCGGCGGCGAGCAGCCCCGGCGGCGCCGGATCGACGCGCGGCAGCCGGCCGATCGACAGCGCCCCCGTCGTCGCCTGATAGTTGAGGTCGTGGCCCGGCGCCGCCGCCCGCGGACCCGTCGCGCCATAGCCGGTGATGGCGCAGTAGACGATCTTCGGATTGATCGCCGCCAGCGCCTCGTAGCCGAGACCGAGCCGCTCCATCACGCCGGGACGGAACTGCTCCATCACCACGTCGGCCGTCTCGATCAGCGGCCTTAGCTTATCCACCGCGTCGGCGCTCTTCAGGTCGAGCGTGACGATCTCCTTGCCGCGATTGAGCACCGCGTAATAGGCCGACATCGCCTCGGCCCCGGTCCCGACGATCGGCCCGTGGATGCGCATGTCCTCGCCGCCCGGACGCTCGATCTTGATCACCCGCGCCCCGGCCTCGGCCAACATCAGCGTGGCGAGCGGCCCCGGCAGCAGGGTCGAGAAGTCGAGCACGGTGACGCCCGCGAGAGGGCGCTGATCGGCGGGAGTAGCGGTCATGGGGTTTCCTCGGGATTTCGGACGTCGTTATGGGGCGGTCGATCACCGCCGAATGAAATTAGCCCGACGAGGCCGACGGCGGGAACTGCCGTTCGGTCAGAGCCGCCCCGCGTCGCGGTGCCCGCCCCCCGCGCCTCAGCGCACGTGCGGCAGCAGGTCGTTGGTGACCAGCCACAGGAAGCCGGTGACCGTGACCACCGAGACCAGCGTCCCCATCAGCACGATCGTCGAGGCCTGGGAGACATGCGAGTGATATTGCTGGGCGATGACGTAGACGTTGAGCGCCGGCGGCAGGCAGGCCATCAAGAGCGCCGTCATCAGCCACACCCGATCGAAGCCGCCGATCCAGGTGAGGAGCAGGAAGACCAGCACCGGGTGGACGATCAGCTTGATGAACAGCACCACCGGGATCTCGAGCGTGATCTTCTCCACCGGGCGCAGGCCCACCGTCACGCCCATGGCGAAGAGCGCGCAAGGAGCCGCCGCCTGCATCAACGAGGTGAGCATCTTGTCGATGATGACAGGCGGGCGAACGTGCAGCGCTGCCGCCGCCACGCCGACGATGGTCGCCAGGATGAACGGATGCAGGAAGATGCGCTTGAGGATGGCGATCGCCGTCGACCACGGGCTCTGCTTCTCGCCGGCGAGCGCCATCAGGAGCGGCGCCAGCGTGAACAGCATGGCGTTGTCGAAGCAGAAGACCAGCGCCGTCGGGACCGTCGCCTCAGGCCCGAGAGCGGCGAGCGTCAGCCCCGGCCCCATGTAGCCGATGTTGGAATAGGCCCCCGCCACCGCGACGATGGTGGCGGACCGGAGATCGCCGGCGTTGAACAGGATGCCGACGAGCAGCGACACGGCGAAGACGGCATAGGTGGAGAAGGTCGTGCCGACGATGAAGGACCAGTTGGTCAACTGCTCGATCGGCGTCTTCGACAGGAGCTGGAAGAACAGCGCCGGCAGCGACACGTAGACGATGAAGAAGTTGAGCCAGGCGAGCCCTTCGGCCGGCAGCTTGCGCAGCTTGGCCGTCGCCCAGCCGATGAAGATCAACCCGAAAAAGGGAAGCGCGAGGGAGAGAACCTGTTGCATGGGATGCGATCGCGCCTTCCGCCGGAGACGGCCCGGTCGAGGGGAACAGCCGCCGGACGAATCTCCGCCGCACCGATCCCAATCGTTTGAAGCCGGCGAAATCTAGGGCCAAGGCCCCCGTGTCCGTCAACCGCTCGCCGACGCAGAAGACCCATGCGCGAGGCCGCCACGTCGGACGAACCGCCACCTCGACGGTGACCCGCGACGCCGCGCCGCGCCCGATACGCCCCCCGACCTCCGTCGACTTGCGCATCCTCCGGCACCGGGATTAGATCGCGCCGATCCTTTTGCACCGCAGCGACGGGCGATTTCGTGCGCCCGTCTTCCGGAGGTTCCCATGACGTCCAAGACCCCCAAGGCCTTCTTCAAGCCGCTCGCCATCGGCGCCCCGGAGCCCTTCCGCGAACTGCCGGTGACGCTCGAGCGCATGATCCACTTCGTGCCGCCGCACATGGAGAAGGTCCGCGCCAAGGTGCCGGAGCTCGCCGCGAAGGTCGACGTGGTGCTGGGCAACCTCGAGGACGCCATCCCCGCCGACCAGAAGATCGCCGCCCGCAAGGGCTTCATCGAAATGGGCAAGGCCACCGACTTCGCCGCCCTCGGCACGGGGCTGTGGACCCGCATCAACTGCCTGAACTCGCCCTGGGTGCTCGACGACGTCACCGAGATCGTCGCCGAACTCGGCGACAAGCTCGACGTCATCATGCTGCCCAAGGTCGAGGGCCCCTGGGACATCCACTTCCTCGACCAGTTCCTCGCCCAGCTCGAGGCCAAGCACGGCGTGAAGAAGCCGATCCTGATCCACGCCATCCTGGAGACGGCGGAAGGCGTCAAGAACGTCGAGGCGATCGCCACCGCGAGCCCGCGCATGCACGGCATGAGCCTCGGCCCGGCCGATCTCGCCGCCTCGCGCGGCATGAAGACCACCCGCGTCGGCGGCGGCCATCCCGAGTATCAGGTGCTCGAGGACGCCAAGGGCGACGCCCCGCGCACCCGCTTCCAGCAGGACCTGTGGCACTACACCGTCGCCAAGATGGTCGACGCCTGCCAGTCGGCCGGCATCAAGGCGTTCTACGGCCCGTTCGGCGACTTCGCCGATCTCGCCGCCTGCGAAGCGCAGTTCCGCAACGCCTTCCTCATGGGCTGCCTCGGCGCCTGGTCGCTGCACCCGACCCAGATCGACATCGCCAAGCGCGTCTTCTCGCCCGATCCGGGCGAAGTGACCTTCGCCAAGAAGATCCTCGACGCCATGCCCGACGGCACCGGCGCGGTGATGATCGACGGCAAGATGCAGGACGACGCCACCTGGAAGCAGGCCAAGGTCATCGTCGATCTGGCGCGGCTCGTCGCCTCCAAGGACCCGGAACTGGCCGCCGCCTACGGGCTTTGAGGCGTCCCCGCGGCCGGTGCGCCGAGCGCGAGCGAGGTGCACCACCGCCCCTGCCGTGGACCGAGACGCGGAAATCACCGCCGACGCGCATCGCGCCGCCGGGTGGTACCTCACGATCTCCGTCGCGCCCCGCCGGCTGTCGGGGTGATCGCGCGAAGCGGTGCCGACATGGCTCGGAGCAAGGGAAACGCCGCGGATGTCCCTTCTCCCCCTGCGGGAGAAGGTGCCCGAAGGGCGGATGAGGGAGCTGGGCCTCTCGTCGATCCACGATGCTCGCCGATGGTCCGATCGCCGCCCGCGCGGCACCGTCTCGTCCGCCCCTTCGCAGCGCCTTCCCCGACCAGGAGGGAAGGAAGAGGGACGTCCGGATGGGTCGGAGATCTCCGAACCGACATCGAGTGATCGCCCGGGGCATGCCGTCGGCAATTGTTGCAATTCTTCGACACGACAGCAGAATTTCCCGCCGTTCGGCCTCGGCCTCGCCGTCGTGCTGCGCCGCAACCTTGACTTCGCGCCGGCCTCCATGGCCTGTGGAAGACCGACCCTCGTCATCGGGCCGCCCTCGGCGCCCGTCGACGAGCGGAGGGTGAAACAGGAGCCGGATCGTGATCGGAGAACGCGAGATCGCCGAACCGCAGATGCGGATCGCCAAATACGGCATCGGTCAGGTGGTACGCCACCGCGTCTTCCCGTTCCGCGGCGTGATCTTCGACGTCGACCCGGTCTTCGCCAACACCGAGGAATGGTGGCAGGCGATCCCCGAGGACGTCCGTCCTTCCAGGGACCAGCCGTTCTACCATCTCTATGCCGAGAACGCGGAAAGCGAATACGTCGCCTACGTTTCCGAGCAGAACCTCGTGCCCGACGACAGCGGCTTGCCCCTGCGCCACCCGCAGATCGACGAGGCCTTCACCCGCACCGAGGACGGCCACTTCGTCGCTCGCCGTCAGGCGGTGAACTGAAGCGGCGCCGCACCGGCGCGCCCGATCATCGATCGGACGACCAGCTCCCTCACCGCCAAAGCGTCTCGCGCACCACGATGTAGGTGGCGACGATCACCAGGAAGACGGCGAAGCCCTTGCGGGTGTTCTCCGGGCTCATGTGATGGGAGACGACGCCGCCGGCGAAGCTGCCGGCCACCGCCACCGCGGTGAAGATCGCCATCAACTTGAAATCGATCGCCACCGCGCCGAGATAGCCGGCGAACCCGGCGAAGGACTTGGCCGCCACCACCACCAGCGACGTGCCCACCGCCTGCTTCATCGGCAGGCCGGAGAGCAACACCAGCGCCGGCACGATCAGGAAGCCGCCGCCGACCCCGACCACGCCGGTGAGCACGCCGACGACGATGCCGTGGACGGCGATGTGGCCGGCGCTCCCCAGATCGAGGCAGACCATCCTGCCGCTCGCATCGCCGTCGAGGCGCAACAGAGCGGTCGCCTTCGGCTCGATCTTGCGCGGATTGAGCATGCGGAACGCCGCGACGAACATGGTGCCGGCGAACAGCAGCAGTTGCAGGAGCGCCGGCACCAGGATGCCGATGCGCGCCCCGATGTAGGTGCCGATCACCCCGAAGAGGCCGAACACCGCCGCCACCGGCACGTTGATGTTGCCGCGCCGCCAATGCGTCGCCGCCGAGATCGCCGCGGTGACGCCGACGATGCCGAGGCTCATGGCGATCGCCGGCTTGGTCTCCACCCCGGCGAGATAGATCAGCGCCGGTAGCGTGATGATCGAACCGCCGGAACCGAACAGGCCGAGCATGAAGCCGGTGGCGAGACCGGCGAGGAGGGCGATGGGGGACACGGGCGCTTATATCTCGTTTTGCTCATATATGCGCGCCGAACCTAGAGATCCCTCGCCACAGCGTCAACGCGGCCCCCCGCCGCGAACCCGTGGATCGACCGGACGTTGCGTCAAGCCGCCGCAGTGGCGCGGTTCGAGCGGACGTCGGCGAGGAAGGTCTCGACGTCCACAGTCAGTTGATCCGCCACCGCCGACAGCGCCTCGACCACGCCGCCGACCATGCCGACGCTCTGGTCCGTCTCGTCGACGGCCCCGGCGACCAACCCCACGTCACGTGCCACCTGGGACGATCCGCCGGCGGCGCGGGTGATCGCCTCGGAGATGTCGTGCGAGGCGGCCTCCTGTTCTTCGACCGCCGCCGCGATCGCCGCGGCGAGGCCCTCGACCTCACGGATCGTGCCGACGATGCCGCGGATCGCGTCGACCGCCTTGGTCGTCGATCGCTGGATACCGTCGATCTGGGCGGAGATCTCTTCGGTGGCCTTGGCGGTCTGTTCGGCCAGAATCTTGACCTCGGAGGCGACGACCGCGAAGCCGCGGCCGGCGTCCCCGGCGCGGGCCGCCTCGATGGTGGCGTTGAGCGCCAGAAGGTTGGTCTGACCGGCGATGTCGCGGATGAGATCGACGACCGCGCCGATCCGTTCCGCCGCCTGCGCCAGTGCCGTCACGTCGGTGTCGGTGTCATGGGCGATGTCGGCGGCGCGCGCCACGACTTCGCTGGTCTTCTGCGCCTGACCGGAAATCTCGCGGATCGCGGCGCCGAACTCCTCGGTCGCCGCAGCCACCGATTGGACGTTGCTGGACGCCACGTGAGATGCGGCGCTCGCCGAGCTGGTGCCGTCGCGCGCCTTGCCGGAGACGACGGCGAGTGTCTCCGCCGTGTCCCGCATGGTCTGCGTCTGCTCGGTCAAGCGGGACAGCACCTGTGAGATGCCTTTCCGGAACATCTCGACCGCGGTCTCCATCGCGCGCTTCTGGAGCCGGTCGCGCTCCGCTTCCTCGGCCGCCTTCCGGGTGAAGAGGTCGCGCTCGCGCGCACTCTCGCGATAATCCACCGCCGCATCGGCGAGCAGTCCGATCTCGTCGCGCGACGTCACCGTCGGCAGGGCGACGGCGAAGTCGCCTTCGCCGATCCGCTTCATACCGGACGCGATCGCCGCGATCGGTCGGGTGATCGACCCGATGATGAGGCGGGCGAGCACGATCTCGAGCGCGATGATCAGAACCGACACGAAGATCAGGCCCAATTTCACATTGTCGGACGTCCGTAGCATCGTGGCTTCCGCCACCGCGGCCCGCTCCATGGCGCTCTTGGAGAGAGTGCGCGCGATCGGGTCGAGCGCCTCGGTCGCCGCGAAGAAGTCTCGGGACTTGTCGGTGAGAGCACCCCGTCGGATCGACCACGCCTTGAAATCGCGGCCGTAGGAGGACAGAAGCCCGGTCAGCGCACTTCCGGTGTCGGCGTCGAAACCGGCACGCCCGAGATCGGCCTCGAGCTTCTTCATCCCATCCGCGAAGGCCTCGAGGTACTTGGCGCCGCCCCGCAGCATGAAATCCTTCTCGTGGCGCCGCAGGATCAACACCTCGACCTGCAACCGATCGATCGTCGCCATCGACACGCCGGACGACTCGGCGAGTTTGATCCGCGCCTCCAGGGCGTGGACCGCTTGGCGAAGACGCCCGGCGAGGCCGGCGCTCTCGTCGAAGCCGAGTTCGGTCTGCACAGCGACGGTATCGCGCACCATCTGCGCGATCTTCTCGATCTCCGTGGAGATCCGGGCGCTCTCGCGCGCCACCGTCTCGACCGGCGAAAGTGAGAGCCGCCGCGCGGTCTCCCCGGCATCCCGCAACGCCTCTTCGGCCTCTTGTGCCGTCTCCGATCGCGGTTTGGCGAGGAAGCGCGACACGGTGAGCGAGGTCTCTTCGATCCGCCCCCGCATCCGTTCCGCCGAGATCACCTCCTCGGTCGCCGTCGATGCCTTGTCATAGGCCGAACTCGTCGAGTTCGCGCCGAGCCAGGCGACACCCGTGATGGTCCCCAAGCCGACGAGACTCACGACCATCAGCGAGATCATCTTCTTACGCAGATCGATTCGGTCGAAGCGCGGCATAGGTTCCTCCCACAGATCGATCCGATGGGACTTCCATCTTCGTTTCCGTAGAGTTAACCAAGCAGCCCGCGACGCCATCGACCGCTGTTCATTTCGGTAATTTTTATAATTTCACAGCAAGCCTCAACCAGACGACGAATTCACCGAGAGCAGAACGGAATGATTTCCGTGATGACGGAAGTCGATATATGAATTTATACGTATGAAATATACTCGAGGCGACCGATTTGACCCGAGATTTCTCGACGACACCCGTACCACGCCGGCGCCTCCGAATCGGCCGGTCACCGCTGCGATGCCGGCGGGGCGCCGCACTCCTCACCCGATCGCCTTCAGCGCCATCACCGCGGCCGAAGCCCGGTTCTCCACCCCGAGCTTCGAATAGACCTGCTCGAGGTGCTTGTTCACGGTGCGTGGTGAGAGCCCGAGGATGTCGCCGATGTCGCGGTTGGACTTGCCGCGGGCGATCCACAGCAGCACCTCCGCCTCGCGGCCGGTGAGCTGGAAGCGCCGGCGCAACGCCGCCTCCTCGCCGCCGCTCTCCTCGCTGGTCAGGCGGAACAGCAACTCGTCCTCGCCGGTGCGGCCGAGGAAGGTGAGGCTCACCCGCCGCTCGCCGCTCGCCGGCAGGGCGATCGCCCCCTCGCCTTCGCCCGTCGACCGACGCGCGATCTCGGCGCGGACCTCCGACGGCAGCGCCGTCTCGCCGCCCTCCTCCGCGCCGACTTCGGCGAGGAGGCGCGCCGCCTGCGGCGTCGCCCAGGCGATGCGGCCGGCGGCGTCGGTGGCGAGCAGGTAGCGCCCCGCGGTGTCGAGCGCCATGCGCGCCGAGCGTTCGCGCCGGGCATTGGCGAGGTGGACGCGGATGCGGGCGGTGAGTTCGTCGAGCACGATCGGCTTGGTGACGTAGTCGACGCCACCGGCCGACAGCCCCTCGACGATGTGCTCGGTCTCGGAGAGGCCGGTCATGAAGATGATCGGCACGTCGGCGGTGGCGGCGAGCCGCTTCAGCCGCCGACAGGTCTCGAACCCGTCGATCCCCGGCATCACCGCGTCCATCAGGATGACGTCCGGGGTGATGCGCTCGACGATGGTCAGCGCCTGTTCGCCCCCCGTCGCCACCAGCACCATGGCGCCGCCCGCCTCCAACGCTTCGGTGAGGAAACCGAGCGTATCCGGCGTGTCGTCGACCACCAGGACGATGTCGCGGGTCGATGAGGCCTCAGACGTCGACATCGAAGCTCTCCAGTTCGCTCACCACCCGCCCGAGATCGAAGGCGGCCAGGGCGCGGCGCAACTCGACGAGGCGCGGATCGGGACCGTTCCCCGCCGCGACGAGCCGCGCCTCGACCGCCGTCAGCTTCTGATCGAGACCCCGGACATAGCCGATCCGGGCGAGTTGCAACATCTCGGCGATCTCCACCCGATCGGGAGCCGCACCGACGCCGGCGTCGGCCACGGCCGGAGCCGATGCGGCCGGCGGCGGCGGTTGCGGGACCGGCCGCGGCGCCTCCGGCCCCTCCGCGTCGAGCCACTCGAGCCCGAGGCGGGTCTGCAGGATGTCGAAGAGGCGTGCGAGATCGAAGGGCTTGGCGAGCACCTCGTCGTGCGCCGCCTCCGCGCCGGCCGGCGGAGCGGTGTCGCCGACGTTGGCCGACAGGATGACGATCGGCGCCGCTCCGTGCCCCGCCTCGCGCAGCCGCCGCGCCACCTCCCAACCGTCCATGCCCGGCATCGAGATGTCGAGCAGGAAGAGGTCCGGTCGGATCTCCGCCGCCAGCGTCAACGCCGAAGGCCCGTCCTCGGCCTCGGCGACGGTGAAGCCCAGCGGCTCCAGAGCCGCACGCACCACGCCGCGATGATCGGGATCGTCGTCGACCACCATGATCGTCCGCCGCGGCCCCGCGTAACCGCGGCGCGGCCGCGGCGCCGGCTCGGCGACCGGATCGGCGCGCACCCCGAGATGCACCCGCACTCGGAAGCGGCTGCCCTCGCCGGGCGTGCTGTCGACGCGGATGTCGCCGCCCATCAACGTCACCAGCATCTTCGAGATGGTCAGGCCCAGCCCCAGCCCCGGCGCCCCCTTGGCGGTGCGGCCGCGCTCGAACGGCTCGAAGATGTGGGCGATGTCGGCTTCGGCGATCCCCCGTCCGGTGTCGGTGACGGTGAAGGTGGCGATCTCGTGCCGCATGTTGAGATCGAGATGGACCGAGCCGCGATCGGTGAACTTGATGGCGTTGGAGATGAGATTGACCAGGATCTGCTTCAGCCGCTTCTCGTCGGTGACCACCAGTTCCGGCAGCCGAGTCGGCCGGGTGAAGCGGAAGGCGAGCCCCTTGGCCTCGGCTTGGAGGCGGAACATGTCGACGAGCTGGTCGAGGAAGTCGGGCAGGCGGATCTCGTTGCGGGCGAGTTCGAGCCGCCCCGCCTCGATGCGGGAGATGTCGAGAAGCCCGTCGATCAGCCCGGAGAGATGCTCGGCCGAGCGGCGGATGACGCGCACCGCGTTGGCGCGCGTCGGCGGCACGCCCGCATCGCGCTCCAGGATCTGGGCGTAGCCGAGGACGGCGTTGAGCGGCGTCCTCAGCTCGTGGGAGAGACCGACGAGATAACGGCTCTTGGCGAAGTTCGCCGCCTCGGCCGCCTCCTTCGCCTTCTGCAATTCGGCGTCGGTACGTTCGTGGGCGGCGATCTCGTCCAGCAGCAGCCCGGTCTGACGCGCCGATTCCTCCTGCGCCACCCGCCGGCTCTCGTGCGCCAGCACGAAGAACCAGGCGACCACGCCGGCGACGATGAAGAGCACGAAGAAGGCCGACCACAGCGCCCGCGTCAGCGCCGCCTCCGCCTCCGCCGAGCCGACCGCCGAGCGGGCGTGGATGGCGAAGAGCACGACGCCGATCGCCACCGAAATCGCCGTCAGCACCGCGACGTATTCGGCCAACCGCGGCCTGAGCAGCCGGCCGATCCGCTCCGGCAGCAGCGCCGCGACGGCGCCGCGCGCCTGCGCCGAGATCCGCGCCTGCGGTTTGCACAGGTCGCCGCAGCGGGCGTCGAGCGAACAGCACAGCGAGCAGATCGGCGCGTCGTAGGCCGGGCAATGGGCGGTATCCTCCGGCTCGAACGGATGCTCGCACACCGAACAGCGGATGGTGTCCTGCGCCCGCCACTCGCTCTTCGGCTTGCGCGCCAGATAGTAGCGCCCGTCGGTCGCCCAGGCGATGAGCGGCGCGGTGACGAGCGCCGTCGCCAGCGCCACGAAGGGCGCGAAGGCTCGGGCGATCTCGCCGAAGGCGCCGGTCGCCGCCGCCAGCGCCAGCGCCGTGGCGATCGCCATCGACCCGACCCCGACCGGATTGACGTCCCACAGATGCGCCCGCATGAACTCGATGCCCGGCGGCGCGAGCCCCAGCGGCTTGTTGATCGCGAGATCGGCGGTGATCGCCCCCAGCCACGCCACCGCGACGATGGCGAACAGCCCGAGCGTCTTCTCCAGCGCCTCGTAGATACCGAGCTCCATCAAGAGGAGCGCGATCGACACGTTGAACACCAGCCACACCACCCGGCCGGGGTGGGAATGGGTCAGCCGCGAGAAGAAGTTCGACCAGGCGAGCGACCCGGCATAGGCGTTCATCACGTTGATCTTGAGCTGCGACACCACGACGAAGGCGGCGGTCAGCACCGTCGCCGCCTCCTTCGACGGCAGCATGTAGGAGAACGCCACCTGGAACATGTGCGCCGGCTCGCCGGCATGTTCCGCGGGCACACCCAGGCGCAGCGCGATCACCGCCAGCAGCGACCCGGCGAAGAGCTTGGGCAGGCCGAGCACCACCCAACCGGCGCCGGCGAAGAAGGTGCCGAGCCGCTGGCCGAGCCGCCCGAGCGCGGCGCGCAGGCCCCTCCCCTCGCCCGCCTTCCCGCCCTCGGCCGGTAGGAAGCGCAGGAAGTCGACCTGTTCGCCGATCTGCGGCATCAGGGCCAGGATCACCGACGAGGCGAGGCCGAAACGGACGAGATCGAACTCCTCGAACGCCGTCCCCGGCACCCCGCCCCGAGACACCCCCCCGAACTGCCACCACGCCGCGAACTGCGCCGGATCCTTCCAGGCGATGAAGGCGAAAGGGGCGATGTTGAGGACGATCCAGAACGGCTGGGTCCACAGCTGGAAGCGCGAGATCGCGGTGATGCCGTAGATCACCAGCGGGATCACCGCCAGTGCTGAGAGGATGTAGGAGAGCCACAGCGGGATGCCGAAGGCGAGTTCCAGCGCCCCCGACATGATCGACGCCTCGATGGCGAAGAGGATGAAGGTGAAGCTGGCGTAGATCAGCGACGTGACGGTCGAGCCGATGTAGCCGAAGCCGGCACCGCGGGTGAGAAGATCGATGTCGACGCCGTAGCGCGCCGCGGTCCGGGCGATCGGCAGGCCGGTGACCAGCAGGATCACCGAGACCGCGAGGATGGCCGCGGTGGCGTTGACCACCCCGTGCGCCAGCGTGATCGCCCCGCCGATCGCTTCGAGCGCCAGGAACGAGATCGCCCCGATGGCGGTCTGGGCGACGCGCGGCGCCGACCACTTGCGCGCGCTCTTCGCCGTGAAGCGCAGCGCATAGTCCTCGAGCGTCTGGTTGGCGACCCAGCGATTGTATTCGCGTCGGACGGGAAGAATGCGCTGCTGACCGGCCACGACGGAAAAACTCCTCGATACCGCCCGCGAAACAGCAAGAAGCATGCAAACCGCCGCCGTGCGAGGCCTCTCACTCCCCGAGGGCGACGCCCACGACCCGGTGGCGTCGATCGCCGGCGCCGCACGGGCGCGAACGGAACGGCGCACCGCAGAAAGAATGTCGCACCTCCGGCCCGCGACCCCGCGCTGAGCCGTGACTTCGCTCGCCGTCGCAGCATCACGCCCAATTTATAGGCAGCATGATGCCCATTTCTCGAGCAGGTCGCACCGTTGGGCAGAACCTACGTCAGACGACGTATAGGGCGCGGCGCAACATGGCTCCAGGCTCCCCTCCAACGAGTTCGAACCCGAGCTCGTGAGATCGAAATCGAACGCTTCTTGGGGGAGTGTGTCCATGTCGAAATTCGTTGCCGATGCCATGTCCCGTCGCGCCTTCGGCGCCCTCGTCGGCGCCGTGATCGCCTCCGGCGCCTTCTCCGGCGCCGCGGCGGCCGCCGACACCATCAAGGTCGGCATCCTGCACTCGCTCTCCGGCACCATGGCCATCTCGGAGACGACGCTGAAGGACACGATGCTGTTCCTCATCGACGAGCAGAACAAGAAGGGCGGCGTCCTCGGCAAGAAGCTCGAGGCGGTCGTCGTCGACCCGGCCTCCAACTGGCCGCTGTTCGCCGAGAAGGCCCGCGAACTCATCACCAAGGACAAGGTCTCGGCCGTGTTCGGCTGCTGGACCTCGGTCAGCCGCAAGTCGGTGCTGCCGGTGTTCAAGGAACTCAACAACATCCTCTTCTACCCCGTCCAGTACGAGGGTGAAGAGTCCGAGCGCAACGTCTTCTACACCGGCGCCGCGCCGAACCAGCAGGCCATCCCGGCCGTCGACTACCTGATGTCGAAGGACGGCGGCGAAGTGAAGCGTTGGGTGCTCGCCGGCACCGACTACGTCTATCCGCGCACCACCAACAAGATCCTAGAGGCCTACCTCAAGGCCAAGGGCGTCGCCGCGGAAGACATCATGATCAACTATACGCCGTTCGGTCACTCCGACTGGCAGACCATCGTCTCCGACATCAAGAAGTTCGGTTCGGCCGGCAAGAAGACCGCGGTCGTGTCGACCATCAACGGCGACGCCAACGTTCCCTTCTACAAGGAACTCGGCAACCAGGGGCTGAAGGCCACCGACATCCCGGTGGTGGCTTTCTCGGTCGGTGAGGAAGAACTCGCCGGCATCGACACCAAGCCGCTGCTCGGCCACCTCGCCGCGTGGAACTACTTCCAGTCCGTCAAGGACCCGGCGAACGACGCCTTCATCGCCAAGTGGAAGGAATTCACCAAGAACCCGAAGCGCGTCACCAACGACCCGATGGAAGCCCACGTCATCGGCTTCCAGATGTGGGTCAAGGCGGTCGAGAAGGCCGGCACCGTCGATCCGGACAAGGTCATCGACGCGCTCCCGGGCATCGAGGCCCCCAACCTGACCGGCGGCATCTCCAAGATGCTCCCGAACCACCACATCACCAAGCCGGTGCTCATCGGCGAGATCAAGGCCGACGGCCAGTTCGACGTGGTGTGGAAGACCAAGGACCTCGTCCCCGGCGACGCCTGGACCGACTTCCTTCCCGGCTCCAAGGACCTCGAGGCCGACTGGGTGTCGCTCAAGTGCGGCAACTACAACACCGTCACCAAGAAGTGCGGCGGCTGATGCGGTTCGGCGGACCGGAGGCGCCTCCGGTCCGCCCTTCGCGCCCATCGGCGTGACGACGAGATCCGGGCCGGGCGAATGCCCGGCTCCCCTTCTCCCCTCGCGGGAGAAGGTGGCCGAAGGCCGGATGAGGGGGCGCGCCGAAGGCGCATCCACCGCCGGCTCCGAGGCGAGGCTCGGGATGCCGCTCCGCGGCACGCCCTCATCCGCCCCTCCGGGGCACCTTCTCCCGCGAGGGGAGAAGGGCGACCGCGTCCCGCGGTCGGTTCGCAGATCTTCGGCGCCGTCCTCGCGACCACGCCGCCCACGGGACCCGAGACGCATGAACGCCAACGTCCGCCGCCTCGCCCGATCGGCTCTCCTGATCCTGGCGTTCCTCTCCGCCCTGCCCCTCCTCGGGGCGACCGCGAAGGCCCAGGACATCTCCGCGGCGATGGCCAAGTTCACCGCCGACAGCTATTCCGACACCGTCGCCGCGATCGGCGAAGTGGCGTCGAGCGGTCACCCGCGCGCCGCCGCGATCGTCCAGGCGATCCAGGACGGCAAGCTCGAATTCGACACCGCGTCGAAGACCGTCGCCATCCGCACCGCCACCGGCGTCGTCGACGCCGCGACCGGCGACGCCCTCGCGACGCCGCCCGCCGGCCTCACGCCCGTCCGCGCCAACAACCGTGTCCGCTCCGTCCTCGCCGCCGCCCTCGGCTCGCTGACCCTGATGTCGCCGAACCCGGCCAAGCGCCTCGAGGCGGCCGAAGCGGTGTTCAAGTCGCGCGATCAAGGCGCGCTCGCCACCATCGAAGCGGCGCTGGCCAAGGAGAGTGAGGCGCGCGTCCGTTCCGCCTTCGAGGCCGCCCGCGCCGCGATCGTCCTCCACAAGGCCGACGCCGGCGAGGATGCCCGCCTCGCTGCCGCCGCGGTCCTCAAGGCGCGCGGTGATCAGGATGCCGTCGCCACCCTGCGCGGCCTGCCCTCCGACACCCCGAAGCGCGTCAAGGACACAGCGGAAACCGCTGCGAAGGCGATCGAAACCTCGCTCGCCATGTGGGCCTCGGTGCAGAACGCCGTCTACGGCGTCTCGCTCGGCTCGGTGCTGCTGCTCGCCGCCATCGGCCTCGCCATCACCTTCGGCGTCATGGGCATCATCAACATGGCCCACGGCGAGATGGTCATGCTCGGCGCCTACACCACTTTCGTCGTGCAGGAGGTGATCCGCACCCACGCGCCGGGCCTCTTCGACTGGTCGCTCGCCATCGCCATCCCCCTCGCCTTCCTGGTTTCCGGCGCGGTCGGCGTGGTGCTGGAGCGCGGCATCATCCGCTTCCTCTACGGTCGCCCGCTCGAGACCCTGCTCGCCACCTGGGGCGTGTCGCTGGTCCTGCAACAGACCGTGCGCTCGATCTTCGGCGCCAACAACCGCGAGGTCGGCGCGCCGTCGTGGATGTCCGGCTCCTTCGAGCTCGGCAACATCACCATGACCTGGGGCCGGCTGTGGATCGTGGTCTTCGCGCTGGCGGTCTTCGTCGGGCTGATCCTCATCCTCAAGAAGACTCCCGCCGGCCTGCAGATGCGCGCCGTCACCCAGAACCGCGCCATGGCCTCGGCGATGGGCATCCGCACGCCCTTCGTCGACGCCCTGACCTTCGGGCTCGGCTGCGGCATCGCCGGCATCGCCGGCGTGGCGCTCTCCCAGATCGACAACGTCTCGCCCAACCTCGGCCAGAGCTACATCATCGACAGTTTCATGGTCGTGGTCTTCGGCGGTGTCGGCAATCTCTGGGGTACGCTCGTCGGCGCGCTGACGCTCGGCGTCGTCAACAAGTTCCTGGAGCCCTTCGCCGGTGCCGTCCTCGGCAAGATCCTGGTGCTGGTCTTCATCATCCTCTTCATCCAGAAGCGTCCCAGGGGCCTCTTCGCCCTCAAGGGCCGGGCGGTGGAATCATGATCGGCTATTTCCTCAAGAACGGCCTCGACGCCCGGGTGCGCCTCGCCCTCGTCGTCATCCTCGCCATCGCGGTCCTCGTCCCGGCCTCGAACCTCCTGCTGCCGGAGAGTTCGCCCTTCCACGTGCCGACCTATCTGGTCACCCTCTTCGGCAAATACGCCACCTACGCGGTGTTGGCGTTGGCGCTCGATCTGGTGTGGGGCTACTGCGGGATCCTCTCCCTCGGCCACGGCGCCTTCTTCGCCCTCGGCGGCTACGCCATGGGCATGTACCTGATGCGCCAGATCGGCACCCGCGGCGTCTACGGCGATCCCGTCCTGCCCGACTTCATGGTGTTCCTGAACTGGAAGGAACTGCCCTGGTACTGGTACGGCTTCGACCACTTCGCCTTCGCGATGATCATGGTCGTGCTCGTCCCCGGCATTCTCGCCTTCGTCTTCGGCTGGTTCGCCTTCCGCAGCCGCGTCACCGGCGTCTATCTGTCGATCATCACCCAGGCGCTGACCTACGCCCTGCTCCTCGCCTTCTTCCGCAACGACATGGGCTTCGGCGGCAACAACGGCCTCACCGACTTCAAGGACATCCTCGGCTTCAACGTCCAGGCCGACGGCACCCGCGCCGCGCTGTTCGCCCTGTCGTGCCTCTTGGTGGCGCTCGGCCTCGTCCTCGCCGCGGCGATCGTCAATTCCAAGCTCGGCAAGGTGCTCGTCGCCATTCGCGACGCCGAGAGCCGCACCCGCTTCATCGGCTACCGGGTCGCCACCTACAAGACCTTCGTCTTCACCGTGTCGGCGATGCTCGCCGGTCTCGCCGGCGCCCTCTACGTGCCGCAGGTCGGCATCATCAACCCCTCGGAATTCTCGCCCGCCAACTCGATCGAAGCGGTGATCTGGGTGGCGGTGGGCGGCCGCGGCACCCTGGTCGGTGCGGTCGTCGGCGCCGTCGCCGTCAACTGGGGCAAGACCTGGTTCACCGGCGTGCTGCCCTCGTTCTGGCTCTTCGCCCTCGGCGGCCTCTTCGTCCTCGTCACCCTGTTCCTGCCCAAGGGCATCGTCGGGACCTGGTCGGAATGGCGAGCGAAGCGCAAGGCGACCCCGCCGAGCGACGCGGCGCCGGCACCGGCGGAGTGAACGAGATGGCGAGACTCGTCTCCAACTACCGCCGTGCCGTGAGGCTCCCCCCCTCCCTGGCCCTCCCCCTCCAGGGGGGAGGGAAAGCGAGAAGCACGGCCACCAATCTGCTCGAGCGCCGCTCTCGCGGCCCGGCCCTTCGATCCGAAGGTCCTCTCCCCAACGTCCCCTCCCCCCTGGAGGGGGAGGGACAGGGAGGGGGGGCTCGGCCTCGTCTCTCTCGCGACCACCATCGCCGTCGTTCCCCCACGCCCAGGAGCACGCCATGACCGAAGCGCTCGCCGCCAATGCCCTGCTCTATCTCGACGACGTCAAGGTCTCGTTCGACGGCTTCAAGGCACTGAAGGGCCTGTCGCTGACCATCGAGCCGGGCGAGATGCGCGCCATCATCGGCCCCAACGGCGCCGGCAAGACCACGATGATGGACTGCATCACCGGCAAGACCCGCCCCGACGAGGGCGAGGTCTCCTTCGAGGGCGGCTCGATCGATCTGACCAAGCTCGACGAGGCGACCATCGCCGAACTCGGCATCGGCCGGAAGTTCCAGAAGCCGACGGTGTTCGAGAGCCATACGGTGGAGGACAATCTCTATCTGGCGCTGAAGTCCGATCGCGGTCCCCTCGCCACCCTGTTCCATCGCCTGTCCGGCGCCGAGGCGGCCCGCATCGACGAGTTGCTCGCCACCATCAAGCTGACGGCGCGGCGCTCCGACCTCGCCAAGAACCTGTCCCACGGCCAGAAGCAGTGGTTGGAGATCGGCATGTTGCTGGCTCAGGAGCCGAAGCTCCTGCTCGTCGACGAGCCGGTCGCCGGCATGACCGACGCCGAAACCATGGAGACCGCCGCCCTGCTGCGCCGGATCCATGAGAGCGGCAAGTCGGTGGTGGTGGTCGAACACGACATGGCCTTCGTCCGCGAACTCGGCGTCAAGGTGACGGTGCTGCACGAAGGCGGCGTGCTGTCGGAAGGCTCGATCGACCACGTGGCGAGCGACCCTCGGGTGATCGAGGTGTACTTGGGGCGGTGAGGTTCGGCAGGGCCCGCTCGGCGATCTGCCGCGAGGCCGCCCCCCCTCCCTGTCCCTCCCCCTCCGGGGGGAGGGACGATGGGGAGGCGCGGTCATCCCAGGCAGACCCTCATTCGCAGCATCGCCGCGACCGAGACGGAAAAGATGGTGGGCCGACGCCGCCATGACCATTCCCTCCCCCCTCGAGGGGGAGGGCCAGGGAGGGGGGGCTGGACCTCCCCATGCGGCCGAAGGGCCGTCGAACCGCAGGAACGCCCGAGGCCCCGCCTCGCCACAGGAACGACGACGATGCTGAAAGTCTCGAACATCGATCTCCACTACGGCGCCGCCCAGGCGTTGCGCGGCGTCTCGGTCGAGGCGCACGTCGGCGAGATCTCCTGCGTGCTCGGCCGCAACGGCGTCGGCAAGACCTCGCTCCTGCGCGCCATCACCGGTCATCAGCCGATCACCGCCGGCTCGATCGAATGGGAAGGCCGCGACCTCGGCCGCTCGCCTCCCTACGATCGCGCCCGCCACGGCATCGCCTTCGTCCCCCAGGGTCGCGAGATCTTCCCGCTCTTGACGGTCGAGGAGAACCTGCAGACCGGCTTCGCCGCCCTGCCCCGCTCGGAACGCTACGTCCCCGACGAGATCTTCGAACTCTTCCCCGTCCTCGGCGACATGTTGCGCCGGCGCGGCGGCGACCTTTCCGGCGGCCAACAGCAGCAACTCGCCATCGGCCGGGCTCTCGTCACCCGCCCACGCCTCCTCGTCCTCGACGAGCCGACCGAAGGCATCCAGCCGTCGATCATCAAGGACATCGGCCGCGCCCTCGAATATCTGCGCGGCAAGGGCACCATGGCGATCCTGCTGGTCGAGCAATATTTCGACTTCGCCCGCGAACTCGCCGACCGCTACGCCGTGCTCGACCGCGGCGAGGTGGTGATCGCCGGTACGAAGACGGAAGTCGACCCGGAAGAGGTCCGCAACCGCATCGCGGTTTGAGATCCGGCTCGCCGCCTCCCCGCCGAACGCGGCCCCCGAACGTGGAACGACCGCGGCGCGTCGATGGGCGCACCGCGGTCGTCGTCGTTTTCGAAGGGGTCGTCGCTCAGTGCGGCATGATCACCGAGAACACCACGTGGCGCGGCTCCTTGCCGGCCGCCTTGGCCGCCGCCATCAGCGAGGTGTCGGGCGAGACGCCGGTGACGCCGACCCGCGCCAGACGGGCGTCGATCTCGGCCGGGGTGACCTTCAGCACCGGGGCGAGATCGGCGATGCGGGCGTTGCCGATCGCCTGGAACATCGCCACCTGCGGATTGCCACCGACGCCACCGAGTTCGAAGACGCCGGTCGCGGCGAAGCCGAGTGCGGCGACCAGCGAGACGCCGAGCGGCCAGATCAGCCAGCCGCGCTTCAGATAGCTCAGCATCGGTTGCCAATTCTTCCACACGTGCAGCACGATGGGGACGATCAGCACCATGCTCAGCCACTCGTGCATGCCGCGGAAGGCGGCCGTACCGACATGGAAGAACAGGAAGACGCCGGAGACCAGCGATACCACGAAGAGGCCGGTGGTGAACGGCGTGGCGTAACGATTGACGTAGTCGCGGAACATGGCGGGCCTCATCTCGGGGTTCGGGCCTCTCCACGGCGGTCACGCCGCCGTGAAGTCGCTCTCTGGATTGGACCCGCCGCGACGAGAAGTCGAATGAACTCGCGGTAAGGTGGCGCGACGGCCGGGCGCCCGGCCCTCGATCCGACACGAAAAGACGCGCTGCCGAGGCCGGCAGCGCGTCCGAATGTCGCAGCCCCCGGAGGGGCGAATCAGGGCTTCGGCGCTTCGCCGCCCTGCGGCTTCGGTGCCCCACCGTTCTGCAGTTTCTTGGCGGCCTCTTCGGCACGCTTCTGCAATTCCTGCTGCAACTGATCCTGGCTCTGCTGACCGGCGGACGGATCGACGCCGACGCTCTCCAGCGCCGCCTTGAAGGTGTCGAGGCGGAACGGATAGCCGGTCGGCTTCTGCTGCAGCGTCAGCGCGGTGACGACCAGAAGGTTGCCCTTCTTCAGGTCGCCGAAATTCTGATCGGTGAGATCGAAATCGCCGTAGCAGGCGTTGGGGAAGCAGATGCGGTACTTGACCTCGACCGGCTTGTTCTTGTCGATCATGACGCGCATGCCCGGCTGGACCAGAATGCCCGGCGGCACGGCGATGAGCAGCGTCTTCTTCGGCTCGCCCTCGGTGTCGCGCACCGCGACCGAGGCGATCAGCTCGCCGTTGGCGCCGCGCAGCTCCTTGGCGATCAGGCAGATGCTCTTACCCTCGGCATCCTTCTGGCAGATCTTCACCCACGGATAGGTGTCCTCCGGCACCGCCGGACCCTTCGCGTCCTTGCCGTTCGGGGCCGCCTGCGGCTTCGCCGCCGGCTTCTGCGGCGCGGCCGGCTTCTTCTCCGGCTTGGGCGCCAGTTGCACCGGCTTGCCGTCCTGGGCCGAGGCCGGCGCGCTGGCGAGGAGGAGAGCCGTGGACAGAGCGCCGGCGGCGAGGGCGGCGCCTTCGAGACCCTTCACGAGCGTCGGAGCCTTCGCGCGAATGTAGCTGACAACCATGGAATCCCGATCCTCGAACAGGGCCGCCTCCGAATCTCCGCGCGGCCTCCCGCCCGGTCGAACTCGAAGGTCGACGAATACCGCTCACCTCTCCGGCGACGCATCCGGCGCAACCGATCGCCGATCGACCGCGACGACCGACCGCGACGACCGACCGCGACGACCGACCGCGACGACCGACCACCGCGCCTGCGAAGCATCTCGCGGAGCCCGGCGTCGGGATGACGGCAGAACACGGCGAAACCGTGTCGCCACCTCCGGCGCCGCTCGATCCATAGCCTCTCGCCCTCCGGATTTCCAGCCGGTCGACGCAGCTCTTTCGCCGTCGCGCCTCGATCTCGCGCCCCGCTCCCGGGACGCGGCCGCGACCGTGGTAGCATCCGCCGCAGAATCAGGAGGAACCTCGAGCCCGTGTCCGTCGCCTGCGCGACCCCCGAACCGAAGCCGACCGAGCGCCGACACCTCGCCGGCGCCCTCGCGGTCGCCTGCCTCGTCGCGACGGCGGCGATGCCGGTCGACGCGGCGAAGGCCGAGCCGCGCCCGGCGATCGCCATGCACGGTACGCCGCTCTATCCGCCCGACTTCGACCACTTCGCCTACGCCGATCCGAAAGCGCCGAAGGGCGGCCGCATCACCATGGGTGTCCAGGGCACCTTCGATCAGTTGAACCCCTTCGTGGTCAAGGGCAACGCCGCGGTCGGCATGCGTGAGGGCTCGGGCGGCACCAACGTCTACGAGAGCCTGATGGAGCGCTCCTACGACGAGCCCTTCTCGCTCTACGGCCTCCTCGCCGAGACGATCGACGTCGCCACCGATGGCCGTTCGGTGGAGTTTCGCCTGCGCCCCGCCGCCCGCTTCTCCGATCGCAGGCCGGTCACGCCCGAGGACGTGATCTTCAGCCTCGAGACCCTGCGCGAGAAGGGCCTGCCCTACATGCGGTCGAACTACCGCGACGTGACGAAGGTCGAGAAGACCGGCGACCACGCGGTGCGTTTCACCTTCGTCGACGCGCAGAACCCCGAGCTGCCGCTGATCCTCGCTCTGATGCCGATCCTGCCGGCCCATGCCTGGAAGGATCGCGACTTCGAAAAGACGACGCTCGAGCCGCCGATCGGCTCCGGCCCCTATGTCGTCACCCGCGCCGAGCCGGGCGCCCTGCTCGAACTCGCCCGCGATCCCGACTACTGGGGCCGCGATCTCGCCGTTCGCCGCGGCCTCTACAACGCCGACACGCTGCGCTACGAGTATTATCGCGACAACAATTCGCTGTTCGAGGCCTTCAAGAAGGGCCTGATCGACATCCTCGCCGAGAGCGATCCGGCGCGCTGGTCGCAGAACTACGATTTCCCCGCCGTCGCCGAAGGGCGCGTGAAGAAGGAAGCCTTCGTCACCACCCTACCCAAGGGCATGACCGGCTTCGTCCTCAACACGCGACGGCCGATCTTCGCCGATGTCCGCGTGCGCGAGGCGCTGATCCGCCTCTACGATTTCGATTGGGCCAACAAGAACCTCTACTTCGGCCTCTACGAGCGCCAGAAGGGCTATTTCGACGGCTCCGAGCTCTCCTATTTCGGCCATCCCGCCGACGCCCGCGAGAAGGCGCTCCTCGCCCCCTTCCCCGGCGCCGTGCGCGACGACGTCGCCGCCGGCACCTGGGGACCGCCGGTCACCGACGCCTCCGGGCGCGACCGCGCCGTGCTCAAGGGCGCCTTCGATCTGCTGCGCGCCGCCGGTTGGCGAATCGACGGCGGCAAGCTGGTGAACGCGAAGACCCGCGAACCGCTCTCCTTCGAGATCCTGGTGGCGGTGCGCGAGCACGAGCGCCTCGCCATCGCCTATCAGCGCACCCTCGCCGTTCTCGGCATCGAGGCGCGCATCCGCACCGTCGACGCGGCCCAGTACGAGATGCGGCGCAAGACGTACGATTTCGACATGACCATGTGGTCGTGGGGCGCCTCCGCCTCGCCGGGCAACGAGCAGATCAATCGCTGGACCGCCCGTGCGGCGGCGACCGAAGGTTCGCTCAACCTGCCGGGCGTCGCCTCTCCCGCCGTCGACGCGGTCGTCGACGCGTTGATCGCCTCGCGCAGCCGCGAGGATCTGGTGGCCGCCGCGCGCGCCCTCGATCGCCTGCTCGTCTCCGGCTTCTACGTCGTGCCGCTCTTCCATGCGCCGGCGCAATGGGTGGCGCATTGGACACGAATCGAACATCCGTCCACCATGCCGAAATGGGGATGGACACTACCGGCCTGGTGGGTGGCCGACGGGGGGAAGGAATGATCGTCGCACGCGAAGACGAGTCGCGCGTCCACACCGCGTCCGGTGTCTGGGGCCGCGTCACCCTCGACCAGATCGTCGCCAAGAACGCCCAGAGCCGGCCCGATCATCCGGCCCTGATCGATTTTGCCGATCGCGCGACCTGGACTCACGGAGCCCCCGAGAGCCTCACCTGGCGCGAGTTGCAGACCCGTGTCGACGCGCTCGCCGCCTTCTTCCTCGCCGTCGGCCTGCAGCCCGACACGGTCATCGTCTTCGAAGTGCCGCCGACGTCCGATGCGGTCGTCGGTTTCCTCGCCGCCTCGCGTGCCGGTCTCGTCGTCGCGCCCCTCCCCCTCGGTGCTCGCGAAGCCGACGCCATCGACCTGTGCCGCGCCACCGGCGCCAAGGCGATCCTCACCGTCACCGAGACCGAGGGCGAGACGCACGGCGAACGGCTGCGGTCGGTCGCCGCCGAACTCTTCCAGATCCGCTTCGTCTTCGCCGCCGGCGGCGACGTGCCCGACGGTCTGATCGATCTCGCCATGGTCTTCGCCGAGGCCGAAGGTCTCGGCACTCCGGCGGAAGTGGTTCGCAAGGGCAATCCGGCCGATCACGCCCTCACCGTCGAGATCGCCGCCCTACCCGGCGAGATCGAGGCCGATCCGGCATCGGAAGCGCGTCGCGCGCCCCTGCCCCGCTCGCACAATCACTGGATCGCCACCGGTCTGATGACGCTGCTCGAAGCGCGTATCGACGCCGACAGCGTCCTCGTCTCGCCCTTCGCGCCGACGGGAACCGCCGGCATCGGCGCCGCCCTGGTGCCGTGGCTCGTCGCCGGCGCCACTCTGGTGACCGGCCTGCCGCGCGCCACCGACGGCCTCGCCGAGGAGGCGGCCACCCGCGGCGCCACCCACGTGCTGGCGCCGCTGCGCTTCGCCCGACGCATCGCCGAGCGCCTCGCCCTCCACCGCAACGATGCCGCCATTCTGGCGATCGGCGAAGAGGAGCCCGGCGACCGGCCGATGCCGATGGGCCGCGACACCATCGACGTCACCATCGTCGGTGCCTTCGGTCTGATCGCCCGGCGCCGCACCGACCCGCTCCTGCCCCGCCCGCTGCCGCTCGGCGTGCTCGGCGCGCCGGCCGAGAGCGAGTTCGCCCCGCCGCTGGTCGAGGTCCGCATCAAGGCGCTGGCCCAGCGGGCCGCCCAGATGCCGCCCAACCGCACCCTCGGTGGCGAGGTTCAGTTGCGCGGTGCCATGGTGCCGCATTTCAACTGGCCGACCACCGCCCAGGAGCGCCGTCATCGCTCGCGCGACCCGGAAGGATGGATGGCGACCGGCCTCGGGGCTCGCATCGTCTCGGCCCAGCCGCCCACCTTCGAGGTCGGAGGTCGCGTCGACGGCGCCGTCCGCATCGGTCAGACCACCATCGATCTCGACGCCCTCGATCTCGTCTATCGCGGTGTCGGCGGCGTCGCCGACGCCGCCGCGCTGGTCGTCGTCGACGATCTCGAAGGCCCCGGCATCGCCGCGGCGGTGGTACCGAAATCCGGTGTCCGTTTCGACCCCGCCGCATGGCTCGCCGCGGTCGAGGAGACCCGCATCGGCCTCGCCCGCCTCCCCCGCCGGGTCTACACCGTGCCGGCGATCGCCCGCGGTCCGTCCGGCCGGGTGTTGCGCGGCGGCATGACCCAGCACCTGATGGCGCGTCCCTGAGCGTCGGTGCCCGCGCAGGCCGACGAAAATGCGACGACGGACGTGATCGCTCACGTCCGTCGCATCGTTTCGGGGATGGGGATCCGACCGTCGATCAGACGCCGGTGGCGGCGAGACGCGCCGCGCCGTCCATGTCGCCCATCATGTCGGCGATACCGGCGCTCGCCAGAAGATCGCGCAGCGCCATCGCGGTGACGGCGACACGATCGGCGGCGTCGCCGTCGGCGGCAGGATCGATGGCCGCGAGATCGGCCTGAAGAGCTTCCAATCGGCGAAGAACCTGAGGCAGCATGTGTGTGTCTCCTCGGGACGCGGAACAAGCGGAGCCCGATCATGCACGGCCGTCCGTCAACCGAGTCTTAACGAGTCGTTTCGAAACGTCGCGATCCGAGAAATTCCGTCTTCGCCCGCCGCTTCGCCCCGTCCGCCGATCGCCCGCTTCCGCCGATCCGCCGAACCGGCTTCGTCAACAGGACGTTAACCATGATCGGGGCACTCTGGCGGAACATCCGGAGTCCGTCACCAAATGTCCTATCGCGGGCGCGTCCTCGTCATCGAAGAATCCCCTCGTCCCGAAACCCGACTTCTCTGGGACGGCATCCGGGCGGAAGGGTGGGACGTCCACGCCGTGCCCCTGGCGCGCACCGTCGACCAGACCGTCGCCGGCCATCCCGACCTCGTGGTGTTGAACCTCGCCGGCGCCGGTGGCGACGTCGCCCGAACCCGCTATCTCGACGCCGCCGCCCGCATGTCGCTGCTGCGCGCCACCCGCCGCACCCCGGTGATCGCCGTCGACGACGGCGAGCTCGTCGCCGACGAACGGCCGATCGGCGTCGCCGACGTCATCCGCGCCCCGTGGTCGGTCGGCCACGTCGCCGCCCGCATCGGCTCGCTCACCCGCCTCGCCACCATGCGGGCGGAGATCTATCGTCGCCTCGACACCGCCCAGCGCTACGGCCTCTCCCAACCCGACCTCGAACTTTCCGCGTCGCTCGGCGACGCCCACGTGCTCGTCGTCGGCGCCGGCATCCGCTACTTCACCATCGAGAAAGCGTTGTCGAAGCGCGCCACCCTGGTCGGCGCCTTCACCATCGAGACCGCGCTCGACTATCTCGAGCGCCGCCCCTTCGACGCCGTGGTGCTCAACCTGCCGCTCGACGACGCGATCGACTTCGTCGAGGTGCTCAGGCGCAATCCCGCGTGGTTCGCCCTGCCGGTCGTGGTGCTCACCGGCGACACCGAGCCGCGCATGGTCGAAGCCGTGCACGAGGCCGGCGCCAGCGACGTCGTCTTCGCCGACGAGAGCGAGAGGGTCTTCGCCGACCGGGTCGAAGCGGCGATGAGCGAGCATCGCCTGCGCGAGACGCTGAAGGCGGCCTATTCCCGCGCTCGCCATCAGGCGACAAACGACTCGCTGACCGGCCTCTACACCCGCGGCTTCCTGATGGATCACCTCGGGCTTCTCGTCGGCGACGCCCGCGACACCGGCGAACGGCTGACCCTGGTCGGTCTGCGGATGATGGACATGGCCGAGACCAACGCCGAATGGGGTTGGGCCGGCGGCGACCATCTGATCCGGCAGGTCGGCTCGCTGATCGGCCGGCTGGTGCGCGGCGAGGATCTGGCGGCGCGCGCCGGCGGCGATCGCTTCGCTCTGGTGCTGCCGGCGACCGACGGCGAGGACGCCGCCCGCGTCGCCCACCGCATCGCCGGCGTCATCGAGACCACCGCCTTCACCGTGCCCGACGCCACCGGCCCGGTCTACGTGTCGATCATCGTCGGCATCGCCGAATGCGAACCCGACGACGATCCCGACAGCCTCTACGCCCGCGTCTTCGCCGCGCCCGAGGCGTGATGCCTCAGCCCTCGGACCCGCTACCCATCCGCACCAGCCGCAGACCGGCGGCGGCGAGATCGGCCGGGAAGGTGTCGCCGGAGAAATAGGTCCATTCGTCGTGGCGCGCCGCCGCGATGGCGTCACCCGGCGCCCCGCCCGCCCCCGGCTCGGCCGGATGGCACATGATGAGCGGCCGCCGACCCTCGCCTTCGAGAAACGACCGGAAGTTCGCGCCGAAGCTGCCGTCGGCGGCGAAGGCGGTCACCCCGCGAAAGCCGTCGTTGACGGTCACGCCGCGTCGCGCCGCCGCCCGCGCCATGCCGCCCGACAGCACCGAGACCAGCAACGTCTTCGGCACCTCGATGCCGCGCCGAACGATCGCGAGCGCCGGCTCGTGACAGTCGCGCACCCAGGTGGTGCGCCGGTCGAGGCGGCCCTCGTCGAAGGCGGCGAACAGCGCCTTGCGCACCGTCGGCAGCACGTGGACGTGCTGGTGGCCGTCGACGAAGTCGGGAGAGCGCCCGAAGACCTCCCGGAAACGGTCGATTTGACGCCCGATCTCCGCCGCGATCTCGGCATAGACGAGCCGCCCCGTCAGAGCGCGCGCCAGGACCGAACCGAGTTCCTGCGGCCGGCCGTCGGGGGCGAAGGCGGGCATCGGCCCGAGAGGAGACAGTTCGGTGAGGGCGAAGTGCAGACCGATGTCGGCGCGGTCGGAAAGCGCGGCCAGACGCGGTGCGTCGGCCTCGAATTGCGCGCCGGCGACCATGCAGCCGGTGGCGGTGAGCCGCTCCGCCTCGATCAGGGCGAGGATCGCCTCGTCGATCTCGGCGCCGAGGCCGAAGTCGTCGGCACACAGAACGAGAGGGCGCGCCGCATCGGATGCGCCTGCCACCGTCGATCCGTCATCCTGCGGCGCGACGATCATTCCCACCGCTCCCCTTCACCAACTCGGGACGCCGCCATTGACGGACACCGCCTTCCCGGCGACACCTGTCGGCACCCCATTTCGGCCGGATACATCATCCCGCCGTCCCGTGGAAAGGAAAATGACATGACTCGCGTTCCGGCCACGCCGCACCAGAACGGCACCCCCGGACCGATGGTGAGCGTCGTCCTGCCGATGCGCAACGAAGCGCGCGGTTTCGACCGGCTGTTCGCCCGTCTCGTGCCCGCCCTCGAAGGGCTCGCCACCCCTTACGAGATCGTCACCGTCGACGACGGTTCGACCGACGACACGCTCACCCGCCTGAAGACCTTCCGCGACGAGATCCCGACGCTCAAGGTGGTGTCGTTGTCGCGCAATTTCGGCAAGGAGATCGCCGTCACCGCCGGCCTCGCCCGCACCACCGGCGACGTCGTCGTGGTGATGGACAGCGATCTGCAACACCCGCCGGAGTCGATTCCCGCGCTTCTCGCCCCCTGGCGCGAGGGGGGCTACGACCTCGTCTACGCCCGCCGCAAGAACCTCGATCGCGGCGGCCTCCTGCGCAACGCCTTCTCCAAAGGCTTCTACGCGCTGTTCGACTTCATGAGCGAAGTCCGCGTCGACCGGGAGACCGGTGACTTCACCGCCATCGACCGCAAGGTCGTCGACGCCTTCCTCGCCATGCCGGAGCGCAATCGCTTCAACCGCGGCCTCTTCGCCTGGGCCGGCTTCCGCACGACGACCGTCGACGTGATCATGGAGGAGCGGCAGGTCGGCACCTCGCAGTGGGGCTTCGTCAAGCTCTTGCGCCTCGCCGCCAACGCCATCACCTCCTTCGGCACTCTGCCGCTGAAGATCTGGGTGGTGATCGGCTCGGTCGTCTCGGCCAGCGCCCTCGTCTACGGCGCCTACGTCCTGATCAAGACGCTGCTCTTCGGCGCCGACGTTCCGGGCTATCCGTCGTTGATCGTCGCCACCATGTTCTTCGCCGGCATCCAACTCGTCGGCCTCGGCATCATCGGCGAATACGTCGGCCACGTGTTCTCCGAGGTGAAGCGCCGGCCGCTCTATTTCGTGCGCGAGGCGATCGGCTTCGACCACCCGCCCGCGACCACCTCCCACACCCCCGGCATCACCGTGGATCCGAGCGCCCACCATGACCTCTGAAGCGACCGCCGGTCGACCGCGTTTCGACCTGCGTCTCCTCGCCGCGATCGTGGTGATCGCCGCCGCCTGGGTGGTGCTCACCCGTCCCTGGCTCTCCGGCACCTATGCCGTTCCCTGGGACGCGGAGGCGCATTTCCGGCCGCAGATGGCCTTCCTCGCCCATTCGCTGCACGCCGGCGAAGGGGTGTCGTGGAACCCTTACGTCTTCGCCGGCTGGGTGCAGATCTCCGACCCGCAGTCGCTGATCTTCTCACCGGCGTTCCTGATCCTCTCCCTGCTGGTGCCCGATCCCGGTGCCGTCGCACTCGACGCCACCGTCTACGCCCAACTCGGCGTCGGCGCGCTCGCCCTCCTGCTGTGGTTCCGCGACCGCGGCTGGCACGCCGCCGGCGGCACCGTCGCGGCGATCGCCTTCGCCTTCGGCGGTTCCGCCGCCTGGCGCATCCAGCACACCGGCCAGATCCTGAGCTTCGCCCTGATCCCGTTGGTGCTGCTGCTCGTCGAACGGATGATCGTGCGGCGCTCGATCGGCTGGGGCTTCCTCGCCGGTGTCGCCGCCGGCTTCCTGGCGCTCGGCCGCGACCAGATCGCCCTGCTCGGCCTCTATTTCCTCGTCGCCTACGCGATCGTCGAGATCTTCGCCGCGCCCGACCGCTGGTCGCGTCTCCTACGCTCGATCCTGCCCGGCATCGCCGGCGTCGTCGGCGGTCTCCTCGTCGTCACCGTGCCGGTGATCCTGACGCTGATCCTGACCGAACACTCCAACCGTCCGGCGATCGACCTCGTCGAGGCCGGCAAGGGCTCGCTCCACCCCGCCTCGCTGATCACCGCCGGGATCGCCGACCTCTTCGGCCAGGGCGCCCAGGACGTCGACTACTGGGGACCGCCGAGCCCCGCCTTCGGCGTCACCGACATCTACCTCGCCCAGAACATGACCGCGGTCTATGCCGGCGCCCTGCCGGCGATGGCGGTGCTGGTGCTCGGCATCGGCCGCGGCCTGCTGCTGCGTCGCGAAATCTTCTTCCACACGCTCGCCGCCGTCTTCTTCGTGCTCTACGGGCTCGGCTGGTACACCCCGGCCTACCGCGTCTTCTACGAATACATGCCGGGCATCGCCCTCTTCCGCCGCCCGGCAGACGCGACCTTCTTCATCGGCTTCTTCCTCGCCCTCCTCGGTGGCTGGCTCGTCCACGTCCGCCTGAGCGAGGACACGAAACTGCCGGGACGCGTCGCCCTCGCCTTCCAGGCGGCGCTGGTGGTCGTCGTTTTCGCCGCCCTTCCCGTCGCCTTCGGCCTCCATGCCGACCGGCTCGCCCTGGTGTGGAAGCCGCTCGTCACCGCGGCGGTGTTCTCCGCCGGTGCCCTCGTGGTGATCGCCCTCGCCGCCCATCTGGTGCGCTCCGGCGCGACCCTCGGGTCGCTCGCCGCGATCGTCCTCCTCGGCGCCTTCTCCACCGCCGATCTCGCCTGGAACAACGGCCCCAACGAATCGACCGCCTACCCGGCCGCCACCTTCGACGCGCTGGCGACCGACACCCACGATCCGGTGATCCCCTTCCTGAAGAAGAAGGTCGCCGAGACCCGCGCCCCCGACCGGCGCGACCGGGTGGAACTCGCCGGTGTCGGCTTCCACTGGCCCAACGCCGGCATGGTCCACCGCCTCGAGAACACGCTCGGCTACAACCCGCTGCGCTTCGACTTCTACGCCAAGGCGACCGGCGCCATCGATCACGCCGCCCTGCCCGAGCAGAAGGAGTTCTCGGCGCTCGAGCCGTCCTACGACAGCCTCCTCGTCGACATGCTGGGCTTACGCTTCATCGTCACTGGCGCACCGGTCGAGACGATGGACAAGAAGCTCGGCCCCGGTCGGCTGACCGAGATCGCCCGCTTCCCCGCCATCCCCGGCATCCCGCCGGCGCCGGGACGTGGCGAGACCTGGGTCTACGAGAACCCGCGCGCACTCCCCCGCGTCCTCTTCGTCGACGGCGCGCGGCCCGCCGATTTCGACGCGATCAACACCTCCGGCGTCTGGCCGGAAGGCTTCGACCCGCGCCGCGAGGTGCTGCTCGCGCCCGCCGCCCTGCCCGGCGGGCCGGTCGCCGCGACGGAAGGCGCCGCGCCGGGCCGCGCCTCGATCACCCTCTACGAGAACACTCGCGTCGACGTCGACGTCGAGGCCGAACGCGCCGGCTGGCTCGTGCTCAATGACGTCTGGCATCGCTGGTGGCGGGTCGAGGTCGACGGGATGCCGGCGAACCTGGAACGCGCCGACGTGCTGTTCCGCGCCGTCCGGCTCGAGCCCGGCCGCCATCGCGTCTCCTTCACCTTCCACCCCCTCGCCGGGCTGTGGGCGGAGCTGCAGGCGCGGCGCGCGGCGAAGTGAGAACCGCGCGCGAGCATCCGCCGGTTGCGACGATGGTGGGACCCGTCGTCGCGGCCGAGCCGATCGACCGGTCTTCGCCGAACTGACGGCGGTGACGCCACGAAAAGACGTCGACATCGGCCCTCACTCCGGGGCATTGAAGGACCCGTCGTCCCGCTGTGCCCGACGGCCCGGCGGATTCGTCGCCGGCCGGCCGGCACGGGGCGCCCCACGAACGATGAAGAACGAAGAACGGAGAGTGGAGGAATGTCGCCGATGAACAGCGAAGCGGTCGCATCGCCGGGGGATCGGGGTTGGGCCAAGCAGCTGCGCCGCTACTGCGAGCCGCGCATCGCGCGCAGCCTCGCCGAGATCGCCGCCACCGTCCTGCCGCTCGCCTTCGCCTGGGGTCTCCTGGTTTGGGCCGTCGAGACCGAACGCTGGTGGCTCTACGCCCTGCTGCTGGTGCCGGCGGGTCTCTTCCTGGTGCGCGTCTTCATGCTCCAGCACGACTGCGGCCATTACGCCTTCTTCTCCGCCAAGGGCGCCAACGACTGGTTCGGCCGCGTCCTCGGTGTCCTGACGCTGACCCCTTACGATCATTGGCGCCGTTGCCACGCCATCCATCACGCCTCCTGCGGCAATCTCGATCGCCGCGGCGTCGGCGACATCGACACCCTGACGGTCGAGGAATACCGGGCGCTGTCGCCCTGGCGCCGGCTCGTCTATCGCGCCTATCGCCACCCGCTGGTGCTGTTCGGCATCGGTCCGTCCTTCGTCTTCATGCTGCAGAACCGCATCCCCACCGGCAAGCTCACCCGCGGCATCATGCCGTGGATCAGCACGCAGTCGACCAACCTCGGCATCGCCGTCCTCGCCGGTCTCGCCATCTGGGGCCTCGGCCTCGGCACCTTCCTGATCGTCCATCTGCCGGTGGTGGTGATCGCCGCCACCATCGGGGTCTGGCTGTTCTACGTGCAGCATCAGTTCGAGACGACCTCGTGGGACCACGCCGGAACGTGGAACCTCCAGGACGCGGCGCTGCACGGATCGTCCTACTACCGGCTGCCGCCCGGGCTGCGCTGGCTGACCGCCGACATCGGCATCCACCACGTCCACCATCTCGCCAGCCGCATCCCCTTCTATCGCCTCTCCGAGGTGCTGAAGGATCATCCCGAGCTGCGCGACATCGGCGGCCTGACCATCCTGCGCAGCTTCGCCTGCGTCCGCCTCACCCTGTGGGACGAACAGAAGCGTCGCCTCGTCTCCTTCCGCGACGCCCTCGCCGGCCCCGCGCCCGGCCCGGCAGCGGCCTGAGGACGCCTAGCCGCGCGAGCCCGTGACGCTCGGGCTCGCCCCACCTCGGGTCCGCGTCGACCGCGAAAGGCCGCCGCGGACCCCGCCCCGCGGGTCGGCCGTTCGCCCCCGCCCCCTCCCGGACCTCCGGTGCGCCGCATCGACGCGATCCGGATATTTCACGAGGATCCGCTCATCCCTCGTTCACCCTCGCCGCCGAAAGGCGCCGGTGAGAGGGGCGGGCTTTCGATCTTCTTCACGCTCGCCGAGTCATGGTCGCCGCATCGAACAACGCGGAGGCCGACCATGAGACCGAGCGCTCTCGCCATTGCCACCATCTTTGCGGTCCTCGCCGCGACCGCTCCCGCCGCCGCCGGCATCACCGCCGTCTTCGGCGGATTGCGACCGGCCGTCTCGAGCGCCGATGCCGTCTGTACGGCGCCGGCCGGCGGTCTCCTCCGGCTCGAACCGATCGCCGGCCTCGCCGTCTCGCCGCTACGCTGACGCGTCTCCGGAGGGGCCGGGAAAAGTTACCCGGTCGTTAACCACCTCTCAAAGGTTCGCCGTCACAATCGTCGGACGATTCGGACCGAAGGAACCGCACCATTGTCGATCGTCGCCAGCCTGTCGCTCCTCTTCGGCATCGTACTCGGACTGCGCTTCAACGTTCGGGCCGTCTTCGCGGTCTGCCTGGTGGTGTTGATCGGTGGTATCGTCGCCGCGCTCGGCGGCTTGGTCGCGACCGGTGAGGCCGCCCTCTTCGCGGTGTCGGTGACGGTGGCGCTGCAGGTCGGCTATTTCGTCGCGATGGTCATCGGCGCCATGCATCTGGCCGATACGCCCGAAGAGACGGCGGCGCAGCGCGCCGAGACCCGAGAGCGTTTCGAAATGCCCCGCATGTGAGGCCCGGACGGCCGGCGGCGGGCATCACCCGGCGAGGCGGCACCCATGATCGCAGGATCGGACAGCCGTCGCTCACGTCTCGGACCCGGCGGCCGATACACCGGGCGACACGCCGGACACCTCGTCTCCCTGATCGTCGGAGCCGTCGTCGCCACGGCGAGTGCCGAAGAACCCTCCCCGCCCGCCACCGCCACACCGCCGCCGATCTGGGTCCCGGTTCCCACCCGCGTCGATCGCGACAAGGACACGCGCGAGCGCCTCGACCCGGCGCCGGCCGCCGAGATCGTCTCCCGCACCGTGGTGAGAAGCGCCCGCGGCGACGGCCCCGCCACACTGCGCATCGACGGCCGCCGCCATCGCCTCTTCGGTCTCGCGGACATCGAGCCCGGCCGGATCTGCACCACCGCGGAAGGATTTCGTTGGGCCTGCGGCCTGCGCGCCCGCGCCGTCCTCGCCGCCCTCGTCGGCGGCCGCACCCTGCGCTGCCGCATGATCGGCGCCGCCGAAGCCGCCGATCCGGTGATCGACTGCCTCCGGGGCGGCCGTTCACTGTCCGAACGGATGTTGGCCGACGGCTGGGCCGAACTCGACGAGGCCGGCGCCGCCGACCCGGCCCTCGTGAACGCCCGGGCCACCGCCGAGCGCGAGGGACGCGGGTTGTGGTCGAAGCGGAGCCCGCCGTGATCCTCACGCCTCGAGCGGCGCGGCCGGGTCCTTCTGGTCGCCGCGGCTCGGCCGCCCCTCGGCAGCACCCCCGACCGGCAGCGTGATCCGCACCAGAAGGCCGTGCGGCTTCGCCGCCTCCAGATCGAGACGTCCGTCGTGGCCGTCGACCACCGCATTGACGATGGCGAGCCCGAGACCGAAACCGCGGGCTTCGTCCATGTTGCGCGCCACATCGCCGCGCACGAAGGGGCGCAACATCGCCTCGCGGTCGGCCTCCGCGATCCCCGGACCGTCGTCCTCGACCTCGACGACGACGGCGCCCCTCACCGCAGCCAGCCGCACCACGCAGCGCTCGCCGAACTTGAGCGCGTTGTCGACGAGATTGGCGAAGGCCCGCTCGATCGCGATCGGCCGCACCCGCCGCACCAGATGGTCCGGCCCCTCGAAGGTGACGTCGCGCCCGAGATCGCTCCACCCGTCGCAGATCGTCTGCAACATGACGGAGAGGTCGACGAGACCGACCGCCTCGCGATGGCGGCCTTCCGCGAGATAGGAGAGCGCCCCCTCGATCATGCCGTTCATCGCCGCGAGGTCGCGTTGGATCTCCCCCTTGAGCGCATCGTCGCCGACGAATTCGCTGCGCAGCCGGAGCCGCGTGAGCGGCGTCCTCAGATCGTGTCCCATCGCCGCCAACATGCGGGTGCGGTCCTCGACCAGCCCGCGGATGCGCTTTCGCATCGCTTCGAAGGCGGACGCCGCCACCCGCACCTCTTCCGGCCCGCGCCGCGGCAGCGGCTCCGGTTCGCCCTCGATGTCGAAATCACGCGCCGCCGTCGCCAGCGCCTTCAGCGGCCCGACGAGGCCCCGCACCGCCCACAGGCCGAGCAGAGCCGACGACAGGCCGACGAAGACGATGGTCGTCCCCCACGGGCCGAAGAGGAACGTCGGCGCCGGTGGCGGTCGGTCGGTGAAGGTGATCCAGTCCCCGTCGGCGAGCTTGACCGCGAAGCGATACGTACCCGGCAGCAGGAGCGGAGCCGGAAGTCCGGCGGCGGCGGCCTGAAATACGACGCCCGGGGTCTCCGGCACCAACTCCAGCACCAGAAGATCCGGGTCGATCCGGGCGTACCTCGGCAGTGGCGGCCGAGGATCGGTCGCGTCGTGCGTCAGGGTGGCGCCGCTCGGCGGCGATCGCGAGATCGTCATGTCGAGGGTCGGAAAGGCCTTCTTCACACCGGCGAGCATTCGTTCGCGCTCGTCCCCGCGCGGCGCCGCCGAGACCACCTGGACGAAATGCCACGCCGGAACGAAATCCCGACGCCGATCCTCGGCTCGGTTCTCCAGGAGCCACAGTTGCACGGTGACCGCCAGATGGATGAGCGCCACGGCGGCGACCACCACCGCCGCCGACTGGGCGGCGATGCGGCGCGGCATCAGTCGGCCGAACAGGGCCCTCATGTGCTCTCGACGTCCACGGCGAACATGTATCCCCCCGAGCGCACCGTCTTGATGATCTCCGGACGATGGGGATCCTGCTCCATCTTACGCCGAATCCGGCTGACGAGAATGTCGACCGACCGCTCGAACGGTCCGGCGGTGCGTCCCTGGGTGAGGTCGAGCAGGCGATCGCGCGACAGGACCCGTCCCGGTCGTTCGACCAGCGCCAGCAGGAGATCGAACTCCGCCCCGGTGAGAGCGATCTCGGCACCGCTCGGATCGGCGAGCCGCCGTGCCGCCACGTCGATGGTGAAACCCTCGAAAGTGTGCCGCCGCGACGTCTTCTCGTTCGCCGCGTCGGCCGCATCGCGCACCCGCCGCAGCACCGCACGGACGCGGGCGAGCAACTCGCGCGGATCGAAGGGCTTGCCGATGTAGTCGTCGGCGCCCATCTCGAGGCCGATGATGCGGTCGAGCGGATCGCCCTTGGCGGTCAGTATGATGATCGGGATGCGGTTGCTCCGCCGCAGGCGACGGCAGATCGCCAGACCATCCTCCCCCGGCAGCATCAGGTCGAGCACGATCAGATCGAACCGGCCCTCGGCGAGATGGAGATCCATGTCGCGCCCGTTCGCCGCCAACGACACACGGCAGTCGTTGGCGCGCAGATAACGCGCCACGAGGCTGGCGATCTCGCGATCGTCTTCGACGACGAGGATGTGAGGCGACGCGGTCATGGTCATCGAATGCCACATTCACGCGGTTTCGCATTCGAAATTTTGTATCGGATTGTATCCATCGATGCCGAGGAAACACAGGGAAATCGCATGACGTGATGCGTCGACGAACGATTGACCATGTGCTCCTCAACTCGTATTCGGCGGTCGCCCGGAAGTGTTGCCGCCGATACGAAAGGACACGAGATGACGTCCGTCACGGCGACAAGGTTACATCACTCGATGGTTTCGCCGCGTGAGGGTCTCCAGAAGGCGCTCGATGCGGAAATTTCTTCCGCCACGATCCAGGAAAGCGATCGCGGCGCTCTGGAAAACGCCCTCGATGCGATCGACCAGGCGATGCGGTCGAATCGACCGACGGAGGACTCCGGCCGTCCGTCGAGCCCGCAGGACACGCGACAGAAGCTCGCCGATCTCGTCGACGAGCGGGTCGAGGCCGGCACCCTGACCTCGGATCAGGCCGACGGGTTGAAGGAGCTCTTCGCCTCCGCAACGCCCCAGGGCGGTCCCGGTGGGCCGGGCGGCCCCGGCGGGCCTCTTCCGCCGACGCCGGAAGGCGAGGAGACCGAAGACGCCGCGTCGTCGACCACCTCGTCCTCGACCGACATCGCGAAGCTGCTCGAGGAGTTCCTGAAGCAGTTGCAGGAGAAGAAGAGTTCGGCCACCGCCTACGACACCGGCGGCACGACGAATTCGTCCAGCCCCACCGCTCTGGTGCTCGACACCGAGGCCTGAGGCGATCGGCGTCGATCGCGGGTCGGCGGTCCACCGGGCGTCTCTCGTGCGACCGGGAGGAATCCGCCGCACGCGCCGACCGTCGGCTCTGGCGCCACCCGGGGGAATGCCGCTACAGTGCGGTTTCCGCCGCCCTTTCCGGGCGGCGACCGATTCCCTGCGATCACGAGCCCCGATGACCGACCTCGCCACCGAGATCCTCGCCCATCTCGTCGCCTTCGACACCACCAGCCGCAACTCCAATCTGCCGCTGATCGAATGGGTGGAGGACTTTCTCGGCCGCCACGGCGTCGTCTTCGAACGCGTCCTCGACCCCACCGGCACCAAGGCCTGTCTGTGGGCGACCATCGGCCCGCGCGACGTCCCCGGCTACGTGCTGTCCGGCCACACCGACACGGTACCGATCGAGGATCAGGACTGGGCGACGAACCCGTTCGAGCTGACCGAGATCGGCTCGCGCCTCTACGCCCGAGGCACCTCCGACATGAAGGGCTTCGCCGCCGTCTGCCTGTCGAAGATCGCCGAGATGACCGCGGTACCGCTGAAGAAGCCGATCCACCTCTGCCTGTCCCACGACGAGGAGGTCGGCTGCATCGGCGTGCGCAACGCGCTCGAGCGCATCGACGAACTGGCGCCGGTGACACCGCTCGCCGCCTTCGTCGGCGAACCGACCAACATGGGCGTCGTCGTCGCCCACAAGGCCAAATGGAGCTACCGGGTCACCGTCCACGGCCACTCCTGCCACTCGTCGCTGGCGCCGAAGGGCGTCAACGCCATCGAGGCGGCGATGGACGTGATCGGCAAGATCCGCGAGATCGCCCGCCGCTTCGAGACCGAGGGCCCGCAGGATCCGCTCTACGACGTGCCCTATTCCACCGCCCACGTCGGCACCATCCAGGGCGGCACCGCCCTCAACATCGTGCCCGAGCGCTGCACCTTCGAGTTCGAGTTCCGCATGCTCGCCGGCATCGACCACCAGCCCTTCGAGGACGAACTGCGCGCCTTCGCCCGCGACGAGGTCGAACCGTGGATGAAGGCCCGCGATCCGGCGACCGGCATCCTGATCGAACTGGTCAACGGCTTCCCCGGCTTCGACACCCCGCCCGAGAGCGACGCCACCGTGCTGGCGAAGCGGCTCGCCGGCCGCAACGACCACACCAAGGTCGCCTACGGCACCGAAGCCGGCCTCTTCGTCACCATGGGCGGCATGCCGACCGTCGTCGTCGGCCCGGGTTCGATCGGCCAGGCGCACATCCCCAACGAGTTCATCGAGAAATCGGAACTGGAGAAGTGCGGCGTCTTCCTCGATCGGCTGATCGAGCACTGCCGCAGCTGAGGCCGCTCACCCTTTCCCGGCCGAGCGCAGCACGAAGGCGATGACCTCGGCGACCGCCTTGTAGAGCTGTTCGGGGATCTCCGCGTCGAGTTCGACCTGAGCCAGCGCCGCGGCGAGGATCGGGTTCTCCTCGACCGCGACACCGTGCGTCTCGGCCGAGGCGACGATCGCCTCGGCGACCGCGCCGCGCCCCTTGGCGACCACCATCGGCGCACCGTCATGGTCCCATTTCAGCGCCACCGCGAGCCGTCGGGCCTCGTCGTCGCTCGCCTCGCCGGTCACCGAACCCTCCTACAGCTTCACGTCGACGAAGCGGCCGGCGGTCGCCGCCGCCGTGGACGAGGCCGGCCGACCGGTGGCGAGATGGATGCTCTCCACCGGGATCGCCGCTGCCTCGAGCGCCCCCTGCAGGCGGCCGACGTCACTGCCGAGCCGCGCCGCGGCGTCCGGCCGTTCGGCCCACAGACCGATCGACAGTTTCTCGCCCGAGAGCCCGATCCGGGCGTGGATCGGGCCGAGCGGTTCGACGTCGAGCGAGAAGCGCACCCGCCACCCCGTCGACGCCGACGCCTCGCCGGACCGCGTCCGGCCGCCGTCGCGCTCCACCGTCATCTGCACCACGCCGGTCCCCGCCGACGTGGCGATCGGCATCTCCGCCGTCCATTGCCGTTGCGACCCCGCCTCCGTCGGCCGCGTCGGATCCTCGGGCCGGCGATCGAGCGCCGCGAACTGCTCGAGCAGGATGCGCGACAGCGCCCCCTCGGTCCGCTCCAGCGTCCGCTTGGCCAACCCCTCGACACCACCCTCGCCGATCCCGTCGATCGGCTGCGCCGCCTGCCCGCGCGTCGCCTGTCCGCGGCGCGGCGGCGGCGGCTTCAACTCGCGCTCCGAGCCGATCGCCGCCAACGCCGCCGCGACCTCGCCGGCCTCGCTCGGCCGGGTCGAGGTCAGGCTGCCGGCGATCTCGAGACCACGCACCACAACCTTCAACAGCGCCGTCACCGCGTCGTCCTCGCCCTGCGTGGGGTTCGGTGGCGCGACGGCGGGCGGTGAGCCGGCGTTCACGGGCGGAACGAGCGCGCCTTCCGACGCCACCTCGCCGCCGCGCACCGCATCGGACGGTGAGAGCGGCACGGCGACGGCCGACGCCGCGACGGCGCCGAGACCGCGCCCGGTGTCCGTCGAACCACCGGTCGGCGTGGTCGATCCGGCCTCGACGGCGAAGCGCGAGACCGACGGCCCCGCCGCCGACGATGGCGGCCCTCCGGCGGGCGACGCCGCAACCGACGCGAGACGGGGTGGCGGGCCGGGTGGCGATGAGCCGGCGAGAGGCGCCGGCGGATCCGTCGTACCGGGCGATGCCGATCCGGCAGGCGACGGAAGCGGACTCGTCGCGCCGGGGGATGCCGATCCGGCAGGCGACGGCACCGTCGGCGGAGCGAAGGGCGTCCCGATGGGCGAGCCAGCAACCGGCGTCGCCTCGCCGACGCTGCCGCCGAGCGGTGTCGTTGCAAGCGGCACCGCCGCCGGGGACGACGTTGGCGCCGACGATGCGGGCGACACCGGGCCGGCCGGCGGCGACGGCACGGACGGCGACGGCACGGAAGACGACGGCACGGAAGACGACGGGACCGCCCCGAGCGGCGGCGGTGAAGGCGGCGGCGGGATCGACGGAGACGGCGAAGGCGACCGCGGCGACGGGATCGGCGGCGGCGGCGACGTGACGGCCGGCTGTTGCGGAGCCGCGCCCTCCCCTCCTGCGCCCGGTCGGACCGTGTCGACGGCTCCGGCGGCGGCGGGCGGCACGGCCGAGGGTGGCGACGGCGTCGTCACCGACACGGTGGGCGTCGACGGTGCCGACCGTGCCGCCGCCGGATCGCTCGGAGCGACCGTGACGCCACGATTCGGGCTGGTGTCCGGACCGGTCGGAACCGACGACGTCGCGGCCGCGCCCACGCCCGCGGCCGTTGGCGCACCGCCGCTCGCCGCCGCGGCGCTCGCGGTCGCTCCCCGCTCGCTTCCCGCCGGCGGTGAGACCATACCTCCGCCGTAGGCCGTGCCGGCCAAACGCCCGAGCCCGGATCCGAGCCCCCCCTCGCCGCTCGCCGCGCCCGTCGGAGCAGACGCGGTCGGCGGTCGCTCCGGCACCCCGCCGGCCGTCGTCGCGACCGCCTTCGCCGTGCTCGGCCCAGCCGGCGCACCGCCGCCCGACGCGACCGACCCGACCGGCGATCCGCCGACCCATTTCTCCAGAGCCGCCCGCAGCGAGAACAGCGCCGCCTTGAGATCCTCGGCCGGGGCGGCCGAACGCCCCGGGCCCGCGGCGAGCCGCGACTCGAGGAAGATCCCCGACCCGGCGAACGCCTTGCGCACCGTCTCCGCGCTCGGAGCCGCGCCCTCGGCGAGCCGCGCCCCCATCAATTGCGCGACCAGCGCCCGAACCGGTTCCGGCACGCTGCCCTGCGGCGCCGCCGCGAGACCAGCGAGGCTGGCGTAGAGCGGTGCGAGGCCGGACTGCGTCGCCGCGGCGTTGCGCACCGCCTGCGCCAGGACCAGCGCCGGATCCTCGGCGGCGGCCCGGGCGGCGCTCGCCTCGCCGACCGCCGGGGTGTGTTCGACCACGGTGATCGCCGGCTTGCCGCCGCCCTCGACCGCCTGCACCTGCAGCCGTACCCCGTCGCCGACCGCCGGCGAGCGGTCGCCGAATTGGGAGAGATCGACCTGGAGCGTGCCGTGACGGCTGGCGACGAGCGCGATGCCTTCGGCGAGCGAGGCGACCCGCGCCTCGACGACGCGGCCGGAGGCGAGTTTGGCGAGATCGAGCCCGCTCGTCGGCACCGCCGTCGCGGGTGTCACCGAAAAGCCCTCGTCGACCGCCACGCCCCTACCTCGCCGGTTGCCACGATGCCTCGAAGACCGATGCTACGCCCGCCGCCTCCGCCCGGCAATCACCACTACAGGTGTATATCGTACACCATTCACACTCGCGCTGATCGAACCCCGCAGACGCGCTTCGGAGAATCTCGCTCGGGTTGGGCAATCGGTTGAAATTATTCGAGAACGGCCCCTTCACGGATGCCTGCGTTCATACTATCGTCACGCCCCGCGCGTAGGACCTCGTCCAAGAGCCTCCGCGCTCGGATCTCCCCTCTTCGTTGCGGGTCACGGCCGTGCAAGCGTTCAAGCGTATCGTCGGGCACCTGGGAGCACCCAGCGCCTTCGAACTCGGACTCGTGTTCTGCCTGGCGGCACTGACCGCCATCGGCCTCTTGCGCTGACACGAAGCTCGGATGACCACATCCGAACTTCGAAATCCGCTCTCCGAAGGAGCGCCGCCCGCGCCGGGGCTCTTCGACGCGACGGATCCCATATGACACCGTTGCCTTCGCTGTCGGACGACCGCACAATTCGTCCGACCGACACGAAGGCGAGGTGATCCATGACCGCGAACGAACACTCCCGCCCGCACGCCCTCTTGGAGAGCGATCCGGGCGCGAGGCGTCACGGCGTGTCCCTCGTGCGCCTCGCCGCGCTCGTCGAACGAGAGCGGGAGTCCTACGCCGCGCGTCGACCGCGCTCCGCCGCCTTCGCGACGGACGCCGCGGCCCATTGGCACGATGGCGTGCCGCTCCATTGGATGAGCGATTGGGGCCTGCCCTTCCCGATGTTCCTCGAGCGGGCGAAGGGCTCGACCCTCACCGACGCCGACGGCAACACCCACGTCGACTTCTGCCTCGGCGACACCGGCTCGATGTTCGGCCACGCGCCGGAGGCGATCGTCGAGGCGGTCGCCGAACAGGCCGCCCTCGGCATCACCGGCATGTTGCCCTCGGTCCACGTGCCCGAGGTCGGCCGCCTCCTCGCCGCCCGCTTCGGTTTGCCGTGGTGGCAGATCACCATGACCGCCTCCGACGCCAACCGAGCCGTCATCCGTTGGGCCCGTGCCGTCACCGGCCGTCGCGACATCCTCGTCTTCGACGGCTGCTATCACGGCGCGGTGGACGACACCCACGTGCGCCTGCGCGACGGCCGGCCCATCCTGCGCCCCGGCCTGATGGGACAGGTCTGGGATCTGACCGAACACACCCGCGTCGTCCCCTTCAACGATCTCGCCGCGCTCGAGGCGGAACTCACCGACGGCGACGTCGCCCTGGTGCTCACCGAGCCGGTGATGACCAACATCGGCATGGTGCTGCCCGAGCCCGACTTCCACGAGGGCCTGCGCGACCTGACGCGCCGGGCCGGCACGCTGCTCGCCATCGACGAGACCCACACCATCTCCTCCGGCCCCGGCGGCTACACCCGCGCCCACGGCCTCGACCCCGATTTCTTCGTCCTCGGCAAGCCGATCGCCGGCGGTGTCCCGGCCGCCGTCTACGGCTTCACCGATGCGGTCGCCGCGGGGCTGAAGCGGGCACGCGCCGCCACCCCCGGCTATTCCGGCATGGGCACGACGCTGACCGCCAATGCGCTGGCCGTCTCCGCCATGCGCGCCTGCCTCACCCGGGTCATGACCGCCGGCGCCTACGATCACATGATCGCGCTGGCCGACCTGCTCGCCGGCGAATTGGAGCGGGTCATCGCCCGCCACCGCCTGCCCTGGGTGGTGACGAAGGTCGGCGCCCGGGTCGAGTTCATGCTCTCCCCCACCCGCCCGCGCGACGGTGGCGAGGCGGGCCGCATCGGCGACGCCGAGATCGAGGGGGCGTTGCGCCTCCATCTGATCGAGCGCGGCGTGATCATCACGCCGTTCCACAACATGATGCTGATCGCCCCGACCACCACTCGCGCCGACGTCGAGACGCTGGTCGCCGCCTTCGACGCGGCGCTCGGCGAACTGGCGGGCTGAGCCCCGGGAAGCCGCACCCCCGAAAAGCCGAACGCCGCCCGAGGGGCGGCGTTGCGATCGTTCGTCCGTCCGAGACGACGGTCGGCGTCAGATGAAGCGTCCCAGATAGAGAACCGCATCCAGCGTCGCCAGCACCGCCATGATGCCGAGCGCGGTGCGTACCATCCGACGATCGCGACGCGATACACGAACCTTGTGGACCTGTCCCCCTGCGGTCTCCGCGACCGCCTGTCCCATTCCCGATTCCATCACCTGAACAGTCTCCGCAATCGCCGACATGGCCCCACTCCCGACACGAGAAGCACGGGAGCAAGGATCGTTTCCTCACCCTTACCGAACGGTGAATCACGCGCCCTAGAAATCGGAATTTCACGTCGGCCTCAAGTCGCCTTCCGCGGTTCGCAGACATCGACGACGCGCAGTTGCACTCTTGCATCACCCTGCCAGTGATCCAGCCCGAGTGCCCCGACGACGTGCAGCCCGCGACCGCGCGCCTCGAGGATCGCCCGCCCGATCGGCTCCTTCGCCGCACGGAAGGCGATCGCCTTGAGAGACGCTCCGTCACCGCTCGAAATCGACATCCGCACGTGCCCTGTCCCCACTTCGTCGGCGAAACCGACCCGGTGGGCGGGGAAGGCGAAGAGCGGTTCCGGTTGGCCCGATCCGTAGGGGCCGGCCTTCTCCAGCATCTCGACCAGATCGACCGTCGCCGCCCCGGCGGTCATTGCCCCGTCGACCTTCAACTCGCGCCGTTCCAGCGACGTGGCGACCGTCGCCTGGAGCCGCTCGCAGAGGAAGCCGCGGACCTCGTCGAGCCGGCTCTCCTCGACCGTCAGGCCCGCCGCCATCTTGTGGCCGCCGCCCTTGGGCGCCAGACCGGCGTCCACCGCCGCCCGGATCGCCGCGCCGAGATCGACCCCGGGGATCGAGCGTGCCGAACCGGTACCGAGCGGCCCGCGATCGAAGGCGACGGCGAGCGCCGGCCGCCCCCATTTCTCCTTCAGCCGCGCCGCGATCAGGCCGACGACGCCGGGATGCCACTCCGCCGACGAGGCGACGACGATCGCCCCGGGATCGGCGCCGAAGCGGGCGAAGACCTGGGCGTCGGCCTCCTCGACCATCGCCGCTTCCATCACCTGACGCTCCTTGTTGAGCCGGTCGAGATCGACGGCGATGCGCTCCGCCTCGGCCGGATCGTCGGTCGCGAGCAGGCGCGAGCCGAGCGCCGCGTCGCCGATGCGGCCGCCGGCGTTGATCCGCGGCCCGATCAGGAAGCCGAGGTGATAGGGCGACATCGGCCCGTTGAGCCGCGCCACCGCCGACAACGCCGCGAGCCCGGGGTTGCGCCGCTTGCGCGCCACGGCGAGCCCCTTGACCACGAAGGCGCGGTTGAGCCCGAGGAGCGGCACCACGTCGGCGACGGTGCCGAGCGCCACCAGATCGAGCAGGCCGAGGAGGTCGGGCTCCGGCCGGGTGCGGAAGAAGCCGCGTCGGCGCAACTCGCGGGCGAGCCCGACCAGCGTCAGGAAGGCGACGCCGCAGGCGGCGAGTTGGCCGAGGCCGGAGAGATCGTCCTGACGATTGGGATTGATCACCGCCCGCGCCGTCGGCAGGTCGACGCCGCACTGGTGATGATCGATCACCACCGTGTCGAGGCCGACCTCGCGCGCCGCCGCGAGCGCCTCGAACGAGGTCGAGCCGCAGTCGAGGGTGACGAGCAGCTCGGCGCCGCGCCCCCGCAGCGCCCGGATCGCCTCGACGTTCGGCCCATAGCCCTCGATCAGCCGGTCCGGCACGTGGACGATCGGGTCGAGCCCGACCTGCATCAGCCAGCGCCGCACCACCGCCGCGGAGGTCGCACCGTCGACGTCGTAGTCGGCGAAGAGCGCGATCGATTCACCTCGCTCCACCGCATCGGCGAGGCGGGCGACGCCGACGTCCATGTCGGTGACGGTGGAGGGATCCGGCATCAGATCCTTGATCGTCGGATCGAGGAAGGCGAGCGCCTCGTCGAGACCGACGCCCCGCCCCGCCATCACCCGCGCCACGATCTCCGGCAGGCCGAGGCGCTGCGTCATCGCGGTGGCGAGCGAGGCGGCGGGCGGATCGAGCCGATCGACCCACGTCCGCCCCGACGCCGAGCGCGTCACCCCCAGCACGGCGCGGGGTCCTTCGTCTTCTGCGAAGCCGAACGGCGGCATGGGCGTCCTTCAGGCGTGCGATTCGGAACCGAGATCTTGGCCGACCGGCGTGCGGGAATGAAGGCGGAAGCGAAGGAATGCCCCCTTCCCCCTTCGGACACCATCTCCTCCGAGGAGACCTTCGCACATTTTCGGAGAGGGACGGGTCGACGTCCTTGCGCGATCCTTCGAGACGGGCCTGCGGCCCTCCTCGGGATGAGGGGTCCGAGATTTCCATCCGAGTGATACCGAGCCGACGAAGTTCCGACCTCTTCGAAACATCATCGGCGAAGGCGAGCCCGAACGGGCGTCGACCGGTCGGACCGAAACTCACGAAATTCGGACGAGTCCGAATTTCGTGACCGGTATGAGAGCTCCCCATGCCGAGGAGCCGCCGAAGGCGGCGTCTCGAAGCATCGCGCAGGAGCGTGCCGTCGAGCCATCCGCCTCGAATTCACCCGGGTCGCGGAGCCGCGGTGCCCCTCAGCACGGCCCCTTTTCACCGATCATGTGGCGCGCCCGGATCCAGCGCACCGTGCCGGTCGAGGAGCGCATCACCACGGTGTGGGTGGTGACGCAGTTGCGGCCGAACTTCACCCCTTGCAGGAAGTTGCCGTCGGTGACGCCGGTCGCGGCGAACAGCACGTCGCCGCGCGCCAGATCGTCGAGCCCGTATTTCTTGCGCGGATCGGTGATGCCCATGCGCCGGGCCCGCTCCACCTTGTCGGGCCTATCGAGCACCAGCCGGCCCTGCATCTGACCGCCGATGCACCTGAGCGCCGCCGCCGCCAACACACCCTCCGGCGCGCCGCCCGAGCCCATGTAGATGTCGATGCCGGTCTCGGTCGGCTCGGTGGTGTGGATGACGCCGGTGACGTCGCCGTCGCCGATCAACCGGATCGAGGCGCCGGCTGCCCGGACCTCTTCGATCAGGCGCGTATGGCGCGGTCGGTCGAGGATGCAGGCGGTGATCTCACCGACCGGCACGCCCTTGGCTCGCGCCAGCGCCTGCAGGTTCTCCGCCGGCGATCGGTCGAGATCGACCAGCCCCGCCGGATAGCCCGGACCGATGGCGATCTTCTCCATGTAGACGTCGGGTGCGTGCAGCAGCGAGCCGCGCTCGGCGAAGGCCATGACGGTGATCGAGTTCGGCAGGTTCTTGGCGCAGATGGTCGTGCCCTCGAGCGGCACCAACGCCACGTCGACCTCCGGCCCCTTGCCCGAGCCGACCTTCTCGCCGATGAACAGCATCGGCGCCTCGTCGCGCTCGCCCTCGCCGATCACCACCGTGCCGTCGATCGGCAGGCGGTTCAGCTCGTCGCGCATCGCGTCGACGGCTTCCCGGTCGGCGGCGATCTCGTCGCCACGCCCGCGCAGTCGCGCCGCGGCGATCGCCGTGCGCTCGGTGACGCGCGCCAGTTCCAGCGTCAGGATGCGGTCGAGTGTGCCGCTCTCCTCCGCCCGCTTGGACGTCGGTTCGCTGCTGGTCATGGCGCCTTCTCCCTCCGAACTCGGCCCCGTCTCTCCGCCGTCCGCTCAGAAGCTCTCGATGCGGATGAAACGCGGGGGGCTCGAGACGTGCCCGTCGGTTTCGACTTGGGCCAATGCCTCGCGGATGGCCCGCTCAGTGGTCTGGTAGGTCAGCATGATCACCGGTTGCGGCTCGTGCGGCGCCGCTTCGCCCGGCGCATCCGCCGAGGGCCGCCGCGCCCGCTGCACGATCGACTCCAGCGAGATCCCCTTCTCCGCCATGCGCGTCGCGATCGCCGCGAAGGCGCCGGGACGATCGTGGACGGTGAGGCGGACGTAGTAGCCGCCCGAATGCCCCGAAACGTTCGAGGCGACGTAGGGCGTCATGTGCTCGGCCGGCTTGCCCATGGTGGAGAGCGCCGTGCCGCGGGCGATGTCGGCGATGTCGGAGACCACCGACGAGGCGGTGGCGTCGCCGCCGGCGCCCGGACCGACCAGCATCAGCTTGCCGACGAAGTCGGCCTCGACCGCCACAGCGTTCAAGACGCCGTCGATACGGGCGATCGCCGAGGACTTCGGCACCATGGTCGGGTGCACCCGCTGCTCGATGCCGCCGCCGGGGCCGCGCTCGGCGATGCCCAGGAGCTTGATCTTGTAGCCGAGTTCGTCGGCCTTCTCGATGTCGTCGAGGGTGATCTCGGTGATCCCCTCCACCGAGATGGCGTCGACGTCGATCTCGCTGCCGAAGGCGAGCGAGGTGAGCAGCGCCAGCTTGTGCGCTGTGTCGAAGCCGCCGACGTCGAAGGTCGGATCGGCCTCGGCGTAGCCGAGCCGCTGCGCCTCGGCGAGGCAGGTCTCGAACGACAGCCGCTCCGCCTGCATTCGGGTGAGGATGTAGTTGCAGGTGCCGTTGAGGATGCCGAAGACGCGGGAGACGCGATTGCCGGCGAGGCTCTCGCGCAGCGTCTTGATGATCGGGATGCCGCCGGCCACCGCCGCCTCGAAGTTGAGGCTGACACCGCGCTTCTCGGCGAGGCGCGCGAGTTCGACGCCGTGCTTGGCGAGCAGCGCCTTGTTGGCCGTCACCACGTGTTTGCCGGACGAGAGCGCCGCACGCACCGAGGCTTCCGCCGCACCGCCGGCGCCGCCCATCAGCTCGACGAAGACGTCGATGTCGGGGCTCTCGGCGAGCCTCACCGGGTCCTGGAACCAGTTGATGCCGGTGAGATCGATACCGCGATCCTTGGTCTTGTCGCGCGCCGAGACGGCTCGGACCACCACCTTGCGCCCGCAGCGCTGGGAGAGATCGTCGGCATGTTTCTGCAACACCTGGACGACCGAGGCACCGACGACGCCGAGGCCGGCGATGCCGAGACGAAGAGTGGACTGCATGGGAGAGATCCCGTGAGAAGGGCGGGAGGGGCGCGGCGCGGTCCGGGTGGTGCCCGGACCCGGTCGCTCACGTCCCCCGACCCTGAGGGTGAGACGGCGGGTCGAACGACGCTCGGCCTCAGGCCGAGAGCGGAATGACGTTGTGCAACGTCTTGTCGGCCGTCTCGAAGAAGCGACGGATGTTGCGCGCCGCCTGACGCAGACGCTGCTCGTTCTCGACCAGTGCGAGGCGCACGTATTCGTCGCCCTGCTCGCCGAAGCCGATGCCCGGCGCCACCGCCACCTCGGCCTTCTCGATCAGGAGCTTGGAGAACTCGACCGAGCCGAGATGACGGAACTTCTCGGGGATCCGGGCCCAGGCGAACATCGACGCCGTGGGAGCGGGAATCGGGAAACCGGCCTTCTCGAAGGCGTCGACCATGACGTCGCGGCGCTTCTTGTAGACTTCGCGGATCTCGGCGATGCAATCGTCGCCGGAGTTCAGCGCGTGGCTCGCCGCCACCTGGATCGGCGTGTAGGCGCCGTAGTCGAGGTAGGACTTGACCCGGGTCAGCGCCCCGATCAGCCGCTCGTTGCCGACCGCGAAGCCCATCCGCCAACCCGGCATCGAGAACGACTTCGACATCGAGGTGAACTCGACCGCCACATCGACGGCGCCCGGCACCTGCAGCACCGACGGCGGCGGGTTGTCGTCGAAATAGATCTCGGAATAGGCGAGATCGGAGAGCACGAAGAGCTCGTGCTTCTTCGCGAAGGCGATGACGTCCTTGTAGAAGTCGAGATCGGCGGTCACCGCCGTCGGGTTCGACGGGTAGCACAGGATGACGGCGATCGGCTTCGGGATCGAATGGGCGACCGCCCGTTCCATCGCGTGGAAGAACTCCGGTCCCGGCTCGATCGGGATCGAGCGGATGACGCCGCCGACCATCAGGAAGCCGAAGGCATGGATCGGGTAGCTCGGGTTCGGGCACATCACCACGTCGCCCGGCGCGGTGATCGCCTGGGCCATGTTGGCGAAGCCTTCCTTCGACCCCAGCGTCGCGACGATCTGGGTGTCGGGATTGAGCTTCACGCCGAACCGGCGCTCGTAGTAGTTCGCCTGAGCCCGACGCAGACCCTGGATGCCCTTCGACGAGGAATAGCGGTTGGTCCGCGGCTTGCCGATCGTCTCGATCAGCTTCTCCTCGATGAAGCGCGGCGTCGGAAGGTCGGGATTGCCCATGCCGAGATCGATGATGTCGGCGCCCGCTGCTCGCGCCTGGGCCTTGAGACGGTTGACCTGCTCGAAGACGTAAACCGGCAGCCGCCGGATCTTGTGGAACTCGTCCATGGGTCCAGACCTTCTCGTGGCCTCGCCGGGCGGCGCCCGACGAAATCTTCTCTCGCGCTCGCTCCGTCCGCGCCCTTCGCGGATCGGCGCCGAACCGCCATCCTACTCGATCGCTCCGCGATGTGGCCGAACGACGGCGGCCCGTGTCGCGAAGGGACCGCCTTTTAACAGATGTCGCCGAACTTGACATCCATCGAACGACGGGAGATCGCCGTTCGATCGCCCTCCGCGCCGGCCGTTCGCGGCGCCACCACCATCGCCGTCACGGCTGACCCGGCGCCTTGCCCGATTCGATCTGCTGCAACGCTTCGGCCTTGGAGCGGCGCCCGAGTTCCTTCAACTCCTGGACCACCGACTGCGGCGTTCCCCCGGCGCTCGACCGCTGACGCTCGCCCAGTGCCATCAACTCGGCCTCGAGCCGATCGCGCTCCTCCTCGGTGCGGACCTGCGCCCTCGTCGGCGACGCGGTGTCGACGTTGACGTTCGGATAGCCGTCGGCGCCGGTATGGGCGGGCGGCGGCAGATCGGTCCGCATCACCGTCGAAGGCTGTGCCGGCGCGACGACGACGGGTGCGGTCTCCGCGACCGGATTCGGCGTCACGGCGTAGTCGCCGCTCGAACAACCGGCGAGCATCAGGGCGAGCCCGACGGCAATCGATCGCGGAACCGACCTCAACCGAAATGCTATGGAATTCTGCGTTGCCGGTTTCACCGCGACCTGCGAGCATTCTGCGTTACGATGGTGCGCGATGATAGCGGTTCCCGGCGGTTTGTCACCGGATCGCATGTCGCGTCTCCGCGAGCGATGCGTCATGGTGCCGGCGCCGCGTTCGTTCGAGGAAAAGAGAATCGCCGGCAGGGGGGAAGTGACGTTCATGGCCGAAATCGACGGTAACTCGTTCCTACGCTACATGATCGACGATCCGGAGGCCTTCGCGCAGAACTTCGCCCGGGCGATCGAGCAGGCCGGAAAGGCCGCCGCCGCCTATCTGAAGCCGCGCGAGACCGGCGAGGCATCGCTCGACATGAGCGCCGACATCGCCAACGTCACCAAGACACTGGCGCAGGTCGGCGAGTACTGGCTCGCCGATCCGCAACGCGCCATCGCCGCTCAGAACCGCCTGATGCACGGCTGGATGGATCTGTGGTCGACGACCCTGAGGCGGATGGGCGGCGAGGAGGTCTCCCCCGTCGCGCAGCCCGATCCGAAGGACAAGCGCTTCCAGGATCCGGAGTGGCAGGAGAACGCCTTCTTCGACTTCCTCAAGCAGTTCTACCTGATCACCTCGCGCTGGGCCGAGAACCTCGTCGACGAGGCCGGCTCACTCGACGAGCACACCCGCGCCAAGGCCGACTTCTACGTCAAGCAGATCACCGCGGCGCTCGCCCCGTCGAACTTCCTGATGACCAATCCGGAACTCCTGCGCGAGACCATGTCGACCAACGGCGAGAATCTCGCCCGCGGCCTCAAGATGCTCGCCGAGGACATCGCCGCCGGCGGCGGCGACCTCAAGATCCGCCAGTCCGATGCCAGCCGATTCGAGGTCGGCAAGAATCTGGCGATGACGCCGGGCAAGGTGGTCTTCCAGAACGACGTCTGTCAGGTGATCCAGTACGAGCCGACGACCAGGGACGTGCGGCGGCGTCCGCTCCTCATCGTGCCGCCGTGGATCAACAAGTTCTACATTCTCGATCTCAACCCGGAGAAGAGCTTCATCCGCTGGGCCGTCGACCAGGGCGACACGGTGTTCGTCATCTCCTGGGTGAACCCCGACGAGCGTCAGGCCCAGAAGGGCTTCGAACACTACATGAAGGAGGGCATCCTCACCGCCGTCGACGTGATCGAGAAGGCGACCGGCGAACGCGAGGTCGACACCATCGGCTACTGCGTCGGCGGCACCCTGCTCGCGGTGACGTTGGCGTGGTGCGCCGCCACCGGCGACGACCGCATCGCCTCCGCGACCTTCTTCACCACCCAGGTCGATTTCAAATACGCCGGCGACCTGAAGATCTTCGCCGACGAGGAGCAGATCGCCCAGATCGAAGAGAAGATGCGCGCCAAGGGCTACCTCGAGGGTCGCTCGATGGCCACCGCCTTCAACATGCTGCGCTCGAACGACCTGATCTGGCCCTACTTCATCAACAACTACCTGAAGGGCAAAGAGCCCTTCCCCTTCGACCTGCTCTATTGGAACTCCGATTCGACGCGGATGCCGGCGACGAACCACAGCTACTACCTGCGCAACTGCTACCTGGAGAACAACCTCTCCCAGGGCCGCATGGAACTCGCCGGGGTGAAGCTGGACCTCTCCAAGGTGACGGTCCCGGTCTACAACCTCGCCGCCCGCGAAGACCACATCGCCCCGGCGCGCTCGGTGTTCGAGGGCTGCAAGTACTTCGGCGGCGACGTCCAATACGTCCTCGCCGGCTCCGGTCACATCGCCGGCGTGGTCAATCCGGCCGGCAAGCCGAAGTACCAGTTCTGGACCAACGGCAAGCCGGAAGGCACGCTCGAGGACTGGATCGCCGGCGCCACCGAAACGCCCGGCACCTGGTGGCCGCACTGGCAGGCCTGGCTCACCTCGCTCGCCCCGGAGACGGTCCCCGCCCGCAAACCCGGCGGCAAGAAGCTCAAGCCCATCGAGGACGCGCCCGGCTCCTACGTCAAGATCAAGGCGTGATCGCACGAAGCATCGAACGAAGGGCGCCCCGAGGCGCCCTTCGGCGTTTCGGGGGTGCCGCAGCCCGTAGGCCTCACCCTCGCCGTCCCCAACCGTCCTCGAACACCAGTTCGTCGAGCGCCAACCGTGCCCGCCAGCGACGTTGCTCGAGCTCGGGCGAGGAATGCAGCTTCTCGACCTTGCCGAGACAGAGATAGGCGACGATCTCGATCCGCTCGGGAATCCCGAGGATCTCGCGCAGATCACTCTTCTCGAAGATCGACACCCAGCCGACACCGATGCCCTCTGCCCGCGCCGCCAGCCACAGGTTCTGCACCGCGCAGACGCAGGAATAGAGATCCATCGCCGCGTCGTGGGTGCGCCCCAGCACCACCGGACCGCAACGGTCGCGATCGCAGGTGACGACGATGTGGACCGGCGCCTCGCGCAGCCCCTCGAGCTTCAGCAGCCGGTAGGCCTCGCCGGCGGCATCGCCGAAGAGATCGGCCGCCGCCGCGTTCGCCCGGGTGAACGCCCCGTGCACCCGCTCGCGCACCGCCGGGTCGCGCACCACGACGAAGTTCCACGGCTGCATGAAGCCGACCGACGGCGCCCGATGCGCGGCCTCGAGCAGACGCCGCAGCACCGCCGGGTCGATCGGATCGGGCAGGAACTCGTTGCGCACGTCGCGCCGCGTCTCGATCGCCCGGTAGACGGCGGCGCGATCGGCCTCCGGAAAGGGCCCTGCCTCGACGAAGTCGAGCGGCGGAGACATGGCGGCGGAGACGGACGAATACGGCGACGCCGGCGCATCGGCGCGCGGCGGAACGGAGTGGCGCGGCATCGGTGGACCCCTCGAAGCGCGGCGCGGTCGCCTCGCCGTCCGCGCGAGGATCCCTGTCGTGTCCGGCCGGTCTCCCGACTGAGGATCTCCCCTCTCCGGCGCCTTCCGAAGCTCTCGCCCCGTGGCGGATCGCGCTGCCGGCGCGGCCGGAGAAGTCCCCCTTCACGGTGTTGGGCACGTCGCGGAGTTCCACCGCGTTCCCGATTCTCCCACTGACGCGGGCACCGAACCCGCCATCTGTGGCACGCTCTCGCCCGCCCGTCGAGCCGCCCGAGACGACGAACCGCCCGCGTCGCCGGCGGCGGGCCGTGCGTTCACGATCGAGGACGCCCCCCGAACGCGAAGAGGGCGACTTCGCCGTCGCCCTCTCGGAAGAATTCGCGGATGCCGTTCTCGATCAGGGGAAGACGCCGACCGCCTCGAGCCCGAGGTCTTCGCGCCAGCCCATCATGACGTTCATGTTCTGGATCGCCTGGCCGGAAGCGCCCTTCACCAGATTGTCGATGACGCACATGACGATCGCCCGGCCGGCCCGGCGGTCCTTGGCGACCGAGATGTAGGCCCGGTTGGAGCCGCGCACGTGGCGCGTCTGCGGCACCGCGCCGAAGGGCAGCACCTTGACGAAAGTCTCGTCGGCGAAACGCTTGTCGAGGATCTCGGCGAGCGACTGCGGCGTCGCCTCGCCGACGCAACGAACGTAGATCGTCGCCAGCATGCCGCGGTTCATCGGCACCAGATGCGGCGTGAAGGACGCCACCACCGGCCGCCCGGCGGCGCGGGAGAAACCCTCCTCGAGCTCGGCCATGTGGCGGTGATGCCCGACACCATAGGCGTGATAGCCCTCGGACACCTCGGTGAAGAGGTTCGCCTCCTTCACCGACCGCCCCGCCCCCGAGACGCCCGACGCCGCATCGATGACGATCTCGTCCGGATCGATGGCACCGGCCTCGAGGAGCGGGATGAGCGGAAGCTGCGAGCAGGTGGTGTAGCAGCCCGGATTGGCGACCAGACGGGCCTTCGCCACGCGCTCGCGGGCGAACTCGGTGATGCCGTAGACGGCTTCCTTCTGCAGCTCGAGCGCCTGATGGGCGTGGCCGTACCAGTACTCGTAGGCCGCCGGGTCGGAGAGACGGAAATCGGCGGAGAGATCGACGATCCTGATCCGCGCCGGCACCGTCTTCAGCACCTCCTGGGTGGTGGCGTGCGGCAGCGCGCAGAACACCAGATCGACGCCGTCCCAATCCACCTCGGCGATGGTGACGAGACGCGGCAGATCGAGCCCGATGAACTGCGGGAAGGCTTCCGCCATGGTCGAACCGGCCTTTCGGTCGGCGGTCAACGCGGCGATGCGCACCTTCGGGTGGACGAGCAGGAACCGGAGCAGTTCCGCCCCGGTGTAGCCGGAAGCGCCGAGGATGGCGACGTTGATCGTCTCGGACATCGGTCTCGATCCTTCGCGAAGAAATTCCGCGCGCCGGTATGACGGATTTCGGCGGCGAGGGGAAGAGCCCGCCGGCTACCCACCACCGCGCCCGACGCCCTCCTCCGGCGGCGAACCGAGGCGGACGTCGAAGCGCGCGCCCTTCCCTTCCGCCGCTTCGACGGCGATGCTCCAGCCGTGGTCGTCCGCGATCGACTTGACGATGGCGAGGCCGATGCCGGTTCCGGGATGATCCTCGCGACGATGCAACCGCTTGAAGGGTGCGAAGATCTCACCGGCCCGGTGGGACGGGAAACCGACGCCTTCGTCGGCGACGGCGAGATGCACGACACCGTCGGCCGCGCGCCGGGCGGTGATCCGCACCACCGCCGCCTCGCCCGGCCGATGATACTTGAGGGCGTTGGAGACCAGGTTGGCGAGGAGCCGCTCCGCCTTGGCGGGATCGGCGTCGGCCGTCGCCTCGCCGACGTCGACCTCGACCCGCGCCCCCTCCTCCGCGATCGTCTGCGACAGCGCCGCCAGAACCACGTCGACGATCGCGGCGAGCCGAACCCGCCGCCGCTCGAGCGGCGTCTCGTGCAGCGTCGCCAAGGCGAGCACGTCCTGCACCAGCCGGCGGGCGTGGCGCGCCGACGCCGCCATCACGTCGGCGGCATAGGTCGCCTCGACCGTGTCGGCAGCGGCGAGCGCCGTCTTCAACATGTCGGCGAAGGCGGCGATCTTGCGCAGCGGCTCCTGGATGTCGTGCGAGGCGACATGGGCGAAGCGCGCCAAGTTCTCGTTCGCCTGTTCGAGTTGCTCGGTGTAGCCGCGGATGGCGCGTTCCGCATCCACACGCGCCGCGATGTCGACGACGAAGGCGAGAACCCCGACGCCGGCGATCGGGGTGAGGCCGATCTCGACCGGAAACTCGCACCCGTCGGCGCGCGTGGCGCGCAGATCGCGTCCCTCGCCCATCCGCCGCTTGGAAGGATGCCCGGCGAAGATGCCGCGCCGCGCCCGATGCCCATCTCGCTCGCCGATCGGCACCAGGATGTCGACCGAAGCCCCGACGAGATGGCCGCGGCCGTAGCCGAACATGCGTTCGCATTCCTCGTTGACCAGCCGGACCACGCCCTCGGCATCGACCAGAATCATCGCTGCCGGACAGGCTTCGACCGCGAGGCGGAACATGTCGTCCATCCCCATTCCCTCCCTTTCGCGCGCCACGCCCGTTGCGACACTCCGCAAGGGTTGCATCCCGGCTCGGTTCTTTTGCGACCCGCACGCGGTTTCCCTTGCGTGATCCGTAGATGTGACATTTTATAAGGGAGAATACGTAGGGAGGGAGCGGCCGTGGGAAAGACCGGCGAACAGCGAAAGCCGCAGAACGTGCTGATCGTCGAGGATGATCCCGACGATGCCTATCTGTTGGAGCGCGCCCTGATCCGCGCGTCGGCGCTCGCCGGAACCACAGTCTACGTGTCGCGTTACGGTGACGGATGGGAGGCGATCCGCGCCGTCGGCCGCGGCGACATCGTCGGAGAACTGCCGGATTTCATCGTCGTCGACCTCAACATGCCGGTGATGGACGGCATGCGCTTCCTCGAGGTGCTGCGCTCCGATCTGCGCCTCGGCAAACTGCCGACCTATGTGCTGACCACGTCGGACCGACCCGAGATCCACGGCGCCGCCCAGGAACGTGGCGCCGACTGCGTGTTCCAGAAGCCCGACACCCTTCTCGGCTACGTCGAACTGGCGCAGCTCATGTTCGCCGCCGCCCGCTTCGAGCACGCACGCTACGCCGCCCACGGCGAACAGCGATGAACCCGAGGGGCGGTGGACCTCACCGCCGCCGCCGCTTCTCCGCCTCGAGCCCGAGCCATGTCTGCGCCACCGCCGCCCCGGCGATCGCGGTCACGTCGGCGTGGTCGTACGGCGGCGCCACCTCGACGACGTCACCGCCGACGAAATCGAGACGCCCGAGTTCGCGCAGGATGGCGAGCGCCTCGCGGCTCGTCAGCCCGCCGGCGACCGGCGTCCCCGTGCCCGGCGCGAAGGCCGGATCGAGGCAGTCGATGTCGAAGGTGAGATAGGCCTTGGCCGCCCCCACCCGATCGTAGATGCGTTCGATCACCCGCCGGATGCCGTCGGTCTCGAGCTCCCAGCCCCAGACGATCTCCAGCCCGCAGTCGCGCGGCGCATGCGTGCGGATGCCGATCTGGATCGAGTGTTTCGCATCGATCACCCCGGCCTCGACGCCGCGCCGGACGAAGGCCCCGTGGTCGGTCCAGTGCCCCGGCCCGGCGAACCCCTCGTCGCCCCAGGTGTCCTGATGCGCATCGAAATGAACGATGGCGAGCGGCCCGTGCTTCTCGGCGTGCGCCACCAGCAGCGGGTAGGTCACCGAATGATCGCCGCCGAGCGAGAAGAGCTTCGCCCCCGAGGCGAGGATCTCGCTCGCCTGCGCATGGATGCAGTCGTGCGCCACCCACGGACGCTGGTAGTCCCAGGAGACGTCACCGTAGTCGACGACGGTCAACACCTCGAACGGGTCCATGTGGAACGGATACTGCGGATCGCCGTCGAGAATCGCCGAGGCCCGCCGGATCGCCTGCGGCCCGAAGCGCGAGCCGGTGCGGTTGGAGACCGCCGCATCGAAGGGAATGCCGAGGATGGCGATGTCGACGCCGGCGAGGTCACGTGAATAGCGCCGCCGCATGAACGACAGCGCCCCGCCGTAGGTGGGCTCCGCCGATCCGCCGGAGACGGGACCGAAGACGGCGTTGTCGGTCGAACGAGGGCGAAGCGGATCGCCGGTGCCTTGGGCCATGGTCAATTCACCGCGCGCTTGATCATCTCTTGCAACGATGGTGCGAACCAGATGAGAACAACGACTAAAGTGAGCACGATGCTGGCGAACCAAGCCACGACGCTGGCCCCGACGGACTTCCAGAAACTCGAAGACTTCTCGACCGTTCGAATGATGTCATCCGAAGCTTCTTCGAACACATTTCGAGCTAGAAGCTGATACTGCTGCTCTCGCCATTGCTCTTCGAGCGAATTAGCCCATTTGGTCAGGCGCAATTCAGCATTGGAGCGCAAACTTTCGATGCGGGTCGACTGCAGCTGTTCGTGGTGCCTATCGACGGCATCCCTCGCAGGGCGCGTCTTGTCGGCCCATTCGCTTTGTTCATACTTGAAAAGACCATAGGCGATCAGGCCTACAATATCGTCACGATCGCTTGAAAGCTTCTTCAAACTGCGGCTCACGCCGACTATATGATCGCCACCGCCTTCGTCACTCATTTCGACCTCAATGCCGCATTCGCTCGATCGATGACACCGGGCTTGAGCCGAGGCACGATCGTTCCATCCGGCATTGAATAATGTTTGACGACGCCTCCTCCCGGAGTGGTGTCCATGAAGCGTCCCGATGAGGAGTCACGCGTGGTCCACCGTGCAGTCTTCGGGTTCTTGGCACCGGTCGTATCCGACGACTTCGCCATTTCATCCTCCCGATTCGGCTATCTGCTGCGAACCAATATGCTCGGCAAACTCCGAACGCTCGACAAAAGGTAAGAGGCAGCCTTGCCTTTGGCAATGCCGCCTCCCTCGAATGTCGACCTCATAGCACGATCAGCGCTCGGAGGACCGGAAGCTCCGGCGCGCATTGCGCTCATCGTGCTGCTTGCGCTCGACCACGCGCCCGACGCGAAACCAACCGGCCCGACCCTGGACGCCCTCAGCATCGCGGGCGTAGCATCGGCACGCTCGACCCGAGCCCCAAGGGCTCGCCTCGCCCGCCGCGTTCCCGGGAGGCCGCCATGAAGATTTCGACACTCCTCCTCGCCGCCGTCGCCGGCATCGCCCTCGCCACACCGGTCGCGGCGCAGTCGCGCGGCTCGGTCTGCGTCGTCGCCGACCCGACCGGCACACTGCTCAACGTCCGCACCGCCCCCAACGGCCGTGTCGTCGGCCAGATCGCCAACGGCGTCTGGGTGCGGGTGGGCGACATGGCCGCCGACAACGGCAAGCCCTGGGCCTTCATCCACGATTCCGACATGACCGGAACCCGCGGCGACCCCCTCGGCTGGGTCTTCGCCCGCTATCTGAACTGCCGGTGAGGCGGGGCGACCGGCTCGAGACGAGATCGCGGCGCACCGATCGGTCGCTGCCTTCGCCCCGAAGTCCCCTTCTCCCCTTGCGGAGTCACGATCTGCCGACTGCGGCGCTCCGATTTCGGCCGTCCTCCCCGGCCGGAGCGCATGTGTGGACGGCCCCTCGGAAGCAAGG
>CALBKH010000085.1 GCA_937892955.1 uncultured Alphaproteobacteria bacterium
GCACATTAAACGCATCAAATCAACATGATGGTCCAACCGCGCACAGGTCTCGTGAGACGGCGCCCGACGCTCCGACCCTTCGTCCGGCGGATCGTTTCCGAAGGCCGGCGGCTCGTCGCCGGCCCCCCGCGGGACCTCCTCGTCGTTCCCTGGAATTCGCGGACGGCGTCGCCTCGAGATCGGCCGTCGTCCCCGACGAGCGCGACGCGCGAAGAAAGAAGATCTACGCATCTCGCAACTCGTTGAAAAATCGATGGATCCCCTTCCCCTCCGCTTCGCTTCGGCCGAGGATGACGACCTGTGGTTCAGGCGACTTCGGCGGCGATTTCGAAGCCTCGAACCCGTCGCGACGGACTTCGCGAAGGGCGCCTCCCAGAGGGGTGTGGACCGGCTGTGGCAACTTCGGATCGCCGACGTCGAGACTTGCCGGAGCCGCGTGAGTTCGGGATGACACCGCGGCTCGAGCCCGAGGGTTCTTCATCGGGCCGGCAGGCTTCGCAGTCCGCCACGGGCTCGAAAGAGACTTCAAGACCCGTCGCATACCGACTGGTCGGTTCGAATCGAGACCACCTCGCCCCGATTTCGCTTCTTCGTTCGCAGCACGGGGGCGGCGCGAAACGACAGGATCCGGCGACCCGTCCGCGGTTCTCGCCGTGCCCATCGAGTCCGTCGTGGACGGTTCGGCGTCGGGCGCTCCTGCGGTTTCCGCCGAACCGTGATGTCGCGTCAGGCAGCGGTGCCGGTGACCGCCTGGACGGTCAGTTTCTGCAGCCGTTCGGGCAAGAGCGGCACCAGTTCGAGGGCCTGGGCGTGGCCGGCGTCGGACATCTTGGCCCAGGTCTTGGCGACGATGTCGACGACCTTGGCGTCGTCGTACTTGGCGCCGAAGTCGACATATTCGAACTCGAGGAAGACCAGCGAGGCGCAATCCTCGACCGCCTGCGCTTCCGCATCACGCTTGATGCGCTCCTTGCGCACCATCTGGCCGGCGCGCACGACATCTTCTTCCGGCCAACCGACCTTGCGCATGATCTCAGCGAGAAGTTCACCGTGGCGCGCCTTCAGGGCGTTGCGCCAGGCGTGGTAGCCGGGCTTGTCCATCGGGTAGCTCGAGCGCGGGATGTCGAAGCGGCGGATGTGCTGGGCGCGCGCCGCGATCTTCAGCAGATCCGAGGCGTCGGGCGCCAGCTTGGCCATGCGGGCGGTCATGCGCTCGCCGTAGACCTGGGCGTAGGGCCGCGAGACGCCGTCGACCGTCACCTTGACGGGATCGTCGGCGTTGGCGGCGTCGATGAGTGCATACGTCTGTTCCAGGCGCGACATGGTCATGTCGGGTTGTCCTCCGGATCTGCCCTTCGCCGCGGTTCCTTGCATGGATCGTGCCCTCTGGCGGGGCGCGGAACCGGCGACGATCTCGTATATTAGGAAATCATCATGACATAGGCGACGGCGGCGAGGGAAGCGGCGGCGAGCCACATCGCCGCCCGCCGTGGGCGATCGCGCCGCGCCTGGGCCTCGGCGAGCGCCTCCACCGTCTCGGCGTCGAGGCGGACGCCGGCTTCGGCCCATTTGGCGAGACCCGCCGAGGCGAGGTCGAGCCGTTCGGCGAGACGCGGCACGGCGAGCGCCAGCCGGCCGAGCGCGCCGGCCGAGGTGGCGGCGTCGGCGAGGCGGGCGCCGGGGCCGAGATTGGACTCGACCCATTCGCGCACCACGGGCTCGGACACCGTCCAGATGTCGAGGTCCGGATCGAGCGAGCGGGCGACGCCTTCCACCACCACCATGGTCTTCTGCAACAGGATCAGCCGCGGCTGGGTCTTCATCTCGAAGACGTCGGTGTATTCGAAGAGCTGGCCGAGCAGGCCGGCGATCGACACTTCGGCCGGCGGGCGGTCGCGTAGCGCCTGACCGACGGCGCGCAGCGCCTGGGCGAAGACCTCGACCTCCTGATGCGGCGGCACGTAGCCGGCGTCGAAGTGGACCTGGGCGACGCGGCGATAGTCGCGGATGATGAAGCCGTAGAGGATCTCGGCGAGGAAGCGGCGCTCGTCGGTGTCGAGGCGGCCGGTGATGCCGAGATCGACGGCGACGAGGTCGCCGGAGGGCACGACGAAGAGGTTGCCCTGGTGCATGTCGGCGTGGAAGAAGCCGTCGCGCATCGCATGACGCAGGAAGGTCTGCATGACGATGCGACCGAGGCGCTTCAGATCGTGGCCGGCGGCGATCATGCCGGCGCGATCGGAGAGCTTGACGCCGTCGATCCATTCGAGCGTCAGCACGCCGCGCTGGGTGCGCGGCCAATCGACCGCGGGCAGGCGGAATTCGGGATCGTTCGCGGTGTTCTCGGCGAGTTCGGCGATCGCCGCCGCCTCGAGCCGCAGATCCATCTCGAGGCGGACCGAGCGGGCGAGGGTGTCGACCACCGCGACGAGGCGCAGCCGGCGGGTCGGCGGCACCAGCGCTTCGATCAGGCGGGCGGCGAGATAGAAGGCATCGAGATCGCGCTTGAAGCGGGCCTCGACATCGGGCCGGAGCACCTTCACCGCGACGTCGCGGATCGTCCCGTCGTCCGCCTTCACCCGCGCCTTGTGGACCTGGGCGATCGAGGCGGCGGCGACCGGCTGACCGAATTCGACGAAGAGTTCGGCGATCGGCTTGCCGAAAGAGCGGGCGACGATCGCTTCCGCCGTGTCGTGATCGAAGGGGGCGACGCGATCCTGCAGCGCTTCGAGATCGTCGGCCATGGCGCGGCCGACGATGTCCGGCCGGGTGGCGAGGAACTGGCCGAGCTTGACGTAGGACGGCCCGAGGCGGTTCAGCGCCCGGCTGGCGCGTTGGCCGCGCGACGCGCCCTCCACCTCCTTGCGCTCGACCAGTCCGGCGAGGACCAGCGCGAGCCGACCGATCGGCGGCGGGTCGGGCGGGGCCATCGCGGTGACGAGGCCTTCGCGCGCCATCACCCAGCCGGCGCGGGCGAGCCTGAGGAGGGAACCGATCGCGTGCGCCATCGCCTCAGATCTTCCAGCCCGAGTGCAGCGCGGCGATGCCGCCGGTGAAGTTGGTGTAGTCGACGCGGGAGAAGCCGGCGGCGCGGATCATCTCGGCGAATTTCTCCTGCGGCGGGAACTTGCGGATCGATTCCACCAGATAGCGATAGGGCTCGGCGTCGCCGGCGATGGCGCGGCCCATGAGCGGAATCAGATGGAAGGAGAAGGCGTCGTAGATCTTGTCGAGGACCGGCATCTCGACCGCCGAGAACTCCAGCACGAGCAGGCGGCCGCCGGGCTTCAGCACGCGGTGGGCCTCGGCCAGCGCCTTGTCGATGCGCGGCACGTTGCGGATGCCGAAGGCGATCGTATAGGCGTCGAAGCGGTTCGACTCGAAGGGCAGTTCCTCGGCATTGGCCTCGACGAAGTCGAGATTGGCGGCAAGGCCGCGTTTCTCGGCGCGCTCACGGCCGACACCGAGCATCGAGGCGTTGATGTCGGAGACGGTGACGTGCGCGTGCCTCTCCGACCTCTCGACGATGCGGAAGGCGATGTCGCCGGTGCCGCCGGCCATGTCGAGGACCTCGTAGCGGCGGCGGCCGATCTTCGGCGGCGACAGGCGCGAGACCATCGCGTCCTTCCACAGGCGATGGAGGCCGCCCGACATGGCGTCGTTCATGACGTCGTAACGGCTCGCCACCTTGTGGAAGACGTCGTCGACGAGATGCTGCTTGTCCTCGAGCGGCACGTCGCGGAAGCCGAAGGAGGCGGTGGCGCCTGACGACGCGGTGTCGCTCGGGGCGGAAGCGGCGGCGGGATCGTGCGACATGGGACTTCCTCGGCTTCGTCTGGATCCCTCCCGAGCGGAGCTCGGAACCCTTCTCCCCTCGCGGGAGAAGGTGCCCCGAAGGGGCGGATGAGGGGTTGGACCTCTCCACGAACGCCGTGCCGAGAGGAGGCACCGAGCCCCCTCATCCGGCGCTGCGCGCCACCTTCTCCCGCAGGGGAGAAGGGAAACCCGCGACGGCGCCCGTCGAGGACAGACGCGTCGCGACCGTGATCGCGGCGGACCATAGCGGAAGCCTCTCGACGACGCTATCTCTCGAGGTGCGCCGATGCGACGCTCGACCCCCTTGCCGAGGACCCGCCATGCCCGAACTGCCCGAGGTCGAAACCGTTCGCCGTGGCCTCCAGCCGGTGATGGAGGAAGCGCGGATCGTCCGGGTCGAGCAGCGCCGGGCGAACCTGCGGATCCCCTTCCCACCCGGTTTCGTCGAGCGGCTGACCGGTGCGACGATCACGGCGCTCGGTCGGCGGGCCAAATACCTCCTCCTCGATCTCTCGACGGCCGAAGTGCTGATCGCCCATCTCGGCATGTCGGGGTCGTTCCGCATCCGCTTTCCCGACGAGGAGATCCTCCCGGGCGACTTCCACATCGCCCGCGATCGTTCCGCCGCCCACGACCACGTCGTCTTCCATCTCGAGGGGCCGGGGGCGCCGGCGGGCACCACCGTCACCTACAACGATCCGCGCCGCTTCGGCTTCATGGATCTCGTCGCGCGCGAGGGGCTCACGGCCCATTCGTCCCTCGTCGGGCTCGGCGTCGAGCCGCTCGGCAACGAACTCTCGGCCGATCTCCTCGCCGCGCTCTTCCGCGACAAGGCGGCGCCCCTGAAAGCGGCCCTCCTCGACCAGCGGCTGCTGGCCGGCCTCGGCAACATCTACGTCTGCGAGGCGTTGTGGCGGGCGAAGCTCTCGCCGGCGCTTTCGGCCGGCGACACCGTCACCGCCACGGGGCGGCCGTCGAAGAAGCTCGGCGGGTTGGCGAGCGCCATCCGCGACGTGCTCGCCGAGGCGGTCGAGGCCGGCGGATCGTCGTTGCGCGATCATCGCCGGACCGACGGCGAGCTCGGCTATTTCCAACATTCCTTCGCGGTCTACGACCGGGAGGGTGAGCCCTGCCCGCGCCCATCCTGCTCCGGGGTGGTGACGCGCCGTGTCCAGTCGGGGCGATCGACCTTCTACTGCCCGATCTGCCAGCGCTGATCGGCACCACGGACGCCTCGGCCGGGCTTTTTCGCACGACCGCCGTGCGAAAGATCGCGTTGCGGGCGTCCCGGCTCTCCGATAGCCCTTGAAGGGAAAGCGGCCGCGGCCGAACCGCCGGTCGGAGGAAAGGAGACCCCATGGCTTACGAGAACATCCAGGTGGAGACGCGCGGACGCGTCGGCCTGATCACGCTCAACCGTCCGCAGGCGCTCAACGCCCTCAATTCGGCGTTGATGGCGGAGGTCTCCGCCGCGCTCGACGTCTTCGAGGTCGACGACGGAATCGGCTGCGTGGTGATCACCGGGTCGGAGCGGTCCTTCGCCGCCGGCGCCGACATCAAGGAGATGCAGCCGAAGACGCTGGCGACCGCCTATCTCGGCGACCTGATCACGCCGTGGGATCGGGTGTCGCGCTTCCGCAAGCCGATCATCGCCGGCGTCGCCGGCTTCGCGCTGGGCGGCGGCTGCGAACTCGCCATGATGTGCGACATGATCATCGCCGCGGAAACCGCCAAGTTCGGCCAGCCGGAGATCAATCTCGGCACCATCCCGGGCGCCGGCGGCACCCAACGGCTGACCCGCGCCATCGGCAAGGCCAAGGCGATGGACCTCTGCCTCACCGGGCGGCGGATCGGCGCCCAGGAGGCGATGGCCGACGGGCTCGTCGCCCGCATCCTGCCGGCGGAAGGCTTCGTCGAGGCGGTGATGGCGATCGCCGCGGAGATCGCCGCCAAGCCGCTGATCGCCGCGATGTTCGCCAAGGAAGCGGTCAACCGCGCCTTCGAGACGTCGCTCGCCGAGGGACTGCGGTTCGAACGGCGGATGTTCCACGCCACCTTCGGCACCGAGGACCAGAAGGAGGGCATGGGCGCCTTCGCCGAGAAGCGCTCCGCGGAGTTCAAGCACCGCTGAGGCGAGCCGGCCGGGTCCGGGCGTCGCGCCGATGCACATCGGCCATGGCCGAAAAGCCGGGGGAACCGGCCTTTCGGCCCGTTGACGCCCGGGACCTCCCCGGCTATAAGCTCGCCCACTCGGTGGCGGCCTTTCCCGCCGCCGCTCTTTCACGTCGTCGGCCCTGCCCGGTCGGCTTCCCACGAGACGGGCGCGTCGCCGGACGCGGATCGTCGGGGCGGGAGGCATTCGGCAGTTCGGGTCGAGCACAGTCGAGATCCAGGAGAGGCTCGTCCATGGCCAATACGCCGTCCGCCAAGAAGGCGGCCCGCAAGATCGCGCGCCGCACCGCGGTCAACAAGTCCCGTCGTTCGCGCGTCCGCACCTTCCTGCGCAAGGTCGAAGAGGCGATCGCCTCGGGCGATCAGGCCGCCGCGGCGGAAGCGCTCAAGGCTGCTCAGCCGGAGCTGCAGCGCGCCGCCTCCAAGGGCGTCGTCCATCGCAACACGGCCTCCCGCAAGATCTCCCGTCTCGCCCATCGGGTGAAGGCGCTCGGCGCCTGATCTCGACCCTTCGGGGCATGACGCAACGTCTTCAAGACCCGGGCCACGGCCCGGGTTCTTTTGTTTCCCGGCTACCATTTTCGAGCGTCGCGGCGGTCTGTAATTATACTTAGCGGAATGCTACGGAAACGCCCGGACCGGATTCACCCTGACAGAAATTCATTTTTTCTTTCATGATCTTGGCGACAAGTCGCGAAATGATGGATCGGAACCGCCCCGCCTCGGCGGACGAGAATGGGGTGCGACGAATTTTTCGCCGGCAGGTACGAAAAAAATACATGTCCGCCATCCTGCGGCCTAAGTCCGTTGAGTCGGAAGGACTTCCCCGACACGGAACGGGTTCCACCCCCGACGAGCCCCCGCGATCACCCGCCCTCGACACCGGAGTGGCCATTGCGCGGTGAGAAGGCGCTGTGTAATGTCCCCCTCATGAAGGCGCTGCCTTCACGGTCCTGCGGAAATCCATAGTCGAACAAGCCGAATTCGTAACATTCGCCATGACATCACAAGAAATGTTGTCGAGTGTATTACGTAACTGGATGAAGTAGACTTGGGGGAAGGCGGGATCGACGACCGGCCGGAAAGGTGGCATTGCTCCGACAGGGTCGTTCATCAATCAAATTGTATCACACGAAGGGGTGAGCCGGGCTCCGTCCGGCTCGGGGGGCATCGTCATGTCGAACGAGTTCGTCGGGGTCTACGCCGGAGACGTGGACCCTGCGGAAGCTTGGGCGTCGCTCGCGGCGAACGAGCACGCCATTCTGGTCGACGTCCGTACACGGGCCGAATGGGCCTTCGTCGGGCTTCCGGCCCTCGCGGGGCTCGGCAAGCAGCCGATCACCCTGGAATGGCAGGTCTTCCCGACGATGACCGTCAATCCCGATTTCGTGGCGATCCTGGACGAAGCGTTGGTCTCGGCGGGGATCGCGCGCGACGTTCCGATCTACTTCCTGTGCCGGTCCGGTCAACGCAGCCGTTTTGCGGCGGTCGCGATGACCTCGGCCGGCTGGTCGCATTGTTACAACATCTCGGAAGGCTTCGAGGGCGGTCTCGACGGCGAAAGCCATCGCGGCCGGGTCTCGGGTTGGAAGATGCGCGGACTACCCTGGTCTCAGACCTGATCGTGAAGCGCGTCGATCGACGCGACGGGGACCGACGGGGCGGTAACGCCACGCCGGCTCGGGAACGTGTCGTCCGGCCACGAACGCGGCGGGCGACGGAAAGAATGGCGGCGAGGGGTCGCGATCGTTCGAGGCGGCGGACGGTCGAGACCGAAAGGCGGAGTACGATGGAGGCGGCAGCGATGTCGATGGTCCCCACGGGGCGCGAAGAGTGGGATCGCATCAAGGCACGGCTCAGGGCGGAGCTGGGCGAGGACGTGTTCTCGAGTTGGTTCGCCCGGGTCGAACTGGCGTCGATCGAGGCGGACACGGTGCACCTGTCGGTGCCGACCCGCTTCCTCAAGAACTGGTTGCAGAGCCGCTATCGCGACCGCCTGCTCACGCTCTTCGGCGAGAGCTTCGGCACGATCCGCCAGATCGAGTTCTCGGTGCGCTCCGCCATTCGCCCGAGCGCGGCGCCGCGCGAGACGGCGGCCGAACCGGTCGCGACACGGCCGATTCCCTTCCCCGCGAACGGCCGCGCCGTCGCGGCGTCGGTGGCGGCGCGCGCCACGGACGACCGTGAAGCCGACGTTCTGGCGGGTAGCCCGCTCGATGCGCGCTATTCCTTCGACACTTTCGTCGAGGGCCGTTCCAACAGCCTCGCTTTCGCCGCGGCGCGGCGCGTCGCCGACGTCCGGCCGGGCGAGCCGGTCGCTTTCAACCCGCTCTACCTCCATGCCTCCGTCGGCCTCGGCAAGACCCACCTCCTGCAGGCCATCGCCCATGCGGCGCGGGCGCAGGGCCGGCGGGTGCTCTATCTCACCGCCGAGCACTTCATGTACCGTTTCGTCGCGGCGCTGATGGCGCAGTCGGCGATCGCCTTCAAGGAGGCGCTGCGCGGTATCGACCTCCTCCTCATCGACGACATGCAGTTCCTGCAGGGCCGTCAGGTGCAGCAGGAGTTCTGCCACACGCTGAACTCGCTCATCGACGGGGCGCGCCAGGTGGTGGTCGCGGCGGATCGACCGCCGGCCGATCTCGAAACGGTCGACGAGCGCGTGCGCTCGCGGCTCGCCGGCGGACTGCTGGTCGAGGTGGGCGCGCCGGACGTCGATCTGCGCCGACGCATCGTCGCTCACCGGGTCGCCTGCGCCAAGAAGGCCGATCCGCGGCTCGAGATCTCGGCGGCGGTGATCGACTGGGTCGCGGAGAACGTCGTCTCGTCGGGGCGCGACCTCGACGGTGCGGTCAACCGCCTCGTCGCTCACAACCAGCTGACCGGCCAACAGATCGCCCTCGAGATGGCGGAAGTGGCGCTGCGCGACCTGCTCAGGGCGCGCGAGCCGCGCAAGGTCAAGATCGAGGACATCCAGCGGGTCGTCTCCAAGCATTTCAACGTCACCAAGGCCGATCTCCTCTCGGCTCGGCGGACCCGCACGGTGGTGCGCCCGCGCCAGATCGCCATGTATCTGGCCAAGGCGCTGACGCCGCGGTCGCTGCCCGAGATCGGTCGACGGTTCGGCAACCGCGACCACACCACGGTGCTGCACGCGGTGCGCAAGATCGAGGAGATGGCGAGCGCCGATCGCGGCTTCGCCGACGAGATCGAAATGCTGAAGCGGCTGCTCGACGGCTGATCCGCACCGATCGTGTGGGGTGTCACCCACCTCCCTTCCCGCCCGGCGATCGCGAGATCGCCGGGCGGTCGCGTTTCACCGGCCGCCTCCCACCTTCGGCATGGCGGCCGCGCGTCGCCGATTTCGTCGCTCGTCGAACTTGCGCCGCGCCGGGGAGCGGCGTAGTCCAAGGGCCTCGACGTCGAGCTCGGACGAAGCCGGCGCGTTTCGGGGAGGATCGACATGGGCGACATGCGTCTCGTCGTGGTGGGCGCCGCCGGCCGCATGGGCCGGACCTTGATCCGGGCGGTGACGGAGGCCGAGGGCTGCGTCGTCACCGGCGCGATCGAGCGGGCGGGCTCGCCGGAGCTGGGGCGCGACGCCGGCCAGATCGCCGGGCTCGGCGGTCTCGACGTGCCGATCACCGACGATCCGCTCGCCGCTTTCGCGAGAGCCGACGGCGTCCTCGACTTCACCTCGCCCGCCTCCACCGTCCATTTCGCCGAACTCGCCGCCCAGGCGCGCATCGTCCACGTCATCGGCACCACCGGCTGTTCGGCCGAGGACGACGCCCGGCTCACCGCCGCGGCACGCCACGCGGTGCTGGTGAAGTCCGGCAACATGAGTCTCGGGGTCAATCTCCTGGCCCAGTTGGTGCGCGAGGCGGCGCGGGCGCTCGGGGCCGACTACGACGTCGAGGTGCTGGAAATGCATCACCGTATGAAGGTCGATGCGCCCTCCGGCACCGCGCTGCTGCTCGGCAAGGCGGCGGCGGAGGGACGGCGGGTGTCGCTCGACGACCATTCGGTCCGGGTCCGCGACGGTCACACCGGCGCGCGGCGGCCCGGCGACATCGGCTTCGCGACGCTGCGCGGCGGTACCGTGGTCGGCGAACACACCGTCGTCCTCGCCGGTCCGCACGAGCGCATCGAACTCACCCACCGGGCCGAGGACCGCTCGATCTTCGCCCATGGCGCGATCAAGGCGGCGCTGTGGGGCATGGGGCGCAAGCCCGGTCTCTATTCCATGGCCGACGTTCTGGGCCTCACGCCCCGCGGCTGACGTCTTTCACGAGAGGAGTTCACAACGATGGATCGTCTCCTGGTGCTCTGCCGCCACGGCGAGAGCGAATGGAACAAGCTCAACCTGTTCACCGGCTGGAAGGATCCCGGGCTGACCGAGAAGGGCGTCGGCGAGGCGATCGCCGCCGGCCGCAAGCTCAAGGCCAAGGGGTTCGTCTTCGATCTCGCCTACACCTCGGCGCTGACCCGGGCGCAGAAGACGCTCGACCTGATCCTGACCGAGCTCGGCCAGACCGATCTGCCGATCACCCGCGATCAGGCGCTCAACGAGCGCGACTACGGCGACCTCTCCGGCCTCAACAAGGACGAGGCGCGCCAGAAGTGGGGCGACGAGCAGGTGCACATCTGGCGCCGCTCGTTCGACGTTCCGCCGCCCGGCGGCGAGAGCCTCAAGGACACCGCGGCGCGGGTGCTGCCCTATTACGACGCACACATCCTGCCGGACGTGCTCGCCGGCAAGCGGGTGATCGTCTCCGCCCACGGCAACTCGCTGCGCGCCCTGATCATGAAGCTCGAGAAGCTCACCCCCGAGCAGATCCTCAAGCGCGAGCTGGCGACCGGCGCGCCGATCGTCTACCGCCTCGACGGCGAGGGCGAGGTGATCGCCCACGAGGATCTCGCCGGCTGACGGCGAACGGAGACACGACATGTGCGAGGGCGCTCACCGGCCGGTGGGCGCCCTCGTCGCATCGGGTTCGCGCCGCTGCGGTCATCCGAAATTCACGAACCGACGGCCCGCACGGCCGCCTCCCTTCGGGCCCGCCTCTTCCCCATGAGGTCTTCGAACAAGGCGATATTCCGCGGGATCGGCATCACACTCCGGGCGAAGTCGTCGCCTGATACATACCAACTGGTTGGTTCTTTCCATCTGCGGATCATTGGCGGCGTCAGCTGCGGCTCGTCGAAAGACTGCCGGGCGGACGGGGTGTCGTCGAACGGAATACGCGGTTCGGATGGCTCGACCGTACCCGCCATCACACCTTCCAACTCTTCGCCGCCTCCCAGCCGAGGATGGCGCGTTTGCGCGGCAGGCCCCAGTGGTAGCCGGTGAGATCGCCGGCGCTCGACACCACCCGGTGGCAGGGAACGACGAAGGAGATCGGATTGCGGCCCACCGCCGCGCCGACCGCCCGGCTCGCCGTCGGCCGGCCGATGTGGGCGGCGACCCGCGAATAGGTGGTGGTGCGGCCGAAGGGAATGGCGAGCAGGGTCTTCCACACCCGGATCTCGAAATCGGTGCCGATCAACACCACGCGTAGCGGCCGGTCGGGTCGCCATTCCTCCATGTCGAAGATGCGCGCGGCGTGCGGCGCGACGGCCGCGTCGTCGCGGACGTGAGTGGCCGCCGGCCAACGTTCGAGAAGATCGGCGAGGGCCGCCGCTTCGCCGCCGGGGTCGGCGAAGGCGAGGCCGGCGAGGCCGTGGTCGGTCGCCACCAGCACGGCGATGCCGAAGGGCGAGGGCGCGAAGCCGTGGCGCATGACGAGGCCGCCACCGCGGCTCTTGTAAGCCCCGGGCGTCATCGCCTCGTGGGTGACGAAGAGGTCGTGCAGCCGGCCGGGGCCGGAGAGGCCGACCTCGAGGGCGGTGTCGAGCACCGAGGCGTCGTCGTCGAGCAGGCGCTTGGCGGCGTCGAGCGTGACCGCGGCGAGGAACTGCTTGGGCGTGATGCCGGCGAAGCGGGAGAAGAGACGGGAGAGCTGCACCGGCGTGAGACCGACGGCCGCGGCGATCTCATCGGCCGAGGGTTGGTCGGTGCGGCGTTCGGTGATGAAGGCGACGGCGCGGCGGATCGCCTCGTAATCGGCGACCCGATCGGTCTCGACGGTCGCGGGGGCGGCGGCACTCTCGGTCATGGGTTCGGTCCTCGTCGGTCGCGCCGATCGTAGACGCGGCGCCGACCGGCCGACACCCGATTTCCGACGGGCCGCGGTCGGCCGAGGCGGCCTCCCCGCCGCACCTCCGGCCGCGCCGCGTTCCGGCGGAGGGATCGCCTCCGCCCGGGCCGCCGGTCCGATCGTCCAGCGACGCGTGAAAGGCCCGTTCCCTCCGGGGCCGAACATGCTCTAGGTAGGACGACCCGGAGACGCCCGATGACTCGCACGCCGAAGCCCCGCCCCTCCTCCGCCGCACCGACGACCGCCGGCCGCAAGGCGGCGCCGCGCCGCGGCAAGGCGGCCGTCCGATCGCTCTATTCACCGGCGGAGATCGAGGCGCTGTTTCGCCGCTTCCACGACGCCGAACCGGAACCGAAAGGCGAGCTCTACTCGGTCAACACCTTCACGCTCCTGGTCGCCGTCGTCCTCTCGGCGCAGGCGACCGATGCCGGCGTCAACAAGGCGACACCGGAGCTCTTCCGCCTCGCCGACACGCCGCAGAAGATGGTCGATCTCGGCGAGGAGCGGATCCGTGACCTGATCAAGACCATCGGCCTCTTCAAGACCAAGGCGAAGAACGTCTGGCTGCTGTCGAAGGCGCTGGTGGAGAGCCACGGCGGCGAGGTCCCGGGGACCCGCGAAGCGCTGCAGGCGCTGCCCGGGGTCGGGCGCAAGACCGCCAACGTGGTGCTCAACATCGCCTTCGGCCAACCGACGATCGCCGTCGACACCCACATCTTCCGCCTCGCCAACCGCCTGCGGCTGGCGCCCGGCAGGACGCCGGAGGAGGTGGAGAAGCGGCTCGAGGCGATCATCCCCGCGGCCTACAAGCGGGATTCGCACCACTGGCTGATCCTGCACGGCCGCTACGTCTGCAAGGCGAGGAAGCCCGAGTGCGACCGCTGTCTGATCGCCGACCTGTGCAAGTCGCCGGAGAAGACCGCCGATGCACCGGAAAAGCCGGTGGCGTTCTGAAAAAGGGGCGGCTTGATCGGGACGATCGGAACTCCGTGAGTGAAGGCGAGCTCGAACGCGCGTCGGCCGGTCGAGCCATGACGCTCCCGAATTTGGGACGAGTTCGGAATTCGCGAGCCCGGTACGAGGGCGGCGCCGGTAGATCAGGGCGATCGGGCGGCGAGGTCGGCGATTTCTCGGCCGCCCTCGATCGAGCCCCTGACGGCGGCGCGAGCGACCTTTCACGGTGGCGGCGGCGTTCTTCGCGTCGATCCGCGACGGGCGATGCGGATCGGCCGCGTGCCCCCGTCGGCGACGGGACGTCGGCGACGAACCTCGCCCACCCGTCGGTCCTCCGGGCGATCGGCCGACACCCCTGTTTCCCGCCTTGCATGGCGCGTCCGCATCGCATATGAAGTCGGCGCTTCCCCGATGGGGTTGCGGTGAGGTGGCCGAGTGGTTGAAGGCGCACGCCTGGAACGCGTGTATACGTGAAAGCGTATCGAGGGTTCGAATCCCTCTCTCACCGCCATACATTCCCGATTTTCCCCGGCATCGAGACACCCGCCCTGACAGGGTGATTTCGAGCGTCTTTTCAAAAGCCTGTGCGACCCGCCCTTCGGGCGCCGTCGGGAGAGACGCTTTCGGTACGCTTTCCGGGGGGCGTTGAGGCCCGATATCTCTCGACCCCATTTTTTCGGTACATTACGCCTCATGTCGGTTCGACCGGTGCGTCGCGGCGAACGAAAGCTCCCGCCGTTTCCGGCGGGAGCCATGTGGTCGGTCGAGGCGACTCGGCGCTCAGACGAAGCCGTAGGTCGCGAGCTGTTCGGGCCAGGCCGATGAGACCGGGCCCGCCTTCAGGAGACGGTCGGCGGAGAGTTCCAGGGGCTGAGTGCCGTCGACGATCGCCGTGACGATCCTCGGCGACAGGAAACCGAGACGGACGATCCGCGAGAACCAGGACGGCGTGACCCCGGCCTCTTCCGCCAGCTCGCCCATGGTCGATCCGTTCCCCCGCAGGAGCATCTCCCGGAAGCGGTGCGCCTGGCCGAGCAGTCGCAGGAGGCTGCGGTCGGACTTCGGCGCTGGACCACGATGCGGCACCTCCATGCCGACCCGCTTCAACCGCGCCGGGACCGTCAGATGGTGGAGCGGATGGGCGTCCTCGGTCTCCGATGAGAGCCGAGCGGCGGGGATCGCCGGATCGGCGAGATCTAGGAGCGCCGCCGGCCGGACGGCGATGTCGACTTGTTCGGGCCGAACCGCGATGCCGACGACGAGGCGATGTTAGAGCGAGATCCGTCCGGTTCGGTCGAGCGACGACCACCGCGAAGCCATCGAGCCGAGGCCGGTGATCGTGTTCCGGACCCGGACCGGATCGGCACCGGTCGCCGCGATCAAGGGATAGAGTCCCGCCTCGTCGGCGAGTAAGCTCCGGATGCTCCGCTCGACGACCGCCTCCAGATCCGCCGCCGGGATGCGACGCACACCACTCCGATCGGGTTCCCCTCCGCCGCAACCCCACGACCGCTCCGTTCCCGCGGCAAGTCCAGTCGAAAGCAGCCGATCCCGATCTGCCTCCGAACGCCGCCACGCGGACACGCCAAAGGCCATCCCGGTGATCCCCGCGATGCCTTTCTTATCCGCGACGATCACTCGTCCTACTTCCGCGTTCGACCCGAAGCGGACGCTCGTTTCAAGCAGCCGATGCCTTCCTCATCCGCCGAGAACGCGCCCAGGCGGAAAGCGCGGCGGTTGGCACGAATCGCCAGATGACGTTACGTAACTTATCTTAGTAGAACACCGGACCCCGTCAGATCGATCCTCACCGACGCGCCAGCGAGGCGTCGAAGTCGAGTACGGCGTCGAGGAGCACCTGGGCGCCCGCCGCGCAATCGGCCGGGGTCGCGTCCTCGTATTCGTTGTGGCTGACACCGCCTTCGCAGGGCACGAAGATCATCGTCGTCGGCGCCACTCGTGACAGATAGACCGCGTCGTGCCCGGCGCCCGACACCATCCGCCGCCGGGCGTATCCGCCCTTGGCGGCGGCGCGCTCGACGCAGTCGACGAGGCGCGGATCGAAGCGCACCGCGGGCGAGTTCCAGAACACGCTCTCGGTCCAGCCGAGCCCGCGCGGCTCCAGCACGGAGGCCAGCAACGCGCGGAATTCCGCCTCCATCTGGTCGATCACCGCCTCGTCCGGGTGGCGCAGGTCGACGGTGAAGGTGACCTCGCCCGGCACCACGTTGCGCGACTGCGGCTTCACCTCGACGGTGCCGACGCTGGCCACCGCGTCCGGCGCATGGGCGGCGGCGATCGCCTCGATCCCGGCGATCACCAGTGAGGCCCCGACCAGCGCGTCCTTGCGCAGCCGCATCGGTGTCGCGCCCGTATGGGCGTCCTGGCCGGTCACCGTGACGTCGTACCAGCGCATGCCCTGGACCCCGGTCAGGACGCCGATCGTCTCGCCCTCGGCCTCGAGGATCGGCCCCTGCTCGATGTGCAGCTCGAAATAGGCGGTCAGCGGATGGGCGCCGGGCGTCTCCTTGCCGAGATAGCCGATGCCGCGCAGCGCGTCCGCATAGGCGACGCCGTCCCGGTCCTTGGCCTCCCACGCATAGTCACGCGTGAAGACGCCTGCGAAGACCCCCGACGCCAGCATCGCCGGGGAGAAGCGCGAGCCTTCTTCGTTGGCCCAGTCGACCACCTCGATCGGCGCGTTGGTCTCGTAGCCGGCGGCATGGAGCGTGCGCATCACCTCGAGCGCGCCGAGCACGCCGAGGATGCCGTCGAACTTGCCGCCGGTCGGCTGCGTGTCGAGATGCGAGCCCATGGCGATCGGCGCGAGGCTCGGGTCCTTGCCCGGCCGCCGCGCGAACACGTTGCCGACCTCGTCGATGGTGATGGTGCAGCCGAGCGCCGTCGCCTGTTCGACGAACCAGTCGCGCACCTGCTTGTCCTCGGCCGACAGCGTCAGCCGCTTCACGCCGCCCTTCGCCGTCGCGCCGAATTGGGCGGTCTCCATCAGCGTGCCCCACAGGCGCTCGCCGTCGATCATCAGATTGGGAATCATGCGCGAGCCTCGTCGAAAGCGCCCAGGAAGGCGACGGCGTTGTCGGAGAGCGAGGGACCGAGATAGCCCCCCTCCTGAACCAATACGGTCGGAAGGCCGAGGCGGGCGATCCGCCGCGCCCCTTCCGCGAAACCCTCGCCGGTCATGCCGACGAGCGACAGCGGATCGTCCTTCGACATGTCGAGCCCGAGCGAGATCACCAGTGCCTCCGCCCCGGAGGCGCGGATGATCGCGAGCGCCTCGTCGTAGCGGACGAGGATGGCGTTCGCGTCCGCGCCGACCGGCAGCACCAGATTGTGGGTCGCCCCGACCCCGTCGCCCACGCCGGTCTCGTCGGCATAACCGGTGAAGAAGGGCGTATAGGCGCTCGGGTCGGTGTGGATCGACACGAAGACCACGTCGCCGCGCCGGTAGAACACGTCCTCGGTGCCGTTGCCGCCGTGGGTGTCGACATCGAGGATCGCCACCTTGGAAAAGGTCTTGCGCAGGTGCTGGGCGGCGATGGCGGCGTTGTTGAAGAAGCAGAAGCCCATGGTCTGATCGATCGTCGCGTGGTGCCCCGGCGGGCGGCACAGCGCATAGACGTGGCTCTCCCTGCCCGAAGCGACCCGCTCGGCCGCGTCGATCGCGGTCTGCGCCGACCAGTAGATCGCCTGCGCGGTGCCGGGCACGATCGGACAAGACGTGTCGGTCGAATACCAGCCGAGCCGCCCGAGCGGGCTGGCGGGGAGCCGCGTGTCGCGCCGCTGCGGATGGAAGGTCGGGACGATCGCGCCCGGCCCCAACTCGGCCCCGAGCGCATCCCAGGCGCCCATCAGGCAGGCGACGAAGTCGGGATCGTGCACCGCCGTGATCGGGTCGAGCCCGAAGTCTGCGGGATGCGCTCGGTCGTGGCCGGCGGCGAGAAGCGCGTCGCGCAGCAAGATGGCGCGTTGCGGCTGCTCGGGATGGCCGATCAGCGCGCCGCGTCGAAAATAGAGTTCGGGATCGTGCGCCAGCTGGCGCTCGTCGAAGACGATCTTCATGAGAAACCCCGTGTCGTCCGAAACATGTCGTCCGGTGGTCACGCGCCGGCGGCGCGCACCCGCCCGAGCGGCCCGCTCTCGGAGCGGCCCGGAATGGCGGCGATCAGCTTCCGTGTGTACTCGTGCTTCGGATCGCCGAAGACCTCGGCGACCGGCCCCATCTCGACGATCTCGCCGCGCTGCATCACCGCGACCTTGTCGCAGATCGTCGCCGCGACCCGGAGATCGTGGGTGATGAAGATCAGCGCCAGATCGAGCCGCGCCTTGAGGTCGGCGAGAAGCCGCAGCACCTGCGCCTGGATCGACACGTCGAGCGCCGAAACCGCCTCGTCGGCGATGATGATGCGCGGATCGAGCGCCAGCGCCCGGGCGATGCCGATGCGTTGGCGCTGGCCGCCGGAGAACTCGTGCGGGAAACGATCGACGGCGGAGGCGTCGAGCCCGACCATCGAGAGCAGCTCGGCCGCCTTGGCGAGCGCCTCCTTGACCGGCACGCCCGCCGCGATCGGCCCTTCGGCGACGATCCGGCCCACCCGGGTGCGCGGATTGAGCGAGCCGTAGGGGTCCTGGAACACCATCTGCATCCTGCGCCGCCAAATCCGCATCTGGCCGACCGACTGGCCCATGGTCTCGGCGCCCTCGATCTTGATCGAACCGGCCTCCGGGTCGATCAGCCGCACGAGACAGCGCCCGAGCGAGGACTTGCCCGATCCGCTCTCGCCGACGACGCCGAGCGTCTCGCCCCGCGCCAGATCGAAAGAGACGGATTTGACCGCGTGGACCACCCGGGCCGGCCGCATGAAGCCGCCCGACGTCACGTAGGTCTTGGTGAGCCCCTCGACCTCGAGCACGACGTCGCGGGCGCGCGGTTCGCTCGGTGGGGCGGCCGCCGGGTGACCGGTCGGGATCGCCGCGATGAGGGCCTTGGTGTAGTCGTGTTGCGGATCGCCGAGCACCGCGGCCGCCGTCCCGGTCTCCACCACCTTGCCCTGACGCATCACCACGACCCGGTCGGCGATGTCGGCGACAACGCCGAAGTCGTGGGTGATGAACATCACGGCGGTGCCGTGCTTCACCTGCAGCTCCTTGATGAGTTTCAGGATCTGCGCCTGGGTGGTGACGTCGAGCGCGGTGGTCGGCTCGTCGGCGATGAGCAGCACCGGATCGAGCGCCAGCGCCATGGCGATCATCACGCGTTGGCGCTGGCCGCCGGAGAGCTGGAACGGATAGGCGTGGATGGCGCGTTCCGGCTCAGGCAGGCCGACCTCGGTCAGAAGCGCCAGCGCTCGGGCCTTCCGTTCGACCGGGGTCAGAACATCGTGCGCCTCGAACACCTCGGCGATCTGCTCGCCGACCCGCATCAGGGGGTCGAGCGCGGTCATCGGCTCCTGGAAGATCATGCCGATCCGCCGGCCGCGGATCGCCCGCATCCCCGCGTCGTCGAGGTGGAAGAGGTCGACCCCGTCGAGTTTGGCGATGCCCTGAGCGACGCGGGTGCCGGGCGGCAGTAGGCCCATCACCGCATTGGCGGACATCGACTTGCCCGAGCCGCTCTCGCCGACGATCGCCAGCGTCTCCCCGGCTCGGATCTCGAAGGAGACGCCCTCGACGGCGAACAGGCGGTCGGCACCGGCCGGCAGTTCGATCGCCAGTTCGGTGACGGTCAGGACGGGGTCGCTCATCGCCGCCTCCTCAGTGGTGATCGCGCGAGGAACGCGGATCGAGGGCCTCGGCGAGACCTTCGCCGACCAGATTGATGGCGAGCACGGTGATCAGGATCGCCACACCGGGGAAGAACGACAGCCACCACGCCTGGCGCACGACGGTGCGCGCCGCGCCGATCATGTAGCCCCACGACATCACCGAGGGATCACCGAGCCCGAGGAAGGAGAGCGAACTCTCGAGCAGGATCGCCGTCGCCACCATCAGCGAGGCGAGCACCACGATCGGCGACACCACGTTGGGCAGGATCTGGCGGGTGATGATGGTGAAGTGCGATTGGCCGGCGAGAATCGCCGCCTCGACATATTCGCGCCGGCGCTGGGCGAGCACCTCGCCGCGCACCAGCCGCGCCACCGGCGGCCAGCCGACGACGCCGATCGCCACCACCACCGAGACGAGGCTCGGCTGGAAGATCGCGACCAGCACGATCGCCAGCGCGAAGCTCGGCACCGTCTGGAAGAACTCGGTGAAGCGCATCAGGAGGTCGTCGACGAGCCCGCCGAAATAACCCGCTATGGCGCCGATCGGCACGCCGACGGCGAGCGCGACCAGCGTCGAGACGATGCCGATCAGGAGCGACACCTGCGCCCCGTGGGCGAGCCCGCTCGCGACGTTGCGCCCCAGCGTGTCGGTGCCGAGCGGCACCATGGCGTTGGCGAAGGGCGGCAGGAACGGCCGCTGCACCATTTTCCACGGCGACTGCGGGTAGAGGTAGGGGGCGGCGACGGCGAGCGCCACCACCAGGGCCACCACGATCAGGCCGATCATCGCCAGCCGTCGGCGGCGGAAACGGGACCAGAAACCGGTCATACGGCCACCTCGATGCGCGGGTCGACCAAGCGGTAGACCCAGTCGGTCAGGATGTTGAACACGACCACCATGGCGGCGGAGACGAGGAAGACGCCGAGCAGCAGATTGTAGTCGCGCTGGAGCAGCGCCTCGTACATCAGCCGTCCGATGCCGGGCCAGGCGAAGACCGTTTCGGTCATCACCGCCCCGCCGACCATCTGTCCGGCCTGGAGGCCGGCCAGCGTGACGACGGGAAGCACCGCGTTGCGCAGCACGTGACGGCGCAGGATGACGCGCTCGGTCAGCCCTTTGGCGCGTGCCGTCTTGACGAAGTCCATGCGCGCCGTCTCGATCATCGAGGAGCGCGTCATGCGGACATAGACGGCGGTGAAGAAGAGCCCGAGCGTGACGGCCGGGAGCACCAGATGGCGCGACACGTCGAGCACGCGCTCAAGGAAGTTCTCGTGCCCACCGACCTCCTCGAAGCCGAAGCCGGGCAGCCAGTCGAGCCAGACCGAGAAGACCAGCACCGACATCAGCGCCATCCAGAACAGCGGCGTGGCGTAGAAGATCAACGAGACGGTGGTGATGAGCCGGTCGAGCGGGCGACCCTTGTTGGCGGCGGCCCAGGCGCCCATCGCGACGCCGATCACCAGCGAGAAGACGAAGGCCGCGCCGGTCAGGATCAGGGTCGCTGGCAGGCGGTCCATGACGAGATCGAACACCGGCATCTGCTGGCGATAGGAATAGCCGAGGTCGAGCCGCACGACGCCCCAGAGATAGAGCCCGAGTTGGGTCAGCAAGGGCTTGTCGAGACCGAACTTGACCCGGAGTTGCTGAAGGAAGATCTCGTCGGTGGCGCCGCTCTCGCCCGCCATCACCGCCGCCGGATCACCGGGGGCGAGATGGATCAGGAAGAAGTCCAGCACCACGATCGCCAGCACCACCAGGATGCCCTTGGCGAGGCGCGAGGAGAGGAACCAGAGCGTCTGCATCGATCATCCTCGTTCGTGTCGGCACCTCGGGGTGGTCGGCGCCCCCCTCATCCGCCCTTCGGGCACCTTCTCCCGCGAGGGGAGAAGGAAGAACCTCGCTTCGCTCGGGCACGAGCGTGCAACATGATCCGCGCACCGGCCGAAGGCCGGACTTCCCTTCTCCCCTCGCTGGAGAAGGTGCCCCGAAAGGGGCGGATGAGGGGGCGCCGCGAAGCGGCTCCGGCGCCCCACTCGATCACATCGTCCCGATCACTCGATCCAGGCGTCCTTGAACCCGTCGTTCACGCCGATGCCGGTGGTGATCAGGTTCTTGACGTTGCAGTGGGTGATGGTCGGGAACTTGAGGTCGATCAGCCAGGCGTAGACCGCGTCCTCCGAGAGCTTCTTCTGGACGGCGGAGTAGGCCTTCTGGCGGGCGCTGTCGGGGAAGCCGGTCGCGCCCTCGGCGAAGAGCTTGTCGACGTCGGCGTCGACGTAGCCGCCGACGTTGTTGAACGGCGAACCCTTGGAGATGTTGGTCGAGACATAGGCGCGCGACACGCCGAGCGCCGGATCGCCGTACTGGTAGAGATAGGTGGTCGAGATGTCGAAATCCCAATCGCCCATCTTCTTGTTCCAGCCGGCGACGTCGGTGGCGATCAGCTCGACCTTGATTCCGACGTCCTCGAGGTTCTGCTTGATCGCCTCGGCCCAGCGCTGCCACGTCTCGCCGTAGGGCATGTAGGGGAAGCGGATGACCTCGCCCTTGTAGCCCATCTCCTTGAGGAGTGCCTTGGCCTTGGCCGGATCGTAGTCGTACTTCACGACCGCCGCGTCGTCGCGGAAGGCGGTGGAGTCGGCGAACGGCCCGGTCGAGACTTTGCCCATGCCGTTCCACAGCGCCTCGTGGGCGAACTTGCGGTCGATGGCGTAGGAGACCGCCTTGCGGAAGCGCACGTCGGCGGTGACGCCCTGGCGATGGTTGAACCACAGCCACGCCTGCGGCGCGAAGAACTCCCAGCCCTTGTCGGTGATGCAGGCGTTCTTGGTCTTGGCGAGACGGGCGACGTCGAAGTTCTCGACCGATCCGCCCGGCAGGATGTCGATCTTGCCGGTCTCGAAGGCGACCGCGCGGGCGGCGGCATCCGGGATCACGTGCCAATAGATCTCGTCGAGATGGGGCAGGCCCTTCTCGTAATAGTCGGGGTTCTTGACCAGCCGGATGTGCGAGCCCTTGACCCATTCGCCGAACTTGAACGGACCGGTGCCGATCGGCGCGTTGTTGGCCGGGTTGGTCTTGAAGTCGGTGCCTTCATAGATGTGCTTCGGCACCATCGGCAGCGTGCCGGCCTCGAACATGCGGATGAAGGGACCGAAGGTCTCCTTCAGCTTGAAGACGACGGTGAGATCGTCCGGCGCGGTGATGCTTTCGACGTGCGAGAGCGAGGCGCGGGTGCGCGGGTTGGTCTCGCGCAGGAACTTGTCGGCCGAGAAGACGACGTCGGCCGAGGTGAAGGGCTTGCCGTCGTGCCACTTCACGCCCGGATGGAGCTTGAAGGTGTAGGTCAGGCCGTCGGGCGAGATCTCCCAGGAGGTGGCGAGCTGGGGATGCGGCTTCAGTTCGGTGTCGAAGCGCAGCAGGCTCTCGAAGATGTTGCCGCCGACCATCTGAGCGGGCGCGTTCTGGACGATGCCGGTCATGATGCCCGGCGGTTCGGGCTGAATCACGACGTTGGCGCGCCCCCCCTCCTTGGGGCCGGCGAGGGCAGGACCCGCGAGCGCGGCGGCGAGGACGAGGGACGTGGCGAGGGTTCCCAGGAGTTTCGCTTTCATGACGGCCGGTTCCTCCGGATTGGGGGTGGTCGAGGATGCGAGGCTTCAGTTTCGCGAGGCGCGAGGCGCCCCGTCGTTCCGTCGAGGCGCGGGTGCCTCAGTGCTCGAAGTCGGGCGCGACCCGGCGGGCGATCCGCAGGAAGGCGTCCCACTCGGGGTCGTCGAGACCGCTGTCGACGTGCAGCGCGTCCCAGGTCTCGTATTGGCGGGCGGTGATCTCGGCGATCTCCGCCGAGGGCAGGCGCAACGGCCGGCCGGTTGCCATCGCCGCGAGCTGCGCCTGACAGGCGCGCTCGAGATTGTGCATCAGCACGAAGGCTTCGCCGACCGTGCGGCCGCAGGTCATCAGACCGTGGTTGCGCAGGATCATCGCCTTGCGAGTGCCGAGGTCGGCCACCAGACGCTCGCGCTCGGCGAGATCGAGCGCCATGCCCTCGTAGTCGTGGAAGGCGAGGCGGCCGTGGAACTGCAGCGACCACTGGTTCAGCGGCAGCAGCCCCTCCTCGAGGCAGGAGACCGCGACGCCCGCGACCGTATGGGTGTGCAGCACGCAGCCGACGTCCGGCCGCGCTCCGTGGACGGCGGAATGGATGGTGAAGCCGGCGGCGTTGATGCCGTGGCCGAGCGGATCGTCGATCACGGTGCCGTCGAGGTCGACCGTCACCAGCTCCGATGCCTTCACTTCGTCGAAGCGCTTGCCGTAGGAGTTGAGCAGGAACAGCTCGCCCTGCGGCGCCTTGGCCGAGATGTGGGTGTAGATGCTGTCGTCCATGCCGAGATGGGCGATCAGCCGATAGGCGGCCGCCAGATCGGTGCGCTCCTCGGGGATGTTGCCGCCCGTCGCGGTGGTCGTGATCGCGTTCATGCCCGCCGTCCCTCCCGGGATGCGCCCCGCGCGCCGTCGCGCCGGGCGCCGTTTGACGAGCTAAGGGTAAACACATAGAATCTGAATTGTCGACAGTCGACAGAGTTGAATTTTCGAGCAACCCAAACGGCGGGCGAGGGGAGATCGGCATGAACGACGCGCAGGGTGGAGCGACCCTCGAAGCCGAATCCGGCCGGCTCCCGCCACTCGCCGCCGACGACCTCGTCAACCGCATCGCCGCGCGCCTCACCGAAGCGATCGTCGGCGGCCGCTTCGCGCCCGGCGAACGGCTCAACGAGGTCCATCTGGCGAACGAACTCGGCGTGTCGCGGGCGCCGCTGCGCGAGGCGGCGCGGCTCCTGGAAAATCGCGGTCTGGTGGTGGCGCTGCCCCGGCGCGGCTTCTTCGTGCGCGCGCTCGACGCCAAGGGCCTCGACGAGATCTACGATCTGCGCATCTGTCTGGAGCGTCACGCGGGCCTGCGGGTCTGCGAGCGCCTCACCCCGGCCATGGCCGAGGCCCTGACGGCGCAAGCGGCCCGCATCGCCGCCTTCGTCCACGATCCCGGCCGGCAGGTGGAAGAGGACTTCGCCTTCCACCGGATGATCCAGGTCTTCGCCGACAACGAGCGGGCGCTGCGCGTCTACGACGAGCTGACCCACGAGATGCGCTTCGGCATCAGTGTGATCGGCCATCTCTATGCCGATCCGGAGGTGATCGCCCGCACCCACGACCCCGTCCTCGACGCCCTTCTGTCGCGCGACGGTGCCCGCTGGCTCGCGGCGATCGATGTCCACGTCGGCGTGGCCCGCGACAACGTCGTGCGCCTCTTGGCCGAGCGCGAGGCGCGCGGCAAGGGCTGAGACGAGGCTGCGGGCCGGGCGCTTCATGGCATCGCCCCCGCCGCCTCGAAGGCGCTCGCCGCGGCGAGCACCCGGGCATCCGCCCCGCGCGCCCCGATGATCTGGAGCGAGGTGGGGAGCTCCGTCGCCGTCGGTGTGGTCGGCACCGCGGCGGCCGGTTGTTGGCTGAGATTGATCGGGAACGAGAACCCGGCCCAGAGATGCCAGCGCGCGAGACCGCTGCCCTCGGGCACCTCGAGCCCCGCCCCGAACGGCACCACGGCCGCCCCCGGCGACACCACGAAGTCGTACTGCGCGAGCAGCCGGTCCATTTCCGTGCCGAAGGCCGCGCGCGCCACCTGCGCCGAGACGAGATCGACGGCGCTCATCGCGCCCCCCGCCGCCGCGACCTCGAGGAAACCGGGATCGACGTCGCCGCGCAACGCCTCCGGCACCAGGGTCAGCCGGGTGGCGGCACCGCTGAACCAGTGCTTCTCGAAGATGTCGGTGACCCGGTCGGCCATCGGCAACGCGATCGGCTCGAGGATCGCACCGAGATCCTCCAACCGCCGCATCGCAACAACAAAGGCCTCGGCGACCGCCGGATCGACCGCCCCGCACGGCGGCGCCGACCAGACGCCGACCCGCGCGCCCTGCCAGATCGCCTCGGGCGCCGCGTCGAGCGCGTCGAGCACGCCCGCCCCTTGCGACCAGTCAGCGAGATCGCGCCCCGACATCGCCGCGAGCATCGGCGCGAGATCGGCCGCATGGCGCGCCATCGGCCCGAGATGGGCGACGGTGCCGAAGGAGGACGCCGGATAGGCCGGGACGCGCCCGAAGGTCGGCTTCAGCCCGGCGATGCCGCAGAAGGCCGCCGGCACACGTATCGAGCCGCCGCCGTCGGTGCCGAGATGCAGAACGCCGGCACCCGCCGCCGCCGCGACCGCCGCCCCGCCCGACGAGCCGCCGGAGGTGAGGTCGGGGTTCCAGGGATTGCGGGTGATGCCGTGGGCGCGGCTGTCGGTCACCGCCTTCCAGCCGAATTCCGGCGAGGTGGTGAGCCCGATGAAGACCGCGCCGGCGGCCCGCATCCGCGCGACGGCGGGGGCGTCTTCGGCGAAAGGAGTGTCCGAGGTGGTGCGGCTCCCGTAGCGCACCGACCAGCCCTCGACCCAGACGATGTCCTTGAGCGTGGTCGGGATCCCGTCGATCGGCGACAGCGGCGCGCCCGCCCGCCAACGCGCTTCGGAGGCTTGCGCCGCCGCGAGCGCCCCGGCCCGATCGATCGATACGAAGGCGTTGAGCGCAGGGTCGATCGCCTCGGCCCGGTCGAGCGCCGCCCGCGTCACCTCGACCGGCGACAGCGCGCCGGCCGCGAAGGCGCGGCCGAGCGCCGCCACGCGGGGGCCTTCGTCGGGAAGAACGAACGATCGTGACGAAGGCATGCCAAACCCCCTGCTCGAAAAAGCGGCGATCGCTGTCGCTGCTCTATCCGAAGGCAATCATGCGGGGCTCGTTCGAGATCATAAAATGTATTATTTTGACGCCAATCACACATTTCATGGATGAATGAATGACCCTCACCGTCCGCCAGGTTCGTTACGTCGTCGAGGTCGCCCGGCTCGGGTCGATCCAGGCGGCGAGCCGCGAATTGGGCATTTCCCAATCGTCGATCCTCGCGGCGATCGACATCGCCGAGGCCGACATCGGCGCGGAGATGTTCATCCGCCGCCCCTCCAAGGGCATGCAGACGACGCCGGCCGGAGAGCGCTTCGTCGCCGCCGCGCGCGGCCTCGTCGCCGCCGAGACCGAGTTCGTCCGCGAGATCGGCGCGCTCGCCGATGGTCCGCCCCGCACCATCCGCATCGGCTGCTTCGAGCCCTTCGGCCCGCTGTTCCTGCCCGAGGTCCTGAAGCGGCTGATCGCGCGCACCGGGCCGATCGACATCAACCTGCTCGAGGCCGATCAGCATCGGCTGCGCGACTGGCTCGACACCGGCCACGTCGACGCGGCCGTGACCTACGAGATGGGCCCGCCGTTCTCCGGCGAGGTGACGCGGATCTGTCGCATGCCGGCCCATGTCCTGGTGCGCGCGGACGATCCCTTGGCCGCGCTTCCCGCCGTGCCGCTCGCCGCGATCGCCGACCGGCCGATGATCCTGCTCGACCTGCCTCAGACCGGCGCCTATCTCTCGACCATCTTCGACATGTCGGGCCTCGGCCGCCGCATCGGCTTCCGCACCCGGTCCTACGAGACGGTGCGCGCGGCCGTCGCCGCGGGCTTCGGCATCGCGGTTCTGAACATGCGGCCGATCTCGCCGGTGATGGGCGACGCGCCCCATCTGGTGCGCCGCCCCATCGCCGATCCGCTGCCGCCGCCGGCCCTCGTCGTCGTCGACCCTTACGGCGCCCGCAAACCGCGCTTCCTGTCCGACTTCATCGCCGAGATGCAGGGCTTCTTCCGCGATCTCGGGCCCTCGCGCTTCGCGGTCGCGACACCCGAGGTCGAGGCACGGCTGTTCGACATCTGAGGCTCTTCATGGCTTTCACCCTTCGAAAGCCCGACGCCCGGGTCAATTCCTCAGATCGCCCCCGTCCACCTTCGGGGCCCACTCCCTGGTGGGGTCGAACCATCGCATCGATTCACACGTCACATGGTGAACGCCGCCCGATTTTCTTTTGGAAGCACGACCGGCGCATTCGGATAAGATCGGCGCCTCGAGGGTCTTCGAAGTGCGACACCCGTTCGATGCGCTCGACGGCGGCCCGCTGCAAGTTCGCAAGCATCGCGTCGAGGAAAGAAGCGTGATCGATCATCTCCCGACGCCCCGGTCACAACCGTCGGAACGAGAGACCACCGGTTCGCCCGCCCAACGCGGCCGGATGCCGATGTGGCATTCGATCCGCATGGAACTCGAACACGAGATCCGCTCCGGTCTGATCGGACCGGGAAGTCGGTTGCCGTCGGAACACGACCTGGCACAACGGTGGAGCGTCAATCGCCACACGGTGCGCGCCGCCTTCGCCAGTCTCGCTGCGCATGGTCTGGTGGTGGCGCGCCGCGGCGCCGGCGTCTTCGTCGCCGAGCGGCCGGCGGAATACCCGATCACGCGCGATTCCAAATGGAGCGAGATCGAGGAGCGGTTCGCCGCCGCGGCGTCCGGTCATCTCGTCGCTTCGCATCGCCGCACCGCCCAGGGGCGCGTCGCCGAACTCCTCGGGCTCGAGCCGGGGCACGACCTGATCGTCGTGGAATCGGTGCGCAGCGCGACGCCGCGCATCGTCGGCTACGGCTATCACAGCTTCGATGCGGCACGCTTCGCCGGCATCGACGAGACCTTCGCCCGGACCCGCAGTTTCACCACGGCGATCGCCGCCCATGGCGTGCCGCGGTTCTTCCGCACCTCGACCTGGATCGACTGCCGCATGCCGCGCGACGTCGAAGCCACCGCGCTCGACATCGGCAACGATACGCCCGTCATGATCATGTCCTATGTCGATGCCGATCCGGACGGACGGCCGATCCTCTTCGGCATCGCGGTGTTGCCGCCGGGAAGCCTGACGCTGCGCATCGATACCTGATCCGCCTCGCTTCGCGTGGTCCGGCGCCGCCCCGAAAGGCCGAGCCGCGGGCCGAGCGATATCCTTCGCCGTCGATGTCATCGCTCCGTCAGCTTGTCTAGTCATCCTAGACAGGCCGAACGTCCGACGACATCGAGACCGCCATGATCGAATTCCTCGCAGGCCGATTGCTGCGCATGACGGTGACCCTGGTCGTCATCGTTTCGGCCGTGTTCTTCGCGGTGCGGCTCTCGGGCAATCCGGTCGACTACATCATGCCGGAAGGGCTCGACGCCGACGGGCGACGGGAGATGATCGCCTATTGGGGGCTCGACCGGCCGGTCCTCGTCCAGTTCGAACTGTTCTGGCGCGCGATGTTCGAGGGCAATTTCGGCCTCGGGCTGGTCGAGCGCCGTCCGGTCGCCGAGATCTTCGCCGATCGCCTGTGGCAGAGCCTGTCGCTGCTCGTCGCCACACTCGCCGTCACGATCGTCGTCGGCATTCCGGTCGGCATCTTCACCGCGCTCAGACGCCGCACTGCGGTGGGGGGCGTGGCACTGCTCGCCGCCTTCCTCGGCTACGCGGTGCCCAACTTCGTCCTCGCCATCCTGATGTTGCTCATCTTCTCCTACACGCTGCACTGGCTTCCCAGTTCCGGGTCGGGGACGCTCCTCCACTACGTGATGCCGACGATCGCGCTCTCCGCCTTCTTCGTCGCCGCGCTCGTCCGCTACACCCGCAACGCCATGCTCGACGTGCTGTCGCAGGACTACATGCGGACGGCACGGGCCAAGGGCCTGCCCGAGCGGGTGGTGATCTTCAAACACGGTCTGCGCAATGCGCTGATCCCGGTCATCACCGTGCTGGGGTTGCAGATGACCTCGCTGGTCGCCGGCGCGATCGTCGTGGAAACGGTCTTCGCCTGGCACGGCGTCGGCGATCTCCTCATCCATGCGACGCTGCGCCGCGACTATCCGGTTCTGCAATTCGGCGTGCTCGCCATCGCCTGCGCCGTGGTGGCGATCAATCTTCTGGTCGATCTCGCCTATGCGGCGATCGACCCACGCATCCGCTTCGGTCGTACCGACGGGGGGATCGCATGAGCGAGGCGTCCGCCGCGGCGATCGCGCCGCTGCCATCGATCTCGCGTCGCATCTCCGCGACGCTGCGACGCGACCCGGTGCTCGTCGTGGCGGGCCTGCTCGCCCTGGCCCTGTTGGTGCTGGCGATCGCTGCGCCGCTCCTCTCGCCCTTCGATCCGGATCAGCAGAAGCTGCTCGCCCGATTGCGCCCGCCGGTGGGCTTCGACGGCGCGAGGGTGGGCTACTGGCTCGGCACCGATCAGCTCGGTCGGGACATCCTGTCGCGCACCCTGCACGGTCTGAGGCTCACCCTGGCGCTGGCGCTGTTCGGCGCGGTGGTCGGGCTGGCGCTCGGCGCGGTGGTCGGAACGATCTCCGGCCTCGTCGGCGGGATCGTCGACGATCTCGCCATGGGCTTCGTCGATCTCGTCATCTCCTTGCCCTTCGTGCTGGTGGCGCTCCTGGTGATCGCGCTCGCCGGCACCGACATGCTGGTGCTGATCGTCGTCCTCGGCCTCGCCTACTGGGCGCATTTCGCCCGGCTGATCCGGGCTCAGGTGTTGGCCCTGCGCAACCTGCCCTATGTCGAGGCGGCGCGCGCCTCGGGGGCCGGGGGGCTGCGCATCGCGCTCGTCCACATGGCGCCGAACATCGTCTCGCCGGTGATCGTGATGTTCACGCTGAACGTCTCGAACCTGATCCTGCTCGAGAGTTCCCTCTCCTTCCTCGGCCTCGGCGTCCAGCCGCCGACCGCGACCCTCGGGTCGATGGTCGGCCAGGGCCGCGACTACATGGCATCCGCCCCCTGGGTGGTGGCCGCTCCCGCCGTCGTCATCGTCCTCGTCGCCCTGGTGGTGATGCTGGTCGGCGATGCGCTGCGCGACCGCTTCGACGTGCGCCTGCGCGAAAGATGACATCGCCCTCGCCACCGGCGGGGATCCGCCGGTCGCCCGATCCCATCGGTGCCGCAGATCCGGCCCGCTTCGAACGGAGACCTCGATCCATGATCCGCTTCTCGCTCCCCGGCGCCATCGCCGCGGCCGTCTGCGCCGCGGTCGTCCCGGCCGCCGCCCAGACCCTGACGGTCGGCGTGCAGAACATGTCGCCCTACATCGATCCGGGCCGCGACCACTCCAACGTCGGTTCGCAGCAGTATTACAACGTCTTCGACACGCTGCTCGAGAAGGACCACACCCGTCCGGAGAGCGTGTGGAAGCCGGGTCTCGCCACCTCGTGGAAGCTGATCGCGCCCAACGTGATGGAGCTGAAGCTGCGGCAGGGGGTGAAGTTCCACAACGGCGATCCGCTGACCGCCGACGACGTGGTCTTCACCATCGACCGCATCATCCACACCGACTTCGCCCCCTACCTGATCCGCAAGCGCGACTTCGTCCCCAACTTCGACAAGGTCGAGAAGATCGACGAGGAGACGATCCGCATCACCACGGCGAAGCCGGAGCCGCTGTTCGAGACGCTGCTCAACATCCAGCAACTGATGATCGTGCCGAAGAAATACGTGATGGCGCTGACCGGCGATCCGAACGTCGCCGAAGCCGGCGACTTCGAGGCCTTCGGTCTCAAGCCGGTCGGCACCGGTCCCTACAAGGTCACCGAATACGTCCCCAACCAGAAGCTGGTGTGGCAACGCTTCGACGGCTTCTGGGGTGACAAGGCGCCCTACGAAAAGGTGGTGCTGACCCGCATCCCCGAGCTTTCGGCCCGCATCACCGCGCTGAAGAACGGCGAGGTCGACCTGATCACCAACGTGCCGCCGGATCAGATCGCCCAGATCGAGAGCGACGCCAAGCTCAAGGTCGAAGGCATGGTGACGCCGCTCTTCCACGTCGTCATCTTCAACACCCAGCACCCGAAGATGACCAAGGACCTGCGCAAGGCGCTGTCGCTGGCGATCGACCGCGAGACGCTCAATCAGGCGCTGTGGAACGGCAAGGCGGTGGTGCCCTCGACCCACACCTATCCGCAGTACGGCCCGCTCTACATGCCGGAGCTGAAGACCTTCCGCTACGATCCGGCGGAGGCCAGGAAGCTGGTCGCCGCCTCCGGTTACGACGGCACCCCGATCCGCTTCGACACCCAGGCCGCCTATTACACCAACGGTCTCCTCGCCGCCCAGGCGATCCAGGAGATGTGGGCGGCGATCGGCGTCAAGATGCAGATCAACGTCGACGAGAAGTGGTCCGGCGCCGACCCGACGATGATGTCGCGCAACTGGTCGAACCCGATGTACTTCCCCGATCCGGTCGGATCCTTCGGCACCATGTGGGCGCCCAAGGCCGCCTCGTTCACCGAGGGCCGGTTCGAGCCGAACGAGGCCTATGCCGCGGCGTGGGAGCGCTTCCGCTACTCGACCGCGGTCGAGGATCGCAAGAAGGCCTATGCCGAACTGATGGAGCGGATCGCCGACGACCCGCCGGTGCTGCCGCTCTACCAGCCCTACGAGTCCTACGGCATGCGCAAGTCGCTCGGGTGGAAGCCCCAGCCCGGCCACATTCCCTACGTGCTCGACTTCCGCGCCGAGTCCGTCTCGGCCAAGTGACGATCCCATCGCCCGACGAGCCCGGCGTCCGCGCCGGGCTCGTCCCGTCGTCGCAGGAGATGCCCCATGACCAGCGTTCGCCTCGCCGTCGTCACCGACGTCCATCACGGCGCCGACACCTTCACCAAGAAGGGAACCGCGGCGCTGCCGCTCCTCGACGAGTTCCGCCGCTTCGTCGCGGAGGCGAAACCGGATCTGGTCCTCGACCTCGGTGACCGCATCTCCGACGTCTCGCGCGAGATCGATCTCGCCCTCGAGGCGGAGGTGGCGGAGGCGTTCCGCGGCTTCGCCGTCCCCGTCCTGCACATCCCCGGCAACCACGATCGCGACCATCTCTCGATCGCCGACAACGAGCGGCTGTTCGGGCAGACGATGGCGCACGAGGTGGTCGACGTCGGCGACTGGCGGGTGGTGCTGTGGCGCGCCGACAGCCTGATCCGCCGACCGGGTGGGTTCCTCCTCACCGAATACGACCTGCTCGCTCTGGCCCGCATCGTGACGGAAACCGACCGGCCGCTGGCGATCGTCAGTCACGTGCCGATCTCCGGACATTCGCAGGAAGGCAACTACTGGTTCTCCGCAAACCCGGACGCGGCGACCTACCCCGGCGCCGATCGGGTCCGCGCGGTTCTTCGCGCCGCTCGGGTACCGATCGTGTGGATCGCCGGCCACGTCCACTGGAACACCGCGACGGTGGTCGACGGCATCCCGCATCTGACGCTGCAGTCCTTGACCGAGACCTTCACCTGCCACCCCGAACCCGCCGCGGCCTGGGGGCTCCTCGAGCTTTCCGACAGCATCCTCTGGCGGGTCTTCGGCCGCGATCCTTTCGTCTTCGAGACGACCGCGGAGCGCGCCGGACGGCGCTGGGTGCCGCCTTTGCCGCGCTTCGCCGATCACCCCGAACATCGCCTGCGGCTCGCCGCGCGAAGGGTCGAGGAGGCGGCGGAATGACGGCCGAGACGTCCCGCCCGCCGCTGATCGAGGTCGAGAACCTCTCGGTCGAGTTCCGCTCCGATCGCGCCACCGTGCAGGCGGTGAAGTCCCTCTCTTTCTCGATCGGCGCCGGCGAGACGGTGGCGATCGTCGGCGAAAGCGGATCGGGCAAGTCGGTGACGGCGCTGTCGATCATGGGTCTGATCGGCCGCGAGGGCGGCACGGTGACCGGCGGCCGTATCCGCTTCCACGCCGGGGGCCGCGAGGTCCGCGATCTCACCCGCGTCGACGAACGCACCCTGCGTCGGATCCGTGGCGATCGCATCGCCATGATCTTCCAGGAGCCGATGACCTCGCTCAATCCGGTCTTCACCATCGGTGACCAGTTGGCCGAGACCTTCGTCCTGCATCAGGGGCTGAGCCGCGCCGAGGCGGCGCAGCGTGCCATCGGGATGCTGGAGCGGGTGCGGATCGCCGACGCGCGGCGCCGTCTGACCCAGTATCCGCACGAACTCTCGGGCGGCATGCGTCAGCGGGTGATGATCGCCATGGCGCTCGCCTGCCGGCCGGCGCTGCTCGTCGCCGACGAACCGACCACCGCTCTCGACGTCACCATCCAGGCCGAGATCCTGACCCTGATCCGCGAGTTGCAGCGCGAGATCGGCATGGCGGTGTTGTTCATCACCCACGATCTCGCGGTGGTCGCCGAGATCGCCGACCGCGTCGTGGTGATGCGCGACGGCGAGAAGGCGGAGGAGGCCGAGGTCGGCGCTTTCTTCGCCGCCCCGAACCATCCCTATTCGATGGCGCTGCTCGCGGCCGTACCGCGCCTCGGCACGGCCCATCGGCGTCCCGCCCCGTCGAACGCCGCTCCCGTGCTCGAGGTCGAGGGTCTCGTCCGGCGCTTTCCGGTCCGGCGCGGCGTTCTGCGCCGCCACGCCGGCGACGTCCATGCGGTGACCGACGTCTCGTTCACGCTGCGACCGGGTGAGACGCTCGGGCTCGTCGGCGAGTCGGGCTGCGGCAAGTCGACCACCGGGCGGGCGCTGATGCGGCTGATCGAACCGACCGCCGGCCGGGTGCGGATCGCCGGTCGCGACGTCTCCGGGCTCACCGGCGCGGCGTTGCGGGCGATGCGTCGCGATGTGCAGATGATCTTCCAGGATCCCTACGCCTCGCTCAATCCGCGTCTCACCGCCTTCGCCTCGGTCACCGAACCGCTCGCCGTGCTCGAGCCGTCGATGAACCGCGACGCACGGCGCGCCGTCGCCGAACGACTGATGCTGCGGGTCGGGCTGGAGCCCGCCCATCTCGACCGCTATCCGCACCAGTTCTCCGGCGGCCAACGGCAGCGCCTCGCCATCGCTCGGGCCTTGTCGCTCGGGCCGAAGGTGATCGTCGCCGACGAGCCGGTCTCGGCGCTCGACGTCTCGGTCCGCGCCCAGGTGATCGAGCTGATGCGCGAGCTGCAACGCGATCTCGGCGTCGCCTATCTCTTCATCTCGCACGACATGGCGGTGATCGAGCAGGTCGCCCACCGCGTCGCCGTCATGTACCGCGGCGAGATCGTCGAGATCGGCCCGACCGCGACCGTGCTCGGCGACCCCCGCCACGACTACACTCGCCGCCTGATCGCCGCGGTTCCGGTCGCCGACCCGCGCCGCCGCCCGGGTGATCGCACCGCGGACACCACCGATCTGGCGAGCCCGATCCGCCCGGTCGGCTGGCGTTCGCCGGCGACGGCGATGGTCGAAGTGGGACGCGGTCGCTTCGTCCGCCGGTCGGTCGGCGTCGACGATCGCTCCGAGCCCGCAAGGTCATCGCTTCCGAATGCGGCTGCCGCGACCGAGACGGTCGGCCCGATCGGGCGCGAATCCGCCTTCGGTGTCATCGCGACGATGCACGAGCCCGCCACAGAGTAACCGAACCGATGCGGTGTCGCTCCGATGGAGCCACCGCGTCCCTCCTCCCCGGCCGGTACGCCGGAGGCCGCCGAATGCCGTCGACTCTCCTCGCCATCGCCCTGCGTGCGGTTCGCGCCGCGGTCACGTTGCTGCTCTGCGTGACCGTCGTCTTCGTGGCGCTGCGCGCCGCCGGCGATCCGTCCGAACAGTTGTTGCCGGCAGAGACGCCGCCGGACGTCCGTGCCGAATACCGGGCCGCCTGGGGGCTCGACCGCCCCATCCCGATACAATACGCGACCTGGCTCGCACGCATCGGCGAGGGTGATTTCGGCCGTTCGTTCGCCGACGGTGGCCCGGCCTTCGACGCGGTCGTCGAGGCTCTGCCGCGCACGCTGTTGCTCGGCGGGACGGCGTTGTCGTTGGCCCTGGTCGTGGGCCTGACGATCGGCGTCGCCGCCGCGTTGCGCCACGGCACGGCGCTCGACCGCGGCCTGATGGGCGTCGCCGTGCTCGGATATTCGATGCCGGTGTTCTTCCTCGGCATCCTGTTCATCCTGTTCTTCGTCCTGCATCTGCGGATCCTGCCGTCGTCGGGAGCCACGACGCCGTGGCATCTGATCCTGCCGTCGGTGACGCTCGCCCTGCCGCTCGCCGGGCGGATCGCCCGCTTCGCCCGCACCGCGACGCTCGAGGTGATGGGTCGCCCCTTCGTCCGGGCGGCGCGCGCCAAGGGGCTCGGCCGCATCGCCGTCGTCGTTCGCCATGCGCTGCCCAATGCGGCGATCCCGCTGCTGATGTTCCTCGGCATCGAGATCGGCCTCACCCTTTCGGGCGCCGTCGTCACCGAGACGATCTTCGCCTGGCCGGGGCTCGGGCGGCTCCTCGTCGATTCCGTCGCGCTGCGCGACCTGCCGGTGGTCCAGGCGGTGATCCTGACCGTCACCGCGATCATCGTCGCCGCCAATCTGGCGGTCGACGTCCTCCATGCGCTGGTCGACCCCAAGGTCGATCTGGCGCGCACCCTGGGGAGCGGCCGATGAGCCTCGCCGCATCGTCCACGACGGCGCGCACCGCCACCCTTCCGCCGACGGTGATCGTCTGTATCGGTTGGCTCGCCGCGATGGTGATCGTGGCCCTCGCCGCCGATCTCCTCGCCCCGACCCACTATACGACGCAGGACCTCGCCGCCCGCTTCCGCCCGCCGGCCTTTCTCGCCGGTGGCGACGCGCGGCATCTGCTCGGCACCGACCACCTCGGCCGCGACATGGTCTCGCGGCTCGTCTACGCGGTCCGCACCTCGATCCTCATCGCCTTCCTCGGCACGCTGATCGGCGCCGTCTTCGGCACGCTCGTCGGCCTCGCCGCCGGGCGGATGCGCGGCCTCGTCGACATGGCGGCGATGATGGCGACCGACATGCAGACGGCGCTGCCGTCGCTGTTCATCGCCATCACCTTCCTCGCCTTCTTCGGCAACCACATCCTGCTCTTCGTGGTGTTGGTCAGCCTCGAGGGGTGGGAGCGCTACGCCCGCCTCGCCCGCGGGCTCGCGGTCTCGGAGCAGGCGTCCGACTACATCCGCGCCGTCGAACAACTCGGGGCGCGGTCGAGCCGTATCGTCTTCCGCCATCTGCTGCCCAACATCCTCGCCTCGCTGGTGGTCCAGGCGACGCTGAACTTCCCGGGCACCATCCTGCTGGAGACGTCGCTGTCGTTCCTCGGGCTCGGCGTCCAGCCGCCCGGCACCTCGCTCGGCCTGATGCTCGGCGAAGGCCGCCGCTACCTGCTCAACGCGTGGTGGATCGCGGTGCTGCCCGGCGTCGTCATCTTCCTGACGACGCTCGCCATGAGCCTCTTCGGCGATTGGCTGCGCGACCGCCTCGATCCGACCGTCGACCCCGCCCGATGAGGACGCCGTGACCCGTTCCCTTTGGATCGATCCGCCCACGAAGCTCGTCATCGGCGCCCATCGCGGCCTCGGCGGCGGTGCGCCCGAGAACACCCTCGCCGGCGCCGCGGCCGCCTTCGCCCTCGGGGTCGATTTCGTCGAGACCGATCTCCGGGTGACCCGCGACAGTATCGCGGTGGCGCTCCACGATGCCGACTTCGCCCGTGTCGCAGGTGACCCGCGCCGCATCGCCGATCTCGATCTCACGGCAGCGCGGCGGGTGAAGCCGGACATGCCGACCATCGCGGCGATGATCGACCTCGCCCGGTCTCGCGACCGCGGCCTCCTCCTCGACACCAAGCTCACCGAACCGGCGGTCCTCGAACCGGTCGTCGCGTCGCTCGTCGACCGGCTCGGCGATGGCCGGATCGCCTTCGGCGTCCGCTCGCTCACCGCCGCCGAGACCGTCGCCCGGACGGCGCCGGGCGCGCCCCTCGTCGGCCTCTTCGCCGATGTCGCGGACCATCCGGCGCTCGCCGAATGCGGAGCGCGTTGGGCGCGCCTCTGGCAGCACGATGCCGCCGCCGCCGCGATCGATCGGCTTCACCGGCTCGGCCTGTCGGTCCTGGTGATGGCCGGCCGACCGACCCCCACGGAGGTCGGGGCGATCGCCGCCGCCGACCTCGCTCGCCTGATCGGCGACGGCATCGACGCCGTCATGCTCGACGATCCGATCGTCGCTCTCTCGCTGCGCGACGGCCGCCGTCCGGTCACCGCGCCGATCGGTCCGTGAGACCGCCACCGATCCGGCTCCGGCGGAGGCCGGGCCCGATGATGCAGCCTCTTCCCTTCGTTCCCGAGGAGACGCAGACCATGTTCCCCATCGACGTCGCCATCGATCGCCGCCGGTTCCTCGCCGGTTCGGCCGTCGCCCCCTTCGCCCTCGCCGGGTTCGCGGCCCCGAGCGCCGCGGCGGCACGGCCGACCTTCACCGTCGCCGTCGCCGGCCTACCGCCGACCCTCGAACCGGCGCGGGAGCTCTCCAACGTCGGCACCCGCGTCACCTATTCGATCTTCGACACGCTCATCCGTCGTGATTTCCTCGGCTCCCCCGACGGCGGCGGATCGAAGCTGAAGCCGCATCTCGCCAGCGAGTGGAAGCGGGTGAGTCCGAGCGAGCTGATCATCACGCTGCGCCAGGGCGTGAAGTTCCACAACGGTGACGAACTGACGTCCGAAGACGTCGCCTACACCTTCCGCAACGGACGCCTGTGGGGCGAGAAACCGCAGATTCCGGCCGGCCGGCCCTATTTCGGCATTCTCGCCGGCTGCGACCCGATCGATCGTTACACCGTGCGCTTCCGCACCCGCGTGCCGGACGTGCTGCTGGAGCAGCGGCTCGCCTCCTGGTGCGCCTGGATCGTCAACAAGCGCGCCTACGAGGAGATGGGCTTCGAAGCCTATTCCAAGCGCCCGATCGCCACGGGACCCTATCGGGTGGTGTCGCACGCGCAGAACGACGCCACCGTGCTCGCCGCCTTCGACGACCATTTCCTCGGCCGCCCGACCGCCGAAAAGGTGATCTTCAAGGCGGTGCCGGAACTCGCGGCGCGCGTCGCCGGTCTCGTCGCCGGCGAGTTCGACCTCATCACCAACGTGCCGCCGGATCAGGTGGAGACGGTCGGGCGTTATCCCGACATCGACGTGCGATCGGTGGTGCTGGCCAATTCCCACGTGCTCGTCTTCGACAACCGCGATCCCGTCCTCGCCGACGAGCGCATCCGCCGGGCGCTCGCCGCCGCCATCGATCGGAAGAAGCTGGTCGACACCCTCTGGCTCGGCAAGGCGGAGGTTCCGGCGAGCCACAACTATCCGGAATACGGCGACATGTACGTCGAGGGGCGCAAGCTCGTCCATGATCCCGACCTCGCCCGCGCCCTCCTGAAGGAGGCGGGCTACAAGGGCGAGAAGATCGTCTACCGCACCCAGGCCAACTACTATACCAATGCGCTCGAAGCGGCGCAGATCCTGGTCGAGATGTGGAAAGCGGTGGGCATCGCCGCCGACCTGCAGGTGGTCGAGACCTCCGACCAGATGCGCGGCACCGGCGCGCAGATCTTCAACTGGTCGAACTCGACCCGCCTGCCCGATCCGCTCGGCGCCCTGTGGATCGCCTGGGGTCCGGGCGGCGAGGCGCAGGCCGCCAGATACTGGGCGCCGGACTCCGCCGCCGCGTTCAACCGCTACGGCCGCGCGCTCGAGGCGGAGACGGAACCGGCGAAACGCAAAGAGCTTTTCGCCCACATGCTCGACGAGTGGGAGGGCGAGGCGCCCGGCACCATCCTCTACCAGCCGTTCGAGGCCTACGCGATCCGCCGCTCGATCGGTTGGCGGCCGACCACCTTCTATTTCATGGACCTCGGGCCGGACAATCTGACCTTCCCCGGTTGATCGGGACGAAACGCGAGGACCCCGCCACGCGGCGGGGTCCCACTCATTTCTGAACCGGCCGGCGAGCCGTCACGGACCCGGGTCGCGCCGGGACGCTCACTCGGCGAGGCCGAGGCCGACCAGATGGGCGGCACCCTTCATCAGCCGGGGCTGATCCTTGACCTCGATCAGCAGACGCGGGGTCTCGCACCAATCGGCGACCGCCTTGAAGAAGGAAGGCCACAGCATCAGGCCCTCCCCCGGCAGCCAGTGGCGGTCGGCGTGACCGTCGGCGTCCTGGACGTGGACGTGGTGGAGGAGCGAGCCGGCGGCGCGGACGTAGTAATCGACCGGCGGGGCGCCGGTGGAGCGATGCGCATAGAGCGCGTGGCCGACATCGAGGGAGACCCGGACCGCTTCGCTGGCGAAGGACTTCACCAGTTCGACGCGGTCGTCGGGGTCCTTGTCCTCGATGTTCTCCATCACCAGCGTGCAGCCGATCTCCTCGGCCCGCTTCACCACCGCCGCGAGCGTCAGGTGGGTACGCTCGAAGAGGCTCTCGCGACCACGTCGATTGTAGTCGAGGTTGTTGGCGTCCCAGGTGGTGAAGGGCGAGTGGATCACCATCTGCGTCGCCCCGATCGCCTCGGCGGCCTCGAGCCCCTGCAACAGGCGGCTGGTCACCACGGCACGGATCTCGGGATCCTCGCTGTCGATCTTGAAGCCCCAGAACGGGCCGTGGATGCCGAGCCGGCCGTTCCAACCGGAGAGCACGCGCTTCGCCCGCTCGGCACGGTCGCGCCAGTCGCCGTCGAGCACGCTCGCCTCGAAGAAGTCCTGCAGCTCGAGGTCACGATCACGTTCGAACAGCCAGTCGCGATGCAGCTCGACCATGTCGAGGGAGAGGGCGGCGCCGAGCAGCGGCAGGGGGCGGGAAGCGGCGGTCATCGGGGAGGAATCCTCGGATTTTGGAAGGAGGAGCCACTTCTGCGAAATCTTCGTATCGGATCGATGACGGAAGACCATATCCGACCGAACAGCCGATCCGTGCCCTCCGCGCGCCGCGGCGTCATCGAAATGCAAGACGAACGTCATCGCTTATTCGTGCCGCGATCCTATCGAAACACACTGTCCGCACCGTGGTGAAATGTTTTTCGCCCGAAAAGCTTCGACGTCAATGTTTCTTCGGAGGTGAGTGCATGTATTCGTCGACCCGTCGTTCGGTCCTCCGTCTCGGCGCCGCGGGTGCCGGCTCGCTGATCCTGCCGCGCTTCGCCATCGCTCAGGGCGACAATCGTCCGTCGATCACCATCGCGGTGCAGAAGATCACCAACTCCAACACCCTCGACGTGCTGCGCGAGCAGTCGAACGTCGGCGAGCGGATCTTCTTTTCGCATCTCTGGGAGGGGCTGATCGGGCGCGACTGGCTCGGTGGGCTGAAGCAGATCCCGATGCTGGCGACGGCGTGGAAGCGCATCGACGCGCAGACCGTCGAACTGACCCTGCGTCCCGGCGTGAAGTTCCACAACGGCGCGGAGATGACCGCGGACGACGTGGTCTTCACCTTTTCGCGCGAGCGCATGTTCGCCAACACCGAGGCGAAGAAGCGCTCCACGCTCCAGGCCTTCGAGAACATTCCGATGCCGCGTCCGGGCAAGGAGTTGCCGGTCGAAGTTCCCGCCACGGCCCGCCGCGCCTGGCCCGACCTGATCCGCGTCGACGCGATCGACAGGTATACGGTGCGCTTCGTCAATGCGACGCCGGACGTCACACTCGAAGGCCGTCTGTCGCGCTACGGCTCGGAGATCATGAGCCGCAAGGGCTGGGAGGACAGCCCCAGCTACCTCGACTGGGCCCGCAAGCCGATCACCACCGGCCCCTATGCGGTGGTCGAGTTCAAGCCGGACGCTCACCTGATCCTCGAGGCGCACGACGATTATTGGGGTGGACGCCCGCCCTTGAAGCGCATCCGCTTCGTCGAGGTCCCGGAGGTGGCGAGCCGCGTCAACGGCCTCCTCTCCGGCCAGTATCAGTTCGCCTGCGACATTCCGCCGGACCAGATCGTCGGCATCGAGAAGAACGCCAGCTTCGAGGTCCAGGGCGGCACCATCCTGAACCATCGCCTGACCGTCTTCGACAAGCACCACCCGCAGCTCGCCGACCCGCGGGTGCGTCGCGCCATGACCCATGCGATCGACCGTCAGGCGATCGTCGACAGCCTGTGGGCCGGTCGCACGGTGGTGCCGAAGGGTCTGCAGTGGCCCTATTACGACGGCATGTTCGTCGCCGATTGGGACGTGCCGAAGTTCGATCTCGCGCTCGCCGCCGATCTCGTCGAGCAGTCGGGCTACAAGGGCGATCCGATCCCCTATCGCCTGCTCAACAACTACTACACCAACCAGGTCGCGACGGCGCAGATCCTGGTCGAGATGTGGAAGGCGGCCGGTCTCAACGTCGAGATCGAGAGCAAGGAGAACTGGACCCAGATCATGGAGCGCACCCCGACCCGCGCCGTGCGCGACTGGTCGAATTCCGCACCCTTCAACGATCCGGTCTCCTCGATCGTCAACCAGCACGGCCCCAACGGTCAGCAGCAGCAGATCGGCGAGTGGTCGAACGACGAGGCCAACAAGATGGCCGAGGTGATGGAGACCTCGACCGATCACGACACCCGCCGCAAAGCCTTCCGTCGCATGCTCGAGATCTGCGAGCGCGAAGATCCCGCCTACACGGTGCTGCACCAGAACGCGACGTTCACGGCGAAGCCGAAGTCGATCCGGTGGAAGGCCTCGCCGGCCTTCGCGATGGACTTCCGCGCCGGCAACTTCGCGATGTGATCGAGACACGGCTCGGGGGCCTCGGTCCCCGAGCCGCCCCTTCTTCGACGTGAAGATCGGAGAGCGATATCGAAATGGCGTCCGCTTCCCCCCTCATCCGTCTCGAAGGCTTGTCGGTCAGCTTCGACGGGGTCCGCGTCCTGCACGGCGTCGATCTCGATATCGGGCGCGGCGGGACGCTCGGTCTCGTCGGCGAATCCGGTTCGGGCAAGTCGGTGACCTGGCTCGCCGCGCTCGGGCTGCTGCCGGGCAAGGCGCGGATCGAAGGCCGCGCGCTCCTCGACGGCGAAGATCTGATCGCCGCGTCGGATCGCCGCCTCGACGCGGTGCGCGGCGGGCGCATCGCCATGATCTTCCAGGATCCGGCGAGCGCCCTCAATCCGGTGCTGACCATCCGCCGGCAGATCGGCGAGGCGCTCGCTCTGCATCGCGGCCTTTCGGGGCGCGCGGTCGGCGCCGAGGCGAAGCGCCTTCTCGATCTCGTGGGGATTCCCGACGCCGAACGGCGGCTCTCCGCCTATCCGCACGAATTCTCGGGTGGCCAGAACCAACGCGTCATGATCGCCATGGCGCTCGCCGGACAGCCGGATCTGCTCGTCGCCGACGAGCCGACGACCGCTCTCGACGTCACCATCCAGGCGCAGATCCTCGATCTCCTGGACTCGGTGCGGCGGGAGACCGGCATGGCGTTGGTGCTGATCAGCCACGACCTCGGCGTCGTCTCGCAGACCTGCGACCGCGTCGCGGTGATGTACGCCGGTCGGATCGTCGAGGAGGGTCCCTCGTCCCGTCTCTTCGCCGACCCGGCGCATCCCTACACGCGCGGACTGATCGGGGCCCTGCCGCCGCTCGACGGGTCGCGCCGGCGCCTCGTCTCGATCGCCGGGACGGTGCCGGACCCGCGTGACCCGCCACCCGGCTGCGCCTTCGCGCCGCGCTGTCTGCACTCGGACCGCCGCTGCACCGGCGACGTCCCGCAGATCGAGCCGATCGAAGCCGACCGGCGCATGGCCTGCGTCCTCGCCGTCCATCGACGCAGCGAGATCGCGGCGCGCGCCGGGCGCGAACACACGACCGCGGAGACCGTCGCGCCATGACCGAACCGCTCGTCCGGGTCGACGACGTCGCTCGCACCTATCACAGCCGCCGCGGCCTGTTCGGCCGTGCGGTCGAGGTCGCCGCGGTCGACGGCGTCTCCTTCACGCTGGGGCGCGGCGAGACGCTCGGCATCGTCGGTGAATCCGGCTCCGGCAAGTCGACCACCGGTCGCCTCGTTCTCGGGCTCGAACCGAGCGATCGCGGCACCGTCGCCTTCGACGGTGCCGCGCTGCCGAAGGGCGGTACGCCGGACTGGCGACGGCTCAGGGCTCGCATGCAGATGATCTTCCAGGATCCCCTCGGCGCGCTCGACCGCCGCCTGCCGATCGGCGAGCAGATCCGCGAGCCGCTCGACATCCACGACATCGGCGACACCGCGTCGCGGGTCGCCCGCGTCGCCGACCTGCTCGATCGGGTCGGCCTGACGCGCAACCACGGCCGGCGCTATCCCCACGAGCTCTCGGGCGGTCAGCGTCAACGCGCCGTGCTCGCCCGGGCGCTCGCCACCACCCCGGACTTCCTGGTCTGTGACGAGCCGATCTCGGCGCTCGACGTGTCGATCCAGGCGCAGGTGGTCAATCTGCTCGTCGATCTCCAGGCCGAGTTCGGCCTCGCCATGCTCTTCGTCAGCCACGACCTGCGCGTCGTTCGTCAGGTGAGCCGGCGCGTCGCGGTGATGTATCTCGGCCGGATCGTCGAGGAGGGGTCGGCCGACGATCTCTTCGCCTCTCCGGTCCATCCCTATACCCGAGCGCTCGTCTCCGCCGCGCCGACCCCCGGTCGACGGCTCACCGACCGGATCGTGCTCCAGGGGGACCCGCCGGATCCGGCCGATCGGCCGAGCGGCTGCGCCTTCCATCCGCGTTGCCCGGTGGCGGAAGCGCGGTGCCGCATCGAGACGCCGCGTCTCGTCGATGTCGGCGGTGGCCGTCGCGCCGCCTGCCTGCCGGTGTCCGGCGACGCCACGTCGACCCGTGAGGCCGCCTGATGCTGCGCTTCTTCTCTCTGCGGGTGTTTCGCGCGCTCCTCACCGTCACGCTCGTCGTCACCTTCGCCTTCGTCGTGCTCCGCATGTCGGCGGACCCGGCGCTGATCATTCTCGGCCCCGAGGCGCCGCCCGAGGTGATCGCCGCCTTCCGCAAGTCCTGGGGTCTCGACGAGCCGATCTGGGTTCAATACGTCGACTATGTCGCGGCGATCTTCCGCGGCGAACTCGGTCGCTCGATGCGCGACGGCCGGCCGGCGATCGAACTCGTCGCCGAACGCATCCCGGCGACGTTGGCGCTCACCCTGCCGGCGCTGGCGCTGAAGATCGCCATCGGCATTCCCGCCGGGATCTGGGCGAGCCTGCATCGCGGCACGTTCGTCGACCGGACGGTGATGGCGGCGGCGGTCGCCGGTTTCACCGTCCCGAGCTTCGTGCTCGGCCTCGTGTTGGTGCTGATCTTCTCGGTCCAGCTCGGCTGGCTGCCGTCGGGCGGGCAGGACACCTGGATTCACGCCATCCTGCCGATCGTCACCATGGGCGTGGGCGGCGCGGCCGTGCTCGCCCGCTTCACCCGGTCGGCCATGCTCGAGGTGCTCGGCCAGCCCTACATGCGAACCGCCTCGGCCAAGGGCCTGCCCTGGGCGCGAGCGATCCGCGATCATGCGCTGCCCAACGCCGCGATCCCGACGGTGACCATCGTCGGCTTCATGGTCGGCACCCTGATCGCCGGCGCGGTGGTGGTGGAGAGCGTCTTCTCCTGGCCGGGGGTCGGGCGCCTGCTGGTGGTGGCCGTTTCGAACCGCGATCTCGCGGTCGTCCAGTGCATCCTGCTGCTCGTCGCCGCGACCATGGTCCTCTCCAACCTGATGGTCGACTTCCTCTACGGCTTCCTCGATCCGCGCCTCGCCGCCGGCGCCCGCGCCGGAGGACACTGACCATGGTCGATCTCTCGCCGGCGGCGCCGACCCGTCGTTTCGCCGTCACCCTGCCGAGACTGCCGGTGACGGTCTCCCTGGCGCTCCTCTGGGTGATCGCGATGATCGTGATCGCGCTCTTCGCCGACGCGATCGCGCCGCACGGCTTCACCGCCCTCGATCTCAAACACCGCCTCGTCGCGCCGGGGGAGCCGACCCATCTCCTCGGCACCGACGAACTCGGCCGCGACGTGCTCTCCCGCCTCGTCGCCTCGATCCGCATCTCGCTCGCCATCGCCTTCGGGGCGACGCTGATCTCGGCCCTGATCGGCACCACGCTCGGCTTTCTCGCCGCCCATTTCCGCGGGCTGGTCGAGCAGGTCGTGCTGATGCTCGCCGACTTCCAGGCGTCGATGCCGTTCCTGATCATGGCGCTGTCGGTGCTGGCCTTCTTCGGCAATTCTCTGCCGTTGCTGATCGGGCTGATGGGGCTCTACGGATGGGAGCGTTACGCCCGCATCGCCCGCGGCCTCGCCATTTCGGCCGGGTCCCAGGGCTATGCCGGCGCGGTGCGCCAACTCGGCGCTTCGCCGGGCCGGGTCTACGGCCGCCACATCCTGCCCAACATCGCTTCGACGCTGATCGTCTCGATGACCCTGGTGTTTCCCGAGGTCATCCTGATGGAATCCGGGCTGTCGTTCCTCGGTCTCGGGGTGCAGCCGCCGATGACCAGCCTCGGCAACATGGTCGGCTACGGACGCGAATACCTGACCCGCGCCCCGTGGATCCTGCTGTCGCCTTCCGTGACCATCGTGCTCACCACCCTCGCCGTCTCGATCCTCGGCGACTGGGTGCGCGACAGCCTCGACCCGACCCTGCGCTGAACGCCAGACGAAAGGCCCGCCCATGACCCGCCGCCCGATGGTCGTCACCGTGATCTGCGATGGCATGCGCCCGGACTTCGTCACCGAGGGGACGACGCCGGGGCTGATGCGGCTGCGCCGCGAGGGCGTCTGGTTCGACACCCATACCGGTATCTTTCCCTCGGTGACGCGCGCCTCCTCCGCTTCGATCGCCACCGGCTGCCACCCGGCGTCCCACGGCCTGCGCGGCAACTGCATCGCGCTGCCCGTGGGCGACGGTCTCGTCTTCCACGATGTCGGCAAGCCGGAGTATCACGCCGCTCATCATGCCCATTTCGGCCGCTGGCTGACCCGTCCGGCGCTCGCCGAACGCGTCGCGCGGTCGGGTGGCTCGGCGCTCCATGTCTCCAACGCGTCGCCGGGCACCGCCTATTTCCACGACGCCGAGGGACACGGCACGCTGTATCATCGCACCCTCTGCCACGAACCGGGTCGGGTCGACACCGGCGAGCGACTCGCCGCCCCGGCCGGCGCCGAGGGCGACCGGATCTGCGCCGCGCGCTTCGTCGACGAATTGGTGGCGCGCCGCCCGACGGTCGCGACGCTGTGGCTCTCCGAACCCGACAAGTCGATGCATGCGGCCCCCCTCGGAAGCCCGCGCCACCTCACCGCCATGAAACTCGTCGACCAGTTGGTCGGCCATGTCGCCGAGGCCGTCGATCGGTTGCGCGACGTCGGCTTCGACGTGCTGTTCATGGTCGGCTCCGATCACGGCCACGAGGCGGTGAGCGACGTGGTGCCGATCGAGCGTCGGTTGTTCGAAGCCGGCTTCAAGCGCAGCCTCGACGGCGACGATCTCGTCGTCGCGCCGCAGGGCTCCGCCGCCTTCGTCCATTTTGCCGCTTCCGCCCTCGATCGCCGCGACCAGGTCGCCGGGTGGCTCGCCGACCAACCCTGGATCGGCGTCGTCCATCGCGGCGACGATCTCGCCCCCCTCGGTCAGAGCTCGGCGGCGGATCTGCTGGTGGTCGAGATGGCCAAGACCGACGGCGTCAATTCGCACGGAGTGCGCGGCCTGACCGCCATGGCGGTCAGGTTTTCCGAAGACGAGGACGACGTCCGCCGCGATTGCGGCACCCACGGCGGCCGCGGGCCGTGGGAGAGCCGGCCGACGTTGATGGCCACCGGGGGCGGGTTCGGTGCCGGCGAGATCGTGGGCGCCCCCACGTCGATCGTCGACATCGCGCCCACGGCGCTCGCCCATCTCGGGTTCGCTCTCGACGCCGTCGACGGACGCTCGTTGTGCGAGATCGGGAACGAACCCGACCGTTGACCGCTCGGCGGAGCGGCGTGCTCCTTCGATGCGCCGCTCGAAGAGCGATCAACGGAAAAGATCGCCGCCATCCGACGCTCTGCCGCTTTCCCTGATCAGCCCCGTCTGCGAGGCCAGGGCTCCCTGATCGGTCCCAGATGTTCCCTGCTTCGTCGCGTCGGGAAATCAGACATATGGCGTTGATTCATCTGTTTTTTTGAAGGCCGCCGAGGTTCCCGGCGCCAAATCTGGAAGATCTTCCCTGCATATTCGCTGTTTTCAGGGAATTCGGAGACCGGTCCGCGCTCGACCGCGTCAACCGCCACGAGCCTAGCTCCGAGTAGACATGGCTAGGGAAAGCGGAAAACCAAAGGGTTGCAAATCGACACTGCGACACGACGGCGCCACACGGGGCGACGAGCAGATGGCCGAGGCACCCGGACTTTCGCGGCGCGATGGTGTTCGGCGATTCCGCGTTCGTGTTCCCGAAAAGTACCGAAAGACGATCGGCTATGTCAGCCCGGCAGGGTTCGAACGGGTGGTTGAATCGGCTCGAGGTGGTGTCGACGGAACCGGCACCAGGCCAGGTTCGTCGGGGCCTCGCCAGCTTTCGATGAGAGGGATCCGTTTCGGCGACCGTTTCGTGCCGACCCGCCGTCAGGTTCGCTCGAAGATCGCCGAGATCCCCTGGCCCCCGCCGATGCACATGGTGACCAGGGCGTGGCGACCGCCGGTGCGACGCAGTTCGTGGACCGCCTTCACCGTGTTGATCGCGCCGGTGGCGCCGACCGGATGGCCGATCGAGATGCCGCTGCCGTTCGGATTGACCTTCTCGGGATCGAAGTCGAGGTCGCGGGCGACGGCACAGGCCTGGGCGGCGAAGGCCTCGTTGGCCTCGATCACGTCCATGTCGGCGACCGAGAGCCCGGCGCGTTTCATCACCGCCCGCGTCGCCGGCACCGGCCCGATCCCCATGTAGGCCGGATCGACGCCGGCATGGGCATAGGCGACGAGGCGCGCCAGCGGCGTCAGGCGATGACGCGCGACGGCGTCGGCGGTCGCCACGACCACCGCCGCGGCGCCGTCGTTCATGCCCGAAGCATTGCCCGCCGTGACGGTTCCGCCCTGTTTGAAGACCGTCGGAAGCTTGGCGAAGTCCGCGAGGCCGGCGTCCGGTCGGACGTGCTCGTCGCGCTCGAAGGCCACCTGCTGACGCTTCTGGCGGACCATGACCGGCACGATCTGCCCGTCGAAACGTCCCTCCGCCCAGGCCCGTGCAGCCCGGCGGTGGCTCTCGACGGCGTAGGCGTCCTGTTCGTCGCGGGAGATGGCGTAGCGCTCGGCGACGTTCTCGGCCGTCACGCCCATCAGGATGCGGTGGAACGGATCGGTCAGCACCCCGGTGAGCACGTCGACGAGGACCGCGTCGCCGAAACGCGCGCCCCAGCGCGTCGCCGGCGATTGGAACGGCGCGCGGCTCATGCTCTCCGCGCCACCGGCGACGGCGATCTCGGCGTCGCCCAGGGCGAGCATCTGGGCCGCCGAGACGATCGCCTGGAGGCCGGACCCGCAGAGCCGGTTGACGGTGAGGGCCGGGGCCTCCTGCGGCAGTCCGGCCTCGATGGCGGCGACGCGCGCGAGGTAGGCGTCGCGCGGCTCGGTCGGCACGACCTGTCCGAACACCACGTGATCGACCGCCTGCGGGTCGAGGCCGCTGCGCCGGACGGCTTCGCGCACCACCGTGCTGCCGAGCGTCGACGGCGGGATGTCGCGCATCGAACCGCCGAAATCGCCCACCGCGGTTCTGACCGCTCCGACGATGTAGATGTCCTTCATGACACGCCCTTCCCTTCTTCTTGCCGGTCGGACGGCCGCCGATCGGCGTCGTGCGCCGTGGCGCGAGCGCGACCGCCGCCGGCCTCACCGTCCATCGAAATCGCACCGCGACCTCATCCGTCGAGATCGGAGAAGCTGCGCCCCTCTTTCACCAGACGCGCGAGCAACGGCGCCGGCCGCCAGGCCCAGCCGTGATGACCGGCGGCGAAATGCTCGATCCGCTCGAGCACCGCGCCGAGGCCGACCCGGTCGGCGTGGAACATCGGACCGCCGCGGAAACGTGGGAAGCCGTAGCCGTTCAGATAGACGACGTCGATGTCGAGGGGACGGGCGGCGATCTTCTCTTCGAGGATGCGCGCGCCCTCGTTGACCATGGCGAAGACGCAGCGCGCGACGATCTCCGCATCGCCGATCTCGCGGCGCTCCACACCGAGTTCGGCGGAATGGGCGACGATCATCGCGTCGATCTCCGGATCGGGCGCGCCTCTGCGATTCTCGGGGTCGTAACGGTAGTAGCCGAGGCCGGTCTTCTGGCCGAAGCGGCCGAGTTCGCAGATCATGTCCGGGATGCGGGAATACGGCCTGTCCGGTTGCTCCTTCGCGCGGCGCTTGCGGATGTTCCAGCCGATGTCCTGGCCGGCCAGATCCATGACGCGCAGCGGGCCCATCGCGAAGCCCCAGGCCTCCATGGCGCGGTCGACCCGGGAGGGGAGCGCACCCTCTTCGAGCAGGAAATAGGCCTGTCGCAGATATTCCTCGAAGATGCGATTGCCGATGAAGCCGTCGCACAGGCCGGAGACGACGCCGACCTTGCCGATCCGGCGTGCGAAGGCGAGCGCATCGGCGACCACCTGCGGATCGGTGCGCGGGCCGCGGACGATCTCGAGCAGCTTCATGACGTTGGCCGGACTGAAGAAATGCAGTCCGATCACGCTTCGTGGCCGGTCGGTGGCGGCGGCGATCGCGTCGACGTCGAGGGTCGAGGTGTTGGTGGCGAGGATCGCGTCGGCACCGGCGATCCCGTCCAGTTGCCGGAAGATCCGGCGCTTGACCTCGAGGTCCTCGAAGGCGGCCTCGATGACGATGTCGGCCGTCGCCGCGCCTTCGAGGCTCGCCGAGACGACCAGCCGGGCGCGCCGCTCGGTCGCCGCCTCGATGCTGCAGCGGCCCTTCTCGACGGCGACACGGAGATTGCGCTCTATGCCGGCGAGACCACGCGCCAAGGGTTCGGCGTTCGGATCGGTGAGGACGACTTCGAACCCGGCATCGAGCAGGCAGGTCGCGATGCCGGTCCCCATGGTGCCGGCGCCGACCACCGCCGCCTTCGCCGGTCGTGCGGCGGGGCGCGGCGGCGGCAGACCCGGAACCGCCGACACCGCGCTTTCGGACAGGAAGGCGTGACGCAGCCCCCGAGCCTCCTCCGACAGCATCAGACGATCGAAGGCGCGGTATTCGTAGGCGAGCCCCTCGTCGAAGGGCGAGCCGCACGCGGCCCCGACGCAGGCGACGATCTGCCGCGGCGCCTCACCGAAGCCGTGCCGCGCCGATGCCGCCGTGCGCGCCGCTTCGATGTCCCAGGCCCCCGCGACGGCGGCGTCGCGGGGGCGCGGCAAGGGGCGGGGCGAGCCGGCCAGATCGATCGCGAGCGTCTCCGCTTCGCCGACGAGGTCGGCCGACGCCACCCGATCGACCAGCCCGAGCCGCAGCGCTTCCGACGCGGCGATCCGGCGTCCCGAGATCATCAGGCCGCATGCGGCCGCCGGGCCGATCAGCCTCGTCAGGCGCTGTGTACCGCCCCCGCCCGGCAGCAGGCCGAGCGTCACCTCCGGAAAGGCGAACCGGGCCTCTTCGGTGCAGATGCGCGCGTGGCAGGCGAGAGCGAACTCGAGGCCGCCGCCCAAGGCCCAGCCGTGGATGGCGGCAACGACGGGTTTGTCGATCCGGTCGAGGAGCGCCATCAGGTTCCGTATCGGCCCGACGTCCTTCGCCGGGTCCTCACCGAAATCGGCGATGTCGGCTCCCGCCGAGAAGCACCGTCCGGCACCGACGACGACGATGGCCGTGACGGCCGCATCCGAAACATGGGTGGCGATCGCCGAGGCCAGCGCGTCGACGAGCCCCGATCGTGTCGACAGCGCATTGACCGGCGGATTGTCGATCGTGACCAGCGCGACCGAGGATCGAAAGGTGATGGTGATCGTTCCCAAGATCAGATCCTCGTCGTGGTCGGGGCGGACGGCGCGGCGACGCGGACGAGACGCTCCGTGTCGGCGCCCAACCGCGGTGCGGTCTCCAGGGCGGTCGCGCCTTCGCCTTCCCAGCGGAACGCCGGTCCGAAGGCGACGGGCTCGCCGTCGACGCCGATCCCGGGCGTCTCGCCGTAGGCCCCGGTCAGGTATTCGAAGAGGTCGCGCACGCGCGACGCCGGTACCCCTTCGGCGTTCAGGGTGCGCTCCAGCGTCCCGGCATCGGCGGTCGCGAAGGCCGCGGCGAGGGCCCGGCGGAGTTCGTCCGTGGCGAGGTCGGTGAGGAAGCCGTCGGGCGCGATCTCGGTGGGGACGTGCGGTGGCAGGGCGAGTTCCGGTCGACCGAGGAGACGGCAGAGCGTCGTGAACTGCGCCTTGGTGTTGGCCGCCACCGAGAGATGGCCGTCGGAGGTCGCGAAAGTGTCGGCGCCGGGACTGCCGACGAAGCCTCGGTTGCCGACGCGACGCGGCGGTCGACCCGTCGCCAACGCGCCGGCCGCCGGACCCGACATCAGAGCGAGCGCGGAATCGACCATGGAGACGTCGAGCGTGATCGGCGACGTGTCGCCGCGCAGACGCCGGATCACGGCGGCGAGGATCGCTTCCGACGCGCTGATCCCGGTGGCGATGTCGATCACCGGAAACCCGACCTTCACGGGCTGGTCCGTGGCCGGGCCGCCCTGGAGCGCCATCATGCCCGTCGCAGCCTGGATCACGTGGTCGTAGGCGCCCCTGGCGCTGTTCGGCCCCTTCTGGCCCCAGCCGGAAATCGAGCAGTAGATGATCCGCGGTCGGACGGCGCGGATGTCCTCCGGCGCGAGGCCGAGACGCCGGGCGCCGCCCGGCCGGAAGTTCTCGACGAAGACGTCCGCCTCCTTGGCCAGTTCGAGGATCGCGGCGCGGCCGGCCTCGGTGGTCAGATCGAGCACCACCGACTTCTTGCCGGCGTTGAGGGCGCGGAAGCCGGGCGACAGGCCGTCGAGTTCGGGGCGCACGGCCAGTTCGCGCATCGGGTCTCCCGTCCCCGGACGTTCGATCTTGATCACTTCGGCGCCGAGACACCGCAGGTGATGCGTCGCGCACGGCCCGGCCAGCACGTGCGTCAGATCGAGCACCCGGAAGCCTTCCAACGGTCGCATCGCATTCTCCTCAGGTTCTGCGGCCGAAGGCGCGGGAGACGGGAACGAAGACCGCGAGCGTCAGACCGAGCAGCACGATCGTCAGCGCCGCGGCCTCGCCCATGCGCGTTTCCGACCAGAGTTGGAAGATCAGGACCGAGAGCGTCATCGACCCCGCCGATCCGCCGCCGAGGAACAGGGGGGTGTTGAGGTCGCGCAGCGCCGAGAGGAAATCCAACGCGAAAACGGAGAGCAGCACCGGTCGCAGGAGCGGCAGCGTCACCGTCGCGGCGATGCGCCCGCGGCCCGCCCCGCAGACGGCGGCGGCTTCTTCCAGAGGCCGGTCGATCTGGCCGAAACCGTCGCCGATGTTGCGGGTGGCGATCGGCAACGAACGCGCCGCCTGGGTCATCGCGATCAGAACGAGGCTGCCCCAGAGCCCGATCGGCGAGCCGATCCAGGCCCACATGACCGCCGTCAGGAAGGCCACCGACGGGACCAGCACGGTGTAGAGCGCGGCGCCCTGGAGGACAAACCGCCCGGGCAGCGTGGTGCGTCGCACGAAATAGCTCACCGCCGTGGCCGTCAGCAGGACCATGGTGACGTCCATCGCCGCGATCTTCAACGTGTTGCCGGCGACCTGCCAGAAGGCGAAATACTCCAGGATCACGTAGCGGAAATTGGCGAGCGACAGGTTCGCCAGACCGATCGAGCCGAACCATTTGACGTTGAGCGACATCCACAGGACGACGAGGAAGGGACCGACGACCGAGAGCATCGTGACGCCCAGCGCGAACCCCGCCGCCACCAGCCGCCACCGGCCGAGCGGCATCGACGCGGCCTTCACCCCCTTGCCGGCGACGACGGCGAAACTGCGGTCTCGGCGACGGCGGCGGAACACCCATGCGACCGCGGCGAGCAGCATCGCGGTGGCGACGAAGAGCACGCCCATCGCCGCGGCCATCTCGAGGCGCGGCGGAAAGGCGCTGAGGAACAGGTAGAGCTGGGTTCCGAAGACGTAGATGCGGGCGGGCATGCCGAGGATCGCCGGAGCCGCGAAGAGACCCCACGAGATGATCACCGAGAAGGCGGCGGCCGAGACGATGGCCGGTGTCACCAGCGGCAGCGTCACGGTGCGGACGACGGTCAGCGGGCGGGCGCCGGAGACGCGTGCCGCCTCCTCGAAACTACCGTCGACGGAGGCGAGGGCGGCTTCGACGGTGAGGAAGACGAAAGCGTAGAGGAAGAGCGCGGTCACGAAGATCATGCCGCCCATCGACTGGATGTCGAAGGGCTTCACCCCGAAGAGGTCGTGGAAGACCCGGTTGACCAATCCGGCGTTGGGGCTGGCGACGTAGACGTAGGCCATGGCGGTCAGCCACGGCGGCGAGACGAAGGCGAGCACCGCCGAGAGCCGCGCCACCCGCTTGAACGGCATGTCGGTGCGCGCCACCAGAACGGCGAGCGAGACGCCGATCGTCACGGCGAGACCGGTCGAGCCGAAGGCGTAGATCCAGGAATTGGCCAGCACCTTGGCGAAGGCGAACTTCTCGCCGAGATCGACGAAGTTCCCCATTCCGAACCCGCCGGGGACCCGCAGGGAGCCGATCACCAGCCAGATCATCGGGTAGATCGTCAGGACGAACAGCACGACGGCCGTCGCGACGAAGGCGATCCACAGCCCGGACACACGCCGCGGCGTCGGGCGAACATCGCGGCCGGCGGCGGCCGTGTCGGCACCGGCCGTCATGACGCGCCCTCCGGATAGACGAAGAGAGAGTCCGGAGCGACGTGCAACGAGACCGCCGTACCTTCCGCGAACATGCCGCTGTGACTCGGAACGTCGACGGTGACCTCGCCGCCGGCGAAGCGGACGAGGTAGTGGACGTCCGGACCCAGGTACTGCTCGAGCACGACCTCGCCCGGCCAGCCGCCCCCGGCATCGGCGGGACGCAGGATCACGTCCGAAGGCCGGAACAGGACCCGCGCGGACGCCGCTCCGCCGATGTCACCGACGCCGTCGGGCAACAGACCGAGCCCGTCGACGACGAGGCGGCCGTCGACCCGGCGAGCCGCGAGCTCGTTGGTCGCGCCGAGGAAATGCGCCACCTCCGCGGTCTGCGGACGGCGGAAGATGTCCTCCGGCGCGCCGCGCTGCAGAACCCGGCCCGCACCCATCACCAGGATCTGGTCGGAGAGCGCCAGCGCCTCCGACTGATCGTGCGTGACGGCGATCATCGTCGTGCCGGTCTCCCGCTGGATGCGCTTGAGCTCCTGGCGCATCTCGACGCGCAGATGCGTGTCGAGATTGGCCAGCGGCTCGTCGAGGAGGAGGATCTCCGGATCGTAGGCGATGGCCCGGGCGAGCACCACGCGCTGCATCTGGCCGCCCGAGAGCTGGCCCGGATAGCGGTCGGCGTAGTTCGCCAGCCGCACCAGTGCCAGGGCGGAACGCACCCGTTCCTCGACTTCGGCGCGCGAGCGGCGTCGTACGCGCAGACCGTAGGCGACGTTGTCGGCGATCGTCATGTGCGGCCAGATCGCATAGGACTGGAACACCATGCCGAGGTTTCGCGCCTCGACCGGCACCCGATCGCGTCCGTCGGCGAAGACGGTGCGGACGCCGATGACGATCTCGCCGGCGGTGGCGGTCTCGAGGCCGGCGATGCAGCGCAGGGTGGTCGTCTTGCCGCAACCGGAAGGCCCCAGCATGGTGGCGATCTCACCTTCCGGCACGACGAACGACACACCGTCGATCGCGTTCACCGATCCGAAGGTCTTCACGAGTTGGTTGACTTCGACACGCGACATGATCAGCCCATGATCTTCCGCCAGGTGTCGAGGACTTCGCCTCGCTTGGCCGTCAGTTCCACCAGATCGGGCTCGTAGATCCTGAGATCGGTGAGCGACGGCATGCCTTTCGGCGTCGGTGCGCCGGCGTTGGAGCAGTACATGCCGGTCTTCTCGACGATCACCTTCTGATGGGCGGCGGACAGCAGATGGTCGGCCAGGACCGCGGCGGCGGCCGGACGGGTCGACTTGGCGGACACGATCATGCAGTAGCGGGCCAAGACCGTCCCGTCCTCGGGGAAGACGATGCGGATCGGCGCATCCTGTTGCAGATAGAGGAAGGCCCAGGCCTGCGCCACGACGCAGATCCCCTTCTCGCCACGGGCCACCGCCTGCATCGCTTCCGCCTGGAGCCGCATCTCGCCGGCTTCGTTGGCCCTGAGCGCCTCGACGAAGTCCCAGCCGTGTTGCTCGACCAGGGCCTTGATCAACAGGGTCGACGTGCCGGCGTTCTCCGGAGCACCGAAGACGATCTGGCCCTTGTAGCGGGGGTCGACGAGGTCGGCGTAGCGGCGCGGCTCCGTACCCTCGGGGACGAGCTTGTCGTTGACGACGATCGTCATGCCGAAGCCGCCGGTCGGGAAGATGCCCGGATCCTTGGCGGCGAAGACCTTGCCGAGCGCGGCGAGGTTCGGCAGATCCGGGGTCGCCGCCCATCCCTTCTCCCGCGCGTAGAGGCCGAGCGCATAGTCGCTGAGCCACAGGACGTCGGCGGAGCCGGCGCCACTGCCCACCTCCTGCTCGTACTTGCGCATGATGATCTCGCCGCCACCGGGGCGCGAATAGTCGACGGCGATGCCCGAGGCGCGACCGAATTCGGCCATGAGAGGCTCTTCGACCCGGGCGATTCCGGAGGAATAGAGGCTCGCCCGCCCCTCCTTCTTGGCGGCGGCGACCGTCGCGGCCCAGTCTCCGGCCGCGAAGGCCGGGCGGACCAGCAACGAGGCGACGCCCAAGTTGAAGCCGTGGCGAAGCAGTGTGCGCCTGTCGATCATCGTCGTTCCTCCCTGTGGTTCCGTCGTCCGCTCTTGTCACGTGGCGTTCGTACGGGGGGGCCGTCCTGGTCTTCCGGTGCCGGCGACGCCGGGAAACGACCGGGTCGGTCGACACCGGCGTCCACGGCAAATTAGGTGTGATCACTACCATATGCCTTGAGCCGCCCGCGGTCAATTGCTAGAAGAACCCGATGATCGAACCGCAATCCGTCGCCGACCTGCTGACCTATCGACTGCTCCGGCTGTCCAACACGCTCGGCCTGTTCTCCAGCCGGCGGTACCGGGACCAGTTCGGCGTCACGCTTCCCGAATGGCGCGTCCTGTCGATCATCGCGATGCGCGGAACGACGTCGGCCCGCGAGATCAGTCGCATCCTCGCCACCGACAAGGGCTGGGTCGGTCTGTCGGTGGACGGTCTGGTGGCGCGGGGGCTCGTGGCGCGCTCCCGCGACGCCCGCGACGGCCGGCGCATGCTGCTCGAACTGACGGGCGAAGGCCGGGCGCTGCACGACGCGGTACTCGCCGAGGCCCGGCTGCGCCAGCAGAGGCTGTTGTCGACGCTGGCGCCCGAGACGGCCCGCAGCCTGACGGTCGCGCTCGATCGACTACAGATCGAGGCCGACCGGATGCTCGACGAACTGACGACGGATCAGACGAACGGAACGGCCCCGCGATAGAAACGCACCGCCGAAGCCGCCGCGTCGGAGCGTCCGAGCGTCCCGCATGGTCGGCGGCTCATCATCCGTCGCCACGAGATCGATGCGCCGGTCGGTCCATCGCTCGCGGAAGCCGGACCCGGCGCGGCGCGTCGAACGCGACCGTAGCTCCCGACGCCCGGTTCGCTGTAGGTTCGGCGGGCGGGTGCGTCGCCGGCACGCCCGCAACGAAGAACGAGGTCGAAGTGGGTCACCCGATGAACAGCCGCGGAACGTCGGCATCCGGAACGCAACAGCCCGTCTGCGTGGCCGTCGACTGGGGAACGACACGCTTCCGCGCCCATCTGGTCGGGGAAGACGGCGTACTTCTCGACAGCGTCGCTTCCGACGACGGCATGAGCCACGTCGACAAGGCGGCGTTCGAGGGCGTGCTGACGCGCCTGTGCGCACCCTGGCTCTCCGCCCACCCGGGGCTCCCCGTCGTGATGGCGGGCATGGTCGGCAGCCGCAACGGCTGGCGGGAGGTGCCCTATGTCACCTGCCCGGCCGGCGTGAGCGAAATCGCCGCCGGCCTGATGTCCTTCGAGATCGCCGGGGGAACCCGCGTCCACATCGTCCCCGGCCTCGTCACCGACGACGCGGCCGCCGACGTCATGCGGGGCGAGGAGACGCAGATCCTCGGCGCCGGGGTCGACGACGCCGTCGTCGTCCTGCCGGGGACGCATTCCAAATGGGCGACGGTGCGCCACGGCCGCATCGAGACCTTCCGCACCTTCATGACCGGCGAGATCTTCGCGCTGCTCACTCGGCAATCGGTGCTGCGCCTTCTCGGCGAACCGCCGCACGACGAGGCGGCGGCCCGCGCCGCCTTCGCGATCGGCCTCACGGCGGCCTCCGCCGACGGCGGCATCCTCAACCGCGCCTTCCATGCGCGAACCGGCGTCCTCGCCGGCCGGATGGCGCCGCAGGACGTCGAACCCTATGTGTCGGGACTGCTGATCGGCGCGGAAGTCGGCGAAGCGAAACGACTGGTGCCGGCCGATCTGCCGATCGTGCTGGTCGCCGGAGGTGTCGTCGCCGTCAATTATCGTTTCGCGATCGAAACCACCGGCAGCCGCGTCACCCTCGTCGATCCCGAACGCTCGTTCGTCGACGGGCTTCTGCGCATCGCTCGACACAGCCGGGAGGCCGCCGATGTCCACGCTCGCTGAGTTTCGAGAGGCTCTCGCCGCCTTTCCGATCGTCGCCATTCTGCGCGGGGTTCGCCCGCAGGAGGTCGTGGCGGTGACCGAGGCGCTCGTCGCGGCGGGCGTCCGCATCGTCGAAGTGCCGCTCAATTCGCCCGAACCGCTGCGCTCGATCGCGGCGCTCGCCGAGGCCTTCGCCGGCCGCGCGGTCATCGGCGCCGGCACCGTGCTCACGGTCGACGAGGTCGCGCGGGTCGCCGAAGCCGGCGGCCGGCTGATCGTCTCGCCGAACACGAACCTCGACGTCGTCGCCGCCACCAAGCGCGCGGGTCTCGTCTCGGCGCCCGGATTCCTGACGCCGAGCGAGGCCTTCGCGGCGATCGGGGCCGGAGCCGACGTGTTGAAACTCTTCCCCGGCGAAGCGGTGACGCCGGCGATCGTGCGGGCGCTCTCGGCGGTCGTGCCGGCCACGGTGCCGATGCTGCTCGTCGGGGGCGTCGCCGCCGACACGATCGACCGCTGGACGGGGTCGCCGATCGCCGGCTTCGGCATCGGCTCGGCGCTCTACAAGCCCGGCGACGATCCGGCCACGGTCGGCGCCAAGGCCGAGGCTTTCGCCGCCGCGTTACGAGCCGCCGGACGTCTCCAGCGGTAGCCGGTTTCGGCGACGCACTCGCGGCTTCCTCGGTCGAACGTTCCCTCGACGTCGCATTTCCATCATGGGGGCGATCCGCGCGAGGACATCCGCGCCGGGACAGATCAGCCGCACTCGTTTCGATGGTATTCGCCGCAGCCCACAACGGGTCCGATCTTCGATCTTGCCGCGGGGCAAGAGGATTCGATGCGGCAGGCGAATGCCTCGACGGCGGAACATCTTCCCCGGGAAGATCCGTAACGACCCGGATATCGGTGGTATGGTAGCCGACTTGGGTCTATCATACTTTCCGACCGATCGTTTCGGCGAGCGGGTCGTCGGGTATCGACGGCGATCTACTCACCGGTCCGGCCACCTACGTGTCACTCAGGTGAGGAAGCTTCAAATGAAGAAAATGCTCACGTCCACCGTGATTCTTCTGTCTTCGCTGTGCCTGACCACCGGCGCATTCGCCCAGACGAAGGAAATCCGCGTTCTGCTCGCCAATCACCCCTACGGTGAACTGTTGAAGACCGTCATTCCCGAGTTCGAGAAGCAATCTGGGATCAAGGTCAACTTCGAGAGCCTGCAGGAGAGCCAGCTCACCACGAAACTGACCACCGAATTCGCCACCAAGTCCTCGTCGGTCGACGTCTTCATGACGCGGCCGCTGCAGGAAGGGAAGATGTTCAACAAGAACGGCTGGTACGAGCCTTTGGCGAAGTACGACTTCTCCGACTACCCGAAACCGGTGATGAGCGTCGCCTCGGCCGGCTCGACGCCCTATCTCGTCCCGCTCGTCACCGAATGGCAGGTCCTCTACTATCGCAAGGATCTGTTCCAGGCCGCCGGGATCGCCGTACCGAAGACTCTCGTCGAGCTCGAAGAGGCGGCGAAGAAACTCAATTCCGACGCCGTCGCCGGCATCGCCTCGCGCGGCAAGGGCGCAGCGGCGGTCACCCAGCTCTCCAGCTACGTCTACAACTACGGCGGCCTCTATCTCGACAAGGGTGTCGCGGTGTTCGATCAGCCCGCGGCGATCGACGCCATCCGCTACTACGGCAAGCTCCTCGGCACTTACGGCCCCAAGGGCGTGACGTCGATGTCGTGGGAGAACATCATGCCGCTGTTCCAGGCCGGCAAAGTGGCGATGTGGACCGACGCTTCGGTGTTCTACGGTCAGGTGGTCGACCCGGCCAAGACGCAGATCCCGGCGGCCAACGTCGGTATCGCCGACCTGCCGGCCGGCCCGAAGGCGCAGAGCCCGTTCATCGTCACCTCCTGGGGCATCGCGGTGGCGAACCAGTCCAAGAACAAGGAGGCGGCTCTGAAGTTCCTCGACTGGGCGAGCAGCAAGGATCTGGCGGTGAAGGGCATGCTGGCCAACATCACCATGGCCAGGTCGTCGGTGTGGAAGGATCCGAAGGTGCTCGAGGCGGTCAATCCCGGCCTCGTGTCGACGCGTGCGCTCGCCGCGGAGAAGGGCAATGCCTTCGATCGGCCCTACATGAGCGCGGTCGGCGAAGCGCGTGACCAGATCGGCGAGCTGATCATCGAGTCGATCAACAGCAAGGGCGAATCCGCCAAACTGCCCGAGATGGCCAAGGCCAAGGCCGCCCGGGTGAACGAACTGCTCAAGGATGCCGGCGAGTACGGCCAGCCGTAACGGGAAGCGGACGATCGGTCTCGGACTCGGCCGACCCGGCGCACGGCGCCCGGTCGGCCGGGATCGGTGCCCGATGGACCGGTGTGGGATGGACGGAGTCGGGGGCCTCGATGCGCAGACCGAGCTACATCGAAAAGTATCTTCCGATCCTGTTTCCGCTGCCGGCGGTCATCTTCATCGCCCTGCTGATGATCTTTCCCATTCTCTACACCCTGGGGCTCAGTTTCACGAATTGGAACCTGACCTCGGGAATGCCGATGAGCTTCGTCGGTCTGCGGAACTTCGGGCGTGTCTTCGCCGAGCCCCGCTTCCTCGACGCCGTATGGCGGACCCTGTCCTTCACCTTCCTGGCGGTATTCGTCGAAGCGGTGCTGGGCACCGTCATCGCGCTCATCCTGAACCGGACCTTCATCGGTAAGAGCCTGACGAAGCTGCTGCTGCTCCTGCCGCTGGTGGCGACACCGGTGGCGGTCGGCATCGTCTTCAATCTCTTCTACGATCCGACCATCGGGCTGGCCAACTGGGCGCTGTCGTCGCTCGGCCTGCCACAGGGCCTGTGGGTCTCGGATGCGAACTCGGTGCTGGTGTCGCTGGTCATCGTCGACGTGTGGCAGTGGACGCCGATGATCACGCTGATCGTGCTCGCCGGTCTCGCGGGCCTGTCGGAGGAACCGTTCGAGGCGGCGCGGGTGGACGGCGCCACGCAGTGGCAGGTGCTGCGCTACGTCACCATTCCGATGGTCATGCCGACCATCCTGACCGCGGTGATCCTGCGCCTCATCGATGCGTTGAAGACCTTCGACATCATCTTCGCCATGACCGGCGGCGGCCCGGGCTACGCCTCCGAGACGCTCAACATCATGGGCTTCAAGTACTCCTTCGAATACTTCCGCATGGGGCAGGCCTCGGTGATCCTGATCGCCCTGTTCTTCTTCGTTCTCCTGTGCAGCCTCGGCATCATGAAACTGCGATCCACATCGGAAAGCTGAGACTTCGACGGCCCGCCCCTCGGCAAGGAGCACATCGCAATGAAGAAGAACATCCTGCACGAGACCCTGTTCTATCTCGTCGTGATCTTCATATCGCTGATGGTGCTCTTCCCGTTCCTGTGGATGCTGTCGTCATCGTTCAAGACGCAGACCGACATCATCGCCTGGCCGCCGAAGTTGATCTTCACGCCGACGCTGCAGAACTACGAGAAGGTGTTCGGCGAGCAGGACTTCCTGAAGTATTTCATCAATTCGACCGTGGTCGGCGGGCTGGCGGTCGGCCTGTCGCTCGTCCTCGGCCTGCCGGCGGCCTATTCGATCTCGCGGTTCACCCAACGAAAGCTCGCCCTGTTCATCCTCCTGGCACGACTGATGCCGGGCATCTCGTTCCTGATGCCCTGGTACATCATCTTTTCGCGGCTGAACCTGATGGACACCTATGTGGCGCTGGTGCTCAGCCACATGCTGATCGCCCTGCCGATCGTGGTGTGGATCATGTCGTCCTACTTCAACTCGATCCCGGTGGAGCTCGAGGAGTCCGCCATGGTCGACGGGGCGACACGGCAATACGCGTTCTGGGCGATCATCCTGCCGATGTCGGGGCCGGGCATCATCACCTCGGTGACGTTGTCGTTCATCTTCTCCTGGAACAACTTCATGTTCTCCCAGGTGCTGTCGATGGAGAAGACCAGGACCCTGCCGATCGCGGTCTACAATTTCGTCTCCTACGCCGAGGTCGACTGGGGCGGGGTGATGGCGGCGGCGGTGGCGATCATGGCGCCGGCGATCATCCTGACCATGATCTTCCAGAAATTCGTCGTCAAAGGACTGACCATGGGGGCGGTCAAGGGCTGACGCCCGGGCCTTTCTCATCGAACCACGAAACCGAGCGAAACGACCATGGCCTCCGTCGACATCGTCAACGTCAAGAAGTCCTTCGACCGCGCCGAGATCCTGCGCGGCGTCTCCGTCGCGATCGAGGACGGCGAGTTCGTGGTGCTGGTCGGCCCGTCGGGCTGCGGCAAGTCCACGCTGCTGCGCATGATCGCCGGGCTCGAGACGATCACCGCCGGCGAGATCCGCATCGGCGATCAGGTGGTCAACGACTTGGCGCCGCGGGATCGCGACGTCGCCATGGTGTTCCAGAACTACGCGCTCTATCCGCACATGACCGTCGCCGACAACATGGCCTTCTCGCTCAAGCTGCGCGGCGTGGCGCGGCCGGAGATCGAAACCCGCGTCCAGCGGGCGGCGGAAATCCTGGGGCTCACCGGGTATCTGAAGCGCCGGCCGAAACAGCTTTCCGGCGGCCAGCGCCAGCGCGTCGCCATGGGGCGGGCGATCGTGCGCGATCCGCGCGTCTTCCTGTTCGACGAACCGCTGTCGAACCTCGACGCCAAGCTGCGCGTCGCCATGCGTTCAGAGATCAAGGAACTGCATCAGCGGCTGAAGACGACGATGATCTACGTCACCCACGACCAGATCGAGGCGATGACCATGGCCGACCGCATCGTCGTGATGCGCGAGGGCAGCGTCGAGCAGATCGGCGGGCCGCTCGAGCTCTACGATACGCCGGCCGATCTGTTCGTCGCCGGGTTCATCGGATCGCCGGCGATGAACATGCTGAAGGGCACCCTCGAGCTCGGCGGCCGCACCGGCTTTTCCGCCGAGAACGGCGTCTTCGTACCGCTGGCGCCCTCCCCCGCCCTCGAGGGGCTCGCCGGCCGGCCGCTGGTGATCGGCATCCGGCCGGAGCACCTGCGGATCGTCGGCGACGGAGAGGATGGATTCGCGGTCGGCGCCAAGATCGTCGAGCCGACCGGCTCGGAGACCCAGGTGACCGCGACCGCCGGCGATGCCGAAATCATCGCCCTCTTCCGCGAACGCCAGACGATCCGGCAGGGCGACACGCTGCGTCTCGCCCCGGTCCACTATCATCTGTTCGACGCGAAGAGCACCGAGCGGTGCGCCTCGATCGGGATCGACCACGGAGCGTGACGCCGGGAGCGGCTTCGACACACCGCGCGACCGGCGGAGCGACGGAGCGTCGGTCCGGCGCCGCGAAGAAGGGTCCTGCAGGAGGCGGCCCCTCCCGCGCGCCTCCGGCGATCGCGCCGGCGCGGGGGACCGTCGTCGGCGCGCCTCTTGTTCGAAAGTCGAATCCACCCTAACATCTTCGTCAGAAATCAAAAAATGGCCGGTATCGATGACGTCCGCTACTCCCAGTGACGAGTTCCTTCTGCGCTCCGATCCACAGGATCCGTTGCTTTCGAAGGAGGTCGAGGGCATCGACCACAACGGCGCGCCGGTCACGACACGCGTCGTCACGGAGAAGCCGCTGACGCTGTTCCTGAACCGCCAGGAGATCGTCACCATGATGACGATCGGCGACCATCCGGACCTTCTCGCCGTCGGCTACCTGCTCAACCAGAACATGCTGCGTCCCGAGGACGAGATCACCGCGATCGACTACGAGGCGTCGCTCGACATCGTCGTTGTCCGGACCAAGCGCGAGACCAACTACGAGGCCAAGCTGCAGAAGAAGGTCCGGACCTCGGGCTGCGCTCAGGGGACGGTCTTCGGCGACGTCATGGAGAGTTTCGACGGGACGCGGCTGCCCGACGGCGCCAAGCTCAAGACCTCGTGGCTCTATGCGCTGACCCGCAAGATCAACATGGCGCCGAGCCTCTATCTCGAGGCCGGGGCGATCCATGGCTGCGTCCTGTGCGAGAAGGACAAGCCGCTCGTCTACATGGAGGACGTCGGACGCCACAACGCGGTCGACAAGATCGCCGGGTGGATGTTCCTCAACCGCGTGCCGGCCGGCGACAAGATCTTCTACACCACCGGCCGCCTCACCTCGGAGATGGTGATCAAGACGGTGATGATCGGCATCCCGATCCTCGTCTCGCGCTCCGGCTTCACCGCCTGGGGCGTCGAACTCGCGCGCAAGTCCGGGCTGACGCTGATCGGTCGCGCCCGCGGCAAGCGCTTCGTCGCCCTGTCCGGAACCGAGCGGATCGAATTCGACGAAGACCCCGAAGCGGCGCCCGAGGAGGCGGCGCACCATCGCCGCAAGGGCGCGCGCGAGGACGCGGAATGACCGATACCAAGGGGTTCGGCGGTCTGGTGCTGGCCGGCGGCCTGTCGCGCCGCATGGGCGGCGGCGACAAGTCGATGCGCTCCCTCGGCGGCATCCCGATGATCGCCCGGGTGATCGAGCGCTTCGCGCCGCAGGTCGGGCCGCTCGCCATTTCCGCCAACTCGTCGGCGGAAGGTTTCGCCGCGTATGGGCTGCCGGTGCTTCCCGACATCGTCGCGGGCCATGCCGGGCCGCTGGCCGGCGTCGTCACCGGTATGTCCTGGCTGGCGGCGCGAGGCGGCGCGACCCATCTGGCCACCGTCGCCACCGACGCCCCCTTCCTGCCGACGAATCTGGTCGCCCGTCTCGCCGCCGTGAGCGCGCCCGAGCGCATCGTCCTGGCGCGGTCGGCGAGCGGACGCCAACCGGTGTTCGGTCTGTGGCCGGTCGCGCTCCGCGGCGATCTCGAACACTGGCTCGCCACCTCCGACACGATGAAGGTGCTGGCCTGGGTGCAACGCCACGATTTCGTCTGGTGCGATTTCGAGCCGGAAGCGCCCGACGCGCCCGATCCGTTCTTCAACGCCAACACACCGGAAGAACTCGCCGAAGCCGAGGCCCTGCTCGCCGGAGCCGGAAGATGAAGGCGCCCGTCTTCGGTATCGCGGGATGGAAGAACTCCGGCAAGACGACGCTGACCTGCGCCCTCGTCGCCGAATTCAGCCGCCGCGGCCTCCGCGTCGCCACCGTCAAGCACGCCCACCACGTCTTCGATGTCGATCGCGAAGGGGCCGACAGTCACTGCCATCGTCGCGCCGGGGCGAACGAGGTCGCCATCGTCTCCGGCCGCCGCTGGGCGTTGATGCACGAGCTCGTCGACGAGGCGGAGCCGACGCTCGACGAGATCCTGTCGCGTCTGTCGCCCTGCGATCTGGTGTTGATCGAAGGCTACAAGAGCGAGTCGCACCCGAAGATCGAGGTGCGCCGCCGCGCCGCGTGGGGCGACAAGCCCTTGGCTCCGTCGGATCCGACCGTGCTGGCGATCGCCGCCGATCACTCCATCGAGAACAGCGCCGTACCGGTACTCGATCTCGACGACGTCGACGCGATCGCCGACCTGATCTCGACCCACCTCGGTCTGGCCGAGCGGGAGCAGGACGCCGCGACGCCCGCTTGACGAAGGCACCGGTGAGACGGCGCGTCAGCCTTCCAGGCGGCGGCGCAGAGAGACGCGTCGCGGCTGCGGGATCGGGTCGATCGGCACGGTGACGTCGCGGCCGTCGGAGGGAGGCTCGAGCGCGGCTTCCGGGGTCGGTTCGGCGTCCGGGGTCGCCGACGCTTCTTCGATCGAAGGGAGCGCGTCCGGTTCCGGTCCCGGAGCGGCCCCGGTCTCCTCGCTCTCGGCCGATCGCGTCTGCCCGGCCCCGTCGGAGGAACCGACCGTTTCGACCACTTGGTCGAGAAAGCCGCGGATCGGATCTCGGATCGACCGATAGACCAGGTCGGCGGGTTCGTTGAAGTCCCGATCGTAGTCGTTGAGGCCGTCGAGATTGGCGAGCAGCGGATCGGAGACGAAGAACCGCCGCAACGCGTCGCGGCGCAGGGCATCCGGGACGCCGCGCTTGAGGAAAAGGGAGAAATCGTCGCCGTAGCGGAGCGTGTCGAGATCGATCGCCTCCGCGGCGAGCCGGTTCGCCTCCTCTTCCGCCAGCCGCTCGGCTTCCGCCGCGTCGCGCGCGGCGACCGCCTGCGGATCCTCCACCGGCTCGATCGTCGGATCGGTGGCGATCGCTTCCGCCTCGGTCATCCGCTTGCGGCGCGACCAACGGGTCAGGAACCCTTCGTCCCGGTCCTCAGCCATCGAGACCGCCTCCGCCGGGGCGGTTGCGGTTCAGGAAGATCGGCTGCTTGCCGAACTTGTGCTCCTCCGGGTCGACCCGATCGCGCTGGCGTTTGACGAACTTCTGCTCGACATGGTGGGCGTCGAGGAACTCGAGCACGGCCCGCAGGATCTCCGGCGGCATGGGAACGCGCTCGATCAGATCCTCGCTGCCGACCTCGCAATCCTGCGCGGCGTGCGGCGAACCGGTGACGGTGTGGACGTACCAGGGAAGCGGATGTATGCCGTCGGCATCTCGCCGCAGCACGACGTAGAGGGCGGGATTGCCGCTGTCGAGATTCTCGATGTAGGCCTCGGTGTCGGCGGCATGGAAGGTCATTTCGAATCGACCCATGTAGTAGCGGGTCATCCGCTCGTCGGAGACCAGAACATCGCCGCTACGAAGGTCGGCAGGCGCCAACATCACCCCGACGGGAATCCAGTAATCTGCGATCCATCGTGAGGTGGAGCGGCGGTTTTCCGCGACCACCCCGAGCATGATCGTCATTTCGCGCGACACGAGCGACCGTTCTCCCCATGAGAGTTACGAAGTGAGTTGCCTCTCTCGGTGCAGAGAATAAGGTGTCGGTACCATACAACAAGGGGGAAACGATGGTTTCGGGTGGTCCGCGTCTGCTGCTGTGCGATTGCGAAGGGTCGATGCCGGTCACCGCCGACGGGCTCGGCAAGATCCTGACCGAAGCGGGCCTCGGCCCGGCGCGGTTCCATCGCAACCTCTGTCGCGCCGAGACCGCCGCCTTCGAAAAGGCGCTGGCCGATCCCTCGCCGCTGTGCGTCGGCTGCACCCAGGAAGCGCCGCTCTTCGCCGAGATCGCAGCGGAAGCGGATCGCGGCGACCTCACCTTCGTCGACCTGCGCGAGAGCGCCGGCTGGAGCGCCGAATCGGCGAAGAGCCTGCCGAAGATGGCGGCGCTGATCGCCGCGACGGCGACGCCGGCGGTTCCGGCGCGGCTGCGCACCATCGAGAGCGACGGCTTCTGTCTGGTGATCGGCGCCGGTCAGGCCGCCTTCGAGGCCGCCGCCCGTCTCGACCGGTCGCTCTCGGTGTCGCTCCTCCTCACCGACGTCGACGATCTCGTCCTGCCGACGACGCGCGACTTCCCCGTCTTCACCGGCCGGGTGGTGGCGGCCCGGGGCTCCTTCGGCGCTTTCGAGGTGACCATCGACCGTCACGCCGCGCTGTCGCCTTCGGCACGGGCGAGCGCCGTCTTCGGCCCGCCGCGCAACGGCGTGCGCACCACCTGCAGCGTCGTCTTCGACATGACCGGCGACGGACCGCTCTTCGCCGGCGACCACGGCCGCGACGGCTACGTCCGCGCCGATCCCGGCGACCGCGCCGCGGTGCTCGAGGCGATCGCCACGGCCTCCGACCTCGTCGGCAGCTTCGAGAAGCCGATCTACGTGAGCGTCGACGCGGCGATCTGCGCTCATTCGCGCTCCCGCAAGGTCGGCTGCAGCAAGTGCCTCGACCATTGCCCGGCGAGTGCGATCACGCCGAACGGCGATTCGGTCGTCATCGATCCCGGCATCTGCGACGGCTGCGGCAACTGCGCCGCTCATTGTCCGACCGGAGCGATCGCCTACGCCTACCCGTCACGCGCCGACCTGATCACGCGCATCCAGGCGACGGCCCGCACCTATCTCGCCGCCGGCGGCGACGCGCCGGTCCTGCTCCTCCACGACGCCAAGCACGGGACGCCGCTGATCGGCGCCATGGCCCGTTACGGCCGAGGCCTGCCGGCGGCGGTCGTGCCGCTCGAACTGCATTCGACCAGCGGCATCGGCCACGATCTCCTGGCCGCGGCGCTCGCCGCCGGCTTCCGCACGATCGTCATCCTCGCCGACCCGGCCAAGGCCGAGGAGATGGGCACGGTCGCGGCGGAGGTCGACCTGCTCGAGACGCTGATCGCCGGCTTCGGCCATGCCGGCCCGCGGGTCGTCACCCTCATCGAGAGCGATCCCGACCTGGTCGAGGCCCCGCTCTACGAACTTCCCGGCCGCGCCGAGATCACCCGCGTCGCGCCCTCCCCGGTCGGCAGCAAGCGCGAGATCGCGCGGTTCGCGCTGACCGCCCTGTCGGATGCCGGCAAGCCGGCGAGCGACGCCCTGCCGCTGCCCGCCGGCGCGCCCTATGGCCGCGTCACCGTCGACACCGCCGCCTGCACCCTCTGCCTCGCCTGCGTCTCGGCCTGTCCCGCCCAAGCGCTACGCGACCGAGCCGACAAACCGCAGCTGCGCTTCGTCGAGACCGCCTGCGTCCAGTGCGGCCTGTGCGCCACCACCTGCCCGGAGAAGGCGATCCGCCCCGAACCGCGCTGGTCGCTGCGCCCCGACGCCGCCGTGCCGGTGGTGCTGCACGAGGACGAGCCGGCGCTCTGCGTCTCCTGCGGCAAGCCCTTCGCCGCCGCCGGCGTGCTGCGCGCGGTCCAGCGCAAACTCGGCGGCACTCATCGCATGTTCGACACCGACGAACGTCGGGCGCTGCTCTTCATGTGCGACACCTGCCGGCTCACCGAGCTGTCGAAGGGCGGCGCCGATCCCTTCGCCATCGCCTCGCCGCGCCGCATCCGCACCACCGAGGACTACCTGCGCGCCGAGCGCGAAGGTCGCTCGGTCGACGACATCGTCGGCGACGGCTGAGACGGAAACTCGCAGCGGCCGACGTCGGGGACGTCGGCCCCGCGCATCTTCACTGGTGCGCCGCGACCAGCGGCAGGTTGGTCAGGAGGTTCTGCGGTTTCATCCGCACGCGGCCGTTCGCGTCGACCGCGAGACCGAGGAACACCGGCCGGCCGCGGACCCGCTCGATCACCCGAGCGGGCTCCAGGATCTCCATGCGGAACAGCGCCGCGATCTTTCCCTGGCCGGCGACGGGCAGGGTCTCGCCGCGATAGAGGGCGTTGAGGATGCGCGTCGCCTCGGCGTCGAGCCCGATGTGCCAGACCCACGGCTGATCGCGTACCGACTGCAACGGCAACACCTGGGTGCGGAGATCGAGAAAGCGGGCGAGCCAGCGCTCGATCACCCGGGCGAAACCGCTCTGTCCGAGATGGCCGAACCGGAAGTCGAGGCCGAAATCGAAGTGGTCGGCGTGCGCTCGGTAGCGATCGGCACTCTCGGGGGTGAGCGTTTCGAGCTCGACCTCGCGCGACCGCGGCAGCTCCACGGCGAGGAGCGCAGCGCCGGCACTGCGGGTTTCGATCACCTCGGCGTCGGCCAGCATGATCCGCTCGTCGGAGGTGGTCGAGACCTGCTCGCGGAAGAACAGTTCGCCGGCGCGGGCGATGAAGGCGTCCTTCTCGCCGCGCAACAGGTCGGTGACGACGAGGTGCACCAGTTGATCGACGAAGACCGGCGGCACCCGCGGCGCCCCCGGCTCGAAGAGGGCGCGATAGCCCGCCTCGATCGATCCGGCGGTCACCAGATGGTCGCGCAACGCCAACACCATGGCGTAGTTCTCGGCCGCGTCGCGATCGACGATCGCGGCGAGATCCTCCGCGCCGACCGTGGCGAAGGGATCGGCCATCAGCCGCTCGAACAAGCGGTGCTCGGCGGCGCAACTCTCGGCGATCGGATGGATCTCGGGTCGCGTGTAGTAGGCGCGCAGCAGATCGGGGGCGATCGGCAGCCGGCCGTTCACCGCGGGTCCGACGAGATGGAGCCCGGCCGATTTCCAGATGATGCCGTCGTCGCTCCCGCTCACGCGTCCACTCCCAGGGCTCGGGCGAGCGAGATCTCGCGGATCCCGCCCGCGGTTTCGATCCGCGCGCCACCGCGGTCGTCGAAGCCGAGGATGCGACCCTCGCACATGGCGCCGCCGAGATCGACCCGCGCCTGAGGACCGCCGACGTCGAGGAGACGTCCAGCTAGAGCCGGCTTCAGGCGGGCGAAGCCGCCGTGGCGCCATTCGTCGAGCCACGACAGGAAATGGCGCGCCGTGGCGCCGATCAGCGCATCCGACACGACGTCGCCGCAGCCCTCTTCGTGCAGCGCCGTCACACCGACCTCGTGCCCGGGCGCATCGCGTAGATGCTCCGGCAGCTCCAGTGTGACCGAGAAACCGACGACGGCATGGTCGGGGATGTCGTCGAGGCCGGTCGGCGCGGTCGCGTCGATCGTCACCCGACCGACGGCCCCGCCGTTGGCGGTCAGGGTCTCGGGCCAGCGGACCATCAGCGGCAGGTCGGGCGGGCCGATCGAGCCGAGCGCGTCGCCGACGGCGAGCAGCATCACCGGCACGATCTCCAGCACGTCGCGCCAGGGAACGTCGGGCTCGAGGACGATCGCCGCGGCCGCGACGTCGGTCGACCGGGACCAGACGAGATCGCCGGCGCCGAGCCGTCCGGAGGCGGCCCCCTCGAGCGCGACGCGCAGAGGATCGACATCCGGTGGAGCGGGATGGCCGGTCAACACGGGCGGCAGGATCGGCGCGGACGACACGGGGGCGATCAGGGCAGCTCGATCTCGCCCTCGACCACATGGGCGAGCGAGGTGCCTTCGGCGGTGACGACCACCTTCATCTTCAGCGTGCGCCCGGACGCGCCACCGCTGCGCACCAGGTTCTCGATCTCCTGCTGCGAGGTGACGCCCACCTGCTTCAGGAACTTCCGCATCGACATGTTGAAGTCTTCGTCGCTCACCGCGCGTCTCCATGTTCCGGCCGGCCACGGGGGCCGGCCGTTCCAGTTTCGTAGCTCGGACGGGTATCAGGCCTCGAGTTGATCGGCCAGGACTTCGACGAGGCTCTTGATCTCCCGCGTCCAGCCGAGCGCCTGCCGGCTCTCGTCCATGGTCAGACGGCAGTTGGCGCAGGACGACACCAGATGCTCCGCTCCCGTCGCCTCGACCTGATCGATCTTCACCTGGAAGACCTTGTGGCGAAGCTCCGCCGCGCTGCCCATCGCCTGGACGCCGCCACCGCCACCGCAACACCAGTTGTGGTTCGCCGTCGGCGACATCTCGCGGAAGTCCTTGGCGAAGGCGCCGAGGATGTCGCGCGCCGCCTGGGTCGCACCACCGCGCCGCGAGATCTGGCAGGGGTCGTGATAGGTCATCGACTCGGCCGTCGGCTTCAGCTTCAGCTTGCCGTCGCGGATCAGCTTGGCCACCATTTCGGTGATGTGCACCACCTCGAAGGTCAGCGGTCGGCCGAGAATGTTGGCGCCGCTCCAACGCATGGCGCCGTAGGCGTGGCCGCATTCCGGGATGACCAGGGTCTTGGCGCCGACCGCCTCGGCCGCCGTGGTGAGACGCTCGACCATGATCTTGGCGATGTCGGGCTTACCCGACAGGACGCCGAAGTTGGTCGCTTCGTAGCCCTTCGAGCTGATCGTCCAGTCGACGCCGGCGGCGTTGAGGACCTTGGCCATCGCGACGATCGAATCCGGATATTTCATCATCTCGATCGACGAGACGGTGATCAGCACGTCCGCCTTTTCGCGGTCGAGCGGGATCTCGACCTCGTTGTCGTCGGCGAGCCACTCGAGCCGGTCTTCGAGGAGTTGCGGGGTCAGGCCGAGCGGGCTGCCGCGGGTGCGCGAGTTCTCCGCCGCTTCCCACAGATCGGACGGGCCGACGCCCGCCGCCGTCATCGCCTGTCGCGACAGGCCGACGATCGAGGCGATGTCGATGCCCATCGGGCAGACCTCGGTGCAGCGACCGCACATGGTGCAGCTGTCGAAGATCAGCTCCTTCCATTCGATCAGATCGTCGGCCGTGAGTTCCGGCGGGACCAGACCGAAGAGCTTCTTGACGCCGGCGAGCGGCGCCTTGTGGCGGCGGTAGACCCGCGTCATCGGCACCAGTTTGAGGGTCGGCGTGTACTTCGGATCCTGCGTCGCCTCGTGGAAGTGGCAGGCTTGGCTGCACTGTCCGCAGTGGATGCAGGCTTCGAGGTAGGAGGCGATGTGACTGCCGATCACCGCCTGGAAGCGGTCGATGGCGGCCTGGACGTTCACCGTCGAAGGCCCGATCGTCGTCGCGGTGGTCATGGAGTCACCCCCCTGCGCCCGTAGGTGGCGCCGGTGTAGGCGCGGCTGAACACGAAGGTGAAGGCGTGCATCAGCCGCCCGAACGGGAAATAGATCAGCAGGATGTCGACGAACAGCATGTGCAGCGCCCGCAGCCCGTCGTGGGCCTCCTGCAGCGCCAGACAGCCGGTCAACATCACCAGGAAGATCAGCCAGACGCCGAAGTGATCATCCGCGTCGGACAGGCGACGCATCACCGGATCGGTGAGGCGGCGGACCCACATCAGGATCAGCCCGGCGAAGGCGGCTTCGGCCGCGAGGAGGAAGCCCCACCGCGGCATCGCCGTCCAGCCGACGCCGAGGATGCGGTCGTGGATGAACTTCACGTGCGGCGCCGCGAACAGCACCAGCACGAAGAGGCCGATGTGGAAGGCGTAGCCGGTGACGAAGTGGTAGACCGTTCGCCCCAGGTTGCCGCCGTGCGGCACCGAATGCAGTGCGATCGCCTTGAGCGCGCCGGCGGTGCCGGAGGACCGCGCCGCGCTGCGATCGACCGATCGGCCGAGGCGGACGAGACCGACGAGGTGCCAGACCACGCCGACGACGAAGACCACGACGGCGAGATACCAGAGCGGGCCTTCGACAAGTTGCAGAAACGTCATCGTCGTGCCCCCTCTCAGACCTTACCGGCCGCGGCCGCCACTTCGGCGCCGACGCTGTCGGTGCTCGATTCGGCGAGATGCGCCTCGTACCAGAGGTCGTGATGTTCCTTGGCCCAGTTCTCGTCGACGGTGCCGCGGGTCATGCCCTCGAGCGCGCCCTCCATGCCGAGCGTGCCGATGTAGATGTGGCCGAGACCGACCGCGATGAAGCCGACGGCGGCGATGCCGTGGACGAGGTTGGCGAGTTGCATCATCGCCCGCGCCGGCGGAGCGTCCGGCGTCGTCTGCGCCACCATGCCCGGCAGGTGGTCGGGGAAGAGCAGCAGGATGCCGCTGATCGACAGCGCCACACCGGCGATGCTGGCCAGCCAGAACCAGGACTTCTCGCCGAAATTGTAGCGGTGCGAGCTGGCGTGGCCGCCGAGCAGGCCGCCGCCCTTGAGCGCCCACACCACGTCCACCCAGCGGAAGCCGTTGCCGCGGACGAAGGTGACGAAGAGGGCGACGATCGCCACGACGAAGAGCGGGCCGAAGAGGTTGTGACCCTGCAGCGAGGCGCTGGCCAACAGCGAGAAGACGCTCGGTCCGACCACCGGCAGGAGGATGTCCTTGCCGAGGAAGAGGATGAGCCCGCTCACGCCCAGCAGCACGAAGAGCACCGCCATGAACCAGTGGACCACCCGCTCGGTCAGCGAGAAGCGCGGCATCACCCGCCCCGAACGCCCACCCTTGATGCGGATGCGGCCGCGGATCAGGAAGAAGGCGACGATGGCGACGACGACGCCGGCGAAGATCCGCCCGCCCCACACCTTGACCACTTCGTTGTGGAAGACGCGCCAGTCCTGACCCTGCGACTGGATCAGCGTCGGTGCGTTGGGATCGGGGATGGAGACCCGGCCGGCCGCGCCCTTGCGGACGTCGTGCCAGACCTCGGCGTCCGAACGGTTGCCGAGCGCACCGCCCTGCATCTCCGGGCCGGGAGGCGCCAGAGTGACGGCCCCGGCCGGCGGGCGCACCGAACTCTGCGCCAGGCTCGGGGCGAGGGAGGCGAGAAGCAGCAGGACGACCACGACGAGGCCGCCCGCCACCCGTGCGAGGTCGAACGCGGGAAAGCGCCGCGCGGCGGGCTTCGCGAGCCCCTGCGCCACGCCATCGGCCGCGAACGTATTCGAGAACGACGCACGGAGCGTTCGTGGAAAGCGCATCGATCCACTCCAGAATGAGGGGAGGCGTCGGATGAGATCACGCGGTCGCGACGGACGCCTCGGCGCCCGTCGACCTTCGCTCACCCGGACGGCCGGTCGACCCGACCGTCCGAGGTGATCGTCGTGTGTCCCGTTCCGATCAGCGGGGAACCTTCTTCTGATAGGCGGTTCCCCACCCCCAGGCTCCGGCTCCGAATCCGCGCGCCACCACGCGTTCGCGGTAGATCGCCGACACGGTGTCGCCGTCGCCGGCCAGAAGCGCCTTGGTCGAGCACATCTCCGCGCACAGCGGCAGTTTGCCCTCGGCCAGACGATTGCGGCCGTACTTCTGGAATTCGGCGGCGGAGTTGTCGACCTCCGGACCGCCGGAGCAGAAGGTGCACTTGTCCATCTTGCCGCGCGAGCCGAAGCTCGACGCCTGCGGATACTGCGGTGCGCCGAAGGGACAGGCGTAGAAGCAGTAGCCGCAACCGATGCACAGGTCCTTGTTGTGCAGCACCACACCCTGGTCGGTCTGGTAGAAGCAGTCCGTCGGGCAGACCGCCATGCAGGGCGCGTCCGAGCAGTGCATGCAGGCGACCGACAGCGACCGCTCCCCGGGCTTGCCGTCGTTGATCGTCACGACCCGACGACGGTTGATGCCCCAGGGAACCTCGTGCTCGTTCTTACAAGCGGTGACGCAGGCGTTGCATTCGATGCAGCGTTCGGCGTCGCAGAGGAACTTCATACGTGCCATGGTTCAGTTCCTCCCTCAGGCCCGCTCGATCCGGCAGAGCGTGGTTTTGGTCTCCTGCATCTGGGTGATGATGTCGTACCCGTAGGTCTGCGCGGTGTTGCTGGCCTCGCCGAGCACGATCGGATCACTGCCCTCCGGATACTTGTCCCGGAGATCGACACCCTGGAACTGGCCACCGAAGTGGTAGGGCGTGAACACCACGCCGCGCCCGACGCGTTCGGTCACCATGGCCGCGATCTTGATCTTGGCCCCCGACGGGCTGTGCAGCCACACCTTATCGTGGTCCTTGATGCCCAGGTTGTTGGCGTCGAAGGTGTTGATTTCGACGAACATCTCCTGCTGCAGCTCGGCGAGCCACGGGTTGGACCGGGTCTCGTCGCCGCCGCCCTCGTATTCGACCAGACGGCCCGAGGTCATGATCAACGGGAAGTCCTTCGAGAAGTCGTTCTTCTGGATCGACTCGTAGGCGGTGGGCAGGCGCCAGTCGGTCCGATCCGTATAGGTCGGGAACTCGGCGACCATGTCGCGCCGCGGCGCATAGAGCGGTTCGCGGTGCAGCGGCACCGGATCGGGGAAGGTCCACACCACGGTGCGGGCCTTGGCGTTGCCGTAGGGCGCGCAGCCGTGCTTGATCGCCACCCGCTGGATGCCGCCCGACAGATCGTTCTTCCAGTTGACCTCGTCGATCTTCTTGGGATCGTCGGAGCCGGCGACCTTCTTGATCGAGGCCATCTCGGCTTCGGTCAGGTCCTTGTCCCAGCCGAGGCCGCGCAGCATGCCCATGGTGAACTCGGGGTAGCCGTCCTTGATCTCGGACTCGACCGGCCAGCTGTTCTCCGCCAGCAGGTTCTCACCGTTGCGTTCGACACCGAAGCGGGCGCGGAAGCCCATGCCGCCCTGCGCCACCGGGATGGAGGTGTCGTAGAGCACGGCGGAGCCGGGATGCTTCATCTCCGGCGTGCCCCAGCACGGCCACGGCAGTCCGTAGAACTCGCCGTCGTGCGGGCCACCGACGGCGCGCAGCGTCGTCTTGTCGAAGGTCGCCTGATGCTTCATGTGCGACTTCAGGCGTTCCGGCGACTGGCCGGTCATGCCGATGGTCCACATGCCGCGATTGTATTCGCGGGTCAGGTCCTCGATCACCGGCTCGTTGCCGTTCATCTTGATGTTGCGGAACATCCGGTCGGCGAAACCGAACTTCTTGGCGAAGAGATACATGATCTCATGATCGACCTTGGACTCGAAGAGAGGCTCGATCACCTTCTCGCGCCACTGCATCGACCGGTTGGACGCCGTCACCGAGCCGTAGGTCTCGTACTGGGTCGCGGCCGGCAGCAGATAGACGCCGTCCTTGCGATCCTGAAGGACCGCCGTCATCGTCGGATAGGGATCGACGACCACCAGCATTTCGAGCATGCCCATCGCCTTGCGCATCTCCGGCAGACGGGTCTGCGAGTTCGGCGCATGGCCCCAGAACACCATGACCTTGGTGTTGTCGGGTTGCAGGATGTTCTCCTTGGCCTCGAGGACGCCGTCGATCCAGCGCGACACCGGGATACCGGTCTCGTACATCATCGGCTTGGCCTTGCCGTCCTTGCCGGTCATCGTGGCGAAGCGGCCCTTGAGCCAGCCGAGGTCCTCTTCCCAGACCCGCGCCCAATGGGCCCAGGAGCCGGCCGCCAGACCGAAGTAGCCGGGCAGCGTGTCGGCGAGAACGCCGAGATCGGTGGCGCCCTGGACGTTGTCGTGGCCACGGAAGATGTTGGCGCCGCCGCCGGACACGCCGATGTTGCCGAGCGCCAGCTGCAGGATCGAGTAGGCGCGGGTGTTCGACGAGCCATTGGTGTGCTGGGTGCCGCCCATGCACCAGATCAGGGTGCCGGGGCGATTGTTGGCCAGCGTCTTGGCGACCCGTTCGAGCTGCGAGCCGGGAACCCCGGTCACCTGCTCGACCTTGGCCGGCGTCCACTTCTTCACTTCCTTGCGGATCTCGTCCATGCCCCAGACACGGGTGCGGATGTACTCCTTGTCCTCGAGACCGTTCTCGAAGATGTGCCAGAGGATGCCCCACACCAGCGCCACGTCGGTGCCGGGACGGAAGCGGACGAATTCGTCGGCGTGGGCCGCCGTGCGGGTGAAGCGCGGATCGCAGACGATCAGCGGCGCGTTGTTCTGCTCCTTGGCCTTGAGCAGATGCAGCAGCGACACCGGATGCGCCTCGGCCGGATTGGAGCCGAACAGGATGATCGAGCGCGAATTGTGGATGTCGTTGTAGGAGTTCGTCATCGCGCCGTAGCCCCAGGTGTTGGCAACACCCGCGACCGTGGTCGAGTGACAGATACGCGCCTGATGGTCGACGTTGTTCGTGCCCCAATAGGCGGCGAACTTGCGATAGAGATAGGCCTGCTCGTTGGAGTGCTTGGCCGAGCCGAGCCAGTAGACGGAATCCGGGCCCGACTTCTCACGCACGGCGAGCATCTTGTCGCCGATCTCGTTGATCGCCTGATCCCAGGAGACGCGCTTCCACTTCCCGTCGACGAGCTTCATCGGGTACTTGAGCCGGCGTTCGCCGTGCGCGTGTTCGCGCACCGACGCGCCCTTGGCGCAGTGGCCACCGAGGCTGAAGGGAGAATCGTAGCCGACGCCCTGGCGGATCCACACACCGTGATCGAGCTCGGCGATGACCGAGCAGCCGACCGAGCAGTGGGTGCAGATGGACATCTTGGTCTCGGTCGCCTTGGCCGCCGGGGTGGCGGGCGTCGCGGCCTCGACCATGCCGGTGGTCAGCGTCGAGATGGCGGTGGCACCGCCGATGGTCAGACCAGAGCGCTTGAGGAAGGTGCGGCGGTCGATGGCCGCGATCCCGTGCTCCGTACCGGTCGAGGACAGTCGGGGGCCTCTCGCTACCCCATTCGTCTTCTTCCTGAGCATATCAATCTCCCGTTGTACCCTTCGCCTCGTCGGCGATCTTCGTCGTTCGTGAACGTCAGAAGCGGGCGGTGGCGTAGTAGGTCTTCACGTGTTCGGTTTCCCGATAGCCCTGGCCCTCGGCCGGCTTGGCCGCCTGCGCGGGTTCGGCGCCGCCGGTGACCAGCGCGGCACCGCCGGCGACGGTTCCGAGGCCGGCGAACTTCAGGAAGCCTCGACGATCCGTCCGGGCTTCTTCGATCTTCCCATCCATCGGATCTCTCCTCTTCTCGACGACCCGTTGTCGGTTCCCCTCGGCCGGCCGGTCGTCGGCGCCGATCGCGGGGTGATGGACGAGATGCGGTCACATCTCGAAAGCGGCCTTCTCGATCTCGACGAACAGACGTCCGACGCGGCCGACGGCTCCGTGGAAGCGGGCCTGCGGCAGCTTCTCGAGATCGGCGAAGAAATGCGGCATCCAACCGACCACGTGGGCCTCGAAGAATGCCGCCTGATCCTCGTCCGAGGCCGGCACGGCGAAGCCGCCCTCGATCAGCCCGGCCATCATCTCGAGCAGTGCGGCGACGTGGTCCTCCGGCTCGACGACGTTCTCGGCCCGGGCGATGCCGAGCCGTTCCATGTCGATGCGCAGGCGCGCCAGCGGTTTGTCGTTGAGGAAGCCGGTCAGATAGTAGGACGCGTAGGGGATGAGGAGGCCGCGGCCGACGCCGATGAAGACCTCGTCGTACTCGTCCCGCACCGCTTCGGGGGCCGTCGCGGCGGCGGCCGCCGCCAGGGCTGCGATCGCCTGCCCCATCTCGGATCGATCGCCGCCGAGGCCGGCGACGAGCGCGAGCAGATCTGCGTCGGCCGGGCGCGCCAGAAGCCGCGCCAGCAGACGATAGATGCCGGCTCTCATCCGATCGGTCTCATCGATCGGCCGTTCACGCGTCGACGCGGTTTGCGACACAACGCCTCCCTGTATTTTTTCCAAGAATGACCATCGACGAAGGTCGAAAGCAACGGCTATTTTTCTTCTCGGCGACGATTTTCAGGAAATCATCGCTCTTCCCGCAGAAACCCTCGACGACCGTTGCGACGACAGGAAGAATGCGTTGTTACATCTTGCGCATAACGAAATTCCATCCAGCGATCGCAACCATTTCGACATTTCTCTTTCGCGCGGCAACCTGCAGAGCACCCTCGCACCCGCCGACGGTATCGGGCGCGATCGAGTCGGTCGCCGCGCGACGGCGCGCAGTCCGGGGACGAGGCCGGACACCGGAACGCGCCCGTCGTCCACCGTCGTCATATCGACCCCATGAAGTGCCGACCCGTTCGAGACTTCACGGGCGAAGGCGAGCCCGAACGGGCGGCGGCCGGTCAGGCCGAAACTCGCGAAATTCGGACGAGTCCGAATTTCGTGGACCCGGTATCATTCGCTCTGGCGACCGAGGCGGTCCTCGATGCGGGTCGCGGCGGCCTTCACGGCGTCGACGAGATCGGGGTCGGACTGGCCGACCTTGAACTCTGGGACGACGATCGAGATCGTCGCGATGCAGGCGCCGTCGCGATCGCGAATCGGTGCGGCGATGCAGGCGACGGAATAGTCGCTCTCGCCCTGTTGGACGGAGAGGCAGGCATCGAGCGCCCTGGGCGAGGTCGTCGCCAGGACCACCGGATCGGTCTCGGCGCGACCGGTGGGCGACGGTGTCGCCGAGCGGCGGAAGATCTCGAGGCGCTCGGCTTCGTCGAGGTGGCCGACGAGAAGACGACCCGAGGCGGTCCAATTGAGCGGCACCCGAGTCCCGATCCGCGACGTCACCTGGAAATGGCCGATGCCCTCGGCCATGGCGAGGACCACCATGTGGTCGCCGTCGCGGCCACAGACCTGCACCGTCTCGCCGACCGCGTGAGACAGCTCGTTCATCTCGTGGGTGGCGACGGTGAGGAAGTCGAGATTGCGGGCGTAGCTCAGACCGTAGTGGTAGAGCCGCGGGCCGAGCCACACCGCGCCGGCCGCGGTGCGATCGAGCAGGCGCTTCGCCACCATGTCGTCGACGGTGGCGTAGACGGTGGAGAGCGGCGCCCCGGTCGCCTTGGCGAGTTCGTAGGCGGTCGCCGGCTGGCCGGTCTCCTGGAGATGATCGAGGATCTGCAGCATGCGGTCGAGCGCGCTCACTCGCGAAACCCGCTTTCGCCCTCCCGTCGCCTCCTCGATCGTCACGTCTCCCACCTTCGTCTCCGCTCGCTTCGTTCGCGCCCCCTCCCCCGTCAGTCCGGCCAGGCGAGGATCTTCGCCTCGGCCTTCAGGCGACGCGCCGCGTAGGACGTGGCGATCGGGGTGGGAGCCGCCGCCGCCCGGTCGAGTTCTTCGATCAGGCGACGGCCGACCAGAAATTCCTCGTCTTCGTGCAGATTGCAAGGATCGAGGAAGAAGAAGCCGAGTTCGACCTCGTGATCGCGCACGATCACCGGCGGCGACCCGGCGGCGAGGGCGTCGGCGAGATCCCAGGCGGTGATACGCGCCGCGGCGGCGTCGATCCGCACCTTCAGCCGGTCGAGCGGATTATGCGTCGGATCGGCTTCGATCTCGGCGCGGACACCGGGGCGGCCGGAGAGCGTCTCGACCCAGTGATCGAGCGCGGCGCGCTCGCGCCGGCGCACCGCCGCATGGTCGCGCCGGGCCCAGGCCTCGAGCGCCGCGACGGCGCCGAGGATGCTCTCCTTGCCGGTCTTCATGCCGCGGCCGATGCCGCGATTCTGCAGGTAGGTGGCGCGGACGAGATCCTTGCGCCCGGCGACGAGACCCGCCGTCGGCCCGCCGAGGAACTTGTGGGCCGAATAGACGGCGACGTCGGTGCCTGCCGCGACGAAGCCGGTCAGGTCGTATTCGGAAGCCGCGTCGACGATGACCGGCACACCGCGGGCGTGCGCCACCTCGACGAAGGTTTCGAAAGGCACCATGCCGTAGTGGGCGACGTGGTGGGAGACGACGTAGAGCGCCGCGGCGGTGCGTTCGGTGATCGCCCCGGCCAGTTGATAGGCGTGCGACGAGGTCGCCTGGCCGACGACGACCGGCTTCGCCCCGGCGACGCGGATCGACTGGTCGAGCGGGGCGCCGTAGTCGACGAGATGGCCGGCGAGCACCACCACCTCGTCCTTCAGTCCCGTCGTCTCGGGCAGCCGCTCGATGGCGGCGAGATCGGCGCCGGTCATGGCGGCGGCGATCGAAAGTGTGATGCCGGCGGCGGCGGAGGCGGTGACGAAGCCGGCTTCGGCGCCGGTCGCCGCGGCGATCGCGCGGCTGGCGAGCCGATGCAGGTCGCCCATCTCGACGAACTGCGGCAGCAGTTCGGTCATCGCGGCGATCGCCTCGGGCACGACGATCGAAGCGCCGAGCGAGGTCATGGTGCCCGAGGTGTTGATCACCGGGCGCAGGCCGAGGCGCGGACGGGGGTCGTGGTTCGACATCGGACGGGTCCTCAGGCGCGATCTTCGACGGCGAAGATGGCTTCGATCTCGACGGTGATGCCGTCGGGCAGCGAGCCGAGACCGACGGCGGAGCGGGCGTGGCGGCCGGCCTCGCCGAAGACCGCGACGAGAAGCGACGAGCAGCCGTCGATCACCTTCGGATGGTCGGCGAAGTCCGGCACGGCGTTGACCATGCCGAGGAGCTTGACGACACGCTTGACCCGTCCGAGGTCGCCGAGCGCGGCTTGCGCGACGGCGAGCAGGTTGAGACCGGTGAGCTCCGCGTCGGCGCGGGCCCGGGCCACGTCGACGTCGCGGCCGACCTTGCCGATGCGCAGCCTGCCGTCGTGCTGGCGCGGCCCCTGACCCGAGAGATAGAGCAGGTCGCCGTGGATGGCATAGGGGATGTAGTTGGCGATCGGCTCGGGCGGCGGCGGCAGGGTCAGGCCGAGGGCGGCGAGCCGATCGAGCGGCGAGGCCTGGGGGTGGATGGTCATGCGGGTCTGTCCACGAGCGGGAGGGAAGTGGCGGTGTCGAGCTTCAGGCAGGCGGCGGACCGCCCGCCGCCGAGATCGACGGTCGGAGGAACGGTGACCGCGCAAGCCTTGTCGGCGAGCGGGCAGCGGGTGCGGAAGACGCAGCCCGAGGGCGGCGAGATCGGGCTGGGGATGTCGCCGCCGAGCGGTCGATGGATGCGCCGACGGGTCGGGTCGGGCTGCGGCGCGGCGGCGAGAAGCGCCCGGGTATAGGGGTGGAGCGGGTTCGCCCGGATCTCGCGGCTGGGGCCGCGCTCCATCACCCGGCCGAGATAGAGCACGACGATCTCGTCGCAGGCGTATTCCACCACGGTCAGGTCGTGCGAGATGAACAGCATGGTCAGGTCGAAGCGGCGGCGCAGATCCTCCATGAGGTTCAAGACCTGCGCCTGGACCGACACGTCGAGAGCGGAGACCGGCTCGTCGGCGACGATGAAGTCCGGTTCGACGGCGAGCGCCCGGGCGATGCCGATGCGCTGGCGCTGGCCACCGGAGAATTCGTGCGGGTAGCGCGAGGCGTGATCGGCTTCGAGGCCGACGAGTTGGAGCAGGTCGGCGACCCGCTCGAGCCGCGCCCTGCCCTTCGGATAGCCGCGCGTATCGAGCGCCTCGTCGATGATGGCGCGCACGGTCATCCGCGGGTCGAGGCTCGAATAGGGATCCTGGAAGATGATCTGCAGCCGCCGGCGCCAGGCGCGCATCTCGCGCTCGGACAGCGCGAAGATGTCGGTGCCGTCGAACATCATGCTGCCGGCGGTCGGCTCGATCAGGCGCAGCAGCGCCCGCCCGACCGTGGTCTTGCCGGAACCTGATTCGCCGACCAGTCCGACGATGCGGCCGCGCGGGATCGTCAGATCGACGTTCTCGACCGCATGGACGATGCGCCCGTCGGGAAGGTGGAAATGCTTGGTGAGGCCTCGGACCTCGAGCAGCGGCGCGGCGGTCATGCGGCGTCTCTCCTCGGGCAGCGGACGACATGATGGGGGCCGATCGGCTCCAGCGCCGGGTCGACCTCGCGGCAGGCGTCGACGGCGAGCGCGCAGCGCGGCGCGAAGGCGCAGCCGAGCGGAAGGCGGGTGATCGACGGCACCGAACCGGGGATGGCGGCGAGCGGCCGGCGGGTGCCGTCGGCCGCCACGTCGCGAGAGACGTTCGGCGTCGAGGCGAGCAGCGCCCGGGTGTAGGGATGCGACGGCCGGGCGAAGATCTCTTCAACCGGCCCCTGCTCGACGACGCGGCCGGCGTACATCACCACCACCTCGTGGGCGATCTCGGCAACGACGCCGAGATTGTGGGTGATGAACAGGACGCTCATGCCCAGTTCGCTCTGGAGCCGGCGCATCAGTTCGAGGATCTGCGCCTGGATGGTGACGTCGAGCGCCGTCGTCGGCTCGTCGGCGATGAGCAGACCCGGCCGGCAGGCGAGCGCCATGGCGATCATGACGCGCTGGCGCATGCCGCCGGACATCTCGTGCGGATAGGTGTCGATGCGGCTCTCCGGCGCCGGAATCTCGACGAGGCGCAGGAGTTCGATCACCCGGGCGCGCAGCTCGCTCCGGGAGATCCTCTCGTGCAGCGCGATCATCTCGCCGATCTGATCGCCGACCCGCATCAGCGGATTGAGGCTGGTCATCGGCTCCTGAAAGATCATGGCGATCTCCGGCCCGCGGATGTCGCGGAATTCGGCGCGGCCGAGCGTCGTCAGGTCGCGCAACCGGCCGCGGCGATCGCGATGCAGGATCGAGCCGCCGGCGACGTGGCCGGGAGGCGCGAGCAACCCCATGATCGTCAGGCTGGTCACCGACTTGCCCGACCCGGATTCGCCGACCACCGCCACGGTGCGACCGCGCGGCAGGGTGAAACTCACCCCGTCGACCGCCTTGGCGACGCCACGGCGACCGGGGAAATGAGTCTTCAGATCGCGAACCTCGAGGATCACCTCGGGGGCGAGATCGAGATCCGGCGCGGGGACGGGGGCGGCGGCCGTCATTGCAGCCATCCGCAGTTGGGACAGGCGGCGCGGCCCTTGGGACCGTCCGGCGGGAGGTGACGATGCGCCTCGACCAGGTTCGCGCCGATGATGGTGCGACGCGGCTCGAAGAGCCGCTCGAGGCGGGCGGGGCGACCCTTCGAGTCGCGCACCTCCAGCCGTTCGTCGACGAGGTCGAAGAGGGTGAAGTCGGCCGCCGCGCCGCGGGTCAGGAACCCGTCCGTCGGCTTGCGGATGGCGGCGCGCGGCGTCGTGGTCGCCGCCTTCACCACCGCCTCGAAGGGCATGCCGAGCGCCAGCAGCTTGGAGAGCGTGGTGGCGAGGTCCCAGACCGCGCCGTCGAGCGACCATTGGTGCAGGTCGGTCGAGATCGTGTGCGGCAGGAGGCCTCCGGCGATCGCCGCTTCCGCCACCTCGAAGGAGAACGAAGCGCCGCCGTGGCCGACGTCGAGGACGATACCGCGCGCCGCCGCCTGTTCGACGAGACACCACAGCGTCCGATCCTCGAGCAGCGAACCGCCGACCTTGCCGTTGAAACAGTGGGTGACGATGTCGCCGGGATCGAGCACGGCGAGGACGTCGTCGTAGAGCGGCGGCGGCTCGCCGACGTGGACCATCAACGGCAGGTCGACGACGCGGGCGATCTTCTTGGCGAGCTTCAGGGCCTCCATGCCCCAGGTGCCGGTGATCACCGCGCTCGCCCGGCACTTCACCCCGACGATGCGGTCGCGGTTGGCCTCGATCACCGCCACGGTGCGGTCGAGGTCGACCGAGCGCATGTCGATGAGTTCGCTCACCCGGTTGCAGGCGACGAGGCCGATCGAACCGATGTTGAGGAAGGCGTAGATGGTCTCGCGCGCCCGCTCCATGACGTGCTCGCGAAGCCCGTGGAAGTTCGCCTCGCCGGCCGAGCCGGCGTCGACGAGGGTGGTGACGCCGCGCGCCGCGCCGCATTGCTCGGGGCGGATCGAGACGTCGGTGCCGCCCCACCAGACGTGGGTGTGGAGATCGACCCAGCCGGGCGAGAGGAAAGCCCCCTTCGCCTCGACCCGCCGCACCTCGCTCGGCGCCTGCGACGCGATGCCGGGTCCGGCGGCGGCGACTTTGCCGTCGGCGTCGATCAGCACATCCACGCGCTCGGCCGTCCCGGCGAGATCGGTGAAGCCGATCGGTCGGGCATCGGTGATCAGGATCGGGGCCTTCGCGGCGGCGAAGAGATCGTCGAGCATCAGGTGGTCCTCGCGAGACGCGGGTCGAGAAGGTCGCGTAGCGCGTCGCCCATGACCTGGAGCGACATGACCGAGGCGACGATGGCGATGCCGGGGAACCACATGATCCAGCCGGCCTGATCCATGAACTGGCGCCCCATGGCGATCATCGTGCCCCAGGTCGGCACGTCCGGCGAGACGCCGACGCCGAGGAAGGACAAACCGGCCTCGGCCAGGATGGCGTTGGCGAAGATGAAGGTCGCCTGCACGGTGATCGGCGAGGCGAGATTGCGCAGCACGTGGCGGATCAGGATCTTGTAGGTGGGCACGCCGAGCGCCCGGGCCGCCTCGACATAGGCGAGTTCGCGGATGACCAGGGTCGAAGCGCGCACCACGCGGGCGGCGCGCGGGGCATAGACGATGCCGAGCGCCAGGACGACGTTGACGACGTTGGGCCCGAGCGCCGCCACCAGGGCGATGGCGAGGAGGATGTCGGGGAAGGCCATCATCGCATCGATGAGGCGGGAGAGCGGCCCGTCGAGCCGGCGGAAATAGCCGGCGAGGAGGCCGAGGGTCACGCCGATCAGGCAGGAGACGACGACCACCGAACCGCCGACGGCGAGCGACACGCGGCCCGCCCAGATGGTGCGCGAGAGCACGTCGCGGCCGAACTCGTCGGTACCGAAGAGATGGGCGAGCGACGGTCCCTGGAGGCGCGAGGCGATCGACAGTTTCGACGGCGCATAGGGAGCCACCCACTGGGCGGCGAGCGCGGCGAGGATCACCAGGGCGAGGATGATCGCGGCGGCGACCGCCGGCGGCCGGCGCATCAGCCCGGCGACGAGGCTCTCGTCGGCGGAGATGGGGGCGGAGGCGGCCATCAGTACCTCACGCGTGGGTCGACCACGAGGTAGAGCATGTCGATGACGAAATTGATCAGCACGTAGAGGCCGGCGACGATCAGCAGCGTCCCCTGGATCACCGGATAGTCGCGCCTCAGCACCGCCGAGACGACGAGCGAGCCGACGCCGGGTAGGCCGTAGACCGTCTCGGTGACGATGGCGCCGGAGATGAGCAGCGCCGCGGTCAGGCCGATCACGGTGAGGATCGGGATCAGGGCGTTCTTCAAGGCGTGTTTCAGAACCACCCTCGCCTCGCCCATGCCCTTGGCGCGGGCGGTGCGGACATAGTCGTCGCCGAGCACGTCGAGCATGCTCGCCCGGGTGAAGCGGGCGATCAGCGCCGAGGAGACGATGCCGAGCGCCACCGCCGGCAGCACCAGATGATGGAGGCGCTCGGCCAGAGACGCCCCCGGCCCGCCGTAGCCCGACGGATCGAACCAGCCGAGCTTCACGGCGAAGACCTGCATCAGCACGAGGCCGAGCCAGAAGCTGGGGATCGAGGCGACGAAGACCGCGGTGGTCGTCGTCACCTGATCGAAGACCGAGCCGCGCCAGTAGGCCGACAGGATCCCCACCGGCAGGGCGATGCCGCAGGCGACGAGGATCGAGAACAGCGTCAGGAAGAAGGTGGGCTCGGCCCGCTCCCACAGCGCCTGACCGACCGGCCGGGCGAGGAAGATCGATTGGCCGAGATCCCCTTGGAGCAACCCGGCGACGTAGCGCCCGTACTGGACGAAGAGCGACGAGTCGAGCCCGAGACGGGCGCGGAGATCGACGACGTCCTGGGGTGTGGCGTCGGGCCCGAGCATCATGGCCGCCGGATCGCCCGGGGCGACCCGGACGATCACGAAGACGATGGTCACGACCAGAGCCATGACCGCGACCATCTCGACGAGGCGGCGGAGGATCACCCGGGCCACGATGTCACTTCTCCAGCCAGGCGTTCCAGAAGTACGGCCACGGCGCGGGGGAGACACCCTCGAGCTGCGGCGCCTTGGCGGCGAGTGCGTTGAAGTTGCCGACCTTGTAGGCCGGCGCTTCGGCATAGATCACCTTCTGCACCTCGGCCCAGGCGGCGATGCGCTTCTTCGGGTCGGTCGCGGTGTTGAGCGCGGCGATCGCCGCGGTCTTGGCCGGGCTCGTCCACCAGCCGGGGGCGGCGTCGGACATGAAGCCGATCAGCGCCGGCTCGGGCAGGAACGGGCTGTGGGTGATGTAGATGTCCCACAGCGCCGGATCGGCGCGGCGCTGCACCAGGGTCGCCCACTCGACCACGTCGAGCTGCACCGCGAAGCCGGCCGCCTTCAGGTATTCCTGCGCCACCAGCGCCATCTTGTAGTGGAACTCGTACTGGCGCGAGGTGAGGATGCGGATCGGCTTGGAGGCGTCGTAGCCGGCCTTCTTGACCAACGCGGCGGCGGCTTCCGTCGCGCCCTGCGGCTTGTAGGGCTCGGTGCCGGCGTCGGTCGACCAGACGTACTCCTTGGGATACATGGCGCCTTCGACCGAGAAGAAGTCCTTCGAGCCGAAGGCCGCGGTCATCATGTCCTCGGGCGCCAGCGCCGCCTGGACGGCCTTGCGCAGGGTGATGTCGGAGAAGACGCCCTGCTTGGTGTTCATCACGAACATCGGCCAGCCGAAGGGCTTCAGCAGCATCGGCTTGTCCTTGCCCGCCTTGACCCGGTCGAAGCTCTCGATCGGCAGGCTGTCGACATAGGCGAACTGGCCGGCGACCGCGCCTTCGACGCGGGTGTTGGCGTCGGGGACGGGGACGAAGCGGATCTCGTCGAGCCACTGCTTGCGGGCGCCGCCGTAGCCGTCCGGGTCGCCGGCGCGCGAGGCGTAGCCGTCGAAGCGGACGAGCTGGATGTACTGATCGGGCTTGCGCTCCTTCAGCATGTAGGGACCGGTGCCGACGATCTTGGTCAGCGTGTCCTCGTTGTTGGCCTCCGGCACGACGATCGCCGCCGAATTGTTGAAGGCGAGGAAGGCGGTGAGCGGCGCGTAGGCGGTCTTCAGCGTGATCTTCACCGCCATGTCGCCGTCGGCTTCGATCGAGACGACGTTGGCGGCGACCTGTTTGCCGCGCGAACCGATCTTCATCCAGCGCTTCAGCGAGGCGACGACGTCCTTCGACGACATGGTCGAGCCGTCGTGGAACTTGACGCCGGCGCGCAACGGGATCCGATAGACGGTGCCGTCGGCGGAGATCTCCGGCAGGGTCGCAGCGAGGAGCGGCGTCGGCGCCCAGGCCTTGTCGAAGGTGTAGAGTGTCTCGAAGACGTGCTGCGAGATGATGCCGACGAGGTCGGCGGTGGAGGAGACCGGATCGAGCGTCGGCGGCTCGCCGATGGTGGCGACGTCGATGACCCCGCCCCGCGCCGGCGCGGCGGACACGGCGTCGGTCAGGCCGACGATCGCGATCACGGAGGAAAGGAGAATCCGAACCGTACCGTTCATGGTGAGCTCCCTGTCGGTTATACCACTATTGTGGAATGACATCTTTTATTATGTCATACGATCTCACCGGGATCCGACTTTGTCAATTTCGCTCCGGCGCGGCGCTCCATCCCGGTTCGGCTCCCGATCCGTCGAACTCCGGCTTCGTTCCGCCAGGGGCGCGCGCGTGCGTCGCCGAAGAGGGTTCCACCGTTCGGCACGGCCGACTCCGCCCCTGAATCCGGTGAAACGGCGCTGCTGCCGTCGGGGCTCCGTCGGGCTTCAGGCGTCCGCGCTCGCCTCGACGATGTCGAGGACATCGCTCCACGCGACACGGCCGGCACCCATGGCGACGCCGTGGGCGGCGAGCGCCGGCGCCAGCAGGGCACGCGGATGGGCCGACGCCATGGCGATCGCGTCCTGCGCCGTGGCGATCCCCCAGGCGACGAGATTACGCACCGCCCGATCGAGACACAGCGCCGAGCCGGCGAGCGCCTCACTCGAAGCCCGGCGGGCCGAGCCGTCGGCCCGGCGTTCGATCGGCATGCCGGCGAACTCGTGGGGGCCGACCGGCGCGGCCGCGGCAGCGACGGCGTCGGTCACCAGGATCGATCGACCGATCCCCCTGGCGCGGATCAGCCCCTTCAGGGCGCGCGGGTCGATGTGGATTCCGTCGGCGATGAAGCTCGCCCACAGGCGGTCCTCGGCGAGCTGGGCGAAGATCGGGTTGGCGAGCTTGTGCAGGGTCTGCGGCAGGCCGTTGCCGAGATGGGTGGCGAGGACAGCGCCGGCATCGGCCGCCGCCCGGGCGGTGTCGAAGTCGCAGGCGGTGTAGCCGAGCGCGACGATCTTGCCGCGCCGGCTCAGCCCGGCGATCAGGTCGAGGCCGCCGTCGATCTCGGGAGCAACGGTCACCAACAGGATCGGCCGCGCGAGCGAGGCCTCCAGGCGCACGATCAGGCTCGGGTCGGCCGGGCCCATGGCGCTCGGCGGATGGCACCCGCAGTAGCCGGGCGCCGGGTTCAGGAAGGGACCCTCGAGATGATAGCCCGGGCACATGAGCGGCCCGAGGCGGCTCTTCGAGACGGCGGCGTCGAGCGCCGCGAAGCGAGCGGCGAGCTCGTCCGGTTGCGCGGTGATGACGGTCGGCAGGCAGTGAGTGACGCCGGTGGCGAGCATCGCCTCCAGGGCGAGATCGAGATCATCGGGCGTCAGCGCCCCGGAATTGAAGTCGATCCCGGCGAAGCCGTTGACCTGGAGATCGAAGAGGCCCTCGGAGACGATCATCGCGGCCCTCCCGGCGGATGCGCCAGCAGCGAAGCGGCCGGTGGGTCGAGGAGCAGCACCGTCGCCGGGTGGGTCCTGAGGATCGAGGCGGGATGGAGCGGCGAGATCGGCCCCTCGAGCGTATCGCGCACGGCCCGCGCCTTGCGCGCGTCGGGAACCGCGAGGATGATCAGTTCGCTCTTCATGATCTGGCGGACGCTCATCGAGATGGCGCGGTGCGGCACCGCCTCGAGCGTCTCGAACCAGCCCTCGCCGTATTGCTGATTGCGACAGACGGGGTCGAGATCGACGGCGATGTAGGGTTCGCTCGTCTCGAAATCGGCCGGGGGATCGTTGAAGGCGATGTGACCGTTCTCACCGATGCCGGCGAAACAGACGGCGATGCGCCGGCCGGCGATCAGCGCGCCGAGGCGCGCCGTCTCGGCCGCGACGTCCGCCTCCCCGTCGACGGGGACGAAGGCGACCCGGCCGCCGAGCGGCGCCACGAAGCGCTCCTGGAGATAGCGGCGGAAGCTCGCCGGATGGGCTGCGGCCAAGCCGATGTATTCGTCGAGGTGGAAGGCCGTGACCTTCGACCAGTCGATGCCGGGGGCCGCCACCAGCGCTTCGAGGACCTCGAACTGGCTGGAGCCGGTCGCCAGGATGATGGTCGCCGCGCCGTCGCGGGCGATCGCGGCGCGAATGGCTGCGGCGCCGAGCGCGGCGGCTTTCACTCCGATGGTTCGCTTGTCGGGGAGTAGGCGCGCGTCGATCATCCGGGTTTCCGTCCGTGCCGCCCGTGTCCGCTCCTTGTTCGTTCGCGGAGCTTAGTCTCGACCGACGAGAAGGCAACGGTGTTTCCGCGCGAAGGCTCACAAGGGAAGACTCCACCGGGGCGTGGCAGACCGGTGGCGACGACGCGCTCGTCGACGACGGAGCGCCGGGCGCCGGAACCCGCCGATCGAGCGGCGGCGCGGGCGACCCCGTGCCACCGCCGAGGATGCTCACTCAGTCGGCTTCGGCGAGGAAGTCGCCGACCAATCGGTTGAAGCGGGCGGCATGTTCGATCTGGGTCCAGTGGCCACAGCGTCCGAAGACGTGCAGCTGGGCGCGATCGATCAGCCCGGCGAGCCGCAGCGACGCCTCGAGCGGGATCACTCGATCGTCGCGGCCGTGGATCACCAGCGTCTCGTGCGGCAGAGCGCGGATGTCGATCTCGTCGCTGGCGAGCGCATCGACCCATCGCTGCCGTGGCGCCGGGAACATCGCCGAGAAGCTCTCCTGGAAGCCGGGTCGGATCGAGGCGCGATAGCGCAATTCGGCCAGCTCGTCGGTGACCAGAGCGCGGTCGAAGGCGAAGATGTCGAGCATCGCCCGCATCTCGGCGAGCGACGGCCGGTAGCCCCACACCCGGTCGAGCCCCTCGGTGATCGGGAAGGACACGCCGACGCTGCCCATCAGCACCAGCCGGCGGACGCGCTGCGGATGCGCGATGGCCAGCGCCAGGGCGATCGCCCCGCCGAACGAATTGCCGACGATGTCGACGCGCTCGAGCCCGAGTTCGTCGAGGAGATCGATCGCCTGCTTCACCCAGACCTCACGCCGATAGTCCATACCGGCCGGTCGGTCCGTGAATCCGAAGCCGACCATGTCGGGGGCGATCACCCGGAAACACTCCGACAGAACGGGGAGGACCCCGCGCCAATTGGCCCAGGCCGAGACGCCGGGTCCGGAACCGTGGATGAAGACGACCGGCGCGCCGGCGCCGCGGTCGTGGACGTTGGTGTCGAAGGCGCCGGTTCTCACGCGACGGCCGATCTCCGGATCGCTCTGGTTCATCTCGTTCCTCCTGGCGGGTGCGATCCGCGCGGCGGATCTCGATATTTCGATGATATCATGAATATCGAAATTGTCTTCATCGACGACGAAGCCGCCGGCGGGCGCGGCCGGCGCATCCGACGAGGGACGGAGCGATCAGGTCTTGGGAGCGAAACGGCGGCTCAGCAGCTGCAGCGTCTTGTCGATGTGCTCGGCCTCGAGCCGGCAGGCGCGATCGACGTCGCGCGCCAGCGCGGCCTCGAGCACCGCCTCGTGCTCGGCGTGGACGTCGCGCGATTCGTCCCTGGCGGCGAGCGAGAGCCGGCGATAGCGTTCCGACTGCTGGAACAGGATGCCGTGCATGTGTTTGAGCCAACGCGACGGACAGGCGGCGATGAGCGCGTAGTGGAAGTCGCGATTGCGCTCCTCGAAATCGTCACGTAGTTCCGGCGCGCCGGTGGCCAGCTTCGCCTCGACCTTGCTCAGCCGGTGGAAGGCGCCGACCAGCGTACCCTCCCAGGCGTCGTCGCCGTGGAGGATCGACTGCCGCAGGGCCTCCACTTCGATCAGCTTGCGCGCCCGGGTGAGGTCGGCAAAGTCGTCGAGCGACACTTCCGCGACACGGAACCCGCGCTGTTCCTCCGACGTCACCAGCGACTCGCCGACCAACCGGGTCAGCGCCTCACGCAGGGTCGAGGCGCCGACGCCGTAGCGTTCGCGCAGCATCTCGAAACGGAGCTTCAGACCCGGTGCCAGAGAGCCGTCGAGAATGTCGTGGCGGATGGTCGCATAGGCAGCCTCCACGAGGCTGCGCGCACCGACCACTTTGGGTTGGCGCCCGGCTGCGGCCGAGTTCTTGTCCATGCGGGGAATTCCTTCGCGAAGGGCGTCGGAGGGGAAGCCGATCGCACCGTTCGGAGCCTAGCAAACGCCGACAATCACCACAAGAACGCGCGCATTCCACATTGCCGAGTATCAGGAATAATCCGGTAAATCTCAAAATCTCGAAAATTTGTTGACACCCTCCGATCCGTGTCCCATAAATCCCTCGACGAGGCGCGAACGGGCGACCGAACGCGCCATGGACCACGAAAGAGCGGTGATGAACGACGAGACCGCGACCTCAGCCTCGGGTCGAACGAGCCCGGCGGTCACGACCGGCGCATCGGGGACACCCCGGTCCGACCGGCTCACGGCACCGCGTCGGGTGACCATCGTGGTGGAGGGATGTGGTTCGGCGACCGCTTCGACCGAGGAACGGGTTCTGGTGGCGCTGGAGCGAGCCCAAGGGTTCGGGCAGCTCAAGGGTCTGCCGAGGAAACTACCGGTCGGCTGCCGACGGGGCGGATGCGGCGTCTGCCGCGCTCGGGTCCTCGCCGGCGACTATCGCGTCACACCGATGAGCCGAGCCCACGTCACCGAGGCGGACGAGGCCGAGGGTGTGGTGCTCGCCTGCGCCATCTACGCGCAATCCGATCTGACGCTGCGGCTCGAGACCCCGAGCCTCGGCAGAACGAAAGGCCCGTCGGCCAACCAGGTCTTCGGGTGATCTCGTCCCAGGAGGAAACGAAAATGGCCCATACCGGCGTTCTGCGTCCCGGATTCATCCAGCTGCGGGTGCTCGACATGCCCGCCGCGCTTGAGCATTACACCAAGCGCATCGGCCTGCATCAGGTGACCGAGGGCCCCGACGGCCGCGTCTACCTGAAGGCCGCCGACGAGTTCGATCACCACAGCTTCGTGCTGCGTCGCGCCGACACCGCCGGCTTCGACGTCATGGCCTTCAAGGTGCGCGAAGAGAGCGATCTCGACATGTTCGAGAAGCGCGTCGTCGAATGGGGCTATCCGGTCGACCACGTCGCCGCCGGCGAACAGCCCGGTCTCGGCCGCCGCATCGGCTGGATGCTCGAATCCGGTCATCGCATCGAGCTCTACCATCATGCCGACCAGTCGGATCCCAAACCGCGCGTCCACAATCCCGATGTCTGGGAGATCGAGCCGCACGGCATGCGGGCGCGCCGCTTCGACCACGCCCTGCTCTACGGGCCGAACATCCGGCGCAATCTCGACTTCTTCACCAAGGTGCTCGACTTCTCCTGCGCCGAGCGCGTCGACATGCCCGACGGGCTGCTCGCCATCTGGCTGACCGCCTCGATGAAGGCCCACGACATCGCCTTCGTGAACCACCCCGAGCCGGGCAAGTTCCATCACGCCGCCTTCGAGCTGGAGAACTGGAACGACATCGGCCACGCCGCCGACATCCTGACCCGCTACGACGTCTCGGTCGACATCGGGCCGACCCGTCACGGCATCACCCGTGGCCAGACGATCTACTTCTTCGATCCCTCGGGCAATCGCAACGAGGTGTTCGCCGGCGGCTACTCCTACTACCCGGACAACCCGACCCGCACCTGGGACGCCGAGCAGGTCGGCAAGGGCATCTTCTACTACGAGCGCCAGCTCAACGACGCCTTCCTCTCGGTCGTGACCTGAGGGCGAGGGCCGGTCGATGTCGAACCTGCGTTCGATCTCCACGCTGACCTGCGCGGCGGCCGTCGTCGCCGCGCAGGCGGCGGTGGCCCGCGGCACGGCGCGCGGCGTCGCGGTCGTCGCCACGGTGGTCGACGCCGGAGGGCATCTCCTGGCGGCGATCCGCGCCGACGGCGCCTTCACCGCCTCGATCGACATCGCCCGCGACAAGGCGTGGACGGCGGCGACCTTCGGGCTCACCACCGACCGGCTGTGCGAGGCGCTGTCGTCGCGCGACGTGCTGCGCGAGGGGATCGCGCTCCGGCCCGGCGTCGTTCTCTTCGGCGGCGGTCTGCCGATCGTTCTCGACGGCGCGACCGTCGGTGCCATCGGCGTATCCGGCGGCTCCGAGGACGACGATCGCGCCTGCGCCGCCGCCGGGCTCGCCGCCCTCTCCGCGTGAGCGCATCCATTCCGGACGGGGCTCGCCCCGTCGTGTCCGTCAGGAGACCGTCGTATGACCGTTCATTCGCTCCACGAACGCCGTTCGCTCGCCGACTCGAGCGCTCGGCGAGATGCCGCCCACTTCATCGACGGTGAATTCACGCAAGGGACGACGGGAAAGAGCTGGCGGAACGTCTGCCCGACCGACGGTAGCCCGATCGGCAGCGTCCCCGAGGGTGGCCGCGAGGAAATCGATCGCGCCGTTCGCGCCGCGCGCGCCGCGCTCGACGGCCCATGGGGCCGGATGAGCGTGGTCGAGCGCACCGATCTGCTCGGCGCCGTCGCCGACGAGATCAACCGCCGCTTCGACGACTTCCTGGAGGCCGAATGCCTCGACACCGGCAAGCCGATGTCGCTCGCCTCCCACATCGACATTCCGCGCGGCGCGGCGAACTTCAAGATGTTCACCGACGTCGCCAAGACGGTCGCGACCGAGTGCTTCACCATGGCCACTCCCGACGGCACCGGCGCGATCAACTACGGCCTCAGGCGGCCGCGCGGCGTCATCGCCGTCATCAGCCCATGGAACCTGCCGCTGCTGCTCATGACCTGGAAGGTCGGACCGGCACTGGCGCTGGGCAACACGGTGGTGGTCAAGCCGTCGGAGGAGACGCCGCTCACCGCGACGCTGCTCGGCGAGGTGATGAACGCGGTCGGGGTGCCGAAGGGCGTCTACAACGTCGTCCACGGCCTCGGCCCGAATTCGGCCGGCGAGTTTCTCACCCAGCATCCGGGCGTGAACGGCATCACCTTCACCGGCGAGACCCGCACCGGCGAGGCGATCATGCGCCAGGCGGCGCACGGCATCCGCCCGGTGTCCTTCGAGCTCGGCGGCAAGAACCCGGCACTGGTCTTCGCCGACTGCGACATGGAGAAGGCGATCGAGGGCACCATGCGCTCGGTCTTCTCCAACTGCGGTCAGGTGTGCCTCGGCACCGAGCGTGTCTATGTCGAACGGCCGATCTTCGAGGAGTTCGTCGCCCGTCTGAAGAAGGGCGCGGAGCGGCTGCGGCTCGGCCGACCGGAGGACCCGACCACCGGCATCGGCCCGCTGATCTCCAAGGAACATCAGTCGAAGGTGCTGTCCTATTACGCCAAGGCGGTCGAGGAGGGCGCGACGGTCGTCACCGGCGGCGGCGTCCCCGCCATGCCGGCCGATCTCGCCGGCGGCTCCTGGGTCGAGCCGACCATCTGGACCGGGCTTTCCGACGATGCATCTTGCGTCAACGAAGAGATCTTCGGCCCCTGCTGCCACATCCGCCCCTTCGACACCGAGGAAGAGGCGGTGCGGCTGGCCAACTCCACCCCCTACGGCCTCGCCGCGGCGGTGTGGACGGAAAATCTGTCGCGCGCCCATCGCGTCGCGGCCAAGATGGACGTCGGCATCTGTTGGGTGAACTCGTGGTTCCTGCGCGATCTTCGCACGGCGTTCGGCGGCGCCAAAGCCTCCGGCATCGGCCGCGAGGGTGGCGTGCACAGCCTCGAGTTCTACACCGAGATCACCAACGTCTGCGTCAAGCTCTGAGATCGGAACCGAACCATGGCCACCTCTCCCGAGGCTATCCGCGAGGCCGCCGACCGCCTCCACGCCGCCGCGACGTCGGGCACGCCGACCACGCCGATCCGCGACCTCCTCGAGGCCGGTGACGCCGCCGCGGCCTATGCGGTGCAGCAGATCAACACCGAGCGGGCGCTGGCGAACGGCCGCCGTCTCGTCGGCCGCAAGATCGGCCTCACCTCGCTCGCGGTGCAGAAACAGCTCGGTGTCGACCAGCCCGACTACGGCATGCTGTTCGCCGACATGGCCCGTCCCGAGGCGCTCGACATTCCGCTCGCCGACGTGATGCAGCCCAAGGTCGAGGCGGAGATCGCCTTCGTCCTCGGACGCGACCTCGACGGCGAGCAGTTGACGGTGGCCGATCTCTTCCGCGCCATCGACTACGCCGTGCCGGCGATCGAGATCGTCGGCTCCCGCGTCGCCGACTGGGACATCCGGCTGACCGACACGATCGCCGACAACGCCTCCTCCGGCCTCTACGTGCTCGGCTCGCGGCCGGTCAGGATCACCGATTTCGACATGCGGCTGTGCGGCATGGTGATGGAGAAGGCCGGCGAACCGGTTTCGGTCGGCGCCGGAGCGGCCTGCATGGGCTCGCCGCTCAACGCCACCCTCTGGCTCGCCAAGGTGATGGCGCAGGTCGGCCGGCCGATGCGGGCCGGCGACACCATCCTCTCCGGGGCGCTGGGCCCGATGGTGCCGGTGGTCGCGGGCGACGTCTTCGACGTCCGCATCGAGGGCCTCGGCAACGTCCGAGCCGCCTTCGCCTGACTTCGGCGGCGGCGATCCCCCGTCTTCCCTTTTCACGCGGCTCGCCCTCCGGGCGCGACCACGAGGAGTGAACCCATGTCCAAAGTGAAATGCGCGATCATCGGGTCGGGCAACATCGGCACCGATCTGATGATCAAGGTGATGCGCACGTCGCAGCATCTCGAGATGGGGGCGATGGTCGGCATCGATCCGAATTCCGACGGCCTCGCCCGGGCGGCGCGGCTCAAGGTGCCGACGACCCACGAAGGCATCGACGGCTTGCGCCGCATGCCGGAGTACGAGGACATCCAGGTGGTGTTCGATGCCACCTCGGCCAAGGCGCATCTGCACAACGACGCGCTGCTGCAAAAGGACGGCAAGAAGGTCATCGACCTGACGCCGGCGGCGATCGGACCCTTCACCATCCCGGCGATCAACGGCGACGCCAACATCGACGAGCCCAACGTCAACATGGTCACCTGCGGCGGCCAGGCGACGATCCCGATGGTCCACGCGGTCAAGCGCGCGTCGAAGCGTCTGATCTACGGCGAGATCGTCGCCTCGATCTCGTCGAAGTCGGCCGGCCCCGGCACCCGCGCCAACATCGACGAGTTCACCGAAACGACGTCGAAGGCGATCGAGGTCCTCGGCGGCGCCGAACGCGGCAAGGCGATCATCATCCTCAACCCGGCCGAACCGCCGCTGATCATGCGCGACACCGTCTTCACCCTCTCCCAGGGTGGCGACCGCGAGGCGATCGAGGCGTCGATCCTCGAGATGGTCGCTGCCGTGCAGACCTATGTGCCCGGCTACCGGCTGAAGCAGAAGGTGCAGTTCGAGGTGATCGGCGACAATGCGCCGGTCCGCATCCCCGGCATCGGCCTCTCGTCGGGGCTGAAGACCACGATCATGCTCGAGGTCGAGGGTGCCGCACACTATCTCCCGGCCTATGCCGGCAATCTCGACATCATGACCTCCGCCGCCCTGGTCACCGCCGACCACTGGGCCGCCAAGGTCCGTGCGCAGGAGGCCGCGTGATGGCTCGCCCGAACCCGAACAAACTCTACGTCCAGGACGTCACGCTGCGTGACGGCATGCACTCGATCCGCCACGCCTATACGCTCGACACCGTGCGCGCCGTCGCCAAGGCGCTCGACGAGGCACGCGTCGACGCGATCGAGATCACCCACGGCGACGGCCTCACCGGCTCGACCTTCAACTACGGCTTCGGCGTCCACGACGACGTCGACTGGATCGGCGCGGTCGCCGAGGTCTGTACCCACGCGGTGCCGACCATCCTGCTGATCCCCGGCATCGGCACGGTCCACGATCTGAAGGCGGCGTACGAAGCCGGCGCAAGGTCGGTGCGCATCGCCACCCATTGCACCGAGGCCGACGTGTCGCGCCAGCACATCGAGGCGGCGCGCGCGCTCGGCATGGACACCATCGGCTTCCTGATGATGGCCCACATGGTCGACAGTGCGAAGCTGGTCGAGCAGGCCGAGCTGATGGAGAGCTACGGCGCCGAATGCGTCTACGTGACCGACTCGGCCGGCGCGCTCCTCCCCGAGGACTATTCGGAACGGGTGACGGCGGTGCGCGCGGCGCTGAAGCCGGAGACCGAAATCGGCGTCCACACCCACCACAATCTCACCCTCGGCGTCGCCAATGCGGTGGCGGGTATCGAGGCCGGTGCGGTCCGCGTCGACGCGAGCCTCGCCGGTATGGGCGCGGGTGCGGGCAACGCACCGCTCGAGGCGCTGATCGCGGTGCTGAACCGCAAGGGGCTGGAGACCGGCTGCGATCTCTTCAAGCTGATGGACGCCGCCGACGACCTCGTTCGGCCGCTGCAGGATCGCCCGGTGCGGGTCGATCGCGAGAGCCTGTCGCTCGGTTATGCCGGCGTCTACTCGTCGTTCCTGCGTCACGCCGAGAACGCCTCGAAGCTCTACGGCGTCGACACCCGCGAGATCCTCACCGAACTCGGCCGTCGCCGCATGGTCGGCGGTCAGGAGGACATGATCATCGACGTCGCCCTCGACATCCTCCAGAAGCGCGGAGAAGCGGCATGACGAGCCTCGCCGAACTCGCCCGCATCGTCGACGAGGCGGCCCGCACCGCGACCGCCATCCCACAATTGACCGACACCCTCCCCGACCTGACGGCCGAGGACGCCTATGCGGTCCAGGCGCTCTCGGTCGCCCGCCGCCGCGCCCGCGGCGAACGGCGCGCCGGCTACAAGATGGGCCTCACCTCGCGCGCCAAGATGCAACAGGTCGGCGTCTCCGAGGTGATCTGGGGGCGGCTCACCGACGCCATGCGGCTCGCCGAAGGCGGTGAACTGCGCCGCGGCCGGTACGTCCATCCGCGGGTGGAACCGGAGATCGCCTACATCATCGGCAAGCCACTCGAGGGCGACGTCTCGGCAGCCGAAGCCTTGGCTGCGGTCGAGGCGGTCGCCCCGGCGCTGGAGATCATCGACAGCCGCTACCAGAACTTCAAGTTCGCCCTGCCGGACGTCATCGCCGACAACTCGTCGTCCTCCGGCTTCTACGTCGGATCATGGGCGAGGCCGTCGACCGACGTGTCGAACCTCGGCATCGTCATGGAGGTGAACGGCCGGCCGGTGCAGATCGGCTCGACCGCGGCGATCCTCGGCGACCCGATCCGCAGCCTCGTCGCCGCGGCGCGTCTGGTGGCGCGGGCCGGCGAACGGTTGGAGCCCGGCGACATCGTGCTGGCCGGCGGCGCCACCGCCGCCCATCCGCTCGCCCCCGGCCTCTTCGTCCGCACCGCCTTCCAGGGACTCGGCGCGGTCTCCTTCCACGTCGTCGATTGATACCGACGGGCGTCGAAGACGACCGTCGGTATTCCTTGCGCGAATTTCTCATGCCTCCGATGCGGATGAGACATTCGCGCGTATTCTCGAGGCCGGGTGCGCCGGCACCTCCGGCCTCTCGTCGGAGGTGAAGCGATGCCGATCGTTCACATGACCATGATCGAGGGCCGGTCCTTCGAGAAGAAGAAGAAGATGGTCGAGGCGGTGACCGACGCGCTCGTCGCCAGCCTCGACGCGCCGCGCGAGTCGGTGCGGATCATCATCAACGAAGTGCCCGCCTGGCACTTCGCCGCCGGCGGCGTCCTCAAGGGCGAGCCGAAATGATCTCATCGGCCATCGAAAACGACCGATGACATTCCTGACGCGAATTTCTCATGCCTCTGACGCAAATGAGAAATTCGCGTGTCTTCGAAGGCCGGGTGCGGCAGCGCCTCCGGCCTTTGGAACAGGCGGCGCGCGGATGTTCGCGAACCGTGAGCCCGACGGCGGCGACGCCGTCAGGGGGCCGTACGCGGCGGCGCGTCGAGTTCGGCCCGTCTCGGCAGATCCGCACCGCGACGGGTGCAGGTCAGCGCCGCGGCGGTGGCGGCGAAGTCGAGGATCTCGGCGAGGGTTTCGCCCGCGAGGCGGCCGAGGGCGTCGGGGGCGAGATGCCCGCCCTCGGCGAGGGCGGTGAGCAGCGCCGCCTGGAAGGTGTCGCCGGCGCCGACCGTGTCGACCACCGCGACCTGCCGCGCCGGACGATCGACCCGTCCCGCCCCGGTCCAGGCCGAGCCCCCCAGCCCGCCGCGGGTGACGACGACGAGGCGGACGCCGGCGGCGAGCCATTCGCCGGCGACGTCGGCGGGGTCGCGGCCGGGAAAGAGGATCGAGAGATCCTCGTCGCTGACCTTGATCAGGTGGGCGAGCGGCAGCATCCGGGCGACGAGCGCACGCCACACCTCCGGGTCGGGCTCGACCGTCGGCCGGACGTTGGGATCCCAGGAGATCACCGCCCGGCCGCTCTCGCGCCGCGCCAGGGCGAGCAGCGTCGAGGCGGTCGGCTCGACCACCATCGAATAGGAGCCGAAGTGGTAGGCCGACGCCGCCGGCACCCGCGCCAGCGTGTCGAGGGCGAGCGAGCGATCGGCGGCGCCATGGCCGTAGAAGGCATAGTCGGGAACGCCGTTCGGCCTCAGACCGACCAGCGCCAGGGTGGTCGGTGCGTCGAGCCGCACCGCGGGGCCGAGATCGACCCCCTCCTCGGCCAGCGCGCGGGCGAGGCGATCGCCGAGGATACCGGTCGAGATGCCACCGAAGAAGGCGGCGGGCATCCCCAACCGCGCCAGCCCGATCGCCACGTTGAAGGGCGACCCGCCCATGCGCGCGTCGAGCATCGACCCGGTCGGCGTCGTGCCGGCCTCGTAGACGTCCATCAGAGCTTCGCCGGCGACGACGATCATGATGCGGGCTCCCCTGTGCGGCGCCCCGTTGCCGTCGCCGGGGATCCGGCGTGGCGCGGCGGCGTCGATGACGAAAACGGGTCGAGAACGATCAGACGGCGGCGCCGAGCAGCGCCTCCGCGGTCGCCTCGTCGGTGATGAGGCCGTTGATCAGCGGTCCGGCGAGCGCGGCGCGCAACGGCTCGACCTTCGAGGCGCCGACCGCCACGGCGACACAGAGTTTCGAGGCGAGATCGGGCAGCGGCGCGCTCATCACCCGGGCGTTGGTCAGACCGGTGATCGGCACGCCGGCCCGATCGAAGGCCCAGCCGGTGATCTCGCCGACCGCTCCGGCATCGCGCAGGGCGTTCAACTCCGCCTCGGAGAGGAAGCCGTCGACGAGCAGCGGCGCATCCGGACCGACGCCGGCGATGCCGACGAAGATCGCTTCCGCCTGCTCGATCAGCCCGAGGTTGGAGAGGATCAGCGGCTGACGCGACAGCGTCTCGCGTTCCTCGGCCGAGGAGGCGACGACCGGCATCGGGAAGGGATAGCAGCGCGCCTTGGTCTTGTCGGCGATGTTGTAGATCACCGAGTAGTAGGCGGCGACGCCGTCGGGCGCGATGTTGCCGGTCATCGACACGATCTTGTGGTGCGAACAGTCGAAGGCCGACATCTGCTCCACCGCCGCCTTCAGGGTTCGCCCGGTGCCGATACCGAGCGTCGTCGGCGTGGCCGAGCGCAGATGGCGCTCGAGATGCGCGGCCGTCGCATGGCCGACGCCGACCAGCGAACCGGGGTGCTCCGGATCGGTCGGCGCCACCTCGGCGAGCCGCAGGCCGAAGCGCCGTTCGAGCTCGTCGGCGAGCGACAGGCAGCGGGCGATCGGGTGATCCAGTTCGAACTTGATCAGGCGCTCGGAGATGGCCAGCGACACCAGTCGCTGGGCGCTCTGGCGCGACACGCCGAGCTTCGCGGCGATCTGATCCTGAGTGTTGCCGGCGATGTAGTAGAGCCAGCCGGCGCGCGCGGCATCCTCGAGCCTGCCGTTCTCGTCCCCGCCTCGCTGCGACGCCATCACCCACTCCCGTACCGGCTCCGTCGCCGCGGTCCAACCAGAGCATCGCCCCCGACGGGGTGTCAAGAACGCAAGAACGACGAGTATTCATTCGACAACTCGGAGAAATTTCAATTTCGACGACTTCCGCGGACAGCCTACGGACGCGTGCTTACACCGCTTCGATTTTGCGATGCAACAACGGACGCCACGGAGGAAGTATCGCTGCAGTGCAGCGAGGAATCTCCATTGACAGTCTACTCCGATCGAGTAATTACTCAAGGGATGAGCAATTGCTCTGTCACGCGGAAGCGCGCGCCGGTCGTCGGCGACGGGCTCCGGTTTCCCCGGTGGGATGGCCGCCGAACGGCCACCGTCGGGACAGGGAGGGTCTGATGACACTGAGATCGGTATTGCTGGGCATGTCCTCGCTGTTCGTGATCGTCTCCGCCGCGCAGGCCGAGACGCTCACCATCGCGACCGTCAACAACGGCGACATGGTCCGCATGCAGAAGCTGACCGGGGATTTCACCGCGAAGAACCCCGGTATCGACGTCGAATGGGTCACTCTCGAAGAGAACGTCCTGCGCCAGAAGGTGACGACCGACATCGCCACCAAGGGCGGCCAGTTCGACGTGCTGACCATCGGCACCTACGAGGTGCCGATCTGGGCCAAACAGGGTTGGCTGGTGCCGCTCGACAAGCTCGGCGCGGCCTATGACGTCGACGACCTGTTGCCGGCGATCCGCTCCGGCCTGTCGCGCGACGGCAAGCTCTATGCGGCGCCGTTCTACGGCGAGTCGTCGATGGTGATGTATCGCACCGACCTCTTCGCCAAGGCCGGCCTCACCATGCCGAAGGCGCCGACCTGGGACTTCGTCGCCGACGCGGCGCGCAAGCTCACCGACAAGAACGCCGAGGTCTACGGCATCTGCCTGCGCGGCAAGGCCGGTTGGGGTGAGAACATGGCGTTCCTCACCGCCACCGCGAACTCGTTCGGGGCGCGCTGGTTCGACGAGAAGTGGCAGCCGCAGCTGAACTCCGCCGAATGGAAGAAGGCGCTCGACTTCTACGTCAAGCTGATGAAGGACGCCGGACCTCCGGGCGCCTCCTCCAACGGCTTCAACGAGAACCTGGCGCTGTTCCAGTCGGGCAAGTGCGGCATGTGGATCGACGCCACGGTCGCCGCCTCCTTCGTCTCCAACCCGAAGGAATCGAAGGTCGCCGACAAAGTCGGCTTCGCGCTCGCCCCCGACACCGGCCTCGGCAAGCGCGGCAACTGGCTGTGGGCGTGGTCGCTGGCGGTGCCGGCCGGCTCGAAGAAGTCCGAGGCGGCGCAGAAGTTCATCGCCTGGGCGACCTCCAAGGAGTACCTCGCCCTGGTCGCCTCGAAGGAGGGCTGGGCCAACGTGCCGCCGGGCACCCGCGCCTCGCTCTACGCCAATCCGGAGTACCAGAAGGCGGCGCCCTTCGCGGCGATGACGCTCGACAGCATCAACTCGGCCGATCCGACCCATCCGACGGTGAAGCCGGTGCCCTATGTCGGCGTACAGTTCGTCGCCATTCCGGAATTCCAGGGGATCGGCACGGCGGTCGGCCAGCAGTTCTCGGCGGCGCTCGCCGGGCAGAAGTCGGTCGACGACGCCCTCAAGGCGGGCCAGGACATCACCGTCCGCGAGATGACCAAGGCCGGCTACCTCAAGTGACGCCGTCCCTCCTCCCGGACCGCGGGAGGTGACCCGGTCGGAGCCGCGACCCGATGTTCGCGGCTCCGACCCCTCCTCCGGCGGGGTCTCACGGCCGCGTCGAAGGGAAGACCGGTTCGCGCGGCGGGCGGCCGTCCGCTCCGCCCGCCGGCAACCGACGGGAGGCGCCCGTCGGGACCGATCCGACGCGATCCGCGGTGCCGCGCTCCGGCGCGGCCGGCGGGTCGGTGCCCACCGCCCCATCCGGGAGGTCGTCCATGTCCACGCAACACTCCAGGGCCGCGGCACGCCTCTTGGTGGCACCCTCGGTCGTCCTTCTGTTCCTGTGGATGATCGTGCCGCTGGCGATGACCGTCTGGTTCTCGTTCCTGCGCTTCAATCTGCTGATGCCGGGCACCCGAGAGTGGATCGGCTTTCTCAACTACGAGTTCTTCCTCACCGATCCGGCCTTCTTCGCCGCGGTGGCCAACACGCTGGCGATCGTGCTCGGGGTGCTCGCCATCACCATCGTCGGCGGCATCCTGTTCGCATTGCTGCTCGATCAGCCGTTCTTCGGCCAGGGCGCGGTGCGGCTGCTGATGATCGCGCCGTTCTTCGTCATGCCGACGGTTTCGGCGCTGGTGTGGAAGAACATGTTCATGAACCCGGTCAACGGGCTCTTCGCCTGGCTGCAGAAGTCGGTGGGCATGGCGCCGCACGACTGGCTGGCGACGACGCCGCTGCTGGCGGTGATCGTCATCGTCGCCTGGCAGTGGCTGCCGTTCTCGACGCTGATCCTGCTCACCGCGCTGCAGTCGCTCGACGAGGAACAACGCGAAGCGGCGGAGCTCGACGGTGCCGGAGCGCTCGCGCGCTTCCGTTACATCGTGCTGCCGCACCTGTCGCGGGCGATCACCGTGGTGATCCTGATCCAGACGATCTTCCTCCTGTCGGTCTTCGCCGAAATCCTGGTGACCACCAACGGCGGACCGGGCACCGACAGCACCAATCTCGCCTATCTCGTCTACGCCCAGGCGCTGTTGCAGTTCGACGTCGGCGGCGCCTCGGCGGGCGGCATCGTCGCCGTCGTCCTCGCCAACATCGTCGCCTTCTTCCTGATGCGGATGATCGGCCGGACGCTGGAGGGTTGAGCCATGGCACGTCGCACCACTCTGCCCCGCAAGCTCGGCGTCACGGCCCTCGCCTGGGGTATCGGTTTCCTCGTCTTCTTCCCGATCCTGTGGACGGTCCTGACCTCGTTCAAGACCGAAGCGGAGGCGGTGGCCTCGCCGCCGTCCTTCCTCGCCTTCCATTGGACGCTCGAGAACTACGCCGAGGTGCAGGAGCGCTCGGACTATTTCCGTCACTTCCTCAACTCGGTGGTGATCTCGCTCGGTTCGACGGTGATCGGTCTCGTCATCGCCGTGCCGGCGGCCTGGGCGATGGCCTTCCAACCGGCCAAGCGCACCAAGGATCTCTTGATGTGGATGCTCTCCACCAAGATGATGCCGCCGGTCGGCGTGCTGGTGCCGATCTACCTGATCTTCCGCGATCTCGGCCTGCTCGACACGCGGTTGGGGCTGACCATCATCCTCACCCTGATCGACCTGCCGATCATCATCTGGATGCTCTACACCTACTTCAAGGAGATCCCCGGCGAGATCCTCGAAGCGGCGCGGATGGACGGTGCGGATCTGTGGAACGAGATCGTCCACGTGCTGACGCCGATGGCGGTGCCCGGCATCGCCTCGACGCTGCTGCTCAACGTCATCCTCGCCTGGAACGAGGCGTTCTGGACGCTGAACCTGACCGCCGCCAAGGCGGCGCCGCTCACCGCCTTCATCGCCTCCTATTCGAGCCCCGAGGGGCTGTTCTACGCCAAGCTCTCCGCCGCTTCGACCATGGCGATCGCGCCGATCCTGATCCTCGGCTGGTTCTCGCAGAAGCAGCTGGTGCGCGGTCTCACCTTCGGCGCCGTGAAATGAGGAACCGACCCATGGGCAGCATCGTCTTGGAAAAGGTCGAGAAGACCTTCGGGGAAGTGACCGTCATCCCGCCGATCGATCTCGAGATCGGCGACGGCGAGTTCACCGTGTTCGTCGGCCCTTCGGGCTGCGGAAAGTCGACGCTCCTGCGCCTCATCGCCGGGCTCGAGGACGTCTCCGCCGGCCGCGTCCTGATCGACGGGCGCGATGCCACCGACCTCGCGCCGGCCAAGCGCGGACTGTCGATGGTGTTCCAGTCCTACGCGCTCTATCCGCACATGAGCGTGCGCGCCAACATCGCCTTCCCGCTGAAGATGGCGGGCATGACGGCGCACGAGATCGACGCCAAGGTGACGGCGGCGGCGGCCACCCTCAACCTCACCGACTACCTCGATCGCAAGCCGAAGCAGCTCTCCGGCGGCCAGCGCCAGCGCGTCGCCATCGGTCGCGCCATCGTGCGCCAACCCTCGGCGTTCCTGTTCGACGAGCCGCTGTCCAATCTCGACGCGGCGCTCAGGGTGCAGATGCGGCTCGAGATCTCCGAGCTGCACCACCAGCTCGGCACCACCATGATCTACGTCACCCACGACCAGGTCGAAGCGATGACCATGGCCGACAAGATCGTGGTGCTGAACAAGGGCCGCATCGCCCAGGTCGGCTCGCCGCTCGACCTCTACCGTCGCCCCGACAACCTGTTCGTCGCCGGCTTCATCGGCTCGCCGAAGATGAATTTCGTCACCGGGCCGGTGGCGGCGGCGCACGGCGCCCACACCATCGGGGTGCGCCCCGAGCATCTGGCGATCTCGGCCGACGGCGGCGACTGGCCGGGCACGGTCGGCGTCGCCGAGCGGCTCGGCTCCGACACCTTCCTGCACGTCGACGCCGGCGACCTCGGCACCCTGACGGTGCGCGCCGGCGGCGACGTCGGCTTCCGCCACGGCGATCGGGTCGGTCTGACCCCCGATCCGGCCGCCATCCATCGCTTCGACGACAAAGGGATGGCGATCAGATGAAACGGCTCGGGCACAAGTCGGTGCTGATCACCGGCGCCGCGCGCGGCATCGGCCGCGCTTTCGCCGAGGCCTATGTGCGGGAAGGGGCGACGGTCGCCATCGCCGACGTGAACGTCGAGCGCGCCGAGGCGACGGCGCGCGAGATCGGCCCAGCGGCCTGGGCGGTCCGCATGGACGTCTCCGATCAGGCGTCGATCGAGGCGGGCGTAGCCGCGGTCGAGGCCCGCACCGGCGGCCTCGACATCCTGGTCAACAACGCCGCCCTCTTCGACCTCGCCCCCGTCGTCGAGATCAGCCGCGAGAGCTACGACCGGCTCTTCGCCGTCAACGTCGCCGGCACGCTCTTCACCCTCCAGGCGGCGGCGAAATCGATGATCGGGCGCGGGCGCGGCGGCAAGATCATCAACATGGCGAGCCAGGCGGGACGGCGCGGCGAAGCGCTGGTGGCCGTCTACTGCGCCACCAAGGCGGCGGTGATCTCGCTCACCCAGTCGGCCGGGCTCGACCTGATCCGGCACCGGATCAACGTCAACGCCATCGCCCCCGGCGTCGTCGACGGCGAGCACTGGGACGGGGTCGACGCTCTCTTCGCCAGATACGAAAACCGGCCGCTCGGCGAGAAGAAGCGTCTCGTCGGCGAGGCGGTGCCCTATGGCCGCATGGGCACGGCGGAGGATCTCGTCGGCATGGCGATCTTCCTGGCCTCGGCCGAGAGCGATTACGTCGTCGCCCAGACCTACAACGTCGATGGTGGCAACTGGATGAGCTGAGGCCGAGATCGCGTGAGCCGGGGCGGCCTCGATCGCCCCCGCGGTCCCGGATCTCGTGGAGACGAACATGGTCATCGCACTCTCGTCGTCGACGCTGGACCGGCTTCCGGCCGGCGTCACCCGCCCGACCTACGCGCGAGGCGACCTGACGCCCGGCATCGTCCATTTCGGCGTCGGCAACTTCCACCGCGCCCATCAGGCGGTCTATCTCGACCTGTTGATGAGCCGCGGCGAGGCGCTCGACTGGGGGATCGTCGGCGCCGGGGTGCGCCCCTCCGACGAGACCATGCGCGAGGCGCTGGCGTCCCAGGACTACCTCACGACCCTGGTCGAACTCGGCGGCGATCCGGCGGCGGTGCGGGTGATCGGGCCGATGATCGACTTCATCCCGGTCGAGGACCGCGATCGGCTGGTGGCGACGCTCGCCTCGCCCGAGATCCGCATCGTCTCGCTGACCATCACCGAGGGCGGCTACTTCCTCGATTCGGCGAGCGGACGTTTCGACGCCGGCCATCCCGACATCGTCGCCGACGCCGCGGCGCCCGACCATCCGCGCACCGTGTTCGGCCTGATCCTGAAGGGGCTTCGCCGGCGTCGCGCGGCGGGGCTCGCGCCCTTCACCGTCATGTCCTGCGACAACATCCCCGGCAACGGCGAGGTGACGCGCCAGACGCTCGCCGGGCTGGCGCGGCTCACCGATCCCGCCTTCGCCGGCTGGGTGGAGGAGACGGTCGCCTTTCCGAACGGCATGGTCGACCGTATCACCCCGGCGACCACGGAGCGCGAGCGGCAGGCGCTGGAGACCGATTTCGGCGTCCACGACAACTGGCCGGTGTTCTGCGAACCGTTCAAGCAGTGGGTGCTCGAGGACCGGTTCCCGCTCGGCCGGCCGGCCTTCGAGACGGTCGGCGTCACCTTCGTCGACCACGTCGCGCCGTGGGAATTGATGAAGATCCGCATCCTCAACGGCGGACACGCGGCGATCGCCTATCCGGCGGCGTTGATCGGCGTCCATTTCGTTCACGACGCCATGGCCCATCCGTCGATCGCCGCCTTCCTCGACAAGCTCGAGACGAGCGAGATCGTGCCGATCGTGCCGCCGGTGCCGGACACCGACCTCGTCGCCTATTACCGGCTCATCGCGCAGCGCTTCGCCAACCCGAAGATCGCCGACACGATCCCGCGGCTCTGCCAGGACGGCTCGAACCGCCAGCCGAAGTTCATCGTGCCGTCGCTGCGCGACCGCTTGGCGAAGGGGCTCGACGTCACCGGGCTGGCGCTCGTTTCGGCGGCGTGGTGCCGCTTCTGCGCCGGAACCGACGACGCCGGTCGGCCGATCCCGGTCGACGATCCGGCGGCGGAGCGGCTGCGGCCGCTGGCGGCGGCGGCGCGTGCCGAACCGACCGTCTTCCTCGACGGGCTCGGCGACGTCTTCGGCGACGTCGCCGACGCACCCGCTTTCCGCGAGCGGTTTTCCCGTCATCTTCGCGACCTGTGGGATCGCGGAACCCTCGCGGTTCTGACAGATTACGTCAGAGGCGACTGACGGGACGAAGGCATGGCTCGACATCTCTGCGCCGTCGACGTGGGGACGAGCAGCGCACGCGTCGGCATATTCGACGAACACGGTCGGATGGCGGCTTCGGCCGAACATCCGGTGCGGATCCATCGACCGGCGCCCGACCACGCCGAGCACGACAGCGAGGACATCTGGGCGGCGGTCTGCGCCGCGACGCGCGCGGCGGTCATGGCGGCGGGGATCTCCGGCGACGCGGTGGCGGCGATCGCCTTCGACGCCACCTGCTCGCTGGTGGCGCGCGATGCCGACGGCCGACCGGTGTCGGTGTCGATCACCGGCGCGGATCGCTGGGACACGATCGTCTGGCACGATCATCGCGCCCTGGCCGAGGCGGACCAGTGCACCGCCACCGGTCATGCGGTTCTCGATCGGGTCGGTGGCGTCATGTCGCCGGAGATGCAGACGCCGAAGCTGATGTGGCTGAAGCGACGCCTGCCGCAGGCTTGGGCCCGCATCGGCCACCTCTTCGATCTCGCCGATTTCCTCACCTGGAAGGCGAGTGGTGCGACGGCGCGATCGCAGTGCACGCTCGGCTGCAAATGGGCCTACCTGCCGCACGAGGCCGAACCCTGGGCGCGGGATCATCTCGCCGCGGTCGGCCTCGACGACCTGACCGAACGCGGCGCGCTTCCCGCCCGGGCGGTGGCGCCCGGCACCGACCTCGGGCCGCTCACCGCGAAGGCGGCGCGCGAACTCGGCCTCTCCCCCGACTGCCGGGTCGGCGCCGGGCTCGTCGACGCCTATGCCGGCGCGCTGGCGCTGCTCGGCCCCTTCGGCCGGACGGCGAGCGAACTCGATCGCCGCGCGGCGTTGATCGCCGGAACGTCGAGCTGCGTCATGACTCTGTCACCGCGACCGATCGTCTTCGCCGGGAGCTGGGGTCCCTATTTCGGTGCGATTCTTCCGGATCTGTGGGTGACGGAGGGTGGGCAGTCGGCCTCGGGGGCGCTGCTCGACCACGTCATCCGTCTGCACCGGGCCGGCGGCGAACCGACGCCGGATCTGGTCGAGCGGGTGATCCGCCGCATCGAGGACTCGAGGGCGCGCGACGGCGCGGCCTTCGCCGAGCGCCTGCACGTGCTGCCCGACTTCCACGGCAACCGCTCGCCGCTCGCCGACCCGCGCGCCCTCGGGGTCGTCTCGGGCCTCGACGTCGACGCGTCCTTCGACGGGCTGTGCGCCCTCTATTGGCGCACCGGCGTGGCACTCGCTCTCGGCGTCCGTCACATCCTCGAGGCGATGCGCGCCGCCGGGCGGACGATCGATATCCTGCATCTGACCGGCGGGCATGCCCGCAACCCCCTTCTCGTCGAACTCTACGGCGACGTCACCGGTTGCGATGTCGTCGTCACCGGCGAAGACAACGCCATGCTGCGCGGCACCGCCATGCTCGCCGCCTGCGCCGCCGGTCTCCACGACGGTCCGGCCGCCGCCGCCGAGGCGATGCGCGTCGGCGACACGGTGCGCGTGCCGGATCGACGGGCGAAGCGCCGTCACGACGTCGATTACGAGATCTTCCTCGCGCTGCATGCCCACCGCCGCGAGGTCGACCGGCTGGTCGAGCGGCGCGGATCGGGCGAACGTGCCGCCGCGCTTCTCGCCCGCCGACGACTGGTGATCTTCGACTGCGACGGGGTCGTGGTCGACAGCGAGCCGATCGCCCTCGCGGTGTTGAAGGCGCACATCGAGGACCGGGGCGCCACCGTCGACGACGCCGAACTCGCCGCCCGGACGCTGGGCCGCAGCGCCGCCGAGGCCTACGCCGGCATCCACGAGGCCTGGGGCGTGCGGATCGACGAAGCCGACGCGGTCGATCTGCAGGAGCGGCTGTTCGCGCGGTTCCGCAGCGAATTGACCGCGATCCCGGGCGTCGTGCGGCTGCTCGATCGATTGGCGGCGCGGGGCATCGCCCATTGCCTGGCGTCGTCGAGTTCGCCGCACCGGCTCGATGTCGCGCTGACCGCGGCCGGTCTCGCCGATCGCTTCACCGGATGCGTGTTCTCGGCGACGATGGTGGCGCGCGGCAAGCCGGCGCCCGACCTGTTTCTCCATGCGGCACGGACCATGGGCGTCGAGCCCGCCGACTGTGTGGTGATCGAGGACAGCGCCGTCGGCATCGAGGCGGCACAGCGGGCGGGAATGGCCGTGATCGGCTTCCTCGGCGGCGGCCACGCGGTCGGCGCCGACTACGAAGCCCGTCTGCGTGCGGCCCGTCCTCGGGCGATCGTGACGAGCTTCGAGGATCTGGCGACGCTGATCGACTGACGGCGCCATCGCTCGGCACCTCATCCGCCGCGTCGGCATGTCGGCGGACGGGACGCGGTCATTTCACCGGCAAAGTGCTCGAACTTTCGGCAAGCCCGTTTGTTGGCCGCTTTTGCGCTTGACGGCGCCGGCGGCTCGGGATGAACTGAACCAATTCGAAATTGGGCCGCACCAATCCATGCACGACGACAGCGACAATTCCAATGCCGCCCTCGACCGTCTCCGGTCGCTCCTGCGCAGCGGCCGCTTCGAGAAGGGTACGCGGCTGCCGACGGAACGGACCCTCGCCGAAGAGCTCGGCGTGAGCCGCCGGTCGGTTCGCCGTGCCTTCGAGGTGTTGGAATCGGAGGGCATCGTCTGGCGCCGCCAGGGGTCGGGCACCTTCGTCGGCTCACGTCCGGCGGAGACGGAGGAACGTCTCGAGGTCCTGGTCGCGGACACCGATCCGATGGAGGTGATGGAGGTGCGCCTGCGGCTCGAGCCGCAGCTCGCCCAGCTCGCCGCCATGCGGGCGAAGCCCGAGGACATCCGCAGCATGTACGATCTAATCGGCAAGATCGGCGAATGCGCCGACGCCGATGCGCGCGAGCTGTGGGACGGCGCCCTGCATCGCAAGATCGCCCAGTGCGCCGGCAACAACCTGATGCTGGCTCTCTTCGACATGATGAACCGGGTGCGGCAGGACCTCGCCTGGCAGAAGATCCGCGAGCAGGCGCGCGTCGCGGCGCGCAGCCGCCCGATCACCCACGACCAGCATCTGACGATCGTCGACGCGATCGCGGCGCGCGATCCGCTGGGCGCCGGCGAGGCGATGCGCCGTCACCTGCTCACCATCCAGGAGAACCTCGTGCGGGCGACCTCGCACGACGTCTTCACGGACCGACTCGTACGAGGGCCCGGACCGCAGTCCGAGCGCTCGGAGAACCGCTGAGATCGAAGAGGAGAAGGGCATGAAGAAAGCAGGACTTCTTGCGACGTTTCTGACCGGCGCGCTTTTCGCCGCCCCCGCCTTCGCCGCCGACCTGAAGATCGGTCTGGCGGAGGACCCCGACATGCTCGACCCGGCACAGTCGCGCACCTTCGTCGGCCGCATCGTCTACACGGCGATGTGCGACAAGCTCGTCGACGTGACGCCGAACCTCGAGATCGTGCCGCAGCTCGCCACCGAATGGGCGTGGTCGGACGGCGACAAGGTGCTGACGATGAAGCTGCGCCCCGGCGTCAAGTTCCACGACGGCACGGCGATGGACGCCGAAGCGGTCGTCGCCACCATCAAGCGCAATCAGACGATGCCGGAATCGCGACGCAAGAGCGAGGTCGCCTCGATCGCCTCGGTCGAGGCGACGGGGCCGCTCGAGGTCAAGTTCACCCTCAAGCAACCGGACGCCACACTCCTCGCCCAGCTCTCCGACCGCGCCGGCATGATCGTGTCGCCGAAGGCGGCGGCGGAACTCGGCGCCAACTTCTCCAGCAAGCCGGTGTGCGCCGGGCCGTTCGAATTCGTCGAGCGCGTCCAGCAGGACCGCATCGTGCTGAAGAAGTTCGCCGACTACTGGAACAAGGACAACATCCACTTCGACAAGGTGACCTACCTGCCGATCGTCGACGCCACCGTGCGGCTCGCCAACCTGCGCGCCGGCGACCTCGACATGATCGAGCGCATGTCGCCGACCGACGCCGCCGTGGTGAAGAAGGACGCCAAGCTCGGCCTCGCCCAGGTCGTCAACCTCGGCTTCCTGTCGATCTACGTGAACGTCGGCCATGGCCCGCGCGCCGACACGCCGATGGGCAAGGACAAGCGGGTGCGGCAGGCGTTCTCGCTCGCCATCGACCGCGAGGCGCTGAACCAGATCGTCTACGAAGGCACCGCGCCGGCCGGCAACCAGCCGGTCGCGCCGACGAGCCCCTGGTACAATGCCAAGATCCCGGTGCCGGCCCGCGACGTCGCCAAGGCCAAGGCGCTGCTCAAGGCCGCCGGTCACGACCGGTTGGAGATCGAGATGCTGGTCTCCAACAGCCCGATCGTCGTCCAGATGATGGAGGCGGTGCAGGCGATGGTGGCCGAGGCCGGTTTCGACGTGAAACTCAAGACCATGGAGTTCGCCACGCTCCTCAACGAGGAGACCGCCGGCAACTTCCAGATGGCGCGGACCGACTGGTCCGGCCGCGTCGATCCGGACGGCAACATCCACCAATTCGTCACCTGCAAGGGCGGCCTCAACGAGGTGAAGTACTGCAACCCGAAGGTCGACGAGCTTCTGAACGCCGCCCGCGCCTCGGTCGACCTCAAGGTGCGCAAGGAGAAGTACGACGCGGCCGCCGCCATCCTCGACGACGACCTGCCCTACATCTACCTGGCGCATCAGTCGTGGCTGTGGGGCTTCGACAAGAAGGTGACCGGCTTCGTGCCCTCGCCCGACGGCATGATCCGTCTGACCGGCATGGCCAAGGCCAACTGACCGATCGGCGGGAGGGGAGATCCCCTCTCCTCCCGCCCCCCTCCGCCCGATCCGGAGTTCGCGATGTACGCCTTCATTGCGCGACGACTGCTGCTGGCGATCCCGACGCTGCTGATCATCTCGCTCTTCGTCTTCTCGCTGCAGAAGCTGCTGCCGGGCGACCCCGTCCTGGTGATGGCCGGCGAGGAGCGCGATCCGGCGGTGATCGAGGCGCTGCGCGAGAAGTATCACCTCAACGACCCGGTGCCGATGCAGTACCTCGCCTGGCTCGGCAACGCGCTCCAGGGCGACCTCGGCATCTCGCTGCGTACCAACCAGCCGGTATTGTCGCTGATCGCCGAGAAACTGCCGGTGACGCTGCAGCTGGCGGTGATGTCGATGACCTTCGCGCTGCTGCTCGGCATCCCGATGGGCATCCTGGCGGCGGTGAAGAAGAACACGGCGATCGACTATCTGGCCAGCGTTCTGGCGCTCTCGGGCCTGTCGGTACCGAACTTCTGGCTCGGCATCATGCTGATCCTGCTCGTTTCGGTGCAGCTCGGCTGGCTGCCGGCGTCGGGGTATCAGCCGTTCTTCGTCGATCCGCTCCTGTCGCTCAAGACCATGCTGATGCCGTCCTTCGTGCTCGGCAACGCGCTCGCCGCCTCGATGATGCGGCACACGCGGTCGTCGATGATCGGGGTGCTCAGTTCCGACTACATCCGCACCGCCCGCGCCAAGGGGCTCGCCGAACGGTCCGTCATCCTGTCGCACGCCTTGCGCAACGCCGTCCTGCCGATCGTCACCCTCAGCGCACTCCTCTTCGGCGAGCTCCTCGCCGGCGCGGTGCTCACCGAACAGATCTTCACCATCCCCGGTTTCGGCAAGCTGATCGTCGATGCGGTCTTCACCCGCGACTACGCCGTGGTCCAGGGCGTCGTGCTGTGCACCGCCTTCGGCTTCATCACCATGAACCTGATCGCGGACGTGCTCTACGTCCTGCTCAATCCGCGGATGAGGGCCTCGCTGTGAGCGCGATCGACACCCCCGAGACGGCGATCTCCTCCCCGACGAACCGCGCCTGGCGCAAGCTGAAGGCGCACAAGGGAGCCGTCGTCGGGCTCTGCATCGTCGGCTTCTTCACGCTCCTGGCGCTCGCCGCGCCGCTGCTGCCGATCCCCGACCCCAACGCCACCAGTTGGACGGCGATCCGCAAGGCGCCGTCGCTCCTCCACCCGCTCGGCACCGACGAGCTCGGTCGCGACATCCTCGCCCGGATGATCTGGGGGGCGCGGGCTTCGCTCTCCGCCGGGTTCTTCTCGGTGACGCTGGCGGTGTCGATCGGCGTGCCGCTCGGCATCCTCTCCGGCTACTTCGGCAAGTGGTTCGACATTCTCGTGTCGCGCGTCACCGAGGCCTTCCTGGCGATGCCGTTCCTGATCACCGCGATCGCGCTCGCCGCGTTCCTCGGCCCGAGCCTGATCAATTCGATGATCGCCATCGCGCTGTCGGCGCTGCCGATCTTCGTGCGACTGACCCGCGGTCAGGTGCTGGCGGTGAAGACCGAGGAATATGTCGAGGGCGCTCGATCCATCGGCCTCGGGCCGGTGGCGATCATGGTCCGCTACATCTTCCCCAACGTGCTGCCGCCGATCCTGGTGCAGGCGACGCTGACGGTGGCGACCGCCATCATCGCCGAGGCGAGCCTCTCCTTCCTCGGTCTCGGCCAGCAACCGCCGGCCGCCAGTTGGGGGTCGATGCTCAACGTCGCCAAGAACTTCCTGGTGCAGGCGCCGTGGATGGCGGTGTGGCCGGGCAGCGCGATCTTCCTCGTCGTCATCGGCTTCAATCTTCTGGGCGACGGTCTGCGCGACGCCCTCGACCCTCGCTCCGCCTGACCCTCCGAGATCGGAAACGACCATGACCGGCTTCACCACCCGTCCGGAAATCCTCGGCACCTTCGGCGTCGTCACCTCGACCCACTGGATCGCCTCCGCCGTCGGCATGTCGATCCTGGAAAAGGGCGGCAACGCCTTCGACGCGGCGGTGGCGACCGGCTTCGTCCTGCAGATCGTCGAGCCGCATCTGTGCGGCCCCGGCGGCGATCTGCCGGTGGTCTACCACTCCGCCCGCACCGGCAAGGTCGAGGTGATCTGCGGTCAGGGACCGGCACCGGCCGGCGCCACCATCGAGCACTATCGCCGCGAGGGCATCGACCTGATCCCCGGCGACGGGTTGCTCGCCGCCGTCATCCCCGGCGCCTTCGACGGCTGGATGCTCATGCTGCGCGACCACGGCACGATGAGCGTGCGCGAGGTGCTCGAACCGGCCATCCACTATGCCGAAGCGGGCCATCCGGTGCTGCCGCGGGTCGCCGCCACCATCGCCGGGCTCGGCGACTTCTTCCGCGAACACTGGCCGACGTCCTACGCGACGTGGCTGCCGGGCGGGGCGCCGCCGCGGCCGCATGCGCTCTTCCGCAATCCGGTCCTCGCCGACACCTGGCGGCGGATCGTCGCCGAGGCGGAGGCGGCGCGCGGCCGCGAGGCGGGTATCGAGGCGGCGCGCGACGCCTTCTATCGCGGGTTCGTCGCCGAGAAGATCGAGGCCCATCTGCGCTCTGCGGAAGTGATGGACGGCTCGGGTGCGCGCCACAAGGGCGTGCTCTCGGCGCAGGACCTCGCCGGCTGGTCGGCGAGCACCGAGGCGCCGACCACGCTCGACTACCACGGCTGGACGGTCGCCAAGACCGGTCCGTGGGGTCAGGGGCCGGTGCTCCTCCAGTCGCTGGCGATCCTCGCCGGCTACGACATCGCCGCGATGGATCCGAACGGGCCCGACTTCGTCCACACCGTGGTCGAGGCGATGAAACTCGCCTTCGCCGACCGCGAGGTCTACTACGGCGACCCCGCCTTCATCGACGTCCCGGTCGAGACGCTGCTGAGCGCGGCCTACGCCGCCGAGCGGCGCGCGCTCATCGGCGACACGGCGTCGCTCGATCTGAGGCCCGGCCTCATCGCCGGCTACGAGGCGCAGCGGGAGCGCACCCTGGCGATGCTCGGGGCGTCGTCGAAGACCGGCGCGGTCTACGAGCCGACCATGGCGCACCTCTCGGAGAAGCGCGGCGACACGGTGCACATCGACGTCATCGACCGCTGGGGCAACATGGTGTCGACGACGCCGTCGGGCGGTTGGCTGCAATCCTCGCCGACCATTCCGGGCCTCGGCTTCTGCCTCAACTCGCGGGCGCAGATGTTCTGGCTGGAGCCCGGTCTGCCGTCTTCGCTCGCCCCGGGCAAACGGCCGCGGACCACGCTGACGCCGTCGCTGGCGCTGCACGAGGGACGCCCCACCCTCGCCTTCGGCACGCCCGGCGGCGACCAGCAGGATCAGTGGCAGCTGTCCTTCTTCCTGCGCCACGTCCATCACGGCCTCGATCTTCAGGCGACGATCGATCGGCCGTTGTTCCACACGGCGCATTTCCCCGGCTCGTTCCATCCGCGCACCCGCGAACCGGGCAGCCTGATGCTGGAGGAGACGTTCGGGGTCGCGACCATCGACGAACTGCGCCGCCGCGGCCACCGCCTGACGGTGACCGAACCGTGGTCGATCGGCCGCCTGACGGCGGCGAAACGTGACCCAGACGGGCTGCTGCGCGCCGGCGCGACGCCGCGGCTGATGCAAGCCTATGCCATCGGGAGGTGATCCATGACCTGGTCCATCGTCGCGCGTGATCCGGCAACCGGCCATTTCGGCATCGCCGTCGCCAGCCGCTTCTTCTCCGTCGGCACGCTGGTGCCGCACATCCGCGCCGGCGTCGGCGCCGTCGCCACTCAGGCTTTCGTCAATCCGCTCTACGGCGTCGACGGCCTGACGCTGCTCGCCGAAGGAAAATCGCCGGAGGAGATCGTGCCGATCCTCACCGGTCGCGACGCCGGCCACCGCCAGCGCCAGTTCCACCTGATCGACGCGACCGGACGCAACACCGCCTTCACCGGCGCGGCCTGCATCGACTGGGCCGGGCATCTGATCTCGGACAACGTCTCGGTCGCCGGCAACATGCTGGCCGGGCCGCAGGTGATCGCCACGACGCTCGAGGTGTTCGAGAAGACCGCCGGCAAGCCGCTGATCGAGCGCTTCCTCGAGGCGATGCAGGCCGGTGAGGACGCCGGCGGCGACAAGCGCGGCAAGCAGTCGGCGGCGATCGTCATCCATCGCGACCAGGACTACCCGTGGCTCGACATCCGCGCCGACGACCACACCGATCCGCTCGCCGAGCTGCGCCGCCTCTACGCCGTGGCGCAGGAGCGCTTTCTCCATGTCGCCGAGACCCTGCCGACCCGGGCGAACCCGGACGGCATGCTCGATCGCTCGGTCATCGATCGCAAGATCGCCGAGTTGGAAGCGGCGCGCGAAGCCGAAGGTCGTCCGTCGGCCTCGTTCGCCACGCCGTGGAAGCCGTGACCTCGCATCGCCCGACAGGACGCCGAAGGACCCGCCGATGACCGCCGCCTCCCCCACCGAACCCGTTCTCACCGTCGAAGGCCTGTCGACGTCGTTCCAGGTCGACGGCCGGTGGTCGACGGTGGTGCGTGACGTCTCGTTCGAGGTGCGGCCGGGCGAGACCCTGGCGATCGTCGGCGAAAGCGGCTCGGGCAAGAGCGTCACGTCGCTGTCGATCATGCGCCTCTTACCGCCGCGGGTGTCGCGCATCGAGGGGCGGATCCGACTCGCCGGCCGCGACCTCGGCGGGCTCTCCGAGAAGGAGATGCGCGCCGTGCGCGGGCGCGACATGGCGATGATCTTCCAGGAGCCGATGACCAGCCTCAATCCGATCTTCACGATCGGGCGGCAGATCTCGGAATCCCTCACCTGCCATCTCGGCCTCTCCAAGCGCGACGCCCGCGCCGAGACGTTGCGGCTGCTCGAGAAGGTGCGCATTCCCAATGCCGCGTCGCGCTTCGACGAACATCCACACCAGTTCTCCGGCGGCATGCGGCAGCGGGTGATGATCGCCATGGCGCTCGCCTCGCGGCCGAAGCTCCTGATCGCCGACGAGCCGACGACGGCGCTCGACGTCACCATCCAGGGCCAGATCCTCGATCTGATCAAACAGCTCCAGGAAGAGGAGGACATGGCCGTCCTCTTCATCACCCACGACATGGGCGTGGTCGCCGAGGTGGCCGATCGCACCATGGTGATGTTCCGCGGCGACGCGGTGGAGACCGGTACGACCGAGGAGGTGTTCCTCGCCGGTCGTCATCCCTACACCCGGGCGCTGCTCGCCGCGGTGCCGCGGCTCGGCGAGATGGCGGGGGAGCATTGGCCGCGGCGCTTCCCGATCGTCGACATGGCGACCGGCGTCCAGGCGGAGGGCAAATCGGTCGACGCCACCGTCGCGACGCACGAGGAGCCGGTGCTGGCGGTCCGCGATCTCGTCACCCGCTTCGAGGTGCGCGGCGGCGTCTTCGGCCGCAAGACCGGCGAGATCCATGCGGTGGAGAAGGTGTCGTTCGATCTCTTCCAGGGCGAGACGCTGTCTCTGGTCGGCGAGTCCGGTTGCGGCAAGTCGACGACCGGGCGGTCGATCCTGCGGCTGGTCGAACCGCGTAGCGGCCGCGTCGACCTCGACGGGTTCGACGTCCTCGATCTCGATTCCCGCGACCTGCTGCGCATGCGGCGCAGCGTCCAGATGATCTTCCAGGATCCGTTCGCCAGTCTCAATCCGCGCATGACCGTCGGCGCGTCGGTGGCGGAGCCCTACACCGCCCACCGCCTCGGCACGCGCGCGGAAGCGCGCGACAAGGCGGCCGACCTCCTCACCCGCGTCGGCCTCGATCCGACGATGATGAGCCGCTATCCGCACGAATTCTCCGGCGGCCAGCGTCAACGCATCGCCATCGCCCGGGCGCTGGCGCTCGACCCGAAGGTGATCGTCGCCGACGAGAGCGTCTCGGCGCTCGACGTGTCGATCAAGGCGCAGGTGTGCAACCTGCTGATGGATCTGCAGGAGAACCTGAAGATCGCCTTCCTGTTCATCTCCCACGACATGGCCGTGGTCGAACGGGTCAGTCACCGCATCGCCGTCATGTATCTCGGCGAGATCGTCGAAATCGGACCGCGCGAAGCGATCTTCGGCGACCCGCAGCACCCCTACACCAAGCGTCTGATGGCCGCCGTCCCGGTTCCCGATCCGGCGCGGCGCGGCATCCGCCGCGATCTTTCCGGCCAGGAGTTGAAGAGCCCGGTCCGGCCGCTCGACTACGTGGCGCCGGAGCGACGTTATCGCACCGTCGCGCCCGGACACATGGTCATGGAAGGGGCGGTCGGGTGACCGCGACGAGCGACGCGGACCGCGACCGCGCTTCCCGGGGCGGCGACCACCACACATGGCCGCGTGCGGCGGAAAGACCGTGACGTCAACATGTTCGGGTCTGCGACAGGTGAAGAACCGTACGTGGCGAAGCGGACCCGAGATTTGATGCCCCGCAAATTCGAATCAAGCATATTCTGATATTCGAATATTGCCCGGCATGGTCGGGTGGGTTGCGTTGGTGTGACGAGTGGGCGCGGTGACGGGACGGACGTCCGGCCGGTTCCGCGCGGCCCCATCGGTAAGTCGCCGCCCGCGTTCGTCGACCTTCTCGGCGAAGCCAACGTGGAGAAGCCGGATCATGGATGTCATGCCGATCGGCCGGATGCGCAGCGCCGGTGCGTCGTTCGTGCTGCTCATGCTGTTCTGGGTGATGCTCAACGGCTCACTGGCGAGCGACGTGCTGATCGTCGGTGCCGTCGCCTCCGCGGCGATCGCGCTCATCTACCGGGACGGCCTGTCGATCTTCACCGAGGCGCGCTGGACGCCCGCGGCGATCGCCGCCACCTTCGGTTACATCGGCTATTTCCTGAAGGAACTGGTCAAATCGAACCTGCACATCGCCGCCGTCGTACTCGACCCGGCGCTGCCGGTCCATCCCGGCATCGTCAAGGTGCACACCCGGCTGAAGAGCCGCATGGGGCGGCTGCTGCTGGCCAATTCGATCACGCTGACCCCCGGTACGCTCACCGTCGCGATCGAGGACGAGTGGCTCTACGTGCACTGGGTGACGATGGAGGCGGCCGATCAGGAGGAGGCGACGAGGCAGATCGTCGCCGGCTTCGAGAGCTATCTGGAGGTGATGTATGGCTGACGCACTGATCACCTTCGCCGCCGTCCTGGCGGGACTGGCCTTCCTCCTGGCGATGTACCGCTTCGTCCGCGGGCCGCGCACCTTCGACCGGGTGGTCGCCTTCGACGTCATGACCATCGTCTCGATCACCGGCATCGTCCTCGGTGCGGTGGTCGAAGAGCGCGTCGTCTACCTCGACGTGGCGCTGGTCTATGCGCTGATGTCGTTCCTCGGCGTCATCGTCGTCGCCCGCTACCTGGAGAGGGGACTGTGATGGCCGCGGCTCTCGACATCCTCGGCGGTCTGCTGCTGGTCGCCGGCACCACCTTCCTGCTGCTCGGCGGGCTCGGGCTCGTCCGCATGCCGGACGTCTACAACCGTATCCAGGCCGGCACCAAGGCGACGACGCTCGGCACCTTGCTGACGCTGGCCGGCGCCGCCTGCCTCCATCCCGATTGGGCGATCAAGCTGTTGCTGATCGGCCTCTTCCTCCTGTTCACCAACCCGCTGTCCTCGCAGGTCCTGGCGCACGCGGCGCACCGCATGCACGTCGCCACCACGCCGGCGACCGAGGTCGACCTGCTCGACGAAGAGACGGGAGAAGAGGCATGAGCAACCTGTCGACGGCCATGAGCCTGGTGTTGGCGGCGGGTATGCTCGTCGCCGCGCTCCTGTCGATCATCACGCGAAGCCTGCCGCTCGCCATCCTGTCGGCGGGGGCGGTGAGCCTCTTCGCCTCGATCATGTTCATGCTTCTGGCGGCGCCCGACGTGGCGATGACCGAAGCGGCGATCGGCAGCGGTCTCACCACCTTCCTGTTCTTCTTCGTGCTCGGCCGGGTCGGAGGGAAGGGCCATGGTTAAACACCTCGTCGCCTTCCTGTTGCTGGCGGTGCTCGCGGCGGTCTTCGCCTCCCTCACCCTCGGCTACCAGCCCGACGCCGCGCTCAATCGCACGGCGCTCTACTACGCCGAGAACACGGCGAAGGACCTCGGCGCGCAGAACATCGTCACGGCGATCGTCGTCACCTATCGCGGTCTCGACACGCTCGGCGAAGTGACGGTGCTGTTCCTGACCTCGGCCATCGTCGGGCTGATCCTGTCGACCCATCGCGCCACCGGCGAAGGCCGCGCGACCGGCATCCCGGCGGCGGGCGAACTGCTCAGGACCGGCAGCCGGCTCCTGGTGCCGCTGATCCTACTCGCCGGCGTCTACGTCTTCGTCAACGGCCACCTCACCCCGGGCGGCGGCTTCCAGGGCGGCGCCATCCTCGCCTCGGCGGCGCTGTTGATGCTGCTCGCCGATCCGCTGCACCGTTTCGGCCATCGCCTGATCGCGGTGGTGGAGTCGCTCTCCGGTGTCGCCTATGTCGCCATCGGTCTCCTCGGCCTCGCCTGGGCCGGCGGCTTCCTCGACAACCGTTTTCTGCCACTGGGCGACTTCGGCACGCTGTTCTCGGCCGGTGCGATCCCGGTGATCTACACGCTGATCGGCCTCAAGGTCGGCGCCGAATTCGCCTCGATGCTGGCGAGCCTCTCGGAAACGGAGAAGTCGTGATGATCACGGTCGCTCTCGTCACGGGCTTCGCCCTGGTGCTCGCCGGCCTCTACGGCGCGCTGACCAACCGCAACATTCTCAGGATGATCGTGTCGTTCACGGTCGCAGATGCCGGCGTCAACCTCGTGTTGGTCGCCGTCGGGGCGATGCCGGGGCGCACCGCGCCGATCCTCGATGCGGCGGTGCCGGTCGGCGACGCGGCGCGGCGGATCATCGACCCGCTGCCCCAGGCGCTGGTGCTCACGGCCATCGTCATCGGTCTCGGCGTCACCGCTCTGATGCTCGCCTATGCCTATCGCCTGCATGCGACGAGAGGCTCCCTCGACATCTCTAAATTCACGGAGCTGAAATGGTGAGCCCCCTTCACATTCTGGCGGTCGGGCTGGGCGCGGCGTTCTTCCTCGGGCTCTTGAACCACGGCGCTCGTGTGCTCGCCTACGTCGTCACCGTGGTCGCGCTTCTCGCCATGACCGCCATCGGCGGACAATGGCTGTGGGCCTTCGTCGTCGCCGGCGCGGCGCCCGTCACCATCATGACCGCCGGTGCACCGCCGCCCTTCGCCATCAACCTGCGCATGGGTCTGCCGGAGGCGGTGCTGGTCGAGATCGTCACGCTCGTCGGGCTGCTCTCGGCCGTCTACATGCGCGAGGCGCTGATGCGGCTCGGGCATCGTGCCATGGCGGTGTTCCTGGTCGTGGTGATGGCGCTCTCAGGCCTGATCCTGACGCGCGACGTCTTCAACCTCTTCGTCTTCTTCGAGCTGATCGCCATCGCCACCGGCGGTCTGGTGCTGCTCTCGGACGACCCGCGGGCGCTCGGCGCCGGCTTCAAATATCTGGTGGTGTCGCAGGTGGTGTCGATGCTGATGCTGATCGGCATCGTCTTCGTCTATCACGCGAGCGGCAGCCTCAATCTCGACGACATGACCGGCACCCCGGTCGCGGCGGCCGGAGGCGCGGCGGCGCTCGCCTTCTTCCTGCTGTTCGTCGCCCTGGTGATCGAGTTGAAGCCGTTCCCGGCCAACGGCTGGGCGCTCGACGTCTATCAGGCGGCCCATCCGGGCTTCTCGGCGATCTTCTCGGCCGGCTCGTCGACCGCGGCGCTGTGGGCGCTCGACAAGGTGATCGGCATCGGCGGGACGCCGTGGCTGCCGATCGCCGCGGCGGTCGGCCTCGTCACCTTCGTCGGCTCGAACCTCGTCGCCCTGTCGCAGACCGACGACCGCCGCCTGCTCGGCTATTCCTCGGTGGCGCAGATCGGCCTGGTGCTCACGGTGATCGGGCTTCGCGACCTGCTCGGTGACCGCTATCTGATGATCGGCGGCGGCATCCTGATCGCTCATGCGGTGGCCAAGGCCGGGCTCTTCTGGATCTCCGGCCTCGTCGCCTCGCGCGAGCTCTCCGCCTGGGCGGCGTTGCGGCGCGATCCCTTCATGATCTTCGCCTTCGCCACCTTCGTCGCCATGCTCGCCGGCCTGCCGCCGTTCCCCGGCTTCTATGCCAAATGGGAACTGGTGCATGCGCTGGTCGCCGACGGCCGTCATGCCGTGGTCGCGGCGATCCTCGTCGGCGCGCTCTTGGAGGCGGGATACCTCTTCCGCTGGTTCGGCCGCGCCCTCAAGGCGCCGCTGCCGGACGAAACCGTCCAGCCGCCGGTCGGCGCGGTGGCGGTCGTGGCGCTCACCGCGCTCGGCGGCTGGGCCGTCGCCTACGGCTGGGGTGAGGCGTCGCGTTACGGTAACCTTCTCACCGTCGTGCCGCTGATGTTCGCCCTCGCCTTCCTGGTGCTGGAATGGCTGCCGGCGTGGATCAAGAACACCGTCGCGATCCTCGGTCTCGTCGCCGGCTTCGTCGTCGCCTATCCGCACTTCGACCCGATGCAGATGATCTTCGGGGCGATCATCCTCCTCGGCGGTGCGGTGATCTTCATCGCCAGCTACACCTTCGCCCACGGGCGGCGGGTCGGCTTCTATCCGTCGGCGATGTTGATGTACGCGGGACTGGCGATGCTGATCGTCGCCAAGGACACGTTCTCCTTCTTCGCCGCCTGGGAAGTGCTGACCGTCGGGTCGTATTTCCTGATCCTGCGCGGCAAGGAGAGCGAGCCGCACGCCCTCTCCTACATCGTGTTCTCGCTCGGCGGCGCCTTCGCCATCCTCGCCGGCTTCGCGCTCGCCGCCCAGACGACCGCGACCTTCCCGGTGGAGGGGTTGAAGCAGGTCGCCGCGACGCATGCGCCCTGGGTGTTCCTGCTGCTGGCGGCCGGATTCATGACCAAGACGGCGGCGCTCGGGGTGCACATCTGGCTGCCCGGCGCCCATGCCGAGGCCGAGACCGACGTCTCGCCGATGGTCTCGGGCGTGCTGCTCAAGGCGGGGCTCTTCGGCCTCTTCGTGCTGGTCATGCACCTGGGACGGCAGTCGCTCTTCGGCGTCGACCTCACCCACGCGATGCTGTGGATCGGTGCGGGATCGGCGCTCATCGGCAATCTGATGGCGGCCTTCCAGGAAGACGCCAAGCGCCTCCTCGCCTATTCCTCGATCGGCCAGATGGGTTATGCGGTGTTCGGCATCGCGCTGATGAACAACCTCGGCTGGCTGATGGCGATGATGTTCGTCATCAACCACTACATCTACAAGTCGTCGCTGTTCCTGTCGGTCGGCGGCGTCGCCAAGCGCACCGGCACCCGCGAGATGTACCGCATGGGCGGCCTGATCACGCTGATGCCGCTCTCCTTCGTCGCGGTGCTGGTCTCGATCATCGCCATGTCGGGCGTGCCGCCGCTGTCCGGCTTCGGCGGCCGCTGGATCTTCTACAACGCCATCATGGACAGCGACGCGCGCCTGCCGATGGCGGTGATCTTCCTCTCCGGCCCGATCGCCTTCCTCTACCTGTTCCGGCTGATCCACACGATCTTCCTCGGGCAGCTCAAGGACGAGCACCGGCGGGTGAAGGAAGCGCCGATCTGGCTGATCATCCCGCAGATGATGTACGTCGCCTTCCTCATCGGCTTCGCCATCTTCCCCGGGCTGGCGCTGCGCCGGGTCGACGATTTCATCGGCCGGTTCATGCCCGAGCACGGCCTGAACTGGACGGGACAGACGATCACCAGCGCCTACGGCTACTGGAACCCGGTCGCCATCATGATCATCGTCGCGGTGATCTTCGTGGTGCTGTTCCTGTGGCTCGTGTTCCTGAACCACCGGGCGCAGATGGTGAAGCAGTTCAACATCGTCTTCGCCGCCGAGCGGCCCTATCGGCCGGAGACCACCCACTTCGCGTGGAACTTCTTCGCCCCGTACAAACGCGCCGTCGGCTTCCTCGCCGAACCCTGGTTCGAGCGTTTCTGGCAGGCGCAGATGGACACGTTGCACGGGACGGCGCGCTTCGCCCGTCGCTTCTACACCGGCAACGGACAGGTCTATGCCGTCCAGGTCATCGCCTTCGTGGTGGTCGTCTATCTGGCAGCATTGGGGGGCCGGCCATGACCTTCGATTGGATGAAGATCCCCTACGCCCTGCTGACGCTGTTCATCGTCCTCAACTACGGACTGCTGCTCACCGCCCTGATCCAGAAGATCGGAGCGCGAGCAGGGCGCCGGCACGGCATACCGATCTGGCAGAACTACGTCGACCTCCTGAAGAACTACGCGCTCAGGACCCACATCACCCATGGCGTGATGTACTACCTCGGCCCGGTGTTCCGGCTGTCGGGCGGCGTCGGGCTGCTGTTGTTCGTCCCCAGCATCTACGGGTCGGAGATGTTCTCCAACCTGTCGTTCGCCGGCGACCTCATCCTGGCGCTCTATTTCATCTTCTTCGGCACGCTGGGCATGGCGCTGGGCGCCGGCGAGAGCGGCCATCCGCACGCCGCGATCGGCGTCAGCCGCGGCCTGTCGCAGGTCACCGCGGCGGAGCTGCCGCTGGCGCTCGCGGTGTTCTCGGTGGCGCTGCAGTACCAGACGCTGTCGGTCACCGACATCGTCGCAGCGCAGCAGGGCGGCGTCGCCCACTGGACGGTCGTCACCAATCCGCTCGCCGTCGCCGCCGCCATGCTGTCCTTCCTCGGCTCGATGATGCGGCCGCCGTTCGACGTCGTACTGGCGCCGCAGGAGATCCCGATCGGCCCGCCGACCGAGTACCACTCCTCCTATCTGGCGCTGATGCAGACCAACCGGGCGATCTTCCCCGTCGCCAAGATGGTCATCTACATGAACCTGTTCTTCGGCGGCGCGACGAGCTGGCCGGTCTTCTTCGTGAAGGTCTTCCTGCTCTACCTGTTCTCGGCGTTCGTCGGCGTGGTCTTCCCGCGCTTCCGCGTCGAGCAGTCGATCCGCTGGTTCCTGATCTGGGCGGTGCCGATCGGTATCGCCGCCATTCTCATCGTATGAGGCCGTGATGCGAGACGAAGACACCCTCGTGCGTCGGGTCCCCGTCAAGGACGAGCTGAAGAAGCGCGTCGTCAAGGGCCCGGACGGTCTCGAGTTCGAGGTCGATCCGATCCAGGACTACTACTGCGACGCGCGGCCGGAGGTTCGGCCCGGGTCCTACGTCAGGATCGTCGAGGACCTGTTCAACTGGGCGCGCTCGGAGAGCCTGTGGATCCTCGGCTTCGGCACGGGCTGCGGCGCCATCGAGATGCGGCCCTTGATGACGCCGCGCTTCGATGCCTATCGCTACGGCATCCAGTGGCGGCCGACGCCGCGCCAGGCCAACCTGTTCGTCATCTCCGGCTACCTGTCGGTGAAGACGCTGAAGCGGGCGATCCGTTCCTACGAGCAGATGCAGAGCCCGAAATACGTCGTCGGCCTCGGCTCCTGCACGATCAACGGCGGCATGTACTGGGACAGCTACAACACCATCAAGAAGCTCGACGAGTACCTGCCGGTCGACGTCTACATCGCCGGCTGCATGCCGCGCCCCGAGGCGCTGCTCGCCGGCTTCGAAGAGCTGAAGCGGATCATCCGCGCCGGCAAGGCGGAAGGGGCGAACCTCTACGCCCAGAACTTCGATTGGTACAAGGCCAACCAGAAGCGGGTCATCCACGACTGGGACATGCCGGATTACAATTGGTGAGGCCGATGCGGACACTTCTCGAGAGCCTGAAGGAACGGTTCCCGCTCGGCCCGATCACCGAGCAACGGCCCGACCTCGCCTTCGTCACCGTCGAGCGCGAGACCCTGCGCCCGCTCATCGTCCATCTGCGTGACCGCGAGGGTTTCACCCACCTCGTCCTGCTGACGGCCGTCGACTGGATCGAGGAGAACCTGTTCCAGCTCACCTATCTCGTCCACGACCGGGCGAACGCCCGCGACATCGGCCTGAGGGTGATGCTGCCGCGCGACGAGCCGGAGATGGAGAGCATCCACGATCTGTGGCCGACGGCGGCGACCTACCAGCGGGAGCTGAAGGAGATGTTCGGCATCCCCTTCCCCGGCAGCCCGCGGCTCGACGAGGAGTTCATCCTGGAGGGCTGGGTCGACATCCCGCCCTACCGGCGCGACTTCGACACGCTGAAGTTCGCGGAAGAGAACTTCGAACACCGGGCGGGACGCGGCACCACCGATCCGGCGACCCACATGCGGGAACGCATGGCCACGCAGGGGGGCTCGAAATGACCGGACGGGCGACGTCTTCCCCCGGTGGATCCACGGCGGCCTCCTCGCCGCCGATCGATCTTTCGTCGGGTAAATATCTCAAACTGTGGCAGGGGCCGCAGCACCCCGGCATCACCGGCAACATGTCGGTCGAGCTGACCGTCTGCGGCGACGAGGTGGTGGAGGGCAAGACCCACGTCGGCTATCTGCACCGCGGCTTCGAGAAGCTGATGGAGCGGCGGACCTTCATCCAGGTCTTCCCGATCGTCTGCCGCGTCTGCGTGCCGGAGCCGGACTTCAACGAATATTGCTACGCCGCGACGATCGAGGAACTGGCGGGCATCGAGGCGCCGGAGCGGGCGCTGTGGATCCGCACGCTGATCCTCGAGATGGGGCGCATCAACAGCTACATGATGTATCTCGGCGGTCAGGCCGGCGCCCTCGGCATGGGCGTCATCGGCCAGTGGACGACCTACGTCCGCGACCTGATGCTCGACCGCTTCGAGGAACTGACCGGGGCGCGCATCTATCACATGTTCATCCTGCCGGGCGGGGTGCGCGACGGCCTGCCGGACGGCTTCGACGGCCGCATGGAGGAGACGCTCCGCGAGATCGAGCGGACGCTCGCCGACGTCGAGGACGTCATGTTCCACAACGCGGTCTTCAAGAAGCGCACCAAGGGCGTCGGCGTCATCCCGGTCGATCTCATCGACCGTTACGGCGTCACCGGTCCCAACGCGCGGGCGGCGGGCCTGCCCAACGACGTCCGCAAGGATCACCCCTATCTGGTCTACCCCGAGCTCACCTTCGAGCCGGTGACCGGGACCGATTCCGACATGTACACGCGTGCCGACGTGCGCCGACGCGACGTGGCGGTGTCGGTCGACCTGATCCGCCAGATCATAGCCAAGATGCCGCGGACCGGGCCGCTGACGGCGAAGCTGCCCAACGTGCTGCACTGGAAGATCCCGCGCGGCGAGACCTACGTGCGGGGCGAGTGCTCGCGCGGCGAATACGGCTACTACACCGTCACCGACGGCAGCGGCCATCCGCGGCGCATCAACGTGCGCGGCCCCTCCTACACCCATGCGATGGCGCTGCTCGAGCATCTCATCCCGGGTACCAACATCGCGGACGTGGCGGCGCTGATGGTGTCGCTGCACACCTATCCGCCGGAGATCGAAAGGTAGCCGGTCATGCGCGACGTCCTTTCCCCCTTCCTCGCCTGGAAGAACCTGTTCCGCGATCCGGTGTCGATCCGCGACCCGCTGAATCGGGAGGCGGCCCCGCGCTATCGCGGCTTCCACAAGAACGATGTCGAAAAGTGCATCGGCTGCGGCACCTGCGAGACGATCTGTCAGAACGGCGCCATCGACATGGTGCCGGTCGACGGATTCGATCCGAAGAACGGTGATTCCGGGTTGCGCCCGCGCATCGACTACGGCCGCTGCTGCTGGTGCGCGCTGTGCGTCGACGTCTGCATGACCGGCTCGCTCACCATGTCGAACGCCTACAAGTGGGTGGACGCCGATCCCGACGCCTTCCGCTTCATCCCCGGCGTCGACGCCAAGAGCTGGGACGGCTCCGAACACGGCTACGTCTGCGCCGAAGGCCATCACCTGACGGCGCTCGAGCGGGTGCCGATGGACGAGATGGAGCCGGAGGCGCGGATCTCCAACTTCGACGAGATCGTCGCCGGCTACGACGTCGCGCGGGCCAAGCTCGAGGCCGACCGCTGCGTCTCCTGCGGCCTGTGCATCGCCACCTGTCCGGCGCACATGGCGATCCCGCAGTACATCGAGGCGGTGCGCGACGGCGACTACGAGCGCGGCGTCGCCCTGCTCTACGAGACCAACCCGTTCTCCAACACCTGCGGCCGCGTCTGCACCCACAAGTGCGAGACCGCCTGCGCCGTCCACAACGAGGGTGAGGCGATCGCCATCCGCTGGCTGAAGCGCCACATCATGGATCAGGTACCGCAGGAGAAGGTACGCGAGATCGTCGGCAAGCCGGGCCCGGCGACGGGCCGCAAGGTGGCGATCGTCGGCGCCGGGCCGGCCGGTCTCACCGCCGCCTTCGACCTCGCCAAGGCCGGACATGCCGTCACCGTCTACGAGACGCGCCACGCGGCCGGCGGCATGACCCGCTACGGCATCCCGGAATACCGGCTGCCCTACGACGCGCTCGATCGCGACGTCGACGTCATCACCTCGCTCGGCGTCGACATCCGCTGCGACACGCGCATCGGCCGCGACGTCGCGATGGCCGACCTGCATGCCGCCAACGATGCGGTGGTGTTGGCGATCGGGCTGCATCTCGGCCGCTCGACCCGCATCCCCGGGTCCGAGCACGCCCAGGTGAAGAAGGCGGTCGACCTCCTCCGCCAGATCACCGACGGCGAGGCCTTCGACGTGCCGAAAAGCGCCGTGGTGATCGGCGGCGGCAACGTCGCCATGGACATCGCCCGCTCGCTCGCCCGCCTGCAGAAGCAGATCCACGGCAAGGTCGACGTCACGGTGACGGCGCTCGAGGACCTGCCCCACTTCCTCGCCGACAGGGAGGAAGTGAAGGAGTGCGGCGAAGAGGGCATCCCGATCTTCGACGCCCGCGGGCCGCAGCAGATCGTCATCGACGATGCGGGTCGGGTCACGGGGTTGCGCACCTGGCGGGTGAAGTCGATCTTCGACGACAAGGGCCGCTTCGCGCCGAGCTACGACGAGAGCGACGAGTTGTTCCATCCGGCCGAGATGGTGATCGAGGCGATCGGTCAGGCGTCCGACGTGTCGCTGCTCGGCGAGGCGCTGACCGAGGAACTCGCCTGGAACCGCGGTCGCATCGCCATCGATCCGGACGGCCGCACCTCGGTGCCGTGGCTGTGGTCGGCCGGCGACTGCGTCGCCGGTCCCGACGTGGTGCACGCGGTGGCCGACGGCCATCGGGTGGCGGCGAGCATCGCCGCCGTGTTCGCCGAACGGTCCGACGCGAGGGAGTGACGAGATGCCCGAAGGGAAAGGCCACGCCAAGCTGAAGACCCTCACCAACCTGAGGGAGGTCCTCACCGTCGCGACCGAGTTCGAGCGGACGGCGCGTGATTTCTATACGGCTCTGGCGCCCAAGGTGAGCAAGAGCATCCGCTATCTGGTCGAGGAACTGGTCGCCGAGGAGCAGCAGCATCTCGATCTCTTCGCCGGTCTCGCGGGCCGCGCCGACGTCGAGGCGGTGCTGGAGACCGAGATCGAACGGCCGGCGAGCGACCGCAAGTTTTCCGACTGCATCCATCTGCCGGATCTCGGCGACAATCCCGACGATCAGGCGGTGCTGCAATATGCGCTGGCGCGCGAACACGCGGCGATGGAGCAGTACACGGCGCTGGCCGAGGCCACGCCGCCGGGGGCGCTGCGCAACGTCTTCGTCTTCCTCGCCAACGAGGAGACCAAGCACAAGAACGAGCTGGAAGCGGTCTACTACCGGGTCGTCCACAGCGGCGGCGTCTGAGCGACCGCGCGCCCCACGCCGTCGCCACGTGCTTTCGCCGGGTCTCCGGCCTTTCGGATGGCGCCACCTCCCTTCCCCCTCGCGGGGGAAGGTGGCCGCGAAGCGGTCGGATGAGGGGGCGCCGCGAAGCGGCAACGGGCACACACCACGGACGCGGCCCTTCGGGGCGAGGCCCAGCCCCCTCATCCGCCCTTCGGGCACCTTCTCCCCCGAGGGGAGAAGGGGCGCGCGCTGCGATGCCTCGTGAGGCGAGAGCTGCTTCCGCGACCGGCCATCGGGGAGACGGCCGCCAGCGGACGTCGCGACGAGACGCTTCCCCACCCCCATCGTGAGGTCTACAAATCGATCCGACGCGGCTTCGGCCGTCGTTCATCCGGGGCGTGGGAACCCGCCTCGGGCGAACGGTGGTTCCATGCCCGAATAGACACGAGAACGAGGCCGAGGCGCTTCGCGCGCGACCCACGGGCCCGACAGGAGGACGTCCATGACCCGTACCACCGCCGCCATCGTCGGCTGGGCCCATTCGCCCTTCGGCAAGCTCGAAGATCCGGACGTCGAGAGCCTGATCGGCCGCGTCGCCGGCGAGGCGCTGGCGCATGCCGGGATCGGGACGGACGACGTCGATTTCATCACCGTCGGCACCTACAACAACGGCTTCTCGCGCCAGGGCTTCGAGGCGTCGCTGGTGGGCACCGCCGTGCCGGAGCTGGCGCACGTACCGGCCGTCCACCTGGAGAACGCCTGCGCCACCGGCTCGGCGGCGCTCAACGCCGCCCTCGACTTCATCGAGAGCGGGCGCGGGCGGATCGCGCTGGTGGTCGGCGCCGAGAAGATGACCGCGACACCGACGGCGGAGGTCGGCGAGATCCTGCTCTCCGCCTGTTATCGGCGCGAGGAGGCGGCGGTCGACGCCGGTTTCGCCGGTATCTTCGGCAAGATCGCCGCCCACTATTTCCAGCGGCACGGCGACCGCAGCGCCGAGCTGGCGATGATCGCCGCCAAGAACCACGAGAACGGGGTGCGGAACCCCTTCGCCCACATGCGCAAGGACTTCGGCTTCGACTTCTGCAACACCGTGTCGGACAAGAACCCGCTGGTCGCCGGTCCCCTGCGCCGCACCGACTGTTCGCTGGTCTCCGACGGCGCGGCGGCGCTGGTCGTCGCCGACGCCGAGACGGCGGCGGGCCTCGCCCGCACGGTCGCCATCCGCGCCCGCGTCCAGGCGAACGACTTCCTGCCCCTGTCGCGTCGCGACCCGATCGCCTTCGACGGCGCCCATCGCGCCTGGAAGGTGGGGCTCGCGACGGCGGGTCTGACGATCGACGATCTCGATCTGGTCGAGACCCACGACTGTTTCACCGTCGCCGAGATGATCGAATACGAGGCGATGGGGCTCGCCGCCCCCGGCGAGGGCTGGAAGGTGGCGCGCGAGGGGGCGACGCGGCGCGGCGGCCGGCTGCCGGTCAATCTCTCCGGCGGCCTCAAATCGCGCGGTCATCCGATCGGCGCCACCGGCGTGTCGCAGCACGTCATGGCGGCGATGCAGCTCGCCGGCGAGGCGGGCGACATGCAGCTCGACGGGGCGAGCCTCGCCGGCGTCTTCAACATGGGCGGCGCGGCGGTCGCCAGCTACGTCTCGATCCTGGAGCGGACGCGATGAGCGAGGCCGTTCCGCTCGGCGGCGTCGCGCGCGTGTCGCGACGGGTGATGAACCTCGCCCATTTCCTCACCCAGACGGCCCGGCGGCTGCCCGATCACACCGCCTTCGTGCGTGGCGAAGAGCGCTGGACCTGGGCCGAGATCGCCTCCGGGTCGGAAGCGCTGGCGGCGGCGCTGGCGAGCCGCGGCACCGTCAAGGGCGACCGCGTGCTCGTCCACTCCAAGAACACCGTGCAGATGATCCTGTCGATGTTCGCCTGCTTCCGCCTCGGCGCGGTGTGGGTGCCGACCAACTTCCGCCTGATGCCGAAGGAGGTGGCGGCGCTGGCGACGGCGTCGGGAGCCCGCGCCTTTCTCTGCCACGGCGACTTCCCCGATCACGCCGCGGCGACGACGGCCGAGGCCGCGACGATCGAGTTCGTCTGGCGCTTCGACGAGATGGCGCGCGACAGCGCCTTCGGCGAGGCCGACGTCGGCGAACGCATCGCCGCCCATCACGGGGTGCGGATCGCCGAAGCCGCGGTCGAGTACGACGATCCCTGTTGGTTCTTCTTCACCTCCGGCACCACCGGTCGGTCGAAGGCGGCGGTGCTGACCCACGGCCAGATGGCCTTCGTCGTCACCAACCACCTCGCCGACCTGCTGCCGGGCACGACCGAGGCCGACGCCTCGCTGGTGGTGGCGCCGCTCAGCCACGGCGCGGGTGTGCATTTCCTGAACATCATGGCGCGCGGCGCGCCGACGGTGCTGATGCCCTCGGAGAAGTTCGACGTCGCCGAGGCGTGGCGGCTGATCGAGACCCATCGGGTGACCAACCTCTTCACCGTGCCGACCATCCTCAAGCTGATGGTCGAGCATCCCTCGGTTTCCGAGCACGATCACTCGAGCCTGCGCCACGTCATCTATGCCGGCGCGCCGATGTACCGCGAGGACCAGAAGCGGGCGCTCGCCACGCTCGGGCCGGTGCTGGTGCAGTATTTCGGCCTCGGCGAGGTGACCGGCGCCATCACGGTGTTGCCGACCGGCGCCCATACGATCGAGGATGGACCGGGGGCGCGCGTCGGCACCTGCGGCTATCCGAGGACCGCCATGCAGGTCACGATCCGCGACGCGGAGGGGCGCGAGCTCGGCCCCCAAGAGACCGGCGAGATCTGCGTCATCGGTCCGGCCGTCTTCGCCGGCTACTACGACGACCCCCAGGCCAATGCGAAGGCCTTTCACGACGGCTGGTTCCGCACCGGCGACCTCGGCCACGTCGACGACCAGGGCTTCGTCTACATCACCGGCCGCGCCTCGGACATGTACATCTCCGGCGGCTCCAACATCTATCCGCGCGAGATCGAGGAGAAGATCCTCACCTTCCCCGAGATCGCCGAGGTCGCCGTGCTCGGCGTGCCGGATCCGCTGTGGGGCGAGGTCGGCGTCGCCGTCTGCGTGCCGCGCGAGGGGGCGGTGATCGACGAGGGACGGCTCGCCGCGGCGCTCGCCGCCGAGATCCCGCGTTACAAGATGCCGCGCCGCTTCGTCTTCTGGGAGGCACTGCCGCGCTCCGGTTACGGCAAGGTGCCGAAACGCATGGTGCGCGACGAACTCGAGGCGCGCGGCGTCCTCGCCGAGATGGCCGCCGAGCGGGACAAGGGGGCGTCGTGACCGACACGCGTCGAGACGGCGGGGCGAGCACCGGGGTCCCCCGGCCGCCCCACATCCGCCAGCCGGGCCCGGCGCCGGCCGAGCGGCTGGTGGCGGTGCCCTGCCGGGGGCGGCGGTTCGAGGTGCGGCTGCGAGCGGATGAACCGCTTCTCGCCGGGATCACACGATGCTTCGCTGGCGAAGGATTCGACTCCGGCACGGTGAAGCTCGACGGGCTGGCGCTCGCGCCCTTCGCCTATTGCATGCCGGCGCTCGCCCGCGACGACCGTCATGCCGCCTTCTATTCGGAGACGTTCCGCCCGGCGGGGATCACGCGCTTCCTCGAAGGCGCGATGACGGTCGGGCAGCGCGACGGGGCGACGGCTTTCCACGCCCACGGGCTGTGGCGCGAGGCGGACGGCGCCGCGCACGGCGGCCACGTGCTGGCCGACGGCAGCGTCGTCGCCGAGGACGTGAGCCTGCAGGCCTACGGCATCGACGGCGCGGCCTTCCGGGTCGACGCCGATGCCGAGACTAGGTTCTCGGTCTTCGGTCCGGTGGCGACGGAAAGCGCCTCTCGGGACGGCGCTGTGGAGCGCGCCCATGCGCTGCGGCTGCGGCCGAACCAGGATTTCGCCGGGACGCTCGAGGGCTATTGCCGTGACCACGGCATCACCCGGGCGCGGATCGAAGGCGGCGTCGGCTCGACCATCGGCGCGACTTTCGAGAGCGGCGCCGAGATCGCCGCCTTCGCTACCGAGGTCCACCTGTCAGCCGGCCGGATCGTTCCCGATGGAGACGGTTCGCCCCGTGCCGAACTCGACGGCGGCCTCGTCGATTTCACCGGGGCGCTCGCCGGCGGGCGCTTCGCCCGCGGAGTCAATCCGGTGCTGATGACCTTCGAACTGGTGCTGGTGGACGAAACGGGCGCCTGAGGGTCGCGTCGTCCCGCCCGACCGCCGTCGACGCCGCCGCGGCGGCGGAATACAAATCGAATCGATGGGGCGCGCGGGTGATTCGCGAGGAATGGCGGGCTCCGGGCGGGGGCTCGTCGGCATGCGGCGTGTGGTGATCCACTGGGGCATCTCCAGTTTCTTCGGCTGGGGCGTCTACGGTCTCAATCTGGCGCTCCACTGGGCGCGCGACGCCGACATCGAAGCCTTCGGTTCGTTCCCGATCCAGGAGAGCCAGATCGCCGTCGACAAGTTGCGCCGGCTCGCTCTCGACGGCTTCGTCACCCGGTCGCGCTGGCTCGCCGATCAACTGGCGACACGCGCCGGCAAATCGCTCGATCTCGACGGGCCGCTGCTCGCCGCTCTCGGCAACGACTTCCGCGTCAGTCCCGGCGCGCACGGCGTGCCGCTGAGGGGCAGGCCGACGGTCGGCGTCGTCTTCTTCGAGACGCCGCAGCTCGACGCCGAGACGGTGGAGCGCGCCCGCGCCTTCCCGCTGATCGTCTGCGGCTCGACCTGGAACGAGAAAGTTCTGCGCGAATACGGGCTGACCAACGTCACCACCGTCATCCAGGGCATCGACCAGAGCCTGTTCCACCCGGCGCCGAAGCTCGGCACCATGGGCGACCGTTTCCTGGTGTTCTCCGGCGGCAAGCTCGAGCTGCGCAAGGGGCAGGACCTGGTGGTCGCCGCCTTCGCCCGCTTCGCCAAACGCCACCCGGAAGCGATGCTGGTCACCGCCTGGCACAGCCCCTGGGTCCAGTTCGCCCGCACCCTCGACCAGTCGGGCAAGGCGGCGCCGGTCCCCTACGACGCCGCCGGCAAGGCGGTCGACAACGCCGCCTGGGCGCGCGCCAACGGCATCCCCGACCATCAGTTCCTCGATCTCGGCGCGGTCGCCAACGCCTTCATGCCGCCGATCCTGCGCGAGATGGACGTGGCGCTCTTCCCCAACCGCTCGGAGGGCGGCACCAACCTCGTCGCCATGGAATGCATGGCCTGCGGCGTGCCGACCATCCTCTCCGCCAACACCGGCCACATGGACCTCGTCGGCGACGATCGCTGCTATCCGTTGGCGCACCAGAGCCCGATGGGCGGCGCCGGAGCGGCGGTCGGCGGCACCGCCGGCTGGGGCGAGAGCGACGTCGACGAGATCGTCGAGACGCTGGAGCGGGTTCATGCCGATCGCGCCGAGGCCCGCCGTCGCGGCGCGGCCGGCGCCGACTTCCTCTCGACGCTCACCTGGGGCGACACCGCCCGCGGGATGAAGCGCATCGTCATGGATCTCGACTGACGGAGACGCCGATGTCCAAGCCCGCATCGAAGAAGGCGAAGCCCGCCCCGGCTACCCCCACGGCCGATCCGTTGGCGAAATACGCCCGGCTCGAAGCCTTCTGCAAGAAGCTGTGGAGCGACGTCTATCCCGAGACGCCGACCAATCTCCACGCCGACATCACCGCCCGGGTGTGGGCGCGGGTGAAGGAGACGTGGCCGATGGCGAAGGGCGCGAAGGTGCTCGACATCGGCTGCGGTCAGGGCGTGGCGCTGAAGCACTTCGCCGCCGACGGGCTCGACGCCATCGGCATCGCCATCGGCGAGGACGTGAACATCTGCCGGGCGCAGGGGTTCGACGCGGTCGAGATGGATCTGACCTTCCTCGAGTTCCCCGACGAGAGCTTCGATCTCGTCTGGTGCCGGCACGTGCTCGAACATTCGATCATGCCGTTCTTCACGCTCGCCGAGATCTTCCGGGTGCTGAAGCCGGGCGGAGTGGTCTACATCGAGGTGCCCTGCCCCGACACGGTCGCCGGGCACGAGCTCAACAAGAACCACTATTCGGTCTTCGGCCTGAGGATGCTGCGCGACCTGATCGAGCGCTCAGGCTTCACCGACATCAGCCATTTCGACATCGGCTTCCAACTGAAGATGGGCCCCGACAAATATTGGGGCTTCATCCAGCGCAAGCCGGCGCGGGGCTGAGGCGGCTCAGCCCCGCGCCAGCGCCGCCGCGGCCGAGGCGATCGGGCCGGCGTAGTCGCCGGCGACCGTCTGACGATGCAGGCACACCGTCGGATACCACGGCGTGTCGGTCCGCTCTTCCAACCAACGCCAGTCGGGCACACGCTTCAGCAGCACCTCGGTCGGGCGGCCGAGGGCGGCGGCGAGGTGGGCGAGCGCGGTGTCGATGGTCACCACCCGGTCGCAGGCCATGAAGACGGCGGCGGTGTCGAGGAAGGCGTCGCGGCCGGCGTCGAAGTCGGGGCCGGGGTGTTCGATCATCAGATCGCCGGTGTCGGCGACCCGCCAGCCGCTCGCCACGTCGGCGACCTCCAACTCGTCGCGCGCCAGTTTCTGCACCGCCATCAGCCGCCGCCGCGGGGCGGCGAGCGGCGCCAGACGGTCGGCACGATCGAGGCTACGGCCGCGATCGGCCGGCGACGCCGGATTGCCGCGCCACGCCACCGCCACCACCTCTTCGGCTCCGCCGAGGCGCAGGCGCTCGGACCACGTCGCCACCCGCTGCGGATCGGCGGTGAGCGAGGCGGCCGGCGCGGGAACCGAGCCCGGGGTGAGGCCGAGGCGGTGGGGCAGGCCCATCAGCGGCGTCTGACAGGCGAAGGCGGCGGGATCGACCCGGTCGGTCACCTCGTCGGCGCCGGCGATGCCGGTGAGGAGGCGAACCAGCACGGTCGGCGCTTCCAGCGTGATGCGGGCGCCGAGAGAGGCGGCGAGCGGCAAGAGCCGTGCGAACTGCAACGTGTCGCCGAGGCCCTGCTCGGCATGGACCAGCAACCGACGTCCGTCGAGCGGCCGGCCGTCCCAGTCGGGGATGTCGCCGTGGCGGGCCGGCGAGGCGAAGTCCTCGGTCCGCCAGCGCCATTCGTAGTCGCGGAAACCGGCGACCCAGTCGCCGGCGCGCAGCAGGGCGAGGGCGAGGTTGTAGCGGCCTTCGGCGAGATCGGGGTGGCGGCGCACCACTTCGCGCAATTCGGCGATCCCGTCATCGGCGCGGCCGAGTTCGCCGAGGAGGTTGCCGAGGTTGAGACGCGCCATGCGATGATCGGGGTCGATGGCGAGCGCCGCGCGATAAGCGGCCTCGGCGTCGGTCGTGTCGGCGAGTCGGCCGAGGGCGACGCCGAGATTGGCGGCGGCATCGGCGTGACCGGGGGCGAGCATCAGGGCGGCGCGGAAGGCGTCCGCCGCCGCTTCGGGATCGCCGATGGCGGAAAGGGCGTTGCCGAGGTTGTAGCGGATGTCGGCGCGGGCCGGTGCGGCGGCGGCGGCGCGGCGGGCGAGCGCGACGGCGGCCGCGCCGTCGCCCTTGGCGCGCGTGGCGGAGGCGGCGAGGTTGAGGGCGTCGGGATGATCGGGGCGGACGGCGAGGACGCGGGCGTAGCCGACGAGCGCCTCGGTGAGACGGCCGGCGCGATGGTCGCGATAGGCCTCGGCGAGGACGGCGGCGATCTCGGCCTCGGTCATGACCGGCTCGCTCGGCGGCGCGGGGCGCCCGATGAGGCGCCCCGGTCGCGCAACTCGACGAGGCGCGCGGCGACGGCGGCGGCGGGACCGGACCAATCACCGGTCGTCGTCTGGCGGAAGAGCTCGAGGGACGGATACCACGGGCTGTCGGTGCGCGCCTCGAGCCAGCGCCAGTCGGCGGCCTTCTTGAGGAGCAGCAGCGTCGGCCGGCCGAGGGCGCCCGCGAGATGCGCGGCGGCGGTGTCGGAGGTGACGATCACGTCGAGGACCGTCATCGCCGCGGCGGTGTCGAGGAAGCCCTCCGGGCCGGCGTCGAACGCGTCGCCCGGCCGCTCGATGCGCTCGGCGAAGGGGCTCGTCGCCATTTGGTCGAGCCCGTGCTCCTTCTGCAGTGCCAGGATGCGCACGCCATCGAGCGCGAGGACGGGCGCGAGAGCGGCGAGCGACGGCGACCGGCCCTTGTCGGCGCGGGCCGACGGGTTGCCCTGCCAGATCAGGCCGACGCGCAGCCGTCCGTCGCCGGCGAGGCGGGCGCGCCACGCCTCGAGGCGCGACGGGTCGGCGGCGAGATAGGGGACCGTGCCGGGCAGATCCGCCTGATCGAGGCCGAGGACGCGCGGCAGATCGAGCATCGGCAGCTGCAGGTCGTGGACGGGAAGCGCCGCGCCGGCTTCGACGAGGTCGATCCGCGTGCCTTCGGGCAGGATCAGGCGCGACAGCAGGCCGTGCAGCACGCGGCGCGCCTCGACCACGACGCGGCCGCCGCGGGTGGCGACGAGGGCGAGGAAGCGGGCGAACTGGATCTGGTCGCCGAGGCCCTGTTCGCCGTGGACGAGCACGGCGCGGCCGGCGAGATCGGCGCCGTCCCATTCGGGGGCGTCGTGGCCGTGCGGCTTCATCTCGGCGCTCTTCCAACGCCAGCGATAGGCGGTGAGCCCGTCGGCGAGGCGGCCGGCCTGGAGCAGCGCGTGGGCGCGATCGAGATGGACCTCGGCGTCGTCGGGGGCGAGGGCCGCGGCGCGCTCCAGCACGTCCACCGCGTCGGCCGCCCGACCGACGTCGCGCAGGGCGTTGCCGAGGCCGCGCAGGAGTTTGGGCGAGGCGGGGTCGAGAGCGAGGCCGCGCTCGAAGGCGGCGATCGCCTCGGCCGGGCGGTCGAGATCGCGCCGCACGTTGCCGAGGCCGATGGCCGCCTCGACCGACGGGGCCTTCGCCATCACCGCGGCGAGAAGGGCCTCCGCCGACTGCGGCCGGCCGAGATGGCGCAGCACCACGGCGCGGTTGGTGTCGAGCTCCGGCGTGTCGAGGCCGGCGCGGCGGGCGCGTTCGAAGAAGAGGTGGGCGCGCGGGTAGCGTCCGTCCTGGAGGGCGAGTACGCCGGTCATGTGCAGCGTTTCCGCGTGGGTGCCGTCGCGCACCAGCACTTCGGCATAGGCGCGGCGGGCCTCGGCGCGACGACCGGCGACATGGGCGGCGAGCCCGGCGCGGAAGAGCGCCTCGGCCGGCGGATCGGCGACCGGGGCGGCCGGGGGCACGGTGCGGTCGAAGAGGCGGGAACGGTCGCCGGCGACGAGGCGGGCGACTTCGCCCGCGAGGCGTTCCACCACCGGCGCCCAACGGTCCTCGCCGGGGCGCAGGCCGCGGGCCTGCCGGAACAGGCGGGCGGTCGGATACCACGGGCTGTCGCCGCGATCCTCGCCGAGCCAGCGCCATTCGGGCAGCGCCTTGAGCAGGATCCACACCGGTCGACCGAGGGCGCCGGCGAGATGGGCGGCGGCGGTGTCGGTGGAGATGACGAGATCGAGGTTGGCCATCACCGCGGCGGTGTCGACGAAGGCGTCGGGGCCGCCGTCGAACTCGTCGCCCAGGGTCTCGACGGTCATGTCGGGCGCCACCGCCTCGACCTGCTCGCTGCCCGGCCCCTTCTGCAGGGCGATCAGACGGACGCCGGGGATGCGCGCCAGCGGCGCCAGGGCGGCGAGGGCGACGGAGCGGCCGCGGTCGACCATCGGGTCGGGATTGCCCTGCCAGACGAGGCCGATGCGGAAGCCGTCGCGGCGCGAGAGATGCCGCGCCCAGCGGGTCACCCGGTCGGGCTCGGCGGCGAGATAGGGCACGTCGCCGGGGATGGTCTCGACCCGGGTTCCGGTGAGGAGCGGCAGGCTCATCATCTGGGCGACGGCGTCGACCGCCGGCAGGCTCTCGCCTTCCGAGACGACCCCGTCGACGCCCGCAGCGGTCGAAAGCAGCACCTTCAGCCGCTTGCGGCAACCGACGTGGACCGACACCGCGCCGCGCGCCTTCAGTACGGCAGCGTAGCGGACGAACTGCAACGCGTCGCCGAAACCCTGTTCGGCGAGGATCAGCAGCCGCTTGCCGGCCGGATCGCCGCCCGTCCAGGGCGGCAGCTTGGTCGGGCGGCCATCGAGGCCGAGACGGGCGCTCTTCAGGCGGAACTCGTAGTCCGGCAGGCCGGCGGCGTAATCGCCTTCGGCGAGCAGGGTCATGCCGTGGGCCATGCGGGCATCGGCGTGATCGGGGCGGAGCGCGATGGCGCGGGCGAAGCCGGCGCGCGCCTCCTCGGGGCGCTCGCGCTCGCCGGCGGCGATGCCGAGGTTCGACCAGGCGTCGGCATGGTTCGGGTCGGCGGCGACGGCGGCGCGGGCGAACCACAGGGCGAGGCCGGTCTCGCCGTGGTTGCGTTCGTGGACGCCGAGGTTGGAGAGCGCGTCGGCCTCGTCGGGGGCGAGCGCCACCGCATCCTCCCAGGCACGGGCGGCGCCGTCGGCATCGCCGGCCTCGGAGAGGATGCGCCCGAGCGAGACGCGGTGACGCGCCTCGTTCGGTGCGGCGGCGACGGCACGACGGCCGACCTCGGTCGCGAGGTCGAACAGACCGGCGGCGCGCAGGGCTTCGGCGGCGACCGCGAGGACGCCGGCGTCGGCGGGAAACCGGGCGGCCATCGCCTCGGCGCGGCGGGCCGCCTCTTCGGTGCGACCGCGGCCGAGGTCGACGTTGATGCGGTTGAGGCCGGCGGCGCGGTGGCCCGGCGCGAGCATCAGGGCGCGGTCGAGGGCGACGGCCGCATCGTCGAGGGCGCCGCGGCGCTTGGCGACGACGGCGAGATTGGCGAGGAGGTCGGGGTCGCCGCCGTCGAGGGCGACCGAATGCGCGGCGAAGGTCGAGGCCGATGCCAGCGCCTCGGGATCGGCGGGCGCCACGGCCATTCCCGCCATCGCGAGGTAGTTGAGGAGGCGGGCGTCGCGCGGCCGTGCCGGTGCGGCGCGGGTGAACCGAGCGACCGCCTCGGCCGGGGCGCCGCGGCCATAGGCGGCGACGCCCTCGTCGAACAACGCCGCGGCCTCGCTGCCGTCCGGACCGGAGCCGGCGAAGAGGCGGACCAACCGCTCGAGGTCGCGCGCCACCTCCCGCATCGGGTCGGACCAGTCGCGATCGCGGCGCTGGCGGAAGATGCGCATCGACGGGTACCAGGGCGAGAGCGAGCCCGAAAGCCCCCAGCGCCATTCCGGCACGCGCTTGAGGACGAGCCAGACCGGCCGACCGAGGGCGGCGGCGACATGGGCCATGGCGGTGTCGGAGGTGATCACCAGATCGAGCGAGGCGATCACCGCGGCGCTGTCGAGGAAGGCGCCACCCGAGGCGTCGAAGTCGTCGCCGAGATCGGTGAGCGTCATGCCGTCGGGCGGCGTCTGCTCGCGGCCGAAGCCCTTCTGCAGCGAGACGAAGCGGACGCCCGCGACCGCGGCGAGGGGGGCGAAGGCGGCGAGCGGGATCGACCGGCCCTTCTCGACCGGCGCCTTGGGATTGCCCTGCCAGGTGAGGCCGACGCGGAAGGCCCCTCCCGCGAGCGCCGGATGGGCGCGCCAACGCGCCACCCGCTCGGGCTCGGCGACGAGCCAGGGGGCGGAAGCGGGCACCGTGTCGCGCCGCAGGCCGAGGATGCCGGCGAGCGACACCAAGGGCGTCCAGGCGACATGCGGCGGGACCGGCGCGCCCTCGGGGATCACGGTGACGCGTCCGTCCGATCCGGCGAAGATCGGCGAGGTGGCGAGGAGCGCGTGGAGCGCCGGTTGGCAGACCAGGACCACCCGACCGACGCGGTCGGCGATCTCGGGGATCAGGCGGACGAAATGCAGCGTATCGCCGAGACCCTGTTCATGGTGGACGACGAGGGTGCCGCCGGGTAGCGGCGCGCCGTCCCACTTGGGGGCGTCGACCGCCGGCGGCCGGGCGAAGGGACGGGTCGCCTCCAGCCGGTATTCGTAGCGTGGCCAGGCCTCCGCCCACTCGCCGGCTAGGAGACGGGCGCAGCCGATGTTGTAGCCGAGCTCGGCCCAGTCTTCGGGTGCGACGTCGAAGCCGCGCCACACCTCCAGCGCCGCGGCGACGTCGCCCTGCGCGCGCAGCGCCACGCCGAGATTGAGGCGGGCGCCGCGATGGCCGGGCTCCAGTGACAGGGCCCGGCGATAGGCGGCGGCGGCCTCGGCGTCGCGCATCTGCGCCTGGAGGGCGACGCCGAGATTGTAATGGGCGTCGACGTGATCCGGATCGACGCGCGCGGCGCGGCGGAAATACGTCTCGGCGGCGGTCTCGTCCTCGGCGAGGAGGCGCAGATGGCCGGCCTGCGAGAGGACGATCGGGTCTTCGGGCGGGCGGGCGAGCGCTTCGGCGACCACCTCGGCCGCCTCGTCGAGGCGACGGGCCTCGATCAGCGCCCGCACCAGATTGGTGCGCACCCCGGGCTTGTCGGGAGCGAGCGCCACGGCGCGGCGGCCGGCGTCGATCGCCTCGTCGAGGCGGGCGAGGGCGACGAGCGGCAGGACGATGTTCTGCCAACCGGGGGCGAAATCGGGTCGAGCGGCGAGGACTTCGCGGATCGTCGCGACCGCGGTCTCGTCGTCGCCGCGCTGATGGAGAACGACGCCGAGGAGGTGACGGACCTCGAGATCTCCCGGATCCACGTCGAGAAGGCGGCGCCAGATCGTTTCGGCCGCCGCGAAGTCGCCCGCCGTCTGGAGGCGTCGTCCCTCGGCGAGAGCGTCATCGCGGGCAGAACCGGCAGCCATCGTGTCGCGTACACTCCCGCAAGCAGCGGCGCCCCGGCCGATCGGATCAGTAGGGCTTGTAGGATTTCTCCTCGAGGATCGCCGATCCGAGGGCGAGATTGATCTCGCGCTTCAGCTCCGCCCGCCGATCGTTGGTGCGGTAGACCGACCGCGCCAGTTCGACGAACTTCGCGCCGAAATCGCCGTCGCGCTCGCAGTCGCGGATGTCGTCCTCGATCTGCCACAGGGTCTCGTTGACGCCCTTGAGGGCGGCGTGGAGGCGCGCCACTTCCGGGTCGCGCTCGACGTCGCCGAGACGCTCGCGCAGCAGGCGCAGTTCGGTCGAGACATTGGCGAGTTTCGCCGGGTCGGCGATGCGCTCCGACTTGATCTCCAGAATGGTGATCTTGTCGACGAGTTCGCCCCAGGCGACCGGCACTTCGATCATGATCTTCCGACCCCGTCACAGACGCCCAAATCGGCATCGGACCGGTCGATCGAACCGAAAACGGGGCGCCGCCTGCGCGGTGCCCCGTCCGGTCCGGTCGTCGAGACCGATTCGCAGTGCCGCTCGCCGGACGATGCCAGAAAGTCGCTCGGACTGTCCAGCATCGCGCCCGGTGGGCGTCAGCTCCAGGTGAAGTCGCCGGCGGTGAGGTCGCCCGCGGTCTTGCCGGTGAGCTTGATCTCCATGTCGGCGGCGCCGTCGCCGTCGACGTCGACCTGCAACGTCTCCGTCCCGTCGTCGAAGCGCGCCTGGCTGTGGCCGGTGTTGGTCAGCGCCCCGCTCCCCAGGTAGGAGAAGCTGCCGCCGGTCAACAGACCCTGGAACACCAACTTGTCGGTGCCCGCGACGAAGTCGAGGATGACGTCGCCGGAGCCGGTCGCCGACTGGTTGGCCGCGGTGAAGACGAACTGGTCCGCACCGGCACCGCCGGTGATCGTGTCGGAGCCGGTGCCGCCGGTGAAGGCGTCCGCCCCGCCGCCGAGGGAGACGGTCGCTCCCGAGCTGCCGGTGAGGACGATCACGTCGGCACCGCTGCCGCCGACGACGGTCTCGACGTTGGCGATCGTCGCGGTCGTCCCCGAGCCGAGCGTCAGCGTGTCGTTGCCGCCGGCCAGATCGATCGAGCCGGTGAAGGACCCGCTGATCGTCACCACGTCGGCCGCCGCACCACCGGTGATGGTCTCGGCATTGGCCACGGTGACCGTGGCGCCGGCGGCGTCGAAGGTCAGCATGTCGTTGCCGGCCCCGAGGTCGACGGTGGCGCCGGTGACGGCCGCGCCGAAGGTCACCTCGTCGTCGGCGGAGCCGCCGATGAGGGTTTCGACGTCGGACACGGTGACCGTGTTGGCGAAGGCGCCGAGGGTCAGCTTGTCGAGGCCGGTGCCGAGATCGATCGTCGCTCCGGTCGCCTGGGCACCGAGGGTGACGATGTCGTTGGTCGAACCGCCGATGATGGTCTCGGCGTCGGACACCGTGACGGTGTTGATCCAGTCGCCGAGGGTCAGGCTGTCGTCGCCGCCGCCGAGGTCGAAGAGACCACGGAGCAACTGCGCCCCGACCACCACGATGTCGTCGGCCGAACCGCCGGTCAGCGTCTCGACGTTCGACACCGTGACGGTGTTGGCGAAGTCGGCGAGCGTCAGTGCATCGAAGCCGCCGGCGAGATCGATCACCGAACCCGTCGCCTGGGCGGCGAAGGTGACGATGTCGGAGGAGGCCCCGCCGGTCAGGTTCTCGACGCCGGAGACGGTCAAGGTGTTGATGTAGGCCGCCAGCGTCAGGGTATCGGCACCGCCGGCCAGATCGATCTCCGCGCCGGTGACCTGGACCGCGAAGGTGACGGCGTCCGCCGCCGCCGAGCCGGTGACGGTCTCGACGTTGGACAGCGTGACCGTGGCACCGGCCGCGGCGAAGGTCAGGGTGTCGTCGCCGGCACCGAGGTCGACGGTCGCCCCGGTGATGGCTCCGCCGAAGATCACCTCGTCGTCGGTGGCCCCGCCGATGATGGTCTCGACGTTCGACACCGTGACCGTGTTGACGAAGGCGCCGAGGGTCAGCTTGTCGCGGCCGGCTCCGAGGTCGATCTCCGAACCGGTCGACTGGGCACCCAGGGTGACGATGTCGTTGGTCGAACCGCCGGTGATGGTCTCGGCATCGGAGACCGTCAGGGTGTTGATCCAGTTGCCCAACGTCAGGGTGTCGTCGCCGGCACCGAGGTCGAAGACGCCGCGCTGCTGCTGCGCCCCGAGCACCACTTCGTCGTTGGTCGAGCCACCGGTCAGGGTCTCGACGTTCGACACGGTGACCGTGTTGATGAAGGCGCCGAGGGTGAGGGTGTCGCTACCGCCGGCGAGATCGATCACCGCGCCGGTCGCCTGGGCGCCGAGGGTGACGGTGTCGGAGGAGGCGCCGCCGGTGATCGTCTCGACGTTCGACACCGTGACGGTGTTGACGTGCGCGCCGAGCACCAGGATGTCGTCGCCGGCGTCGAGGTCGACCGTCGTGCCCGTCGCCTGACCGGCGAGGGTGACGACGTCGTCGCCGGCATCGCCGGTGACGGTCTCGACGTTGGAGACGGTGGCCGTGGCGCCCGCCGCGGCGAGCGTCAGAGTGTCGTCGCCGGCACCGAGGTCGATCGCTCCGCCGGTGATGGCCGCACCGAAGACCACTTCGTCGTCGTCGGAACCACCGATGATGGTCTCGACGTTCGACACCGTGACGGTGTTGACGAAGGCGCCGAGGGTCAGCGTGTCGAGGCCGGCCCCGAGGTCGATCGTCGCACCGGTCGCCTGGGCGCCGAGCGTGACACTGTCGTTGGTCGAGCCGCCGGTCAGCGTCTCGACGTTCGACACCGTGACGGTGTTGATGAAGTTGCCCAGCGTCAGCGTGTCGTCGCCGGCACCGAGATCGAAGACGCCGCGCTGCAGCTGCGCCCCGACCACCACTTCGTCGTTGGTCGTACCACCGGTCACGGTCTCGACGTTCGACACGGTGACCGTGTTGATGAAATCGCCGAGGGTGAGGGTGTCGTAACCACCGCCGAGGTCGATCGTCATGCCCGTCGACTGAGCGCCGAGGGTGATCGTGTCGGTGGAGGCTCCACCGGTGATCGTCTCGACGTTCGAGGCGGTGACGGTGTTGAGGTGGTTGCCGAGCAGGAGGATGTCGTCGCCGGCGTCGAGGTCGACGACGATGCCGGTCGCCTGGCCGGAGATGGTGACGGTGTCGTCGCCGGCGTCGCCGGTGACGGTCTCGATGTTTGCCACGGTGACCGTGGCGCCGGCCGCGGCGAGGATCAGGGTGTCGTCGCCGGCCCCGAGATCGACGGTCGCACCGGTGACGGCGGCGCCGAAGGTGACTTCGTCGTCGGTCGAGCCGCCGGTGATGGTCTCGACGTTCGACGCCGTGACGGTGTTGACGAAGGCGCCGAGGACCAGCCGGTCGAGACCGGCGCCGAGATCGACGGTGATGCCCGTCGCCTGGGCCCCGAAGGTGACGTTGTCGTTGGTCGAACCGCCGGTGACGGTTTCGACGTTCGACACGGTGACCGTGTTGACGAAGGCGCCCAGCGTCAGCGTGTCGTCGCCGGCGCCGAGGTCGATCGCCCCACCGGTGACGGCGGAGGCGAAGATCACCTCGTCGTTGGTCGAGCCACCGGTGACGGTCTCGACGTTCGACACGGTGACCGTGTTGACGAAGGCGCCGAGGGTGAGGTGGTCGTCGCCGCCGGCGAGATCGATCACCGCGCCGGTCGCCTGCGCACCGAGGGTGACGATGTCGGAGGAGGCGCCGCCGGTGATCGTCTCGACGTTCGAGGCGGTGACGGTGTTGTCGAAGGCGCCGAGCGCGAGGATGTCGTCGCCGCCCGCGAGATCGAGGATCACGCCGGTCGCCTGACCGCCGAGGGTGACGACGTCGTCGGCCGCCGAACCGGTGACGGTCTCGACGTTCGACACCGTGACCGTCGCGCCGGTGGCGTCGAAGGTCAGCGTGTCGTCGCCGTCGCCGAGGTCGATCGCTCCGCCGGTGACGGCCGCGCCGAAGATCACCTCGTCGTCGTTCGACCCGCCGGTGATGGTCTCGACGTTCGACACCGTGACGGTGTTGACGAAGGCGCCGAGCACCAGCGTGTCGTTGCCGGCTCCGAGATCGATCTCCGAACCCGTCGACTGGGCACCGAGGGTGACGGTGTCGTCGGTCGAGCCGCCGGTGACGGTTTCGACGTTCGATACGGTGAGCGTGTTGACGAAGGCACCCAGAGTCAGGGTGTCGGCGCCGGCGCCGAGATCGACCGACATGGCGGTGACCCGGGCCCCGAGGACCAATTCGTCGGCCGCGTTGCCGCCGACGACGGTCTCGACGTTCGACACCGTGACGGTGTTGGCGAAGTCGCCGAGCACCAGCTTGTCGGAACCGCCGGCGAGGTCGACCGTCGTGCCCGTCGCCTGGGTGGCGAGGGTGACGGTGTCGGAGGACGCGCCGCCGGTGATCGTCTCGGCATTCGACACGGTGACCGTGTTGACGAAGGCCCCGAGCACCAGGGTGTCGTCGCCGCCGGCGAGGTCGAGGGTCGAGCCGGTCGCCTGACCGCCGAGGGTGACGACGTCGTCGGCCGCCGAGCCGGTGAGGATCTCGACGTTCGACACGGTGACCGTCGCGCCGGTGGCGTCGAAGACCAGGGTGTCGGCGCCGGTGCCGAGGTCGACGGTGGCGCCGGTCACGGCGGCGGCGAACACCACCTCGTCGGCGCCGCTGCCGCCGAGAATGGTCTCGACGTTGTCGACGGTGACGGTGTTGGTGAAGTCGCCGAGCACCAGCGTGTCGTTGCCGGCGGCCAGATCGATGATCGTGCCGGTCGACTGCGCACCGAGAGTGACGGTGTCGTTCGTGGACCCGCCGGTGATCGTTTCGACGTTCGACACGGTGACCGTGTTGACGAAGGCCCCGAGGGTGAGGACGTCGTCGCCGGCACCGAGGTCGATCGACGCGCCGGTCGACTGGGCGGTGAGCACCACCTCGTCGGCGGCGTTGCCGCCGGTGAGGGTCTCGACATGGGCGACCGAAACGGTGTTGGCGAAGGCGCCGAGCACCAGCTTGTCGGAGCCGCCGGCCAGATCGATGACCATCCCCGTCGCCTGGGTGGCGAGCGTGACGGTGTCGGAGGAGGCCCCGCCGGTGATCGTCTCGACGTTCGACGCCGTGACCGTGTTGGCGAAGGCGCCGAGAACCAGCGTGTCGTCGCCGTCATCGAGGTCGAGGATCACGCCGGTCGCCTGACCGCCGAGAGTGACGACGTCGTCGGCGGCCGAGCCGGTGATCGTCTCGACGTTCGACACCGTGACCGTCGCGCCGGTGGCGTCGAAGGTCAGCGTGTCGTCGCCGGCGCCGAGGTCGATCGCTCCGCCGGTGACGGCGCTCCCGAAGATCACCTCGTCGTCGTCCGAGCCGCCGACGATGGTCTCGACGTTCGACACCGTGACGGTGTTGACGAAGTTGCCGAGCACCAATCGGTCGTTGCCGGCGGCCAGATCGATCTCCGCGCCGGTCGCCTGGGCGGCGAAGACGACGGTGTCGTTCGTGGACCCGCCGGTGATCGTCTCGACGTTCGACACGGTGACCGTGTTGACGAAGGCGCCGAGCACCAGCGTGTCGAGGCCGGCCCCGAGGTCGAGCGTCGCTCCGGTCACCTGCGCGCCGAAGGCGACGGTGTCGTTGGTCGTGCCGCCGGTGATGGTCTCGACGTTCGACACGGTGATCGTGTTGATGAAGTCGCCGAGGGTGAGGCCATCGCCGCCGCCGGCGAGGTCGATCCGGCCTCCGGTCGCCTGGGCGCCGAGGGTGACGGTATCGGCCGAGGCGCCGCCGGTGATGGTCTCGACGTTCGACACGGTGATCGTGTTGACGAAGTCGCCGAGCACGAGGCGATCGTTGCCGCCCGCCAGATCGATCACCGTGGCGGTCGACTGAGCGGAGAAGGTGACGAGGTCGGCGGCGCCGCCGCCGGTGATCGTCTCGATGTTGGCGACCGTGACCGTCGCGCCGGTGGCGTCGATGATCAGGGTGTCGCCGCCGGCGCCGAGGTCGACGACGGTGTCCTCCACCTCGACGGCGAAGGTGACGGTGTCCTTGTCGGAGCCGCCGAGAATGGTCTCGACGTTCGACACCGTGACCGTGTTGACGAAGTCGCCGAGCACCAGCTCGTCGAGGCCGTCGGCGAGATCGACGGTCGCGCCGGTGACCTGGGCGGAGAACACCGCGGTGTCGTTGGTCGCACCACCGGTGAGGGTCTCGACCCCCGCGAGCGTGACGGTGTTGACGAAGTCGCCGAGCTTCAGCGTATCGGCCCCGCCGGCCAGATCGACGGTGGTGCCCGTCGCCTGGGTGGTGAGAGTCACGGTGTCGGCCGCAGCCGCGCCGGTGATCGTCTCGACGTGCGCGACGGTGACCGTGTTGGCGAAATTGCCGAGCACCAGCTTGTCGGCGCCGCCGGCCAGATCGATCTCGGTCCCGGTCGCCTGGGTGGCGAGGGTGACGATGTCGGAGGAGGCGCCGCCGGTGATCGTCTCGGCGTTGGAGACGGTCAGGGTGTTGACGATGTCGCCGAGGATCAGCCCGTCGGCGCCGCCGCCGAGGTCGATCGAGACGACCGAGGAGGCGAGCGTGACGAGATCGTCCGCGGCACCGCCGACGATGGTCTCGACGTGGCTCACGGTGACCGTGGCGCCGGCATCGTGGAACACCAGCTTGTCGCTGCCGCCGCCGAGATCGACGTTGGCGCCGGTCACGTCGGCCCCGAAGGTGACGATGTCGGAGGAGGCACCGCCGGTGATCGTCTCGACATTGAAGACGGTGACGGTGTTGGCGAAGTTGCGCAGCACCAGGGTGTCGAGGCCGGTGCCGAGATCGACGACGACGCCCTGCGCCCGGGTGGCGAGGGTGACGGTGTCGTTCGTCGTGCCGCCGAGCACCGTCTCGATGTTGGACAGGGTGACGGTGTTGACGAAGGCGCCGAGCCTGATCTGGTCGGTGCCGGTGCCGAGATCGATCGACTGACCGGTCGCCTGGGTGGCGAGGGTGAGGATGTCGGAGGAGGCGCCGCCGACGATGGTCTCGACGTTGGCGACGGTCAGGGTATTGTCGAAATCACCGAGGACGAGCTTGTCGGCGCCGCCGGCGAGGTCGATGTCGGCATCGGTGACCTGGCTGCCCAGGGTGACGATGTCGGAGGAGGCGCCGCCGGTCAGAACTTCGACGTTCGACACGGTGACGGTGTTGACGAAAGCGCCGAGAACCAGCGTGTCGTAGCCGTCGTCGAGATCGATGGTGATCCCGGTGGCGGCCGAGCCGAGGGTGACGATGTCGTTGGCCGCGCCGGCCGTGATGGTCTCGACGTTGGAGATGGTGACGGTGGCGCCGTCGTCGGAGAAGGTCAGGCTGTCGGCACCGCCGCCGAGATCGACGGTGGCCCCGGTGATCGCCGCACCGAAGACGACGGTGTCGGAGGACACGCCGCCGACCAGGGTTTCGACGCCGGACACGGTCACGGTGTTGACGTAGGCACCGAGCGTCAGCTTGTCCGAGCCGCCGCCGAGATCGACGATGGTGCCGGTCGCCTGATTGCCGAGCGTCACGGTGTCGGAGGACACGCCGCCGACGATGGTCTCGACACTCTGGACGGTCAGGGTGTTGACGAAGGCCCCGAGCACCAGCTTGTCGGCGCCGGTGGACAGATTGACCGTCGTGCCGGTGGCCTGGGTGGCGAGCACCACGGTGTCCGATCCGGCCGCGCCGATGATCGTCTCGGCGTTGGAGACGGTCACGGTGTTGTCGAAGGCGCCGAGCGTCAGCTTGTCGGAGCCGGCCCCGAGGTCGATGGTCATGTCGGTCGCCTGGGCGCCGAGCGTGACGGTGTCGGAGGAGGCACCGCCGGTCAGAACTTCGACGTTCGACACGGTGACGGTGTTGACGAAGTCGGCGAGCGTGACGACGTCGACGCCGCCGGCGAGGTCGATGCGCAGGCCGGCCGCGGCGGTCGACAGGGTGACCGAATCGTAGGCCGCACCGCCGGTGATGGTCTCGATGCCGGAGACCGTCACGGTGGCGCCGTCGTCGGAGAAGGTCAGCCCGTCGGCGCCGGCGCCGAGATCGATCACGGCACCGGTGACCGCCGTCGCCAACACCACGGTGTCGGAGGAGGCGCCGCCGACGATGGTCTCGATGTTCGAGACCGTCACGGTGTTGACGAAGGACCCGAGGGTCAGCGTGTCGAGGCCGGCGCCGAGGTCGACGGTCGCGCCGGTCGCCTGCGCACCGAAGGTCACGGTGTCGTCGGTCGAGCCGCCGTGGACGGTCTCGACGTTCGACACGGTGATCGTGTTGACGAAGGCGCCGAGGGTCAGCCTGTCGAGGCCGGCGCCGAGATCGACGAACGACCCGGTGGTCTGGGCCGACAGGGTCACGGTGTCGTCGGTCGAGCCGCCGACCAGGGTCTCGACGTCGGCGATCGTCACGGTGTTGACGAAGGCGCCGAGCACCAGCTTGTCGAGGCCGGCGCCGAGATCGACGGTCGAACCGGTCGCCTGCGCACCGAAGGTCACGGTGTCGTTGGTCGACCCGCCGGTGAGGGTCTCGACGTTCGAGATGGTCAGGGTGTTGAGGAACGCCCCGAGGGTCAGCGCATCGGCGCCGCCGGCGAGGTCGATGGAAGTGCCGTAGGCCTGGGTGGCGAGGGTCACCGCGTCGGTATCGGCACCGCCGGTGATGGTCTCGACATTGGACACGGTGACGGTCGCGCCGCCCGAACCGAGGGTCAGGTGATCGTTGCCGACGCCGAGATCGACGGTCGAGCCGGTGACGGCACCGGAGAAGGTGACGATGTCGGACGAGGCGCCGCCGGTGACGGTTTCGACGTTGGCGACGGTGATGGTGTTGACCTGGTTGCGCAGGGTCAACGCATCGGCGCCGCCGCCGAGGTCGACGGTGATGCCGGTGGCCTGCGCGCCGAGGGTGACGACGTCGGTGACCGCCGAACCGGTGACGGTCTCGACGTTGGAGACGGTGACGGTCGCGCCGCTCGCGGCGAAGACCAGCGTGTCGTCGCCGGCGCCGAGATCGACGGAGGCGCCGGTGATCGCCGCCCCGAAGACGACGGTGTCGTCGGTCGTACCACCGGTGACGGTCTCGACGTTCGAGACGGTGACGGTGTTGACGAAGGCGCCGAGCACCAGCCTGTCGAGGCCGGCGCCGAGATCGAGTGTCACGTCGGTCGCCTGGGCGCCGAGGACGACGGTGTCGTTGGTCGAACCGCCGGTGACGGTCTCGACGTTGGCGACCGTGACGGTGTTGACGAAGGCGCCGAGGATCACGGTGTCGGCACCGCCGGCGAGATCGATGGTGCCGGAGAGCGCCTGAGCGCCGAGGGTGACGACGTCGTCGGCCGCACCGCCGGTGACGGTTTCGACGTTGGAGACCGTCAGGGTGCCGCCGGCGGCGGCGAGGGTGACGGAGTCGTTGCCGGCGCCGAGGTCGATGACCGCGCCGGTGACGGCGGCGCCCAGCACCACGGTGTCGGAGGAGATCGCACCGATGACGGTCTCGACGTCGGAGACGGTCACGGTGTTGACGAAGGCGCCGAGCGTCAGCGTGTCGTCGCCGGCGCCGAGGTCGATCATCGAACCGGTGGCGCGGGCCGCGAGCGTCACGGTGTCGTCGGTCGAACCACCGGTGATGGTCTCGACATTGGAGACGGTGACGGTGTTGACGAAGGCGCCGAGCACCAGCTTGTCGAGGCCGGCGCCGAGGTCGACCACCGAGCCGGTCGCCTGGGCGGCCAGAGTGACGGTGTCGTCGGTCGAACCACCGACGACGGTCTCGGCGTTCGAGACCGTGACGGTGTTGACGAAGGCGCCGAGCGTCAGCTTGTCGAGACCGGTGCCGAGATCGATCACCGAGCCTGTCGCCTGGGCGGCGAGGACCACGGTGTCGTTGGTCGACCCACCGGTGAGCGTCTCGACGTTCGAGACGGTGACGGTGTTGACGAAGGCACCGAGGGTCAGCGCGTCGGCGCCGCCGCCGAGGTCGATCGAGGTGGCGATCGCCTGGGTGGCGAGCGTCACCACGTCGGTGCCGCCGGCGCCGGTGATGGTCTCGACGTTGGACACGGTGACGGTGGCCCCGGCCGCGCCGAGGATCAGGCGGTCGGCACCGCCGGCGAGGTCGACGGTCGCGCCGGTGACGGCGGAGCCGAAGGTGACCGTATCGGCGGAGGCGCCGCCGGTGACGGTCTCGACGTTCGACACGGTGACCGTGTTGACGAAGTTACCGAGCGTCAGCGCGTCGGCGCCGGCGCCGAGGTCGACGGTGAAGCCGGTCGCCTGGGAACCGAGGGTCAGCAGATCGGTGACGGTCGAGCCGGTGATCGTCTCGACATTGGCGACGGTGACGGTGGCGCCGGTCGCGGCGAAGACCAGGGTGTCGTTGCCGGCACCGAGATCGACCGTGGCGCCGGTGGCCGCGGCACCGAAGACGACGGTATCGTCGGTCGTGCCGCCGATGATGGTCTCGACGTTGGACACGGTGACGGTGTCGACGAAGTTGCCGAGCGTCAGCTTGTCGTTGCCGGCGCCGAGATCGATCACCGAACCGGTCGCCTGAGCGGCGAGGGTGACGGTGTCGTCGGTCGAACCGCCGGTCAGGGTCTCGACGTTCGACACCGTGACGGTGTTGACGAAGGCGCCGAGCACCAGCGTGTCGGATCCCGCACCGAGGTCGATGGTCGCGCCCGTCGCCTGGGCGGCGAGGGTGACGGCGTCGGTCGAGGTGCCGCCGGTGATGGTCTCGACGTTCGAGACCGTGACGGTGTTGACGAAGTCGCCGAGAACCAGGTGGTCGGCGCCGCCGCCGAGGTCGACGACGACACCGCCGGCCTGGGTGGCCAGCGTCACGGTGTCGGCCGAGGCCCCGCCGGTGACGGTCTCGACGTCGGAGACGGTGACGGTGTTGACGAAGGCCCCGAGCACCAGCGTGTCGGACCCGCCGGAAAGATCGATCGTCGTGCCGGTCGCCTGATCGCCGAGGGTCACCCGGTCGTCGACGGCGGACGCGGTGATGGTCTCGACGCCGGAGACGGTGACGGTGGCGCCGGCCGCGGCGAAGACGAGCGTGTCGGCGCCCGCGCCGAGATCGAAGGTGCCGCCGGTGACGGCGCCGGAGAGCACGACGGTGTCGTCGGTCGAACCGCCGGTGACGGTCTCGACGTCGGTGACGGTGACGGTGTTGACGAAGGCGCCGAGAACCAGGTGGTCGGCGCCGGCACCGAGATCGACGGTGGTGCCGGTCGCCTGGGTGGCCAGCGTCACGGTGTCGGCGAGGCCGCCGCCGACCAGGGTCTCGACATTGGAGACGGTCAGGGTGTTGGCGAAGCCGCCGAGCACCAGCTTGTCGGCGCCGCCGCCGAGATCGACGGTGGTGCCGCTCGCCCGAGTGGCCAGCGTCACGGTGTCGGAGGAGACGCCGCCGGTGATGGTCTCGACGTTCGAGGCGGTCACGGTGTTGACGAAGGCGCCCAGCGTCAGCGCGTCGGCGCCGCCGGCGAGATCGACGGTGGTGCCGGTCGCCTGCGAGACGAGGATCACGGTGTCGGCGGAGGCGCCGCCGGTGATGGTCTCGACGTTCGAGGCGGTCACGGTGCCGACGAAGGCACCGAGCACCAGATGGTCGGAACCGGAGCCGAGGTCGACGGACATCGGCGTGGTGCCGGCGGCGATGGTGACGAGGTCGTCGATCGCCGAACCGACCACGGTCTCGACGTTCGACAGAGTGACCGTCGCGCCGGTGTCGGCGAAGGTGACGGTGTCGCCACCGGCGCCGAGGTTCACCACGGCGCCGGTGACGGCGGTGCCGAAGACCACGGTGTCGTCGGTCGAGCCGCCGACGATCGTCTCGAAGTTCGAGACGGTGAGGGTGTTGACGAAGGCGCCGAGGGTCAGCGTGTCGAGGCCGGCCCCGAGGTCGATGGTCGCGCCCGTCGCCTGGGCGGCGAGAGTGACGGTGTCGTCGGTCGAGCCGCCGGTGATGGTCTCGACGTCGGAGACGGTGACGGTGTTGACGAAGGCTCCGAGGGTCAGCGTATCGGCGCCGCCGGCGAGGTCGATCGTCGCACCGGTCGCCTGGGTGGCGAGAACGAGCGTGTCGGCGGAGGCGCCGCCGGTGATCGTCTCGATGTTCGCCGCGGTGACGGTGTTGACGAAGGCGCCGAGGGTCAGCGCGTCGCCGCCGCCGCCGAGATCGATCGTCCCGTCGACGAAGGCGGTCGCCAGCGTGACGTGATCGGCGGAGGCGCCGCCGACGATGGTCTCGACGTTGGACAGCGTGACGGTGTTGACGAAGTCGCCGAGGTGGACGGCGTCGGCGCCGGCACCGAGATCGACGGTGCTGCCGGTCGCTCGACCGGCGAAGACGAGGATGTCGACGTCGGCCCCGCCGGTGACGGTCTCGACGCCGGAGAGGGTGACGGTGTTGGCGAAGTCGCCGAGGGTCAGCCGGTCGGCGCCGGCACCGAGATCGAGGACGTTTCCGGTCGCCTGGGTGGCGACCGTCACGGTGTCGGACGACGCGCCGCCGACGACGGTCTCGACGCCGGAGACCGTCAGGGTGTTGACGAAGTCGCCGAGGGTCAGCGTGTCGAGTCCGGCGCCGAGATCGACGGATCCGGCGGTCACGGCGGTCGACAGGGTGACCGTGTCGTCGGTCGAACCGCCGGTGATGGTCGCCATGTTGGCGACCGTCAGGGTGTTGACGAAGTCGCCGAAGACCAGGGTGTTGTGGCCACCGCCGAGGTCGATGGTCAGGCTGTCGGTCTGTGCGCCGAGGACGACGGTGTCGTCGCCGTCGCCGCCGAGAACGGTTTCGACATTGGTGACGGTGAGGGTCGAGCCGCCGGAGGCGAGGGTCAAGGTGTCGTCGCCGCCGCCGAGATCGACGGTGGCGCCGGTGATCGTGCCGGAGAGGGTGACGGTGTCGTCGGCCGAACCGCCGACGATGGCTTCGACGTCGGCCACGGTGACGGTGTTGACGAAGTCGCCGAGCACCAGCGTGTCGGCGCCCGCGCCGAAGGCGATGTCGATCTCCGCCGCCGCGGTGGCGAGCGTGACGGTGTCGTCACCGGCGCCACCGACGATGGTCTCGACGTCGTGCACGGTGACGGTGGCGCCGGAGGCGCCGAGATCGAGGGTGTCGTTGCCCTCGCCGAGGGTGACGACCGTGCCGGTCGTCGCGGCCCCGAGGGTCACGGTGTCGTCGTCGGCGCCGCCGACCACGGTCTCCACGCCGGAGACGGTCACGGTGTTGGCGTAGTCGCCGAGCACCAGCCGGTCGAGGCCGGCGCCGAGGTCGACGACGTTGCCGGTCGCCTGGGCGCCGAACACGATCGTGTCGTCGGTCGAACCACCGACGACGGTTTCCACGTCGACGACGGTGACGGTGTTCACGGCGGAAGCGAGCACGAGGGTGTCGTCGCCGGCGCCGAGATCGTAGGTGCCGGAGGTGATCCGCGCCGCGAGCACGACGGTGTCGGCGGAATCGCCGCCGACCACCGATTCGATGTTCGAGACGGTGACGGTGTTGACGAAGTCGCCGAGCGTCAGCTTGTCGTTGCCGGCACCGAGATCGATGGTCGTGTCGGTCGCCGCCGTCGACAGCGTCACGATGTCGGCGGAGGCGCCGCCGACGATCCCTTCGACGTCGGCGACGGTCAGGGTGTTGACGAAGGACGTCAGGACCAGCCGGTCGTGGCCGCCGCCGAGATCGATGTTGGTCGCGGTGACCTGGCTGTAGAACGTGACCTCGTCGTCCGCGGCACCACCGACGACCGATTCCACGTAGCCGAGCATGACGGTGGCGCCGGCATCGTCGAAGATCACGGTGTCGAGGCCGGCCCCCAGGCCGAGAGCGGCACCGGTGACCGCGGCTCCGAGAACCACGGTATCGGAGCTGGCGCCACCCCAAACCGTCTCGACGTTGAACACCGTGACGGTGTTGACGAAGGATTTCAGAACCAAGCGATCGCCGCCACCACCGAGATCGACCACGCTCCCGGTCGCCTGGGCGCCGAGGGTGACGATGTCGGAGCTGACGCCGCCGAAGATGGTCTCGGCGTTGGAGACGGTCGCCGTGTTGATCTGGTCGTCGAAGGTGACGACGTCGTCGCCGGCACCGAGATCGACGGTGGTGCGCGACGTCGCGCCGGAGAAGCGGACGGTGTCGGCGTCGCTGCCGCCGACGATGGTCTCGACGTTCGACACGGTGATCGTGTTGGCGAAGCCGCCGAGGTAGAGCTTGTCGTTGCCGGCGCCCAGATCGATGGTGACGTCGGTGGCCTGGGTGGCGAGGACGACCTGATCGGCCGAAGCACCGCCGGCGACGATTTCGACGTTCGAGAGCGTGACGGTGTTCACCGTATCGCCGAGGACGACACGGTCGAGGCCGGCGCCGAGATCGACGGTGCTGCCGGTGACCTGCCCGGAGAAGGTGAGGACGTCGGCGACGCCCGATCCGGTGACGGTCTCGACACCGGTGACGGTGACGGTGGCACCGGAGGCGTCGAAGACGAGAGCGTCGTCGCCGGCGCCGAGGTCGACGGTCCCGCCGGTCACGACGCCGCCGAAGGTGACGACGTCGGCGGAGGCGCCGCCGAGCACGGTTTCGATATTGGCGACGGTGACGGTGTTGTCGAAATCGCCGAGGTGCAGAGTGTCGTCGCCCGAATCGAGGTCGAGGAAGACGCCGTCGCCCCCTTCGGCCAAGGTGACGTCGTCGTCGCCACCGCCGCCGACGATGGTCTCGACCCCGGTCAGGGTCACGGTGCCGCCGGCCGCGGCGAGGATCAGGGTGTCGTCGCCGCCACCGAGGTCGATGAGCGAACCGGTGGTGGCGCCGCCGAGGGTGACGGTGTCGTCGGACGCGCCGCCGACCAGGTTCTCGACGTCGAGGATGGTCAGGGTGTTGACGAAGTCGCCGAGAGTCAAGGTGTCGGGGCCGGCGCCGAGATCGATCGTCCCTTCGGTGATCGCCGTCCCGAGGGTGACGGCGTCGGAGGACGCGCCGCCGACGATGGTCTCGACGTTCGAGACGGTCAGCGTCGATGCGCTGCGCAGAATCAGGGTGTCGTTGCCGCCGCCGAGGTCGACGGCGGACTCTTCCATGTTGCCGAAATAGACGACGACGTCGTCCGCCGCGCCGCCGACGATGGTCTCGACGCCGGCCACGGTGATGGTGCCGCCGGCGTCGTCGATGGTCAGCGTGTCGCCACCTTCGCCGAGATTGAAGGTGCCGCCGGTGGTGGCGCCGGAGAGCACGACGACATCGCTCGAAGCCCCGCCGAAGAGGGTTTCGACATTGGCGACGGTGACGGTGTTGGCCGCCTCGTCGAGGGTCAGGAGATCGTCGCCGTCGCCCAGGTCGACGGTGCCGGCGAAGGCACCGATCGCGGTCACGTCGTCGTCCGCCGCGCTGCCGACGACGTTCTCGACGTTGGCGATCTGGACGGTGGCCGCATCGGTGAAGGTCAGCGTGTCGGACCCGGCGCCGAGATCGATGGTCGCGCCGGTGGTCACCGCGCCGAGGACGATCGTGTCGGCGGACGTGCCGCCGGTGATGGTCTCGACGTTCGACACGGTGACGGTGTTGACGAAGTCGCCCAACCGCAGGCTGTCGTTGCCGCCGGCGAGGTCGATGGTACCGGACGTGAAGGCGGAGCCGATCACCAGGGTGTCGCCGGAGGCGCCACCGATGATGGTCTCGACGTTGGTGACGGTCACCGTCTCGAGCGCATCGCCGAAGGTCAGTGTGTCGGACCCGGCGCCGAGATCGATCGTGACGCCGCTGACGACGCCGCCGAGGAAGAGCGCGTCGTCGCCGGCGCCGCCGGTGACGGTCTCGACGTTGGCGACGGTCACGGTCGCCCCGGAGTCGTCGAACACCAGACGGTCGGCGCCGGCGCCGAGATCGACGGTGGCGCCGGTGACGGCGGCGCCGAAGGTCACGAGGTCGCTCGAAGAGCCGCCGACGATGGTCTCGACGTCGGAAACGGTGACGGTATTGACGAAGTTGCCGAGGGTCAGCTTGTCGGCGCCGGCGCCGAGGTCGACGGTGATGCCGCGCGCCTGGGTCGCCAGAACGACGGTATCGGCGGAGACCCCGCCGATGATGGTCTCGACGTTGGAGACGGTGGCGGTGTTCTGGAAGTCGCCGAGGGTCAGGCGGTCTTCGCCGGCGCCGAGATCGACGGAGCCCGTCAGGGCGCTGGCGTAGGTGACGGTGTCGGCGCTCGCCGAGGCGACGAGCGTCTCGACGTTGGCGACGGTGACGGTGTTGGCGAAGGCGCCGAGGGTCAGCCTGTCGTTGCCGGCGCCGAGATCGATGGTCGTACCGGTCGCCTGAGCCGACAGGGTGATGATGTCGGTTCCGCCGCCGCCGGTGATGGTCTCGACGTCGGCGACGGTGACGGTGCCGCCGGCGGCCGCGAGGATCAGTTGGTCGGCGCCGCCGCCGAGCGAGATCGTGCCGTTGCTCGCCGCCGCGCCGAGGGTGACGACGTCGGAGGAAGCGCCGCCGACGATGGTCTCGACGTTGGAGACGGTCACGGTGTTGTCGAAGGCGCCGAGGATCAGGCGATCGACACCGGTGCCGAGGTTGATCACAGCACCGGTCGCCTGGGCACCGAGGGTGACGACGTCGGCGGCGTTGGAGCCGACGATGGTCTCGATGTCGGAAACGGTGAGGGTGCCGCCGGTGGCGGAGAGGGTCAGCCTGTCGGCGCCGGCGCCGAGGTCGATGGTCGCGCCGGTGGTGGAACTGCCGAGAACCACGATGTCGACGTCGGAGCCGCCGAGGATGGTCTCGGTGTTGGAGACGGTGAGCGAGTTCGCGAAGTCGCCGAGGACGAGCTTGTCGGCGCCGATGCCGAGATCGACGATGACGCCGGTGACGCCGGAGGTGAGGACGACGGTGTCGGAGGAGATGCCGCCGATCAGGGTTTCGACGTCGGCGACCGAAACCGTGTTGACGAAGTTGCCGAGCGTCAGCTTGTCGTTGCCGGTCCCCAGATCGACGGTGGTGCCGGTCGCCTGAGCGGACAGAACGACGGAATCGACCGAGGCGCCGCCGAGGATCGTTTCGACGTTGGCGACGGAGAGAGTGTTCTGGAAGTCACCGAGCACCAGGGTGTCGGCACCACCGGCGAGGTCGACGGCGACGTTGGTGGCCTGGGCGACGAAGGTGACGAGATCGCCGGCGGCACCGCCGACGACGGTTTCGACGTTCGACACGGTGACCGTGCCGCCGCTCGCCGAGAGCGTCAGACGGTCGGCGCCGCGGCCGAGGTCGACGGTGGCGCCGGTGACGGCGCCGCCGAGGGTGACGATGTCGGACGAGGCGCCGCCGACGATGGTCTCGACGTTCGACACGGTGACGGTGTTGACGAAGGCGCCGAGGGTCAGCCGGTCGTCGCCGCCACCGAGGTCGATGGTCGAGCCGGTCCCGGCCGAGGCGAGCGTGACGAGGTCGGTGGAGGCTCCGCCGGTGATGGTCTCGGTATTGGAGACGGTGACGGTGTTGACGAAGTCGCCGAGAATCAGCCGGTCGAGGCCGTTGCCGAGATCGACGATCGCTCCGGTCACCTGGGTGGCGAAGGTGACGGTGTCGGACGATGCGCCACCGACGACGGTTTCGACGTTGGAGACCATCACGGTGTTGAGGTAGGCGCCGAGCGTCAGCCTGTCGATGCCGGCGCCGAGATCGACCTCGATGCCCGTCGCCTGCGAGGCGAGCACGACGGTGTCGGTGGAGGCGCCGCCGAGGATGGTCTCGGTGTTGGAGACCGTGACCGTGTTGATGAAATCGCCGAGATACAGGCGGTCGTCGCCGGCGCCGAGGTTGATCACGGACCCGGTCGACTGTGTGCCGAGGTAGACGGTATCCGAGCTGGAGCCGCCGATGACGGTTTCGACGTTGGAGACCGTGACCGTGTTGGCGGTGCTGGAGAGCATCAGCTTGTCGGCGCCGGCGCCGAGATCGATGCTGACCCGCGTGGCCTGACCCCAGATGGAGACGAGATCGGCCGAAGCGCCGCCGATGATGGTCTCGACGTTGGAAACCGTGACCGTGTTGGCGAAGGAGCCGAGGACCAGCTTGTCGTTGCCGCCACCGAGGTCGATGCGGACGTTCGCGGCGACGCCGCCCAGGGTCACCTGATCGGCGGCCGTGGCGCCGACGACGGTTTCGACGTTGGAGACGATCACCGTGCCACCGCCGGCGGCCAGCGTCAGTTTGTCGGCACCACCGCCGAGATCGACGACGGCGCGGGTGGTGGCCGCCTTGAGGACGACAGTGTCGGAAGAGACGCCACCGACGATGGTCTCGACGTTGGAGACGGTGACGGTGTTGACGAAGGCGCCGAGCGTCAGGGTGTCGTTGCCGGCGCCGAGATCGACGACGGTGCGCACCGACTGCGAGGAGAGCGTGACGGCGTCGTTGGTCGAGCCGCCGACGATGGTCTCCGCATTGGCCACCGACAGGGTGTTGAGGAAATCGCCGAGGTAGAGCTTGTCGTTGCCCGCCCCCATGTCGATCACCGAACGGGTCGCCTGGGTGGTGAAGACCACGGTGTCGTTGGTCGAACCGCCGACGACGGTTTCGACGTTGGCCACCGAAACGGTGTTGACGAAAGCGCCGAGCACCAGCTTGTCGAGGCCGGCGCCGAGATCCACGGCGGTTCCGGTCGCCTGGGTGGTGAGCACGACGGTGTCGGCGGATGCGGCGCCGGTGATGGTCTCGACGTTGGCGAGCGAGATCGAGTTGATCTTGGCGGCGAGCGTGATGCTGTCGGCGCCTTCGCCGAGGTCGATGAGGCCGCCGGTCGCGCCGGAGCCGAGGGTCACGACGTCGCCGGCGGTGGAGCCGACGATGGTTTCGACGTTGGACACGGTGACGGTCGCGCCGCCGGTCGCCAGATAGAGCGTGTCGAAACCGGTCTTGAGGTCGATGACCGCCCCGGTGGTTTCGCCGTCCATCACGACGGTGTCGGCGGAAGCGCCGCCGACGATGGTCTCGGCGTCGATGACCGTGACGGTATTGATGAAGTTGCCGAGGGTCAGCGAATCGCGGCCGCCGCCGAGATCGACGGTCGCGTCGGTGACGCGCGAGCCGAGGGTCAGGACGTCGTTGGTCGAGCCGCCCGTGATGGTCTCGACGTTGAGGATCGTCAGGGTATTGACGAAATCGCCGAGGGTCAGCGTGTCGACCCCGGCGCCGAGGTCGACGGTGCCGCCGGTCGCCTGTGCGGCGAAGTTCACGGTATCGGAGGACGCACCACCGACGATGGTCTCGACGTTGGAGACCGTCAGGGTGTTGTCGAAGGCACCGAGGGTCAGCTTGTCGGCGCCGCCGCCGAGGTCGATCGTCGTTCCCGTCGCCTGGGTGGCGAGGGTCACCGTGTCGATCGAGGCGCCACCGGTGATGGTCTCCACCCCGGAGACCGTGACGGTGTTGCGGTAGTTGCCGAGCGTCAGGGCGTCGTCGCCGTCGCCGAGGTCGATCACCGCCGCCGCGGCACTGGAATAGGTGATCGCGTCGTCGCCGGTGCCGGCGGTGACGGTCTCGACGTTGGCCACGGTGAGGGTGCCGCCGGCCGGGCTCAGCACGAGCCGGTCGGTGCCGCCGGCGAGGTCGACGAAGCCGCCGGTCACGGCCGCACCGAGCACGACGGTGTCGGAGGACGCGCCGCCGATGATCGTCTCGGCGCCGGTGACGGTGACGGTGTTGATGAAGGCGCCGAGCGTCAGCTTGTCGTTGCCGGCACCGAGGTCGACGGTGGTGCCGGTGGCACGCGCCGACAAGGTGACGGTGTCGTTGGTCGAACCGCCGACGATGGTCTCGACGTTGGCGACGGTCAGCGTATTGACGAAGTCGCCGAGCGACAGCTTGTCGGAGCCGGCGGCGAGGTCGACGGTGATGCCGGCGGCCTGCGAACCGAGGACCACGGTGTCGGACGAGACGCCGCCGAGGATGGTCTCGACGTTGGAGACGGTGACCTTGTTGATGTAGGCGCCGAGGGTCAGGCGGTCGGCGCCGGCGCCGAGGTCGATGGTACCGCCGGTGATGCGGGCGCCGAGGACGACCGAATCGGTGACGGAGCTGCCGGTCAGGACTTCGACGTTGGAGACCGTCGCGGTGGTGCCGGCGGTGAAGGCGAGCGAATCCTGGCCGGCGCCGAGATTGATGACCGCACCGGACGTCGTGCCACGCAGCACGACGACGTCGTCGCCGGTGTTGCCGAGGATGGTCTCGGCGTTGGAAACGGTGACGGTGTTGTCGTAGGCGCCGAGGCGGAGCGTGTCCTTGCCGAGACCGAGGTCGATCGTGCTGCCGGTCGCCTGACTGCCGAGGGTGATGGTGTCGTTCGAGGCGCTGCCGGTGATGGTCTCGACATTCTTCACCGTCGCCGTCGCGATGCCGGTGAACCTCAACTGGTCGGTGCCTCCGCCCAGATCGATGATGGCGCCGGTGGTGGTCCCGGAGACCGTGATGACATCGTCGCCCGTGCCACTGGTGATCGCCGTCGCATTGGTGACGGTCGCAGTGGTCGGGGTGTTGCCGTAATTATAGGTCGCCACGGGTCCGGTCCCTCTGAAGTCCGCACGGCCCGCCGCGACACGAAAATCACGGCACGATCCGACACGGTCGTCTTCAATCAACCCGCAGTTTCGCTATTGGTTGGTTAATCCACCGTTAAGCCGAGGTTCGAAAAGCTTTACCACGAGCCGATATCGTTCCGATCCGGGACGGTCGTGGTCGTCGATGTTCGACCGACTGAACAGGCGTAAGTCGAGCGCAACGCCCTTGATTTCACATCGTGACGAGACGTGACGCGGCCGCCGGAACCCTTCGGTCGCCGGCGGCCGCAGCCTGTCGGGATCGGACATCGCGATCGATTCGATCACGCACCGAGGGTATGACGGAAGTAGGCGATGGTCTCCTTCAGACCGTCGCGCAACGGGATACGCGGCTCCCAGTCGATCATCTTCTTGGCGAGCGAGATGTCCGGGCGGCGCTGCTTCGGATCGTCGGCCGGCAGCGGCCGGTATTCGATCACCGACTTCGAGCCGACGAGTTCGACGACGATCTCGGCGAGCTCGCGGATGGAGAATTCGCCGGGATTGCCGAGGTTCATCGGGCCGGTGAAGTCGTCGGGCGTCTCTTCCATGAATTTGACGAAGGCGGCGATCAGGTCGTCGACGTAACAGAAGGCACGCGTCTGGGAGCCGTCGCCGTAGAGGGTGATGGGCTCGCCGCGCAGCGCCTGGACGATGAAGTTGGAGACGACGCGGCCGTCGGCGGGATGCATGCGCGGGCCGTAGGTGTTGAAGATGCGCGCCACCTTGATGCGGGTGCCGTGCTGACGGTTGTAGTCGAAGCACAGCGTCTCGGCGCAGCGCTTGCCCTCGTCGTAGCAGGACCTGACGCCGATCGGGTTGACGTTGCCCCAATAGTCCTCGGTCTGGGGGTGGACCTCCGGGTCGCCGTAGACCTCGGAGGTCGAGGCCTGGAAGAACTTGGCCTTGGTGCGCTTGGCCAGACCCAACATGTTGATGGCGCCGTGGACGCTGGTCTTGGTCGTCTGCACCGGATCGAACTGGTAGTGGATCGGCGACGCGGGGCAAGCGAGGTTGTAGATCTCGTCGACCTCGACATAGAGCGGGAAGGTGACGTCGTGGCGCATCACCTCGAAGCGCGACTGGCCCATCAGGTGGGAGATGTTGGTGCGGCTGCCGGTGAAGTAGTTGTCGACGCAGAGCACCTCGTAGCCGCGGCCGAGCAGGGTCTCGCAGAGGTGCGAGCCGATGAAGCCGGCACCTCCCGTCACCAGGATCTTCTTGGGGTGGGATGAGAAGTTGACGCCGCGCATCTTCGACCGTTCCTTCCTGGAAACCACTCGTCTCGTTCCGGTCCTCGGCGCCGGCCGCCGGCACCGGTGAATGTCGATCCGTCCGCCACCCGGCGTCAGGCCCGGCAGCGATCCGCGGTCGCCTTCTCCGTCTCGTCGAGACGGCGCAGAAGATCGCGCGCCCTGAGGTCGCCGAGCTGCACCGCACGCTCGAAGAGCGCGCGGGCCCGCGGGCGATCGGGTGGGTCGGCCCAGAAGGCGAAGAGTTCGCCGAGCGCCACCACCGCCGCCAGTTCGCCGTCGTCGAAGGCGGAGCCGAGCCAGCGCAGGGCGCTCGCCGGATCGCGGGCGGTGCCGGTCCCCTGCATCTGGAAGCGACCGATGTTGACCTTGGCGGCCGAATGGCCGGCTTCGGCGGCGCGCTGCGACCACGTCGCCGCCTTGGCGAGGTCGAAGGGCACGCCGTCGCCGACGGCATGGGCGACGCCGAGGGCGAATTGGGCGTCGCGATCGCCGCTCTCCGCCGCCGCTTCGAGCCAGCGGAGCGCCCCTTCGGGATCGCGCTCGCCACCCTCGCCCCGGCGCAGCATGTCGGCGAGGCGCCGCATCGAGCCGACGTGGTCGCGCTCGGCGGCGCGGCGGTGGAGCGAGCGCGCCTCCGCCGGCGCCCGCTTGCGGACCAGTTCGGCCAACCGATGGATCGCTTCGACGTCGCCGCGCGCCGCGGCGGCGCGCAGGTGGCGCTCCCCGGTCTCCGCGTCCGCCGGTCCCGCCTCGCCTTCGAGAAGGGCGAGGCCGAGGATGCGCGACGCCGCGGCGTGGCCGCTCGTCGCCGCCGCCTCGAGCAGGTCGCGGGCGCGCGCCGGATCGGCGTCGCCGCCGAGGCCGCGCAGGAGATCGATCGCCAGCGACGTTCGAGCGGTGGCGTTGCCGGCGGCGGCGGCCTTCTCGAACCAGGGGCGCGCCGCGGCGGCGTCGGCGGGGCCGACGTGGCCGCCGGCGAGCAGCGTGCCGAGGCCGAGCGCGGCTTCGACGCTGCCGGCGTCGGCCGCGGGCCGGTAATGGGCGAGCGCGGCGGAGGTGTCGACCGGTCCGCCGATCCCCGCGGCATGGAAATAGCCGGCGAGGGTCGCGGCTTCGAGGTTGCCGGCCGCGGCCGCGGCGCAGGCGAGTTGCCGCGCCCGCTCGGGCGCGCGGACGACGCCGGCGCCGTTGGGATGGAGGGACGAGATCGGCGCGGCCTCGGCGGTCGCGGTGCCGGTGACCAGCAGGATGGCGAGGCGGGTCATGGCCTCGGCGTGGCCGCAGGCGGCGGCGTCCTCGTAACAGGCGGCGGCGTCGGCGAGATCGCGCAGGACACCGCGGCCGGTCTCGTAGAGGCGGCCGAGTTCGTAGCGGGCCTCGGCATCGTCGGCCGGAGCGGCGGCGAGGAGACGGGCGGCTTCGCCGGCGCGGTCGGCGTCGACGAGATCACGGGCGGTGGCGAGGCGCTCGGCGGGCGACAGGCGACGCGGAGCGAGGCGCGCGAGAACGCGTCCGACCCAACCCGCACGCCCTCGCTTTCCGCTGCTCATGGCTCTCGCAGGCCTTCGCTCGTCAAGGGAATCACCTTGTCGAGAAGATACCCGAGCGGCGTGCGCGACCCAACCGCGACATCGGCGGTCACCGGCATGCCCGGCACCAGCCGGAAATCAGCGGGGACGCCGCGCAGATTGGTCTCGCGGATGTCGACATGGGCGAGATAGATCGCCGGCCCGGTCGACCCTTGTTGGTTCTGGCGGCGGAAGGCGTCGGCGGAGATGGTGCGCACCACGCCCTTGCCGGTGCCGTGACGCGAATAGGGCCAGGCCTCGTATTTGAGCTCCACCGGCTGGCCGACCTCGATGTAGCCCTGGTCACGGGCGTCGACTTCGATCTCGACCTGGAGGCCGCCGGCGAGCGGCACCAGGACGAAGAGCTTCTTGGCGCTCTCCACCACCGAACCGATCGAGATGTCGGCGACCTGGAGGACCACCGCGTCCTGCACCGCCTTCAGATCGATGAGTTCGCGGCGTTTGCCGGCCTTGGTCGCCTCTTCGCGCACCGCGGCGAGCTGGCGCTGCTTCTCGACCAGCTGTTCGGCGACGTCGGCGGCCCATTTGCGCCGGGTCGTCTCCTGTTCGGCGCGCAGCGATTCGATCTGATGGGCAGCGGAGACGGCGATCATCCGCTGCACCTCGACGTTGCGCTCGATGTCGACGCGCTGGTCGGAGGCGATGATGGTGTTGAGGCGGCTGCCCGACTGGCGCTCCTGCAGGGTGGTGCGCATGGTCTCGACCTCGCGGATGAGGCCGAGACGCTCGGTGTAGAAGCTCAGCTCCTTTTCGGCGCGCTCGCGGGTGGAGACCGCGCCGGCGATCTTCTCCTCGTAGCCGAGGTCGAGGGCGCGCAACTGCGCCTGCCGCGCCTCCCACAGGCGCGACTGGAGCGTCTCCACCGGATCTTCGGACTTCGGCCGGTAGGCCTCGCCGTGCAACTCCGCCCGGAGGCGGGCGATCTCGGCCTCGAGCGTGGTCATGCGCTGGCCGAGCATGGCGACGTCGGCGCCGGAGAAGGTCGGGTCGAGGCGCGCCAGGATGTCGCCGGCCTTGACGATCTGACCCTCGCGCACGGCGATCTGGCGGACGATCGAGGTCTCGAGCGGTTGCACCACGATGTGCGGTTCGACCGAGGCGACGCGGCCGCGGGCCGTCACCACCCGGTCGATCGGCAACAGGGCGGCGAGCGCGAGGGCGATCACCATCATCGCCGCCAGCGCGTGCAGCGTCAGCCGCGAAGCGCGCGACAGGTCGGCCGACAGGATCTCGGCGGTGTCGGACTGGAAATCCGCCACGGCGCGGGCGGCGGCCCGGTCAGCCGCGAGCGACGGCGGCGAGAGCGACACGATCGTCATGGGCGGGTCCGGGCGAGAGATGGCGGTTCTGTTGGAACCACATGTGGCGGTAGGTGTCGCAACGGGCGAGGAGGTCGTCGTGGCGGCCGGCGTCCTGGAGGCGGCCGCGCTCGAGAACCAGGATCTGGTCGCAGTCGGTGAGCGAGGTCAGGCGGTGGGAGATCATGATCACCGTGCGACCGGCGGCGATGAGGCGCAGGTTCTCGTGGATGATCGCCTCGCTGTCGGGGTCGAGGGCACTGGTCGCCTCGTCGAAGACGAGCAGTGCCGGATCGGTCACCAGGGCGCGGGCGATGGCGAGGCGCTGGCGCTGACCGCCGGAGAGATTGGCGCCGCCCTCTTCGATCGGGGTCTCGTAGCCGCGCGGCAGGCGCTCGATGAACTCCTCGGCGCCGGCGAGCCGCGCCGCCTCGATCATCGCCGACGGCGAAGCGTCGGGACGGGCGACCAGGATGTTCTCGCGAATGGTGCCCTTGAACAGGAAGCTGTCCTGGAGGACGACGCCCATGCGCGAGCGCAGGTGATCGACGTCGATCTCGCGCATGTCGACGCCGTCGATCTTGATCAGCCCCTGCTGCACCTGATGCAGGCCCTGGAGCAGGCGGGTGACGGTGGTCTTGCCGGAGCCGGAGCGGCCCATCATGCCGACCACCGAGCCGGGGCGGATGGTGAAGTCGATGCCGTCGAGAGCCGGAGTGGCGGCGCCCGGATAGGTGAAGCGCACCTCTTCGAACGAGATGGTGCCGCGCATGTCCGGCTTGACGCCGTTCTCGCGGCGCGGCTCGGGCGTGGCGTTGACCACCGAGGCGACCTCGGCGAGCGCCCCGCGCGCTTCCTGGAACTGCTGCATCATGCCGGCGAGCTGAGCGATCGGCTGGGTGGCGCGGGTGGCGATCATGGTGAAAGCGACCAGCGTGCCGGCGTGGACGATCGAGGTCTCGGTGATCGCCAGATAGGCGCCGAGGCAGAGCGATCCGGAGTAGATCGCCCGTTCCAAGGGCGCCAGCAAGGTCTGGGGCTGGTTGGCGAGGAACTGCAGGTCGGTGGCGGCGCGCACCGCTTCGGCGACGCGGGCGTCCCATTCGTTGCGGCGACGGCCTTCCAGCGCCAGCGACTTGATCGTCCGCATCCCCTGGATGGTCTCGATCATCATCGAGCTCTTGCGATGCTCGGCCTCGAGCACGCGGGTGTAGGCGCGGCGGATCGGCCCGAGATAGGCGGCGATCACCACCGCCATCACCGCGCCGATCACCAGCACGTAGGCCGCCAGCTTCGGTTCGAGCATGAACAGCGCCGGGACCAGCACCATCAGCGTCAACCCGTCGAGCAGGCCGTTGAACAGTTGGCCGGTGAGGAAGACGCGGATGCGCCGCGCCTCGCCGAGCTTGTGGGCGACGAGGCCGGTGGGGTTGCGGTCGAAGAAGTCCATCGGCAGGCGCAGCAGCCGATCGAAGAGGTGCAGGCCGATGCGGGCGTCGATCTTGGCCGTCGCCACGGCGATGACGGTGCGGCGAAGGAAGCCGAGGAGCGTCTCGAAGGCGAGCGCGGCGACGACGAAGACGACGAGAACGACGAGCGTCGACATGCGCTGATGGACGAGCACCCGGTCGACGATGACCATGTAGAGGAGCGGCGGCACCAGGGCGAGGACGGAGAGCACCAGGGCGGCGAGCGCGACGTCGCGCACCAGCCGCTTCTCGCGCATCACCTGGCGGATCATCCAGCCGAAGCCGAAGGGCTGCTCCTCGATGCCCTCGCCGGGGCGGCGGCGCAGCAGCATCGCTTCGCCGGTCCAGGCGGCGGAGAGGCGGATCTCGTCGATCGGCTGGGCGGCGCCGTCGGGATCGCGCGGGTCGCGCAGCATCACCGCCGGGACGCCGCCGACGTCGCGGAAGCCTTCGGCCACCAGCCAGGTGCCGTCGGCGAGGCGCAACATCACCGGGAAGGCGCGACCGAAGTCGGCGAAGTGTTTCCAGCGGAGACGGACGGAGCGGACTCGCAGGCCGGCGTCGGCGGCGATGCGCATCAGCCGATCGGTGCCGACGTCGCGACCGCCGTCGAGCAGGTCGCGCCGCAGCCGGTCGGCCGACATCGGCACGCCGAGGCGCGTCGCCACGAGAGCGAGCGCTTCCAGTCCCCCTGCGCCGGAGGTCGTCGAGGCCTCGTCCCGGGTCTCGCCCGTTTCTCCACCACTCATCGAACCACCGCCGAACGCTCCCGGGACACATCGCTCCGGCGGCGAGTTTCGGCGCGACATGGTAAACAGGACGTTAAACGGCCGCCCCTTTCCGGGTCGCCCGGGGTCCGCTGTCGTCCGGACGACGCAACCGACGTTGCGCGGCGACAACATCTCGATCCGGCTTCGCCCGGCGGGGCTCGCCTCGATGGCAAAGCCGGGTAGGATGGGCGAGAGGATGCCGGGCGAGCGAGGCGAGCGCGGCCTCTCGTCGATGATGCGAGATCCGGCGGATCGCCCCGCGACGCCGGATCGAATTCGTCCGAAACCCCCTTGTTCAGAAGGGGGTTTCGGACGAGTAGAAGAAAACCGGGCGACGGCACGACGTCGCTCGCCGAAGAAAACGTCGGAGAACGAAGAACGTGACGGGTGGAGACCTGCGGGGCATTTCGTCGATGGCGACGCGCCAGATCCTGGCCGAACTGGTCGAGGCCTATCGCGCCAAGAGCGGGCGGACGGTGGCGATCGAATCGGTCGGTGGCGTCGACGCGGCGCGCCGGGTGCGCGAGGGTGAGGCCTTCGATGTCGTCGTCCTGGCCGACGACGCGCTGGCGAAGCTCGAGGCGGAGGGCCATCTCGCCGCCGGGACCCGCACCGGCTTCACCCTGTCGGCGCTCGCGGTGGCGACCCGGGCCGGCACGCCTCCGCTCGTCTTCGCCGACGAGCAGGCGGTGCGCGACGCACTCCTCGCCGCCGCCACCATCGGCTATTCGACCGGTCCGAGCGGCACCTATCTGCTGAACCTCGTGAAGCGCTGGGGCATCGACGAAACGATCGCGCCGAAGCTGCGTCAGGCGCCGCCCGGCGTGCCGGTCGGCACGATGGTGGCGCGCGGCGACGCGGAAATCGGGTTCCAGCAGACGAGCGAACTGCTCGGCGTCGCCGGCATCGACCTCGCCGGACCGCTGCCGCCGGCGGTCGCCTTCGAGACGCTGTTCGCCGCGGCCGTCGGGGCCCATGCCGGCGATCCGGACACGGCGCGCGACTTCGTCGTCTGGCTCGCCTCGCCCGAGACCACGGACTGCAAACGCCGAAACGGCATGGAACCGGCTTGATCCCTCGCGACCGATGGCATCACGCCAGATCGAGCCGCGCCAGCGCGCGCAACCGGTCGGGCGTGGCGACCGGAAGACGGAAGAACTCGAGATAGGCCGGAATCATCTCGAACAGCATGTCGGTGCCGACCTGGACCTCGCAGCCGCGGGCGAGCGCGGCGCGAAGGAAGGGGGTGTGGACCTCCTTCATGACCACCTCGCCGACCAGCGCCGTCGGTGCGATGCGGGCGACGTCGAGCGGCAGCGGATCGCCGGGCGACATGCCGAGCGGCGTGGCGTTGACGACCACATCGAAGCCCTCGGGATCGTTCGAGCCGGTGAGGACCTCGAGGCCGGGATGATGGGCGGCGAGGCGCCCGGCGAGCGCCTCGGCCGATGCGGCGCGGGCGTCGTGGAGCGCCAGCGTCGCCACGCCCGCGCCGGCGAGCGAGGCGGCGATGGCCGAGCCGACGCCGCCGGCGCCGACCACCAGGGCACGGGCCCCGGCGAGCTTTCGGCCCTTGCGCAGCACGCCGCGGACGAATCCCTCGCCGTCGAACATGTCGCCGACCACCCGACCGTCCGCGTCAAGGCGGACGGCGTTGCAGGAGCCGGCGACCTTCACGGCGGTGGAGACCTCGTCGAGCAGGGACACCACCTCGACCTTGTGGGGCATGGTGATCAGGGCGCCGAGGATGTTCGACAGGCGGAAGAGCGGCCGGAAGATCGCTTCGAGGTCGCCCGCCTTCACCCCCATGGGCACGACCACGGCATCGGCGCCGGCTTGCTCGAACCACGGATTGTAGACGAGCGGCGCCTTGAAGGCCTCGGTCGGGTGACCGATGTGGGCGACGACGCGCGTCCGGCCGCTGATCATCGCCACGATCTCACTTCGCCGCTTCGGCGGTGAGGTGAGCGACCCGGCGCAGCGCCAGCCCGTAGCCCTGGGTGCCGAAGCCGGCCATGACGCCGTCGGCGCGGAGCGACACGTAGGAGTGATGGCGGAAGGCCTCGCGCTTGTGGACGTTGGAGATGTGAACTTCGAAGACCAGCCCGTCGAAGGCGTTGAGCGCGTCGAGGATGGCGACCGAAGTGTGGGTGAAGGCGCCGGGGTTGATGACGACGGCGCAGGCGGTCTCGCGGGCTTCGTGGATCCAGTCGATGATCTCGTATTCGCGGTTCGACTGGTGGAAGCGCAGGTCGAGGCCGAGTTCGGCGGCCAGTTCACGGCAGCCGGCTTCGACGTCGGCGAGGGTCTCGCTGCCGTAGATGTGGGGCTGGCGCTTGCCGAGGAGATTGAGGTTGGGTCCGTTGAGGACGTAGACGAGGCGGCTCACCGATCTTCTCCGAGTTTGTCCGGCGAGCCGCGACGCGGCGCGACCGGAGGAAATCACCCTGACGAAACCCCTCCCCTCGCCACCGATCGGTTCGACGGGAGCGGCGGGTGCATGTCAGCGAACGACGTAGCCGAAGAGCTTCGGCAGGAACAGGACCGTTTCCGGCACCAGCAGCATGACCAGCAGAGAGGCCACCAACACACCGATGTAGGGCCAGATCGCCCGGACGATGGTGCGCAGCGGAATACCGGTGATCGCATTGATGACGAAGAGCAGCACGCCGTAGGGCGGCGTGATCAGGCCGATCATGCAGTTGACCACCGCGGTGACGCCGAAGTGCACGAGATCGATGCCGAGCGCTTCGCAGGTCGGGATGAACAGCGGAATGATCACCAGGATGATGGTGGTGGCGTCGAGCAGGCAGCCGAGCAGCAGGAACAGCAGGTTGACGCCGAGGAGGAAGGTCAGGGGCGAGACGTCGAGCCCCTTCAACACCACCGCCATCTGCGCCGGGATGTTCTCCGCCGCGACGATGTAGTTGAAGATCAACGACGCGCCGATGATCGCGCCGACCGCCGCCGAGGCCTTGCCGCTCTCCAGGAAGACGCGATGGAGGGTCGGCAGCGAGACGGCGTGATAGAAGAAGGTGGCGAGGATCAGGGCGTAGAGCGCGGCGATCGCCGCCGCTTCGGTCGGGGTCGTGGCGCCGCCGTAGATGCCGTAGAGCAGGATCACCGGCATCATCAGCGCCGGGAAGGCGCGGAAGGTGAGCCGCGGCAGTTCGCGCATCGGCACCGGCTCTTCGAGGGGCACGTTCTCGACCCGCGCCATGCGGGCGTTGAGCACCATCAGCGCCAGACCCATCATGATGCCAGGGACGAAACCGCCGAGGAACAGGTAGCCGATCGAGGTGTCGGAGACGAGGGCGTACATCACCATCGGGATCGACGGCGGGATGATCGGACCGATGGTCGAGGCGGCGGCGGTGATCGCCGCGGCGTAGCCGGCCGAGTAGCGGCCGTCTCGGCGCATCATGTCGATGATGATCTTGCCGAGGCCGACGGCGTCGGCGACCGCCGAGCCCGACATGCCGGCGAAGATCATGTTGGCGACGATGTTGACGTGGCCGAGACCGCCGCGGAAACGGCCGACCAGCGCCAGACAGAAATTCAGCAGCCGCTCCGAGATGGTGCCGGCGTTCATGATGTTGGCGGCGGTGATGAACAGCGGGATCGCCAGCAAGAGGAAGCCGTCGTAGAGGCCCTGGATCATCTGCTCGGCGGCGAGCCCGACGTCCTGCCCCTTGAGGAAGAGGTAGAGGATCGACGAGACCATCATCGACAGCGCCACCGGCGCACCGATGCCGGCGAGCGCGAAGAGCGCGACGATGCACCAGAAGAAGGCGGCGCTCACGAGGCTTCCTCCCGCTCCAGCGTGGTGACGGAATCGCCTCTGATCAGGCGCCAGCAGCGCGTGAGGTAGTGGGCGATCACCGCCACCAGGAAGATCAGGTAGACCGAGAAGACATAGTCGAAGCGGATGCCGATGATGTCGGTGGAGCGGATCTTCTTGAAGGTGATGAAGTCCCAGGTGGCGGGCATCGACGCGGCGAACCCGACCGCCAGTGCGATGGCCGAGAGGAGGGCGTAGACGCGCCGGGTGCCCTGCGAGCCGGCGTTGTAGATCACGTCGAACTTGACGTGGTCCTTGTCGGCGACGACGAAGGCCGCGCCCCAGAACACCGCCCACAGCCAGGTGATGAGGATGACCTCGTAGGCCCAATCGACCGGCGCGTTGAAGAGATAACGCGAGCCGATCTGGACGAGGAAGGCGGCGAACATGGCGATCATCAGCGCCACCAGGACGTCTTCCGCCCGCCGCTGCAGGAACTTCAGGACCGCGAACATCGCTTCCCCCGCCCACGATCACGAGATGACGAACCGGGAGGGGCGCCGCGGCGCGGCACCCCTCGAGGTCGGAAGGACGGGTGAGACCCGCCCGATCGGCATCACTTGACGGCGTTGATCTTGTCGACCATGCCCGCCGGCCAGTCCTTGGCGAACTTGGAGGCGAGATAGTCCGCCTGGACCTTCTTGCGGAAGGCCTCGACGTCCGGGGCGTAGACCTTGAGACCCTTCTCCTTGAAGAAGGCCACCAGTTCGTCCTCGAGCTTCAGCTGCGCCTGACGCGCCGCCTCGCAGGCCTCGTCGGCGGCCTTCTGCACGGTCGCCTGCTGGGCCGGGGTGAAGCCGTCCCACACCTTCTTGGAGATGGCGAGGTAGTTCTGGTCGACGAGGTGCGAGGTCAGCACGATCTGCTTGGTCACCTCGTAGAACTTGGCGTCCTTGTCGGTCGGCAGCGGGTTGTCCTGACCGTCGATGGCGCCGGTCTGCAGCGCCGTGTAGACCTCGGTGAAGGCGAGCGGCAGCGGGTTGGCGCCGAGCGCCTTGCCGAGGAAGAGCCAGGCTTCCGAACCGGGCATGCGCAGCTTGACGCCGGCGAGATCGTCGGGGGTCTTCACCTCCTTGTCGGTGCGCAGGTTCACCTGACGGCGGCCGAGATACATGACCGAGAGCAGTTTCACGCCGAGCTTGGCCTCGGTCTGCTTCTTCAGGTCGTCCATCACCGGATCGGCGAAGACCTTCTTCTGGTGATCGGCGTCGCGCAGCAGGTAGCCGGCGGTGAAGATCGACCAGCCGGGGATCAGGGTCGCCAATTCCTGCGCCGAGGTGATCGACATCTCGAGGTTGCCGCGGGCGATCGCCTCGAGTTCGGTGCCCTGCTTGAACAGCGAGGCGTTCCAGTGCGGCTCGTAGGTGGCGAAGCCGGCGACCGCGGGGCCGAAGTGCTTCTCCAGGCCGAGGGCGCGCTGGTCGGTCGCCGAGGCCGGCGAGGACAGACGCAGAACCACCTTCTGTTGGGCGAAGGCGGTCGTTCCGAGAGCGACGGTGGCGGCGAGAGCGGCGGCGGCGGAAATCGCCGTGCGACGATCGATCTTGAATTTCATGGGGTTCCTCTCCTTCTTTGGTTCTTGCGATCTTCGGACTTCCCACCGGCGAAGCGGCACGGCCATCTTCGCGAAACCGGATGTTCCTCGTCGATCCGCCCCTTCGACCCGATCTCCGCGCCATCAAAGACCTACGTAGCGGAAGGGTCAAATCGCGTTTCGGATTCCTCCACCGCCGAAGTGCGTCACCGCGGTCGTTCGCCACTCTCTCGCGGCCTCGATAGGTCGCCCGCCCGCCGCTCAGGTCGAAGGTGAAGCCGGTGGTGAAGCTGCAGTCCGGCCCGACGATCCAGGCGACGAGGGCGGCGACCTCGTCGACCTGCAGGAAGCGGCCATGGGGATCTTCGCCTTCATCGCGGCGATGTGTTCGGCGGTCATCTCGGCCATCAGGTCGGTCTCGGCCATGGCCGGCGCGACGCAGTTGACCAGGACACCGTCGAGGGCCAGTTCCTCGGCGACCGCCTTGGTGAAGGCGATGACCCGGCCCTTGGCGGCGGAATAGGCGGAGATGAAGGGGACGCCGTCCTTGCCGGCCATCGAGGCGATGTTGACGATGCGGCCGTAGCGGCGCTCGCGCATGTGCGGGATGGCGGCGCGGCAGCCGTGGAAGACGCCGTCGAGATCGACCGCCATCACCCGCTTCCAGGCATCGAGCGGGTAATCCCAGGCGGGGACGACGGGACCGTTGATGCCGGCGTTGTTGATCAGGATGTCGATCGAGCCGGCGGCGGCGCGCGCCGCCTCGAAGGCGGCGGTCACGGCATCGGCGTCGGAGACGTCGACGGTGGACAGGAGGAGCGGCTCGAAACCGGCGGTCGTCGCGTCGAAGCCGCCGAAGGCGACGTCCCAGACGACGACGCGGGCACCCTCGGCGGCCAGACGCCGGGCGATGGTGCGTCCGATCCCGCGCGCCGCGCCGGTCACCATCGCCGTCCGTCCCGACAAAGTGCCCGTCATCTGCGCCGCACCCCACGCCCGCCCCCCGAGATCGGGGGAGTTCCCGGCGCGGTCACGCTGGTATACCGTACCTCAGTTGTCAAGCGATCGCCGCGCACCGATGCGAAGCCCCGGGGCGTGGTGGCGAGCCGCCCCGCGAGGACCGTCGAACCGTGCCGAAGCGTGATGTCGAAGACCGCCGAAGCGCCGGGCCGAAAGATCGGCACGGCACGCCCCTGAAGACGCTGGTGCGCGAGCGTCCGCCGCCGCTCGCCGCGGTGGTGGAGGCGCGCATCCGCGAGGCGATCGTCTTCGGCGAGCTCGGCCTCGGCGAGCCGATCTCGGAGGACCGCATCGCCACGGCGCTGGGCACCAGCCGGACACCGGTGCGCGAGGCGCTCGCCGCACTCCAGCTCCAGGGGCTGGTGGAGATCCGGCCGCAACGAGGCAGTTTCGTCTTCAGCCCGACGGCGAACGACGTCGCCGAGCTCTGCGAATTTCGGGCGGTGCTGGAGGTCGAAGCGCTGCGGCTGGCACATGCGCGGGCGCGGGAGACGACGCTGGCCGAGCTGCGGGCGGCGGAGGCGCGGATGGAGGCGGCGGAGGAGCGCGGCGACGCTCTCGCCGCGGCCGAGGCCGACGCTGCGTTCCACGATGCGCTCTTCGCCGCGAGCGGCAATCGTTTCCTGGCGCAGGCCCATGCGACGATCGCCGGGCGGGTCGGCGCCATGCGCTATTTCGCGCGGCGGCGTTCGGCGGAATCGCGGCGGGAGACGGCGGGTGAACATCGCGCCCTGATCGCCGCTTTCGCGGACGACGATCCGGCGGCGGCGGAAGAGATCCTGCGCGCCCACGTCCTGGCGGTGAACGCTCGCCACGGTGAGGCCGCCGCGACCCCGCTCGAGGAGGCGTGATACCGAGCGGATGAAGTTCCGACCTGTTCGGAACTTCATCCGCGAAGGCAAGCCCGAACGGGCGTCGGCCGGTCAGGCCGCAACTCACGAAATTCGGACGAGTCCGAATTTCGTGAACTCGGTATGAGGAGACCTGTGCGCGGATAGCCCTCGACGACCGCCTGCTGACGTGATTCACTCAATCAACACAATGGATTGGGGTGTTCCATGTCACGG
>CALBKH010000086.1 GCA_937892955.1 uncultured Alphaproteobacteria bacterium
ACGCCAACCTCTTCGACGACGAGGACGGCGACACCTTCTCGCTGATCTGGTCCCGCCCCAACGGGCGCCGCGGCGATTGAGCCGCCGACCGAGGCCCCGGCCTTCGGGCCGGGGCCTCTCTCACACGAAGAGCGAGGTAGAACGTGGCCGATCCGATCACGTCGCGAGGCGATACCTCGCCGGCGGATGACCGACGATGCGGCGGAACGCGGTGCTGAAGGCGCTCGCTGAGCGATAGCCGATCGTCTCGGCGATCTCCGAGAGGGGAGCCTCGGAGGACCGCAGCGCGTCCTTGGCCAGCGCCATCCGCCAATGCAGCAGATGGTCGATCGGCGCCATGCCGACGGTTCGGGTGAACCGTTCGGCGAAGGCGGCGCGGGACATGCCGACGGACGTCGCCAACTCGGCGACAGTCCATGCGTGGCGGACGTCCCCATGCATTTCGCGCAGGGCCGGACCGATCTTGGGATCGGAAAGGCCGGCCAGCAACTCGCCCCGCACCCCGCCGGGGGCACCGGTCTCGTGCCGTAATGCTTCTACCAGCATGACCTCCAACAGGCGCTCGAGGATCAACGAGCGGCCCGGACGGCGGTCGGTCGCCTCGTCGCCGATCGAAGCGAGCAGGCGGCCGACGCGGGTCGCGGTGACCTCGGTCGACCGGATGTGAATCACGGAAGGCAGGAGGCGCCCGAGGAGATCGGCATTGGCAGGGCCGAATTCGAAATGCCCCGCGATGAACCGCGTCACCGGCTCGTCGTCGGGATCGCCGACCGAGGTCACGGACGCGGACGATCCGGTGTGGACGGCTTCGAAGTCGAGCGGATCGACGCCGCCGCCGCTCCGCAGAACCCAAGGGGCCGGCGCGGTCATCAGCAGGAAGTCGCCGTTGCACGCCGGCAGGGGCGAACGCCCCGGCAGTTCCAGCCGACACGCCCCGGCGATGATCTGGCCGAACACGACATGGTCGTCACCGGGAAACCGCAGAGCCCAGTCGCCGTGGGCCTCGACGACCTTCCACAGGAGCGCCTGCGGTCGCAGCAGGGCGATGATCTGACTCAGCACATCCATTTCAGACGATCTCGAATGAGATGCGGATGTCGAATTATGGATCATCTCACGCAGGCTTCATAGGATGCGTCATGGACTTTTCGATGAGGTGACACCATGCGCAAGACCGTCTTGATCACCGGATGCTCGTCGGGTTTCGGCAAGGCCGCCGCCTTGCGGTTTCGCGACGCCGATTGGAACGTCGTCGCGACGATGACCAATACCGACGCGTGGTCGGAGCCCGCGTCGGAAAACGTGCTCGTCGTGCCGCTCGACATCCGCGACGACGCTTCTATCGGCGCCGCCCTGGCGCGGGCGATCGATCGCTTCGGCCGCATTGATTGCGTCGTCAACAATGCCGGCATGGGATTGTTCTCGGTGTTCGAGGCGACGCCGATGGAAACCGTCCGCGCCCTCTTCGAGACCAATGTCTTCGGCGCGATGCGGGTCATGCAAGCGATCTTCCCACACTTCCGCGACAACGGCGGCGGGCGCATCGTCAACGTCAGTTCCTCGTCGGCGATCGTCCCGGAGCCGTTGCTGTCGGTCTACAGCGCCAGCAAGTGGGCGGTCGACGGCTTCACCGAATCCGTCCGCCACGAGTTGGCGACCCAGAAAATCGTGGTGAAACTGGTCGAGCCGGGCCTGGTGAAGGAGACCAATTTCATCCAGCGCGCCCTGGAGACGTCGCAGGCCGTGCCGGTGCCACCGGCCTATCGGGCCTATGCCGACCAGATCGCCCAGATGTATCTGGGTCCGTCGCCCTTTCGGCTTTCGACCGCGCAGGACGTCGCGGCCGCCATTTTCACTGCGGCGACCGACGACACCGACCAGCTCCGCTACAATGTCGGCGAAGACTCGCTGACCCTGGCCCATATGCGGCGTGAAACCTCCGAGGTCGAGTACAATGCCTGGACCTTGGCGAGATACGGCGCGGTCCGACCGGCGTGAGGAGGACGACATGACCTCGCGAGGTCCGATGAAGTTGATGATCGTCGGCGCGACCGGTCTGGTGGGACGCCATGTCCTCGAACTGGCGCTCGCCGATCCGCACATCGGCATCGTGGTCGCGCCGGTACGGCGACCGGTCGGCGCGCGACCGAAGCTGGAGGCGCCGGTGATCGACTACGAGCGCTTGCCGGAAGAAGCCGAGTGGTGGCACGTCCACGCCGTCGTCTGTGCGCTCGGAACGACGATGAAGGAGGCGCGATCCCGGGAGGCGTTTCGTCGCGTCGATCACGACTATCCGCTCGAAATCGCCCGTCTTGCTCGGAAGCACGGCGCCCGGCGCTTCGCCCTGAACTCGGCGGCGGGAGCCCATCCGGGATCGCCATTCTTCTATTTCCGGGTGAAGGGCGATCTCGAGCGGGATCTGACGTCGATCGGATTCGGGTTCCTCACCTTCGTCAGACCCGGATTGATCGGTGGCGACCGCGCCGAAATCCGGCTGGGCGAGCGGATCGCGTCCGTGCTGCTCGAAGCGATCGGCCCGATCCTGCCGCGTCGCCTGCGGATCAATCCCGCCGCGAACATCGCACGTGCCCTGCTCGATGCGGCGATCGATGGACCGCCGGGCGTTCATGTGGTGGACGCAGCCGATCTGACGTGACCCGGCTCGTCGTGATCCACCGCGTCGTTCGACGACCGAACAGCGGATTCCCGAACGACTGCGCGACGCGACTGATTGCGTCAATTATGCTGCACTGCACAAAATCTGCCGAACCGTCGGTTGACGTGGATGGCCGGCGCTGCGACCCTCGGTCTTCAACGGCTCGACCGCGAGGTTTCATGTCGGACGACGTCACCCGAACCGACAAGCTGGTGAGCGCGACGCTGCGACTTCGGACGGCGCTCTCCACCACATTGTTGGCGCTTGCCGATATCGAGGGGGCCTCTTCGCTCGAGGAGGCGCACGGCAAGGCGAGGACCGCTCGTCTCGAAGCTCGGGCCATCCTCGCCGCAGCGCGGAAGGCGGCCGCCGACGATCGAACCGGCGGATGATGATCAGCGATCCCAGACGAGATCGGCTATCCGTGGATCGCTGAAGAAGGCATTTCGCCCGAACTCCAATCGCACGACCGGGAATTCGCAGAGCGCCTGAACGCCGTGGCGCGACAACCGCATCCGCCATGTCCGCCGTTCGATCGGAGCGGGCTCGGCGAAGGCGGAGCAGGTGAGAACCGCCAGGGCCATGCCGTGCTCGGGATCGCGTACCGAACCGTAGCACAGCAGGGTGATCTCGGCTTCACGCGCCTGGTCCGCCAGCGCTTGGCAGGCCTCGTAACGGACCGGATCCGACCATGCCTCGGCGTCTCGATCGAGCGACGGGACCGTCAGATCGAGACAACGGTCGGTAGCGATCGCCGCCGCGAACGCCGTGTACTCTGCGGCGTCGTCCGGCCAGGGCGTCGCGGGCGACTCGGCGAAGAACAGGAGCCGGTAGAAGGCCATTTCCGCGACGGCGGTCTCCGGCCGTTCCGCTGCGTAGAACACCCCCGCCGTGCGACCTGCACGACGAAACCGTGAACCGGTCGGATAGGGCGGGTCGTAGCGGAACGGTGTGGCGAGCAGGTAGTCGAGGCCGCGGCATTCGACCGGCAGCGGCGGTTTGGTCACCTCGAGCAATTCTTCGAGCAGCGCCTGCTCGCCGAGGTCATCGACGAGCTTCAGCGTGGAGACGCGGTGTTGCGCTTCGACCAGACGCCAGCCTCGACCGTGCCACGGCTTTGATTCAGACGCGAGCGCGTCGGGCGTCCAGGTAGGCGATGACATCGATGAGCCCCGTGATGGTGCCGATCCGCTCGATCGGTGTGGATCCGAGGGCGGTGTTGGCATTGGCCATCCAGGCGCGCGCCACGGCTTCGTCGCCGCCGGTCACCGCATCGAGAGACCGGAAGAGACGCACGAAGAGGACGGCCAGTTCGTAGGGCTTGCTCTCCGGCTCGAGCGCGACGTCGCCGCGCTTCATCCGCGAGAGCGTGGCCTCGCTGAGGCCGAGAACGCCGGAGAGGACGCGCGCCGTCAGGCCCAGCCGCTCGGCCGCGCGCAAGGCGGCCTTGGTCAGGACGGGGCCGGGGGCTGGCCGAGCGATCGGCGCAGTTGGTGCGAGAGGCATGTCATCACCTCCATCTCATGAAAATTCTATAGCATGAAGTTTCATAAGAAACAACTTCGCCGTCGCCGACAGCATTCAACGAGCCGGCTTGGTCTCCTCGTACCCACGGCGTCGCTTCATCCGTTCGAGCGCTTCACGGCGGCGCTCGCCATCCCGAGGCGTCTCCTGCATTTCGATCATCGTCCGTCCCTCGCCACCGATCCGCCCCCAGGTGCGGACGAGCGAGACACCGCCGAAGAGGTTCGGCTCGATCGACAGTCGATAGAACCGCGCCATGTTGCGCGTCGGATCGATGCGGTGGAGGAGAACGGGTTCGGGCATCATGAAGCGAGTCTCGTTCGAGCTCGCATCCGCGTCCAACGAGAGTTCGGAATCGATCGAGCGCGATCGATTCACGTCGTCGATGGTTTGCTCGATAGTGGATCGGCGGGGACGTCTCGGCTCGAGCGCTCGAACCGGCTTTCGGCGACGCAGGCCTTCATGTCGTCGCGCCGGAACCAGATGGCACGTCCGCATCGCAGAGGCGGATTGCCGGCGGTGAAGACGATCTGCTCGTCGGTGCGCATCCGCAGCACCTCGTGCGGCAGGATCAACGGCCGACGGACGAGTTGCTTCGAGCGGGTGCGCGACGATCCCGACATCTGCGAACTGCGGCTGATCTGATCGACCTCGACGGTGGTGTCGCCGCAGCGCTTGGAGATGTAGTCGGCGGTCTCCGGATCGTTGATCGCGGCGAAGGAGATCCACGAGGCGGACTCGAACCATTTCGAGG
>CALBKH010000087.1 GCA_937892955.1 uncultured Alphaproteobacteria bacterium
ACATGTGCATCGAGCCGCCCTTGCCCTTGGAATAGCCGCCGCGGCGCCCGGTCAGCTCGGCCATGACGCCGTTCGCCGACATGCCGCAGGCCAGCATGTGGCCGTGGTCGCGGTAGCCGGTGATGAACTGGTCGCCCTCTTCCATCGCCATCTGCATGCCGACGACGACGGCTTCCTGGCCGATGTAGAGGTGGCAGAAACCGCCGATCAGCCCCATGCCGTACATCTGACCCGCCTTCTCCTCGAAGCGGCGGATCAGCAGCATCATGCGATAGGCGGCGAGTTCCTCGTCCCGATTGAAGGGAGCCGGTCCCGTCTCTTGCGGCGCCTTGCTCTTGGTCGACTTGGCCGTGGCCATCTGTTCCTCCCCTGCGTCGGCGGCGTACCGATCTGGATGAGGGGAGGATAGAGCGTCCGCGACCCCACGCAAGGGTCACCGACGACGGTGCGGAGCACCATCAAGATGTTGCTGTGCAACACGAATTTTCGACTGAACTGAAATCGAGTTGATTCGACCAAATGAACTCAGTTTCGGTTGACGATGCGACCGATCGGCGCAGTCGCGACGATGGCGACCTCGTTGCCGTTGGCGAAGCCGAGGATCTCGCGGGCGCGTTCGTCGAGCATGTCGCTCTCGAGGCTGGCGGAGCGCAGCAGCGCCACACGCCGTTCGACCGCCGCTCGCTCGGCCTTCACCTTGGCGAGCTCGCCGTCGAGACGCTTCGCCTCGACCGCCAATTGCCGACGCGCTTCGATACCGAAGGACCCGTGCCAACCGTGCCAGGCGAAGTAACCTGAGAAGCCGAGGGCGATGACCGGGACGAGCAGAGGACGCAGATAGGATTTCTTGTGTTGACGCGTGGACATACGAACTCTGACGCCTCGAACTCTGAACAACGACGCCCCGCGAGGGAACCGAGACCTCCATTCGATCATCTCGTGGTTAACAAGCCCTTGCGACTCAGTGGGAATCCGCTTTGCCACGACCTTCCCCCGCGTCCATTCACCGTCTTTACGGAGCTTCCCGGATGCGCCACCCTCCAGGCGGAGGATGGGCTCGAAAGATCACGAGAGGGTCCGCCCATGGTCACTGAAAAACTCGGCGAATTGGCGAAGCGGCGGCGTGCCGCCCACATGCGTTTCACCGCACTCGGCTCGAAGACCTACCAGGCCTTCGTGACGCTCGAGAAAGCGACCTATGCCGACGGCGCGCTTTCGAAGCGCCAGAAGGAACTGATCGCCATCGGCATCTCGATCGTCCTCGACTGCGAGAGCTGCATCCAGTGGCACATCGAGCAGGCGGCGCGGGCCGGCGCCTCGGGTCGCGAGATCATGGAGGCGATCGACGTCGGCATGGAGATGGGCGGCGGCCCCGCCACCGTCTCGGCCCGCTTCGCCCTCGATGTGATGGACGCGGTCTTCCCCGACGGGATCTGAAGGGTCTGCGTCCGGCGCAGTGGAATGTCGGCGAGGACCATGGGAGCGGCGAAGATCCGGCGGGTCCGATAACCTTCCGCCGACGATTTTCGTGGCACACTCGGGCGAACCGAACCGGAGCGCCCGATGATGTCGCCTCCCTCCCCTCGCTCGTCCGCGCCCTCGATCCGTCGCGGGCTCGCCTTCGTGATCGTCTTCGCCGCCGCGGCCTGTTCGTCGGATCCGACGGCGATCTCGGTGGACATGGAGACCGACAAGGTCTCGCGCGAATTCGTCGACAAGGCGCTCGACGCTTTCCGCCGCGCCTGTCCGGCGCTCTTCACCGCCCACGCGAGCGACGTCTCGGGCCTGACGGCGATCGTCTCCGACGAACGCTCCACCGCCATCCGTAGGCTCGGCTGGGGCGTGCACATCGCGCTGGCCATGAAGGTGCGCTCGTCACCGACGACGCTCGCCGGTTTCGCCGATGCCGAGCGCCGTGCGGACTTCCTCATCGGCGGCGGCGACAAGCCCGGCTTCTCGGCCCTGTCGCCGACGTCGGCCGCGCTCTGCGACCTGACGCCGTCGCCCGGGCGGGCGCAGGTATTCAAGCCCGTGCCGGAATTGGCGACCCATCTGCCGCGGCTCAAATACGTCGTCACCGACGCCCAGCGCGCCCATTGGGACGACGAGATGACCCGCGCCATGGCCGGCACCTACCAGAACCAGCGCAACATCGCCTGGTGCTACACCGACGGCTGCGACGGGGTGGAATCGATCGACGACGTCAAGGCCTGCGCCTGGCGGCTGGTCATCGTCGCCGCCAAGCATCCGAAAGCCGAAGCCTCCGACGACGACAACGTCGAGATCGACTGCCGGCAGAACCTCACCCCCGACGAACAGCGCGCCGCGCGGGCGAAGGCCGACGAGATCTTCCGCAAGATCTATTCGAAGCCGTTGCCGAAATAGGGTGCGAAGAGCGCAGCGAATCGCACCGGCGGCGCCGGTGAAATATCCGACCCTGTCGGGCGTTCCGCTCCGGGGCATCGGACGCGGCAATTCGCTCGCGCTCTTCGCACCCTACCGATCCGCAACCTATGGCGCCCTCGCCTTCTCGATGAAGGCGAAGACGCCCTCGACGTCGTGCACCTGCGGGACATCGGGGCGGACCGGCGGTTGCACCACGATCACCGGAAGGCCGAGCTCCCGCGCCGCCACCATCTTCGGCCGTGTCGCCGAGCCGCCGGAGTTCTTGGTGACCACCACGTCGATACGCTCGCGCACCATCAGATCGCGCTCGGCGGCGAGGTCGAAGGGCCCGCGATCGAGCAGCAGCGTGTGATCGGGCAGACCCGGCAGGTCGCCGGGATGATCGATGGTGCGGACGAGATAGTGATGCTGCGGCGCCGCCTCGAAGGCGGGAAGGCCGAGGCGGCCGGTGGTGAGGAGCACGCGACGCGGCGTCTCGCCGATCGCGCGGGCCGCCGCGTCGAGACTCTCGACATCGATCCACCGATCGCCCGTCTCCCGGGTCCACGGTGGGCGGACGAAGGCGACGATCGGCGTGGCCGTCGCCCGCGCCGCCTCCGCCGCGTTCTTCGAGATCTGTGCGGCGAAGGGGTGGGTGGCGTCGACGAGAACGCCGATCGCCTCGTCGCGGAGGTGCCGGGCCAGCCCTTCGACACCGCCGAAGCCGCCGATCCGCGTCGGGATCGGCTGGGCCGCCGGCGCCTCGGTCCGGCCGGCGAGCGACAGCGTCGCGACGATGTCGGACCGCGCCGAAAGCGCCTTGGCCAAACGGCTCGCTTCCGTGGTACCACCCAGCACCAGAACCCGCATGACCCCTCCCGGGAGCGCATCCATGATCGATCCGGCCGCCACCCATCCGTGGCTCGCCATCCTCGGCCTCGGCGAAGACGGCCTCGACGGCCTCTCTCCTGCCGCGCGTCGGCTCCTCGATCAAGCCGAACTCGTCGTCGGCGGCAAGCGCCATCTCGATCTGGTCGGCGACGTGAAGGGCGAGAAACTCGCCTGGCCGTCGCCGCTCACCGACGCCTTCCCGGCGATCCTGGCGCGACGCGGCCGCCCCGTGGCGGTGCTCGCGTCGGGCGACCCCTTCTCCTACGGCGTCGGCTCGCTGCTCGCCCGCCACGTGCCGCCGACCGACTATGTCACCATCCCTGCCCCGTCGGCCTTCTCGATGGCGGCGGCGCGCGTCGGCTGGGCGGTGCAGGATTGTGCGCTGGTCACCCTCCACGGCCGCGCCTTCGAGAAGATCGTGCCGCATCTCCAGCCCGGCCGGCGCATCCTCGTCCTCTCCTGGGACGGCACCACGCCCGGCCGCCTCGCCGAACACCTGCGCGACCGCGGCATGGGCCGCTCCAAGCTGATCGTGCTGGAGGCTATGGGGGGGATGCGCGAGCGCGTCCACGCCACCACGGCGAACGACTTCGACCGCGCCGATCTCGATCCCCTGAACACCGTGGCGATCGAGGTGGTGGCCGACGCGAGCGCCCGCGTCCTGCCGCTCGCCGCCGGCATTCCCGATCATTTCTTCGACAACGACGGCCAGATCACCAAGCGCGAAGTCCGCGCCGTGACGCTCTCCAAGCTGGCGCCGCGCCACGGCGAACTCCTGTGGGACGTCGGCGCCGGCACCGGCTCGATCGCCATCGAATGGATGCTGGCGGACCCGAAGAACCGGGCGATCGCCGTCGAGCCGCGCGCCGATCGCCTCGCCCGCATCGCCCGCAACGCCGCCACATTCGGGGTGCCGGATCTCGCCATCGTCGAGGGCTTCGCCCCGGCCGCCCTCGACGGACTGGCGACGCCGAACGCCGTCTTCCTCGGCGGCGGCGGCTCGGACGCGGCACTGGTGAAACTGTGCATGGAGCGCCTCGCCCCGGGCGGGCGGCTGGTGATCAACGCCGTGACCATCGAGACCCAGGCCGAGGTGATCGGCCACGCCAAGGCTTTCGGCGGCGAGTTGGTGCAGATCTCGATCGCCCGCGCCGTCCCCCTCGGCCGCTTCCACGGCTTCAAGCCGGCGATGCCGATCGTCCAGTGGTGTTGGGAAAAACCTGTGGACGGCCCTGTGGAAAACCGTTGGACGGGCCGGGGAGACGAGGTGGACGAGGCTGTGGAGGACGAGGGATGAGGTGCTCGGCGTTCGACCCGAACTCCCGCCGTCCGCCGGGCAGCCTCCTAGCCCCCTCTCCCTGTCCCGCCCCCTCCCGGGGGGAGGCAACGACGGGGCGCGGATCTTCGTCCCATAGGCGCTGGGCCGTTCCGAAACACCGCCGGGCCCACGTCGCGATGACCGGCTGCGCCTTCGGCGTCCCCTCCCCGCTCGAGGGGGAGGGACAGGGAGGTGGGGCCGGCACTCTCGGTGCGACGAGCACCTCCGCTCAGCCCGAGCGGAGAGCCCTCGCATGACCTCCCGCCCCTTCCTCGCCGTCGGGGTCGGTTGCCGCTCCGGGGTCTCGGGCGCGGCGATCGCCGATCTCGTCGAACGCGCCCTCGAGACCTGCGCCCGGCCCGATGCGCCGGTGGCGATGTTCACCGTCGTCGACAAGGCGCAGGAACCGGGCATCGGCGAGGCCGCCGCGGCCCTCGGGCTCGCCCTCGTCCATCTGCCGCGCGCCGCGCTGGCGGCGGTCGCCGACGCCGTCGAGACGCGGTCGGACAAGGTGGTGGAACTCTTCGGCGTGCCGTCGATCGCGGAGGGCGCGGCGCTCGCCGGCGCCGGCCCCGGCGCACGTCTGGTGGTGAAACGCATGGCCGACAGGGGCGCCACCGTGGCGGTGGCACTCGGCGGCGCGACGACGGGAGCGGATGCGGAATGACGGTGCATTTCATCGGAGCCGGGCCCGGCGCGGCCGATCTCATCACGGTGCGCGGGCGCGACCTCTTGGCGCGGTGCCCCGTGGTGATGTGGGCCGGCTCGATCATCGCGCCCGAACTCCTGACCCACGCCCGCGCGGACGCCCGCATCGTCGACACGGCGCCGATGTCGCTCGACGAGATCGAGGCGGAATACCTCCGCGCCGACGCCGCGGGCGAAGACGTGGCGCGGCTCCATTCCGGCGACCTCTCGGTGTGGAGCGCCATGGGCGAGCAGATCCGCCGCCTGGAGAAACACGGCATCCCCTACACGGTGACGCCGGGCGTACCCTCCTTCGCCGCCGCCGCCGCCGTTCTCGGCCAGGAACTGACGCTGCCGGAAGTCGCCCAGTCGGTGGTGCTCACCCGCACCTCGGGCCGCGCCTCGGCGATGCCCGAGACCGAGACGCTCGCAGCCTTCGCCGCGACACGGGCGACGCTGGCCGTCCATCTCTCGATCCACGTGTTGCCGAAGATCGTCGCCGAACTGACGCCCGCCTATGGCGCCGACTGCCCGGTGGCGATCGTCTTCCGCGCCACCTGGCCCGACGAGAAGGTGATCCGCGGGACGCTCGCCACCATCGAGGCGGAGCTCGCCGCCGCCGGAGGCCTCGAGCGCACCGCGCTGATCCTGGTCGGCCGGGCGCTCGCGGCGGAGGTCGTCCGCGAGAGCGCGCTCTACGATGCGGGCTATCAGCGGCGGTTCCGCGGCCGGGATTCACGGCCGGAGTGAGCGGGGATCGCGCCGATCCGGTGGGGGGCAGCCATGCGCTCCGCCGCTCTGCGCGATCTCGAAAAGGCCTTTATGGGATGGAGGATCGCAGCGGCTCGGTACGGACCGCCGCGGCCCGCCGCAAGTTCTCTCCGGTCGCCGTACCCTGCGGCCGCCGGGCGTACGACGTTCCGCCGGCGCCCGCGCCGTCCCTTCCCCTCGATGTGAGCTTCGGCTCGAAACGGCTCTTCATGTCTCCTTCGGACCATCGCGATACGCGGGAAGGCTTCCTCTTCGCCGGTGGCGCCTATTTCATGTGGGGCTTCCTGCCGCTCTACATGAAGGCGCTGGCGCACGTGCCGGCCTGGGAGGTGGTGCCGCACCGGATCCTGTGGTCGCTGCCGATCGCCGGATTGGTGGTGTGGTGGCAGGGCAAGGCCGGCGCGCTGGTGAAGGCGGCGACCACGCCGCGCACCCTGGCGATGGCTTTCCTGACCGCCTCGCTGATCTCGGTGAACTGGGGCACCTACGTCTGGGCGATCGGCGCCGGACGGGCGCTGGAGACGGCGCTCGGCTACTACATCAACCCGCTGTTCTCGGTGTTCCTCGCCGCCGTGCTGATCGGCGAGCGGCTGAGCCGGCCGCAGGTCTTCGCCATCTTCCTCGCCGCCCTCGCGGTGGCGCTCCTCACCTGGGAGGCCGGCGGCCTGCCCTGGGTGTCGATCGTCCTCACCGTCTCCTGGGGCTTCTACGCCTATTTCAAGCGCACCCTGCCGGTCGATCCGACCCAGGGCTTCCTGCTCGAGGTGACGCTTCTGGCGCTGCCCTCCCTCGCGATGTTCGGCTGGCTCGAGCGCGAGGGCGCCTCGCACTTCCTCCACACCGGCGCCACCGACGCGCTTCTCCTCGTCGGCTCCGGCGTCGTCACCGCCATCCCGCTGATGCTCTACGCCACCGGCGCCAAGCTGCTGCGCCTCTCGACCATCGCCGTGATGCAGTATTCCGCCCCGACGATGATCTTCCTCATCGCCGTCTTCGTCTTCCACGAGCCCTTCGGCGCGACCAAGCTCGCCGCCTTCGCCCTGATCTGGACGGCGCTGGTGATCTACACCTGGACGCTGATCGCCGCGGCGCGGCACCGGACGAGGCGTGAAGCCGACCCGCCGCGGTAGAGTGCGAAGCGCGCGACGATCCGAGATACGGCCAGCAAGAACAATGCACGAACAAATTCCCTTGCCCTCCCGATCCGTGACAGAATGCCGGTGATTCGGGTGGACGATCGGGCTATGAACGGCGCCCGCGCCGGGATGGCGACGGGCGAGCGCGAAGGACGGGTGTCGGCAGATGGCGAGTGACGATCTCTTCGGCGGAGCGGCGACGGCGCGCAAGGCGCCGGCGAAGACGCCGGCCGCCAAGGCCGAGGCCGTCAAGGCGGCGCTGACGCTGGCCGCCTCGTCGAAGCGCGCCACGCCCGGCGAGAGCGACTACGACGCTTCCCACATCGAAGTCCTCGAAGGCCTCGAACCGGTTCGCCGCCGCCCCGGCATGTACATCGGCGGCACCGACGAGAAGGCTCTGCACCATCTCTTCGCCGAGGTCATCGACAATTCGATGGACGAGGCGGTGGCCGGCCACGCCTCCTTCATCGAAGTGGCGCTCGACGCCGACGGGACGCTGACCATCGCCGACAACGGCCGCGGTATCCCGGTCGATCCGCACCCGAAGTTCCCCGACAAATCCGCCCTCGAAGTCATCATGACCATGCTGCATTCGGGCGGAAAGTTCGACGGCAAAGCATACGAGACCTCGGGCGGTCTGCACGGCGTCGGCGTGTCGGTGGTCAATGCACTTTCCGAGTTCCTCGAGGTCGAGGTCGCCAAGAACCGGCGGCTCTATCGCCAACGCTTCTCTCGCGGCAATCCGCAGGGTGGGCTCGAAAGTCTCGGCGAGATCATGAACCGTCGCGGCACCACGGTGCGCTTCCGCCCCGATCCCCAGATCTTCGGCGAGGGCGCGCGCTTCAAGGCGGAACGCATCTACCGCATGGCCCGCTCCAAGGCCTATCTCTTCGGCGGCGTCGAGATCCGTTGGTCCTGCGCACCGGAATGCGTGTCGCAGGCCGATCCGGTGCCGGACAAGGCGGTCTTCCACTTCCCCGGCGGCCTGAAGGACTTCCTCGCCGAACGGCTGAAGGGCGAGCGCCTCGTCTGCGAGGACTTCTTCGCGGGAAAGACGGCGAAGACGTCGGGCCACGGCGCGGTCGAATGGGCGGTCGCCTGGTTCGCCGGCGACGGCTTCGTCTCCTCCTACTGCAACACCGTGCCGACCCCCGAGGGCGGCACTCACGAGGCCGGCTTCCGCATCGCGCTCCTGCGCGGCCTCAAGGCCTACGCCGATCTCGTCGGCAACAAACGGGCCGGCGTGCTGACCACCGACGACGTCATGACCTCCTCGGGCGCCATGCTGTCGGTCTTCATCCGCGAACCGGAGTTCGTCGGCCAGACCAAGGACAAGCTCGCCACTCAGGAGGCGAGCCGCATCGTCGAGACGGCGATCAAGGACGCCTTCGACCACTGGATCGCCGCCTCGCCCGCCAATGCCGCGAAACTCCTCGAATGGACGATCGAGCGCGCCGAGGAGCGCCTCAAGCGTCGCCAGGAGAAGGAGGTCCTGCGCAAGACCGCGGTGCGCAAGCTGCGCCTGCCGGGCAAGCTCGCCGACTGCTCCGACAGCGCCGCGCAGGGCTCCGAACTCTTCATCGTCGAGGGCGATTCGGCCGGCGGCTCGGCCAAGCAGGCACGCGATCGCCGTTCCCAGGCGGTGCTGCCGCTCCGCGGCAAGATCCTCAACGTCGCCTCGGCGACGCGCGAGAAGCTGGGCGCCAACCAGCAGCTCGCCGACCTCGTCCAGGCGCTCGGATGCGGGTTGCGCTCCGCCTATCGCGACGAGGATCTGCGCTACGACAAGATCATCGTCATGACCGACGCCGACGTCGACGGCGCCCACATCGCCTCGCTGCTCGTCACCTTCTTCTGGCGCGAGATGCCCAACCTCGTGAGGAGCGGCCACCTCTATCTCGCCGTACCGCCGCTCTACCGGCTGACCCACGGCGCCAAGACCGCCTACGCCCGCGACGAGGCGCATCGCGACGAGCTGATGCGGACGATGTTCAAGAACAAGAAGCCCGAGATCGGCCGCTTCAAGGGCCTCGGCGAGATGATGCCGAACCAGCTCAAGGAGACGACCATGGATCCGCGCTCGCGCACCCTTCTGCGCGTCGGCATCCTCGACGACAGCGAACAACCGACGGCGGATTCGGTCGAGCGCCTGATGGGCAACAAGCCCGAGGCCCGCTTCACCTTCATCCAGGAACGCGCCGCCTTCGCCGACGAGTTGGAACTGGACATCTGAGAGAGCGATGATTCCGACCGGTCGGTCGGTAAGCTCGCCTCCCTCTCCCGACCCGAACGCGATCCGGCTACATACCGACCGGTCGGAACCCTGTCGTCGCCACCAGCCCGCCGCGGCGATCGAACACCGCCACCTCGAGCGCGATCGGCGCGCCGTCGAGGAGCTTCGCCGCCGTTCGCCAGCCGGCCTCGGCGATCGGCGTGCCGAGATCGAAGCCGGTTTCGCGCGCGATCTCCAGCACTTCGAGCGCCGTGTTGGCTCCCCTCACCCGCGCGACCACATCCGCCGCCGCACCCGCCTGCGCCGCGATTTCAGCCAGGAAATCGTGATCGACCGACCCACGCTTGGAGTGGAGATCGGCGAGCCCCTGCGCCAGCTTGACCATCTTGCCGATGCCGCCGGCGACGGTCACCCGCTCGACCGGATGGCTGCGCAGGTACTTCGCCATACCGCCGACGAAGTCGCCCATGTCGATGAGCTGCACCTCGTCGAGGCGGTGGAGCGCCTGCACCGCGACCTCGCTCGTGTGGCCGGTCGACCCGGCGACGTGGGTGAACCCCATGGCGCGGGCGACGTCGATGCCGCGGTGGATCGAATGGATCCAGGCGGCGCAGGAGAAGGGCACGACGATGCCGGTCGTCCCCAGGATCGACAGGCCACCGAGGATGCCGAGGCGCGGGTTCAGCGTCTTCACCGCGATCTTCTCGCCGTTCGGGATCGAGATCTCGACCTCGACGTCCACCGCGGCCCCAGCGGCTTCCGCGACTTCGGCGAGGGCGCGGGCGATCATGGCGCGCGGCACGGGATTGATCGCCGGCTCGCCGACGGCGAGCGGCAGACCGGGACGGGTGATGGTGCCGACCCCGTCTCCGGCGCGAAAGACGACCCCCCTCCCCGCCGCAGCGCGGCGAACGGTCGCGACGACGAGCGCGCCGTGGGTGACGTCGGGGTCGTCGCCGGCGTCCTTGACCACGCCGGCGCGGGCGAAATCGGCACCGATTTCGGTGGTGGCCAGCGCGAAGCTCGGCCGTTCGCCGCCGGGAAGTGCGATCTCCACCGGATCGGGAAAGCCGCGCCCGAGAAGCGCGGAAAAGGCCGCCTTGGCCGCCGCCGTGGCGCAGGACCCGGTGGTCCAGCCGCGCCGCAGACGAGAATCCTTCGTATCTTCGATCAAGGAGGTGTCGTCTTTCATCGTGCGACTTGGTATCTGATCCGGGAAGGACGTCAACGGAGGGAATGCGCCATGATCGATCTCGGACCGCTCGGCCGGCACATGCCGACCTTCGAGCCGGGTTCCGTCTGGCTGGTGGGCGCCGGCCCCGGCGACCCCGGACTGCTCACCGCCCGCGCCATCCACGCGCTCGGCACCGCCGACGTGCTGGTCTACGACGCGCTCGTCTCGCCCGAGATCCTGGAGCTCGTCCGCAAGGATGCCGAACTCGAATTCGCCGGCAAGCGCGGCGGCAAACCCTCGGCCAAGCAGCGTGACATCACCGATCGTCTGATCGAACTCGCCCGCCAGGGCAAGCGCGTCCTGCGCCTCAAGGGCGGCGATCCCTTCGTCTTCGGCCGCGGCGGTGAAGAGGCGCTGGCGCTCCACGCCGCCGGCATCCCCTTCCAGGTGGTTTCGGGCATCACCTCCGGCCTCGGCGGCCTCGCCGCCGCCGGCATCCCGGCGACCACCCGCGACACCAACCAGGCCATCATCCTGATGACCGGCCACTACGCCATGCAGGGTCCGGAGGCGATCGACTGGGCCGCCTTCGCCCGCACCGGCGTGCCGCTCGTCCTCTACATGGCGATGAACAACCTCGCCGCCATCATCGCCGAGCTGATGCGCGCCGGCATGACCGCGGACACCCCCGTCGCCTTCGTCAACAAGGCGACGACGCCGGAGCAGCGGGTGCTGGTCTCGACCCTCGGAAACGCCGTCGCCGACGTCGCCAAGGCCGGCATCGAGGCGCCGGCGATCACCGTGATCGGCTCGATCGTGCCGGTGCGCGCCGCCCTCGGCTTCCCCGACGCCACCGTATGACCCCGGCGCGCGGCCTCCTCGTCGCGGCGCTGCGATCGTCGAGCGGCAAGACGACGGTGACGCTCGGCGCCCTCCGGGCGCTGAAGCGGCGCGGCCTCGCCGTCGCCGGGGCGAAATGCGGCCCCGACTACATCGATCCGGCCTTCCACGCCGCCGCGACCGGCCGGCCGAGCCTCAATCTCGACAGTTGGTCGATGCCCCCCGCCCTCCTCGCCCGGCTCGCCGGCGAGACCAGCGCCGGCGCCGATCTCCTTCTCGCCGAGGGGCTGATGGGTCTCTTCGACGGTGTGCCCGGCGAAGCGGGGCGGACGGGCTCGAGCGCCGATGTCGCCGCGACACTGGGGCTGCCGGTGGTGCTCGTCCACGACGTTTCCGGTCAGTCGCAGTCGGCGGCGGCGATCGTCGCAGGCGTGAAGGCCTATGCGCCCGATCTCGCCCTGGCCGGCGTGATCCTCAACCGCGTCGGCTCGGAGCGCCACACCCGGCTGGTGCGCGACGCCATCCGAGCCATCGGCGTCGACGTCCTCGGCGCGATCCCGCGGACGGGCGACATCGCCGTCCCCGAGCGCCACCTCGGTCTCGTCCAGGCGGCCGAAACGGACGGCCTCGAGGCGCTGCTCGAGCGCATGGCCGACCTCGTCGAGGCCCACGTCGATCTCGACCGGATGACGCGCGCGGCGCGACCGCTGCGCGCGCTCGACACGACCGGTGCGAAGCTCCTGCCGCCGCCGGGCCAGCGGATCGCCGTCGCCCGGGACGCCGCCTTCGGCTTCCTCTACCCTCATCTCCTCGCCGGGTGGCGCGCCGCCGGTGCGGATGTCGAGTTCTTCTCGCCGCTCGCCGACGAGGCGCCGAGCCCGCGCTGCGACGTCTGTTGGCTGCCCGGCGGCTATCCGGAACTCCATGCGGGACGGATCGCCGCCGCGTCGACCTTCCTCGACGGGCTGCGGCGGTTCGCAACGACGAAGCCGGTCCACGGCGAGTGCGGCGGCTACATGGTGCTCGGCCGCAGTCTCACCGATGCCGCCGGCGTGACCCACCCCATGACAGCCCTGCTCGACGTCGCGACATCCTTCGAGAAGCGCAAGATGAATCTCGGCTATCGGACGGCGGAAACGCTGTCGGAGGGGCCGCTCGGCCCGGCCGGCACACGGCTCCGCGGTCACGAGTTCCACTACGCCACCATCGTCGATCCCGGCACCGACGCCCCCTTCGGATTCGCCGGAGACGCCTACGGTTCGCCGCAGGTGCCGACCGGCAGCCGCCGCGGCCGCGTCTCCGGGACGTTCTTCCACGTCATCGCCCCGGTCTGACCGCGCAACCCGGTTCGCGTGGGACCGGGTGACCGTGGGTGACTGCGTGGTTCTACCGATTGCCTCCGGCTCCACCGACCTGCGAGCAATTCGGGACCGTTCCCAGACGAGGATGATCCATGGAGCGCGACCTCCTCACGCTCACCGTCGAACACGATCCGCACGAGATCGAGCCGGCGATCGAGCGCCTCGTGCGTCGCTTCTACGTGAAGGGCGACGCCGACGACCTGATCGGGCCGATCTTCCGCGCCATTCCGGCGCTCGACGAGCATCTCAAGGTGATCATCGATTTCTGGTCGCGCCAGTTGATCGGCTCCGACCGCTACATGGGGCGGCCCTTCCCGCCCCATTGGAAGCTCGAACTGACGCCCGAACATTTCGATCGCTGGATCGCCCTGTTCTCCGAGACCGCGCGAGAGGAATTGCCCGCCGACCTCGCCGACAAGGCGATCGAGAAGGCCGGACACATGTCGACGGCGTTCCAGGCGGCGATGTTCCCGCTGCGCGGTCCCGACGGGCGGCCGATGCGACTGCCGCGCGATTGACGCCGCTCCCAGACCGTGGCTCGCAACGCTCTCGGCCGACGGCGTACGCCCGCCCGACCAACGCCGGCCTGACCCGGACCCGCCTCACTGCGGCGCAAAAAAAGGCCGCCTGTGACGGCGGCCCAAGTCTAGGGAGGAAACGCCCAGAAGGGCCATGACGGGTGCCGCGAAGCACCGGCCACACATCGATTATGATGATGCGCCGCAAAAAATCAACGCAATTTTTTTCTTTTTGAAATTTTCGTGCCCATATTATTCGCACGTGCAGCGCCGGCCGCGCGACGCCGAGCCGACCTCGGATCGAAGTACGGAGGTCAACCACACATCCGCGACGACCCCGGCGGGGTACGCCGCCGGTCTTCACTTCGACGGCTCGTGCAATTCCGTCGACGTTTCCTTTCTCGTCATGTGTCCGGTCAAATATTACGCTACGTAACTTACCCGTATTCATCCGACGAAAAGAACGGAACGGTTTGTTAACGCTCCTGACACAAAACCTTTAGAAAGCAGACTTTCCTGCCGGACTCGAAGCGGGTGTTTCTCGATGGGTGCAATTGTTTCGCCTACGGATCGGGAAGTGACGTTCCGCCCCGAGGAGATCATCGTCTCCAAGACCGATCTCAAGGGGCGCATCACCTACGCGAACCGCACTTTTTCACAGGTCGCCGGCTACACGCGGGACGAATTGATGGGCAAACCCCATTCGATCATTCGTCATCCCGACATGCCGAGAGCGGTGTTCAAGCTCCTCTGGGACCAACTGGCCGAGAAGAAAGAAGTCTTCGCCTACGTCAAGAACATGACGCGGACCGGCGATTTCTATTGGGTCTTCGCCCATGTCACGCCGTCTTACGATGAGGCGCGCGAGGTCGTCGGCTACCACTCCAATCGCCGGGTGCCGGATCGCCGGGTGATCGAGGAGGTGATGGAGCCGGTCTATGCCGATCTCCTGCGGATCGAGGCCTCCCACGCCAACGCCAAGGACGGCCTGAAGGCTTCCTTCTCTCGTCTGATGGAAATCGTGAAATCGAAGGCGGCCAGCTATGACGAGCTCATCTTCGCGCTCTGAGGCGCTCCTCCCCGGCGCCCTGGCCCTGGCCGCGATCACCGCGACCGCGGCGGCCGTCTGGTTCGGCCAGACGATCACCGCCCTCACCCTGCTCGGCGTCGCCGGTCTCGCCGTCGGTTTCGCGACCTGGAACGCCTTGCGCATCGCCGCCGGCATCGACCGATCGATCGGCGTGGCGCGGGCGGTCGCCGCCGGCGATTTCGAGACCCGCGATCTGGTCTTCGATCAGGCCGGCATGATCGGCCGCCTCTCCGACGCGATCAACGACATGGCGGACCATCTCGACGCCTTCGTGCGCGAGTCGAGCGCCGCCATGGATGCCGTCCGTCACAATCGGTACTACCGCCGCATCCTGCCGCACGGCATGAACGGTGCCCTCTTGATGGCCTCCGACACGATCAACGAGGCCACCGACATGATCCAGGCGCGGATCGACGCCTTCAACGTCTCGACCTCGGACTTCGCCGAGACGATCAATTCGATCGTCGAGAGCCTGATCGACGGGTCGCGCGACATGGGCGACGCCGCCAGCCGGATGGAAACCGGCGCAGGCGCCACCGACGAACGTGCCGCCTCGGTCGGCCGCACGTCCGAGACGGCGTCCTCCGACGTCCAGGCGGTCGCCGACGCCGCCGCCGCGCTGACCTCCTCGGCCAAGGGCATCGGGACCGAGGTCGACCGCTCCGCCGTGATCGCCCGCACCGCCGTGGCGCGCGCCGAGGAGACCGGTCGGATCGTCTCCGGCCTGTCGGAGGCGGCGGAAAAGATCGGCGCGGTCATCGACCTCATCGATCAGATCGCCGCGCAGACCAACCTCCTGGCGCTCAACGCCACCATCGAGGCGGCGCGCGCCGGCGAGGCGGGACGCGGCTTCGCGGTCGTCGCCTCGGAAGTGAAGACGCTCGCCGAACAGACCGGCCGAGCGACCGGCGAGATCTCGCGCCACATCGGCGAGGTCCAGGCGGCGACCAGGGCGGCGGTCGATTCGATCCTCGGCATCGGCGGCACCATCGCCGAGATCGACGCCATCACCGGCGCCATGCGCAGTTCGATCGAAGCGCAGATCGCCGCGACCGACGACATCGCCCAGAACGTCGGTAACGCCTTCGAAGGCACCCGTACCGTCACCGGCGACATCCACGGCATCTCCGAGATCGCCCGCGAAACGGCGACGCTGGCCAGCGGCATCCGCCAACGCACCCATACGATCTCGTCCGAAGGCGATCGCCTCTCCGCGACGGTGAAGGAATTCCTGGTGACCCTGCGCCGCGGTCCGCTCGACCGCCGTGACGGGCGCGCCGAGCGGGTCGAAACCGGGCACCTCATCGAGGTGCGGTGCGACGGCCGCAGCGAACAGGCGACCTGTCTCGACGTCTCCTTGACCGGCGCCAAGGTCAAGACGATCGCCGGCGTCGCGGTCGGCGACAAGATGGAGTTGAGCGGCGAGAAGGGCATCTATTGTCCCTGTGTCGTCAAATGGGTCGGGGAGGAGGAGTTCGGTGTCGAATTCCTGGCGGCCGAATTGTCGGAGAAGGCGATCGCCCGATTGCGGCGGCTCGTCGGCGAGGCGACCGCGGCGGCGGCCTGACCGCGGCGGGCGACATGGTCGATCGTCACAGCATGACCCATCATTAAGGTGACGAGACACCGTTCCTCGTGCTGATATGGGCCGCGGCCGGATCGCGTCTCCGGCCGCGACTCGTTTTTCGCGCACCGAGGTTTCCCATGCGGCACCTGTTTCTTCCCGCCGTCTTCGCCGTCGCCTGCCTCGTCGCAGCGCAGGAGGCCGAGGCACAGGGCGCGCCCCCTGCCCCGCCGGTCACCGTCGCCAAGCCGGTGATCAAGGACGTCCAGGAGCACGTCGCCTTCACCGGGCGGTTCGACGCGACCCAGTCGGTCCAGGTGAAGTCGCGGGTGGCCGGATACCTCCAGAAGGTCGCCTTCACCGACGGCGCGACGGTGAAGAAGGGCGACCTGCTCTTCGCCATCGATCCGCGGCCCTATCAGGCGTCGGTCGATCAGGCGGCGGCCGCCGTCACCGTGTCGGAGACGACGCTCTCCTTCGCCAACGGGGACCTCGAGCGCGCCACTCAGTTGCAGAAGACCGGCAACATCACCGAACAGGTCTTCGATCAGCGCCGCCAGGCGGTGATCCAGGCGACCGCCAAGCTCGCCGGCGACCGCGCTGCGCTCGCCGCCGCCAAGCTCAATCTCGAGTTCACCCAGGTGAAGGCGCCGATCGACGGCCGCCTGTCGCGCACCCTGGTCTCCGAGGGCACGCTCGTAGCGGCCAACGACACGCTCCTGACCACCATCGTCGCCGCCGACCCGATCGACTTCTATTTCGACGTCGACGAGACCACCTTCCTCGCCTTCGAGCGCGCCGCGGCGAGCGGCGGCCCGAGCGCCTCGATCGTCGGCCTCGAGGGCGTCGTCGGCACCACCGACGAACCCGAGCCGAAGCGCAAGGCACGCGTCGACTTCTTCGACAACCGCGTCGATCAGGCCTCCGGCACCATGCGGGTGCGCGCCAAGGTCGCCAACGACGACCTGTTCCTCACCCCCGGCCTCTTCGGCAAGATCCGTGTGCCGCTCGGCGGCACCAAGAAGGGCATCCTGCTGCCCGACGAGGCGATCGCCTCCGATCAGACCCGCCGCATCGTCCACGTCGTCGCCGCGGACGGCTCGACCACTCAGAAGCCGGTGGTGCCGGGTCCCAAGATCGACGGCTGGCGGCTGATCCGCTCCGGTCTCGACGGCAGCGAGACGATCGCCGTCAACGGCATCGTGCGCATCCGGCCGGGCGTCAAGGTGACGCCGCAGATGGTGGCGCTGCCGCCGGTCGGACCGGCGATCCCGGCCCCGCCTCCACCCGCCGCGCCCGCCGCTCAGCCGCCGGCCAAGTGAGGACGCGACCCGATGCGCTTCGCTCACTTCTTCGTCCACCGGCCGATCTTCGCCTCGGTCCTGTCGATCCTGCTGATCCTCGTCGGCTCGATCGCCTTCCGCAATCTGCCGGTGTCGCAATATCCCGAGATCGCGCCGCCGACCATCGTGGTGCGCGCCAACTATCCCGGCGCCGACGCCGAAACGGTGGCGGCGACCGTGGCAACGCCGCTCGAGGAGCAGATCAACGGCGTCGAGGACATGCTCTACATGTCCTCCTACGCCTCCGCCGACGGCTCGATGGCGCTGACCATCACCTTCAAGCTCGGCACCGACCTCAACAAGGCGCAGGTTCTGGTTCAGAACCGCGTGTCGATCGCCATGCCGCGCCTGCCCTCGGCGGTGCAGTCGCTCGGCGTCACCACCAACAAGTCGTCGCCCGACATCATGATGGTCGTGGTGATGTACTCGCCCGACGGGTCGCTCGATCCGCTCTACGTGTCGAACTTCGCTCGCGCCAACGTCCGTGACCCGCTCCTGCGCCTCGACGGCGTCGGCGACGTGACGATCTTCGGCGAGCGTCTCTATTCGCTGCGCATCTGGCTCGATCCCGACAAGCTGGCGAGCCTGGGGCTGACCGCCGACGACGCCATCGCCGCGGTGCGCGCCCAGAACGTCCAGGTCTCCGGCGGCTCGATCGGCGGCCAGCCGGCGCCCAAGGACAACGCCTTCCAGTTCTCGGTGAAGACGCAAGGGCGCTTCCAGGACGCCCAGCAGTTCAACGAGGTGATCGTCCGCTCGACCGCCGACGGCCGCATCGTCCGCCTGAAGGACGTGGCGCGGGTCGAGATCGGCGCCCAGAGCTACGACAACCTCTCCTCCTTCGACGGCAAGTCGTCCGTCGGTATCGGCATCTTCCAGCGACCGGGCACAAATGCGCTCGCCGCCGCCAAGGAGATCCGCACCGCCATGGACGAGCTCGCCAAGAGCTTCCCGCAAGGCATCGCCTACGCCATCCCGTTCAACCCGACGGAATACATCCAGGCCTCGGTCGACGCCGTCTACCAGACGCTGTTCGAGGCGGTGATCCTGGTCGTCGTCGTCATCGTCGTCTTCCTGCAGAACTGGCGCACGGCGATCATCCCGCTCGCCACCATTCCGGTGTCGCTGATCGGCACCTTCGCGGTCCTCTCGGCGCTCGGCTATTCGCTCAACAATCTGACGCTCTTCGGTCTGGTGCTCGCCATCGGCATCGTCGTCGACGACGCGATCGTCGTGGTCGAGAACGTCGAGCGCAACATCGCCGACGGGCTGAAACCTCGCGACGCCACCCACCAGACCATGGACGAGGTCGGCACGGCGCTGATCGCCATCGCCCTGGTGCTCGCCGCCGTCTTCGTGCCGGCCGCCTTCATCCCCGGCATCACCGGCCAGTTCTATCGCCAGTTCGCCGTCACCATCGCGGTCGCCACGCTGATCTCGGCCTTCAACTCGCTGACCCTGTCGCCGGCGCTCGCGGCGCTGCTCCTCAAGGCTCACGACCCGGGCCACCGGCCGACGGGGGCGCTCGCCCGCTTCGGACGCTGGCTCTCCGACGGTTTCAACACCGCCTTCGACCGCATCGCCGACCGCTACGCCGCGACCGTCGGCTTCGTGCTGCGCTTCAAGCTGGTGGCGCTCGTCGTCTACGCCGGCATGATCGGCGCGACGGTGTGGCTCGCCAAGACGCTGCCGACCGGCTTCATCCCGGCGCAGGACCAGGGCTATGCGCTGGTCATCATCCAGCTCCCCGACGGCGCCTCGCTCACCCGGACGCAGGACGTGGTGGCCAAGGCCGGGCGGATCGTGCGCGACATCGACGGCGTCGCCCATACGGTCGAGATCGCCGGTCTCAACGCCGCCACCTTCACCCCCGCCTCCAACGGCGCCGTCCTGTTCGTGCCTTTCGCCCCCTTCGAAGAGCGGCTGAAGACGGGCAGGACCTCGAACGCGTTGGTCGGCGAGATCCTGAAGAGGCTCTCGCCGATCCAGGAGGCCTTCACCATCGCGGTGCCGCCGCCGCCGGTGCGCGGCCTGGGCAACCAGGGCGGCTTCAAACTGGAAATCCAGGAGAAGGATTCGGCCGACATGCACCGCATCCTCGGCCTCGCCTATCAGATGATGGGCATGGCGGCGCAGGATCCGGAACTGCGCGGCGTCTTCACCACCTTCACCGCCTCGACGCCGCAGGTCCGCGTCGACATCGACCGCACCAAGGCGCAGATGCTCAACGTGCCGGTCGAAGCCGTCTTCGCCGCTCTCCAGCAGAATTTCGGCACGGCCTACGTCAACGATTTCAATGCCTTCGGCCGCGTCTATCAGGTCCGCGCCCAGGCCGATCAGCGCTTCCGCATGACCAAGGAGGACCTCGCCCAGATCAAGGTGCGCTCGCAGACCGGCGCCCTGGTGCCACTCGGCACCCTGGTCGAGATCCGCGACGTCGCCGGCCCGGCGCTGATCCAGCGTTACAACATGTACACCGCCGTACCGCTCCAGGGTTCGGCGGCACCGGGCGTCTCCTCGGGCGTGGCGCTCGACAAGATGGAGGCGATCGCCCAGAAGGTGCTGCCGCAGGGCACCGGCTTCCAGTGGACCGAACTCGCCTTCCAGGAGAAGCTCGCCGGCGGCTCGACGATCTTCGTCTTCGCCCTGTCGGTGATCTTCGTCTTCCTGTTGCTGGCGGCTCAGTACGAGAGCTGGGCGCTGCCGCTCGCCATCGTCCTGATCGTGCCGATGAGCGTCATGTCGGCGCTCGCCGGCGTGATGATGCGCGGCATGGACAACAACATCCTGACCCAGGTCGGCCTCGTCGTCCTCGTCGGCCTCGCCGCCAAGAACGCCATCCTCATCGTCGAATTCGCCTCCCAGGGTGAGATCCAGAACCGCAACGGCCCGGTGGCGGCGGTGATCGAGGCGTGCCGCCTGCGGCTCCGGCCGATCCTGATGACCGCCTTCGCCTTCATCCTCGGCGTGTTGCCGCTGGTGATCGCACAAGGACCCGGCGCCGAGATGCGTCAGGCGCTCGGCACCGCCGTGTTCTACGGCATGATCGGCGTCACCTTCTTCGGCCTGTTCCTGACCCCGGTCTTCTACGTCGCCATCCGCAGGACCACCGGCTGGTTCCGCAGCCGGGCGAAGCGGGCGGCGGTGACGGCGAAGCGCGAGGCGGAGCACCCGGCGGGTTGAGCCGACTGACACCGCCCCGTCGTCGACGCTCCACGAACGAAAGAGCCGCCGAGGTCACCCTCGGCGGCTCTTTCGTTTCGGGCGGTGCGTCCGCCGTCACACGATCTTCGCCATCTCGGCGAAGTCGAGGCGCGGGCTGCGGGGGAAGAGCGCGGCCGGGTCGCCGCGGCCGATGTTGATCAGGAACACCGACTTGGCATCGCCTTCGGGGAAGAAGGCGGCATCGGCGGCGGCCGCGTCGAAGCCGCCCATCGGGCCGGTGTCGAGACCGACGGCGCGCAGCGCCAGGATGAGATAGGCCGCTTGCAGCGTCGCGTTCATCCGCGCCACCGCCTCCGCCCCCACCGGATCGCCGGCGAACCACGAGCGCGCGTCGGTGTGCGGGAAGAGCTTCGGCAGCAGATCGTAGAACTTCGGGTCGTAGGCGACGATCGCGGTGACCGGCGCGGCCATGGTCTTGTCGACGTTGCCCGGAGACAGGGTCGGCTTCAGCCGCGCCTTGGCCTCTGCGCTGCGCACGAAGACGACCCGCAGCGGCTGCGAATTGGCCGCCGTCGGTCCCATCTTGGCGAGATCGAGCGCGGCGACGAGATCGGCGTCGGCGACCGGCTCGGCCGACCAGCCGTTGTGGGTGCGGGCGTCGCGGAAGAGGAGATCGAGAGCGGCGGAGTCGAGACGGGACATGGGAACCTCGGGAAACGTGTCGAAGACGACGATGCGCCGGACGGATGTCGGACGGAAACTGCTCTACCCAACATGGAACGCAGGGAGATTCGGTTCAACCGCGGGAAAGGCCTGACGGGGTGTCGCTTCGGCGAACGCATCGTCGCCGTCCGGTGAACGGTGGCCCGCATGACCGCCGCCGCGAGCCCCGACGTCCGGATCAGGCCGTGCGCGCGCCGGCGCCGTCGACCTCGTCGTCGGTGAATTCCAGGAGCAGCGTCTCGAGCGGGATCGGCCGGGCGATGTGATAGCCCTGCGCCATGTCGAGGCCGATCGCGCGCAGGATCTCCAGGGTTTCGGCATCCTCGACGAATTCGGCGATGGTCACCGCACCGAGCTTGTGGCCGATGTCGTTGATGCTCTCGACGATCGCCCGATCGACCGGATTGTCCTTCATCTTGCGGACGAAGCCGCCGTCGATCTTCAGATAGTCGGTCGGGAAATTCTCGAGGTAGGCGAAGGACGAGACCCCGGCGCCGAAGTCGTCGAGCATGATGGCGTAGCCGGCGGCGCGCAACGCCGCGACGAGCTTCGCAGCGTTGGTCAGGTTGTTGATCAGCGAGGTCTCGGTGATCTCGAAGCGCAGCCGATGCGGCGGCAGCACCGAGCGCTCCAGTTCCGCCGCGAGGAAGTCGACGAGATCGGGATCTTCGAGCGAATTGGCCGACAGATTGATCGAAACCGTGAGGCGCGGCACGGCGAGGATGGCCCGGCCGTAGGTGTGCAACACGCGGCGGATGACCCAGCGATCGATCGACGCCATCAGGCCGTAGCGTTCCGCCGCGGGGATGAAGGCGCCGGGCGAGAGCAGCGCCCCGTCGTCGTCGCGCATGCGCACCAGCAGTTCGCAGTGGCGCTGCAGGTGGCCCGACGGCCTGAGATCGAGAATCTCCTGGGCGTGGACGACGAAGCGGTCGTCGTCGAGCGCGGCGCGAATACCGGCGGCGGTGTGGAGTTCGTGGTGATGGCGGCGGGCGTCGCCCTCCGAGGGATGATAGACCGAGACGCGGTTGCGCCCCGCCGCTTTCGCCGCGTAACAGGCGACGTCGGCGCGGCTCATCACGTCGGCGGCGAGCGGGATGTCGCCATCGATACGGGCGATGCCGATCGATGCGCCGACTTCGTAGACCCGATCCTGCCAGGCGAAGCGCACACGGCCGATCCGCTCGAGCAGACGTTCGGCGATGTTGCGGGCGTCCTCCTCGCCGCAATCGGCGAGAAGAATGCCGAACTCGTCGCCGCCGAGACGCGCGATCCGATCCTGCCGGCGCATCTGCTCGCGGATCACCCGACCGACCTCGCGCAGCAGGGCGTCGCCGGCGGCGTGCCCCGCCGTGTCGTTGACGATCTTGAAGCGGTCGAGATCGAGGAAGCACAGGGCGTGCCCGGCTTCGCTGTCGCCGGCCGCGGCACAGACCTCGGTGAGGACGGTTTCGAACGACGAGCGGTTGGGCAGACCGGTCAGCGCGTCCTGACGCGCCATCTGTGCCAGTTCCTTCTGCAGCGTCCGGGCGCGCGTCACGTCCTGGAACACCAGCACGGTGCCGAGAACCTCACCGGCCGGTGTCCTGACCGGCGAGGCCGAGGCCTTGACGTCGACACGAGCCCCACCGCGGCCGACGAGCAGGACGCCCTCGTCGCGCGAGACGCGGTCGAGCCGGGCGAGACATTGCGCCACCGTTCCTTCGATCGGGTGGTCGTTCCTCTCGTCGATCAGCCGGAAGACGATCTCGACCGGGCGCAGCAGTGCCGCCGACGCCGCCCAGCCGGTCAGTTGCTCGGCGATCGGGTTCATGAAGGTGACGCGTCCGCTGGCGTCGGTGCAGATCACGCCGTCGCCGATCGAGTGGAGCGTGATGCGCAGGCGCTCCTTCTCCTCCTGCAGGGCTTCGGTGAGCTTGCGATGTTCGGTGATGTCGGTGTGGGTGCCGACCATGCGCAGCGGCCGGCCGTCGACGTCGCGCGCGATGACCTTGCCGCGGTCGAGGATCCACAACCAGTGGCCGTCCTTGTGGCGCATGCGGAATTCGCTCTCGAACTGCTGGCTCTCACCGGTGAGATGCACCTGCTCCTGGTGGAGCAGTCGCGGCAGGTCGTGCGGATGGACGAGGGCGAGCCAAGCGTCGGATTCGGTGGAGATCTCCTCCGGTTCGTAACCGAGCATCCGCGCCCACATCGGCGAATAGAACGTCGTGCCGCGACCGTAGTCGTGATCCCACACGCCTTGGCCGGCGCTCTCGAGCGCGAAGTTCCAGCGGCTCTCGCTCTCTTCGAGCGCCTCTTCGGTCGCCTTGCGATCCGAGATGTCCTGCATCTGGGCGATCATGTAGAGCGGAGCGCCGCTCCTCTCGTCCCGGACCAACGACACCGCGATGAAGGTCCACATCGGCGTGCCGTTCTTGTGGAAAAACTGCTTCTCCAGCGAGTATTCGTCGATCTCGCCCGCCAGAAGCCGCTTCATCCGGTCGACCACCAGATCGCGGTCGTCGCCGCAGGTGAATTCCACCGGGGAGTGGCCGAGGAGGTCCTCCGGATCGTAGCCGAGGAACTCGCACAGCGAACGATTGACCGCATAGATCCGTCCGCAGGTGTCGAGCAGCACCATGCCGAAAGGCGAACGGTCCATGGCGACGCGGAAATGATGTTCGCTGGCGGCGAGGCGTTCGCGCTCACGCGCCAGTTCGTCGATGAGCAGGGCGATCGAGTAGGGCAGCAGCACCGCCCCCAACGACCATGCCCCGACCGACGCCCCCTGCCCGCCGCCGGGAACGGTGATGGTGAGGCCGAGGAGCGAGGCGCCGACGACCGAGACGACGGTCGCAGAGCCGAGTGCGGCGGTGGCGAAAGGGTTGAGGCGCACCGCGGCGATGATGACGGGGATCGCCATCAGCAGGTTGGGTTGGCCGATGCGGGTGACGGTGACGACGACGACGAGCGCCGCCACGACCGTGAGACCCACCGCTTCCAGGAGCGCCTGCCCTTCGAGGGTCTCGGCCAGACGTCGCCGCGTGACCGACGTCATGACCGGAAGCAGCAGCGCCGTGCCGAGCGCGTTGCCGACCCACCATGTCGTCCACACCGCATGCAGGTCGTGACCGAGGTACCAGTGGATCGCCGCCGCGCCGAGGACTCCGCTCAGTGCGGGTGCGATCCCGCCGACGAAGATGAGAGCGCCGAAGAAGATCGGAATCGAGCGGTCGAGCCGCCGTTCGCCCAACCAACGAAGCCCGAGAAGTGCGATCGAGACCTCGAGCGCGTCGACGCCGGCGAGGATGACCGCGAGTTCGAGCGGCGTGCCGAGCAGGATCGACGACAGCGTTCCCGCGCCCCAGATCCCGACGAGGGTTGCCGGTACCGGGATCCGCGGATCGCGCCAGAGCATCGCCACGGCGAAAGAGGTCGCCGGCCAGAACGCCGCGATCTCGCCCCAGCTGCGCGACATGCCGAGGCCGAGCGCCGCGAGCAGGAAGAAGCCGACGACCACCGCCGCCACCCGGATTTGGGACACGAGCCAGCCGTCCTTCTTGATTTCGCCGTCGCCCATACCATCCCCGTTTTCCGACCCTCAGCGGGCGCAAATCTTCGGTCGACTTTCGAGAATCATCCCTAAGATTCGGTGAAACCAGAATAGTTTGCACCGCTGCGGCGCCACGGGAAGTACGACCTGCGAAGCCGACGCGAGAGAAGACGCAGCAGCCGCTCCGATTTCTTCGCCGGCCACCGCGCCGTGATTGTGGGCGTCACAAAAACAAGCCGATCGCGAATTTCGATCCGACCGTCTTAACTTCGCGTTAATCACGTGAAACCAAGCTGAAACAATCTTGGGTCGAAGTGGATGTGTCGCGTTCAGATTACGTAACGTAATAGAAACAACGAAACAGGCTGCACCACTTCCGCCCGATCCCGTCCAGACGACCACCGATGGTACACCTTGGAAAGACGATCATGGCAGCGACCGACGAGATCAGACGCCGACTGGACTTCGCCCGCATCGACCGGGATACGCTCACCACGTTGCCGACCGTGTTCGACATCGTCTCACCGCATCTCGACGACATCCTGCGTCGCTTCTACGACCACATCCGACGCGAGCCGGAACTGGCGCGCCTCGTCGGCAACCGCTCGAAAGATCTCGCCGCCGCTCAGAGCCGGCACTGGTCGCGGGTGTTCTCCGGCCGCTTCGACGACGACTACGCCCGTTCGGTCCGCGCGATCGGCCTCGCCCATCACCGCATCGGCCTCGAACCACGCTGGTACATGGGTGGATACCAGTTCGTGCTCAACGAGCTGATCGCCCTTCTCGTCGCCGATTGCGGGCGTGACAAGGCGAGCCTGGTGAAGCGCACGACCGCGCTCACCAAAGCGGTGTTCCTCGACATGGATCTCGCCATCAGCGTCTATCAGGAGGTCCTGCTCGAAGAGCGCGCACGCCACGCCACCTTCGTCGAAGGTGCGATCGGCCGCTTCAAAGGCGCGACCGAGAACATCCTCGGCGAGGTCGGCGCCTGTTCGGGCAAGATGCTCGGCACGGCGAAGTCGCTCGCCGGGATCGCCTCCGACGCCGGAAATCAGGCGACCAGCGCCTCCGCGGCCGCGGAAGAGACCTCCACCATGGTGCAATCGGTGGCGAGCGCCGCGGAGGAGATGAGCGCCTCGATCGGCGAGATCGGCCGCCAGATCGGTGCCGCCACCGGCATCGTCGACCGCGCCAACGGCATGACGGCGCAGATGGCCCAGGCGATCGAAGCTCTCGCCCAGTCCGGGTCCCACATCGGCGCCGTCGTCGGGCTGATCCAGGCGATCGCCGGCCAGACCAACCTGCTCGCCCTCAACGCCACCATCGAAGCGGCACGCGCCGGTGAAGCCGGGCGCGGCTTCGCCGTCGTCGCCTCGGAGGTGAAGAACCTCGCCGGCCAGACCGCCAAGGCGACCGAAGAGATCTCCCGCCGCGTCGCCGACATCCAGGCGGGGACCGGCAAGGCGGTCGATGCGATCGACGAGATCGGCCGGATCATGCGCGAGATCGGTGGCGTCACCGCCTCCATCGCCGCCGCGATCGAGGAACAGGGAACGGTGACGCAGGACATCGCAGGCTCGGTCGCGCAGGCCGCCGACGGCACCGTCGTTCTCGCCCGCTCGGTCGCCGCCGTCGACACGGCGATCGGCGAGACCCGCCGCAACGCGGTCGACGTCGAAGCCGTCGCCAAGATCTTCGGCGATCGCACCACGACGCTGGCGGAGGCCGTCACGGTCTTCCTCGAGGCGTTGCGCCGCGGCCCCGAGAGCGAGCGCCGCACCGGCTGACCGGCGGCGCTCCGCTTCACGGCACCAGCACGGCGGCCCCGGCGAAGCGCCCGGCACGCAGATCGTCGAGGGCTTCGTTCGCCCGCTCGAGCGGGTAGACGTGGGTGGCGATATGCGGCCGCGCGTCCTTCGCCACGGCGAGGAAGTCGCGCGCATCGGCGCGCGTCAGGTTGGCGACCGACACCACCTCGCGCTCCTGCCAGAGAAGCGCATAGGGGAAGGCGGGGATGTCGCTCATGTGGATGCCGCCGCACACCACACGGCCCCCCTTCTTCACCACCCGCAGCGCCTCCGGCACCAACTCGCCGACCGGCGCGAAGATGATCGCCGCATCGAGCGCCTCCGGCGGCGTCGCCCCGGCGTCGCCGGCCCAGTCGCAGCCGAGCGACAGGGCGAAGGCCTGCGCGTCCGCGTCCCCCGGCCGGGTGAAGGCGAAGACGCGACGACCCTGGTGCTTCGCCACCTGGGCGACGATGTGGGCGGCGGCGCCGAAACCGTAGAGGCCGAGAACCCGCCCCTCCCCCGCCTTGACCAGCGAGCGCCAGCCGATGAGGCCGGCGCACATCAGCGGCGCGGCGGCGACGTCGTCGAGATCGAGATCGTCGAGCGGCACCGCGAATGCGGCGTCGGCGACCACATGGGTGGCGAACCCGCCGTCGCGATCCCAGCCGGTGAAGGCCGGTTCGTCGCACAGGTTCTCGGCGCCGCCGGCGCACCACGGGCAGGTGCCGCAGGTGTGGCCGAGCCAGGGAATGCCGACGCGCTGGCCCAGGGTGAGATCGGTGACGCCGGACCCGAGCCCGTCGACGTGGCCGACGATCTCGTGACCCGGCACCACCGAGGCGCGATGCGGCGGCAGGTCGCCGTCGACGACGTGGAGATCGGTGCGGCAGACCGCGCAGGCCGAGACCTTCACCCGGATCTCACCGGGACCGGGGACCGGATCGGGCCGCTCCTCGAGCACCAGAGGCGTTTTCGGTCGCCGCAGCACCATCGCACGCATGTCGCATCCTCCGATCGGTGAGCCCGGAGACTCTAGGGCGTCGAGGGCTTCGCGGACAGCCGGTGGATTGCGGAGCGGAGCCATGCGGTCCGCCTCTGGCGCGTCGGCGCCCCGCCGCCCATATTCGGCGTACCCCGCCGCACCGTCCGGCGCCCCCTCCGCTCGAGGATCCCCGATGCCGTCTCTGTTCGACCCGCTCGTCGCCGGCGAATTCGCCCTGCGCAACCGCATCGTCATGGCGCCGCTCACCCGCTGCCGCGCCGGCGCCGGTCGCGTGCCGACCGATCTCAACGTCGAATACTATGTCCAGCGCGCCGATGCCGGGATGATCCTGACCGAGGCGACGGCGGTGACGCCGAAGGGCGTCGGCTACCCCGATACGCCGGGCCTGTGGTCCGACGAACAGGTCGCCGGCTGGCGCAAGGTCACCGACGCGGTCCACGCGAAGGGCGGGCTGATCGTCGCCCAGCTCTGGCACGTCGGCCGCATCTCCGATCCGATCTACCTCGACGGTGATCAGCCGGTCGCCCCGAGCGCCGTGCAGCCGGCCGGCCATGTCACGCTGGTCCGGCCGAAGCGGCGGTTCGTGACGCCGCGAGCGCTGGCGATCGAGGAGATCCCCGGCATCGTCGCCGCCTACGCGCGCGGCGCGGCGAACGCGAAAGCCGCCGGCTTCGACGGCGTCGAGATCCACGCCGCCAACGGCTACCTGATCGACCAGTTCCTCCAGGACGAGACCAACCACCGGACCGACGCCTATGGCGGTTCGATCGAGAACCGGGCGCGCTTCCTGCTCGAGGTGACCGATGCGGTGATCGCCGTGTGGGGGTCGGGTCGGGTCGGCATCCATCTGGCGCCGCGCTGCGACGCCAACGATGCCGGGGACTCCAATCCGCGCGCCGTCTTCACCCACGTCGCCGAAGAACTGGCGAAGCGGAAGGTGGCGTTCCTGTTCCTGCGCGAGCGCATCGCCGACGACAGCCTTCTCCCCGAGATCAAGCGCATCTTCGGCGGCGTGGTGATCGCCAACGAGGGGCTGACGCGAGAGAGCGCCGAAGCGCTGCTCGACGCCGGCACCGCCGACGCCGCCGCCTGGGGCAAGGCCTTCATCGCCAACCCCGACCTCGTCGGACGCATCGCCACCGACGCCCCGCAGAACCCGCTCGACGTCGCCACCCTCTACGGCAACGACAACGGCCCGAAGGGCTACACCGACTATCCGGCGCTCGAACCGGCGGCGGGGTGACGGCGGCGGTCGATCGGCGGCGGATGCGCGTCGGCCGACAGGCTCGGTGCGCGATGCTTCGAGACGGGCCCCTCGCGGGGCGCTCCTCAGCATGAGGTGTTTGTTTTTTCCGGAAAACCAAGAAGCGCCTCATGCTGAGGAGCGCCGAAGGCGCGTCTCGAAGCATCGCGCACGGAGGTCGACCCGGTCCGTCACCTCCACCGGCGCAACTCACCTTCGGCTCGTCGCCCCCCACCTTCCCCTCACCCGTCGATCAGCTCGAAGCGATCGACGTCGACGAGACCCTTGTCGGTGACCTTGAGGTGGGGGATCACCGGCAGCGGCAGGAAGGCCATCTGCAGGAACGGCTCGGTCAGCGTCACTCCGAGACCCTTGGCCGCGGCACGCAGCGGCACCAGTTGGTCGTGCACCGTCTCGTGTGACCCGAGGCTCATCAGCCCGGCCGACGCCAGTGGCAGTTCCGCGACCACCCGCCCGCCCTCGACGACGACGAAGCCGCCCTCGATCTCGGCCATGCGATTGACCGCCGTCGCCATGTCGGCGTCCGAGGCGCCGCACACGGTGATGTTGTGGCTGTCGTGGCCGACGGAAGCGGCGATGGCGCCGCGCTTCAGACCGAAGCCTTGCGTGAAGGCCCGGCCGATGCCGCCGCCACGGCCGTGGCGCTCGACCACCGCGATCTTTATGACGTCCTGATCGAGATCGACCCGGCGCTCGCCGTTCGCGTAAGGCAGGGACAGGTCGCGCCGCTCGGTGACGATGCGGCCGGGAACGATGCCGATCACCGGCGTCGACGGCCCCGCGCCCGGCGAACGGAAGTCGCCCGCCGCCACCTGCGGCGCGTGGATCGAGTGCCGACCGATCGGCTCGATCCGCCGCCGCGCGGCGAACAGCGCCTCGTCGACCGGCCGTCCGGCGGCGATCACCTGCGCCACCCGGCAATCGTCGAAATCGTCGAGGAGCACGAGATCGGCGCGCCAGCCCGGCGCCACCATGCCGCGATCGTGCAGGCGGAAGGCGCGGGCCGCCGACCACGAGGCGGCACGATAGGCGGCGAGCGGCGGCACACCGAGGCGGATGGCGGTGCGGATCACGAAGTCGAGGTGACCCTCCTCGGCGATGTCGAGCGGATTGCGGTCGTCGGTGCAGAAGGCCATGAACGGGCTCGTCCGCTCGGTCAGCACCGGCGCCAAGAGGTGCAGGTCCTTCGACACCGATCCCTCGCGGATCAGCACCGTCATGCCCTTGCGGATCTTCTCCAGCGCCTCTTCGCGCGTCGTCGCCTCGTGGTCGGTGCGGATGCCGGCAGCGAGATAGCCGTTGAGGTCGTAACCGCGCATCAGCGGCGCATGGCCGTCGATGTGGCGCCCGGCGAAGGCCGCGAGCTTGGCCATGCAGCCGGGATCGTGGGCGAAGACGCCGGGGAAGTTCATGAACTCGGCGAGGCCGAGCACCTTCGGGTGATCGGCATAGGCGAGGAGGTCTTCGGCCGTCAGCCGGGCGCCGGCCGTCTCCAGATGGTCGGTCGCCGGCACGCAGCTCGACAGCATGACGCGCAGATCGACCACCGTCGTCTCGGCCGAGGCGAGGAAGAAGTCGAAGGCGGCGCGGCCGAGCACGTTGGCGATCTCGTGCGGGTCGCAGATCGCGGTGGTGACGCCGTGCGGAACGACGCAGCGGTCGAACTCCTGCGGCGTGAGCAGCGAACTTTCGACGTGGAGATGACTGTCGACGAAACCGGGGACGATCACCTTGCCGCGGGCATCGATCTCGCGCACTCCGCGATAGTCGCCGAAGGTGCCGACGATGCGATCACCGGAGATCGCCACGTCGGAGGCGGCGAGTTCGCCGGTGACGATGTCGAGGAAGCGACCGCCCTTCAGCACCAGATCGGCGGCTGCAACCCCGCGCCCCTGATCGACGGCGCGTGCGATGACGTCTTCGATGCGGCTGGCCATCCTTCGCGACTCCTCGGAGCGCCCCCTCTCAGGATACATACGTAGGGCGCGGCGAGCCAGACGGTCGCGACGACCGGTCTCGCCGGACGCGAACGATCGCCGGCCGCTCCCCGGTACAATTCGCCGAAACCTCTCTATAAAGGGGTCGGTGCGCGATCCCGCCGGGTCCGCGATCGGCGAGAGAGACGCGTGTCTCCTCGCCGGCGGGACGACCGGCCGTGGCAGCGCCGGCGCCGATCCCCTCGGCGCACAGGGAGATCCTCACGTGGCCGCTCGGTCGCGACGACGAAGAAGAAGGTGAGATCGATGCTTCATTCGACCCGTATGGCCGCGTTCGCGGCGACCCTCCTCGCCACGACCGCGGTGGCCTCGGCCGATCCGATCAAGGTCGGCTTCGTCGCGACGCTCTCCGGCCCGCCGGCGGCTCTCGGCGTGCACATGCGCGACGGTTTCCAACTGGCGGTGAAGGAACTGGGCGGCAAGCTCGGCGGGCAGGAGACCGAGGTCATCGTCGTCGACGACGAGTTGAAGCCCGACGTCGCCGTCACCAAGGTCAAGGCGCTTCTGGAGCGCGACAAGGTTGACGTCGTCGCCGGCGTCGTCTTCTCTAACGTCATGATGGCGATCGCCAAGCCGGTGTTCGAAGCCGAGACGCCGCTGATCTCCGGCAACGCCGGCCCCTCGCCGCTCGCCGGCAAGGGCTGCTCGCCCTACTTCTATTCCGCCTCCTACCAGAACGACCAGAACCACGAGACCATGGGCGCCTACGCCCAGTCGAAGGGCTACAAGAAGGTCGTCCTGATGACGCCGAACTATCAGGCCGGCAAGGACTCGATGGCGGGCTTCAAGCGCGCCTTCAAGGGCGAGGTTCTCGACGAGATCTTCGTGCCGCTGAACCAGCTCGACTTCTCCGCCGAACTGACCAAGATCGCCGCGGCCGGCCCCGATGCGGTCTTCACCTTCATGCCCGGCGGCATGGGTGTGAACCTGGTCAAGCAGTGGAACCAGGCCGGTCTCGCCGGCAAGATCCCCTTCCTCTCCGCCTTCACCGTCGACGAGACCACCCTGCCGGCGACCAAGGACGCCGCGGTCGGTCTGCTTTCCGGCGCGGAATGGGCGCCGAACCTCGACACGCCCGAGAACAAGGCCTTCGTCGCCGCCTACGAGAAGGAATACGGCACGGTGCCGTCGCTCTACGCGGCGCAGGGCTACGACGCGGCCAAGCTGATCGACGGCGCGCTCAAGGCCACCGGCGGCAAGACCTCCGACAAGGCCGCGTTCCGCAAGGCGCTGCTCTCCGCCCCGTTCAAGTCGGTGCGCGGCGGCTTCTCCTTCTCGCCCAACGGCTTCCCCGTCCAGGACTTCTACGTCGTGCAGGCGGTCAAACGCGCCGACGGCAAGTACGCCACCGAGATCGTCTCCAAGGTCTTCGACAAAGCCGGCGACGCCTACGGGACGGAATGCCCGCTGAAGTGAGAATGATCCTCCTTCCCTCCCTCCTCGCGGGGGAGGGTCAGGGAGGGGGGCCCACTCCACGCGTGAGGGCGTCGGACGCGCCGAGCCCCCCCCGACCCGGCTTCGCTTGGCCGCTTCCCCGCGAGGGGCAGAAGAACCCCGAGCGGGCCTGCGACGAGGACGAGAGACCTCTGACGATCGCGCCAGAGGATGCATGCCCCCTCCGCCGTCATCCCCGGCGAGCAAAGCGAGGGAAGGGGATCCAGGAGGGCGCCGCCGCGACGCACCGTTTCGGCGAGACTCGAACCGCCACCCTGGATCCCCTTCCCCTCCGCTACGCTACGGCCGGAGATGACGGTCGAATTCGATCGCCGACACCACGGGTCCCGAAGGACGGGCTGCGGCGTCGCTCGATTCACACACCAACTTCACCGATCCGATGTCCGTCACCCTTCTCCTCGTCCAGATCCTCAACGGCCTGCAGTTCGGCGTGATCCTGTTTCTGGTCGCCGCCGGGCTGACGCTGGTGTTCGGGGTGATGGACTTCGTCAACCTCGCCCACGGCGTCCAATACATGATCGGCGCCTATCTGACGGCGACCGCCGTGGCGGCGACCGGCAGCTTCGGCCTCGGCCTGCTCATCGGCCTCGCCGCGGCGCTGGGGCTGGGATTGGTGATGGAATTCGTGCTCTTCCGCCATCTGACCCGGCGCGACCATCTCGAACAGGTACTCGCCACTTTCGGCGTCATCCTGGTGGCGACCGACGGGGTGAAGATGATCTTCGGCCCGGCGCCGATCGCCCTTTCGGTGCCCGAGGCCTTCTCCGGCTCGATCGCGCTGATGCCGGGGTTGCTCTACCCGGTGTGGCGGTTGGTCGTCATCGCGAGCGGCCTCTTCGTCGCCTTCCTCCTGTGGTTCCTGATCACCCGGACGCGCATCGGCATGCTGGTGCGCGCCGGCTCGACCCATCCCGAGATGGTCTCGGCGCTCGGCGTCGACATCGACCGGCTGTTTCTCTTCGTCTTCGCCTTCGGCGCCATGCTCGCCGGCTTCTCCGGCGCCATGGCCGGACCGATCCTGTCGGTCGAGCCGCACATGGGCGACACGGTGCTGATCCTCGCCTTCGTCGTCATCGTCATCGGCGGCATCGGTTCGGTGCGCGGCGCGCTCGTCGCTTCGCTGATCGTCGGCCTCGTCGACACACTCGGCCGCGCCTTCGCCACCGACCTGCTGCGTCTCGTCGTCGACCGCTCGTCGGCGGCGCAGGCCGGACCGGCGATCGCCTCGATGGCGATCTACCTGTTCATGGCCGCCGTGCTGATCTTCAAACCCTCCGGGCTCTTCACCGGCGAACGGGCGACGTGGACGAAATGACGTCTCCCGCACCCCGCTCCCTCCCCGCCCGCCTCGTCGCGCTCCTCACCCATCCGGTGACGGCGATCGCGGCGATCGCCCTCGTCGTCGCGGCCGGCCAGATCCTCGATCAGGGCTTCTGGGTGACGCTGGCGACGCGCGCCGCCATCCTCGGCCTCGCCGCCCTCTCCCTCGGCTTCATCCTCGGCCAGGGCGGCCTCGTCAGCTTCGGCCACGCCGCGCCCTTCGGCATCGGCGCCTACGTGGTGTTAATCGCCGGCGAAGCGGGCGTCCGCGACGTCCTCGTCCTCCTGCCGCTCGCCTTCCTCGGCAGCGCCCTCTTCGCCCTGCCGACCGGCGCCCTGGCGCTCAGGACCCGCGGCGTCTACTTCATCATGATCACCCTCGCCTTCGCCCAGATGGGATATTTCGTCTTCTCGGCGCTCTCGGCCTACGGCGGCGACGACGGCATGAGCATCGCCGGCCGCGCCACGCTCCTCGGCGCCCGCGTCTTCCGCAGCGACGGGGCGCTCGCCTGGCTCTCGATCGCCGTCCTCGCCGCCGCCTCGCTGTTCCTCCATCGAACGGTCGGCGCCCGCTTCGGCCACGTGCTGCGCGCCGCCCGCGACAACGAGGCGCGCACCGCGGCGCTCGGCTTCTCGGTGTTCCGCACCCGCCTCGCCGCCACCATGATCGCCGCCGGCATCGCCGGCCTCGCCGGCGCGCTGATGGCCGAGCAGACCGGCTTCGTCTCGCCGTCGCTGATGAACTGGCATCGCTCGGGCGAACTCATCGTCATGGTCGTACTCGGCGGCTCGCGCCGGCTCTCCGGGGCGGTCCTCGGCGCGATCGTCGTGGTGCTGGTCGAGGAATTCCTCGGCGAGGCGACCGAATATTGGAAGTTCGGACTCGGGCTCCTCATCCTGGCGGTCGTCGCGACCCGCGTCGTCGACCTGCCGCGGCTCCTCGGGAGGCGCGCATGAGCGAACCGATCCTGCGTCTCGACGACATCCAGAAACGCTACGGCGCCCTCATCGTCTCCGACCACGTGTCGTTCAGCGTCGGTGCGAAAGAGATCCACGCCCTGATCGGCCCCAACGGCGCCGGCAAGTCGACGCTGGTCGGCCAGATCGCCGGGTCGATCCGCCCCGACGCCGGCCGGGTGGTCTTCGACGGGCGCGACGTCACCGGCCTCCCCGTCGCCCGCCGCGCTCGTCTCGGCCTCGCCCGCGTCTTCCAGACGTCGAACGTCATCGCCGGCTTCAGCGCGCTCGACAACGTCGTTCTCGCCGCGGCGGCGACCGACGGCACCTCGTTCCGCTTCATCCGCCCGCTCGCCGGCGAACGGCGTCTCAGGGAGCGCGCCGCGGCGTCGCTGGAGCGGGTCGGCCTCGCCGGGCGCGAGACGATCCTCGCCGGGGCGCTGGCGCACGGCGAGAAGCGGGCGCTCGAACTCGCCATGGGCCTCGTCCAGGAGCCGAAGTTCCTGCTCCTCGACGAGCCGATGGCCGGCACCGGCCGCGAGGAGACCGAACGGCTCACCGAGCTTCTCGCCTCGCTCGACGGCAAGATCCCGATGCTGATCGTCGAGCACGACATGGCGACGGTGTTCCGCCTCGCCCACCGCATCACCGTGCTGATCGGCGGTGCGGTGGCGATCACCGGCACGGCCGACGAGATCCGCGCCGACCGCCAAGTGCGCAGCGCCTATCTCGGCGAGGAGGCGCCATGACCGGATCGTCCCCTCTCGTCGCCCTCGAGGCCGTCGACGCCGGTTACGGCGAGGCGCGGGTGCTGTTCGCCCTCTCGCTCGCCGTCGGCGCCGGCGAGGTGGTCACCCTCATGGGCCGCAACGGCATGGGCAAGTCGACCACCATCAAGACGCTCTTCGGTCTGGTCGTGCCGACCGCCGGCCGGGTGATCGTGCGCGGCCGCGACATGACCGGCCGACCGCCCCACGCCATCGCCCGCGAGGGGCTGGGGCTGGTGCCGGAGGGCCGGCAGATCTTCACCCGCCTCACCGTCGACGAGAACCTCACCGCCACCGCCTCCACGGCGCGCGGCGCCACCTGGACGCTCGAAACCGTCCATCGCCTCTTCCCGCGGCTCGCCGAACGGCGGCGCAATCTCGGCGACGAACTCTCCGGCGGCGAACAGCAGATGCTGGCGATCGGCCGGGCGCTGATGACCAATCCCGACCTTCTCGTTCTCGACGAAGCGACCGAGGGCCTCGCCCCGGTGCTGCGCGACGAGATCTGGACGGCACTCGCGGCCCTGAAGCGTGAGGGGCTGGCGATCCTGGTGGTCGACAAGCATCTCGAAGCCTCGATGCGCCTCTCCGATCGCCATGTGGTGATGGAGAAGGGCCGGATCGTCTGGCAGGGCGCCTCCGCCGAACTCGCCCACGACCGCAGCCTCGCCTCCCGCCATCTGGAATTGTGATACCATCGGTCATCGAACATGACCGATGGTATTCCTGACGCGAATTTCTCATGCCCCGGATGCAAGTGAGAAATTCGCGTGTTTTCAGAGGCCGGGTGCGTCAGCACCTTCGGCCTTTGGTATGAGTCACGATCGGCGAGGATCCTCCTCCCCCATCAGGAGACCGAAGCCGATGACCGAGCCGACCGCCGCCCCGACCATCGATCCGGTGAACGAGGCTGCCTATGTCGTCGACCAGCGCCGCCCGCACTGGCCCTCCACCATCGACGGCTTCATCGCCGCGAGCGCCGAGGTGGCGACGAGACCCGGCTTCACCGGCGATCTTCGCTACGGGGCGCATCCGCGTCAGGCGTTCGACTGGTATGCGACATCGGGCGAAGCGCGCGGTGTCGTCGCCTATTTCCACCCCGGCTACTGGCAGATGCGCGACCGCACCCTCATGCGCTGCCTGATGCCCGTCTTCGCCCACCTCGGCTTCGACGTCGCGACCGTCGGCTATCCCCTCTGTCCGGACGCGAGCCTCGCCGACCTGACGGACTCGGCGCGAGCGGCCGTCCCGGCGCTCCTGGCGCACGCCCGGACCGTGCGCGGCCGCGATCTGCCGATCGTCGCCGCGGGACATTCGGCCGGCGGCCATCTGGCGGTGGAATTGGCGGTGACCGACTGGGGGGCGCGCGGCCTCTCGCCGTCGCCGATCGCCGGCGTCGTCGCCCTCTCCGGCGTCTACGACCTCGAACCGCTGGTCGCGACCTCGCTCAACATCGCCCTCCGCCTCGATGCGGCGAGCGCCCGGGCGGCCTCACCGCTGCATCGCGTACCGACCGGCGGTCCGCCCGCCCTCTTCGCCGTCGGCGGCGCCGAGACGGCGGCCTTCCTCGCCCAGAACCGCGACATGGCGGCGGCGTGGCGCGCCGCAGGCAACCCGACCCGCGACCTCGAGAGCCCGGACGACGACCACTTCTCGCTGATCCTGCGGCTGATGGATCCGGCGAGCCCGATCCACCGCGCCGTCGCCGATCTCCTCGACGAAGCCGTGCCGCGACCCGCCGCCGGCTGAGCCCACCCGACCCGTCGCGCCTCAGAGGCGCTTGCGACCGGTGAACATGGCGCGCACCAGGTTCTCGCCGTGCTCGAGGCTCGCGACGATCACCCCGGCGACGTGCAGGCCGACGAAGACGACCAGCGTCCAGGCGATGGTCACGTGGACCTCTTCGATCAGTTCGTCGCCGAAGAAGGCGTCGAGGGTGAGCATCCAGCCGGTGGCGGTGAGCGCGGCGAGCAGCAGCAGCAGCGCCACGACCATGGCGCCACCGGCGGGATTGTGTCCGATGAAGCGCCGCGCGCGGAGGAACGCCGTGGCATAGAGATAACGGAAGACGGCGCGCGGGCCGCGAACGAAATCGCGGAAGCGGGCGTGACGCGGGCCGACGAAGCCCCAGACGATGCGGGCTGCGACGAGCGCGGCGATCGCCCAGCCGATGCGGATGTGGATACGTGTCAGGTCGTCGCCGGTGAAGAAGGCGGCGGTCACCCCGGTCACCAGCGACCAGTGGAAGACGCGGACGACGGGGTCCCAGACGCCGATCTCACGGCTCCGCGGCGTTTCGTTCGGCGTGGCGCGGCTCGGTTCGGCGGGATCGAAATCGCAAGTGGTCATCGTCGTTAGGCTCCCGGCACGGAGAGGAAGGGCGCGGTTGCTCGGATCGCCCGGAGCCGCGCCGCCCGACGGAGCGCGGACGACGGGCCCCCGGCGATCCCCGACCGTCACATCGCCTTGGTGCGGACGAGGTCGAGGGTGACCGGATGAAAGAACAGCTCGAGCTTCGATCCGTCGACCTTCTTGGCGTAGACCTCCCAGCAGCCGTCCTCTTCCTTGACCTTCGAGGTCGTGTAGCCGAGCGATTTCGCCTTCTCGAGCGCGGCTTCCTGCGGCTTCCAGCCCGACTTCGGCGTGGTGGTGCATTTCTCGGCGGCGACGGCCCCGAGGCTCGAGACGGCGACGATGGCGGCGGCGAGAGCGAAGGTGAGACGCATCGAAGAGAACCTTTCGCGGTTGCGCCCGCTTCGGGAACGAGCGGGCCGGACGAGGCCTCTTCGCACGCCCCACCTCTCGTGAGCCTGACGGAGCATGTCGGGAAAATGTCAGGAAGGCACGACCGGCGCGTGAATCGCGGCGCCGCACCGTGCGCCGATCTCGCGGCCGACGGCGAGAAATCACCGGCGATGACCGAGGTCGGGCGGACGAGCACCGCGCTCCGCTCGCCGTTCTCGGATCGGACGAATGGTGGGCGGTGAGGGGATCGAACCCCCGACCAACGGCGTGTAAAACCGTCGCTCTACCGCTGAGCTAACCGCCCCCGTGGCACCTGCGAGAGGACCATGACGCGGCTCTCGGGTCTCGACCACGCGCCGCGCGGGGCGAGCGATAGCAGATCGAGGCGGCGCGGGAAAGGGCGCGAGACCGTGCGCGGAGCGCTCCGGCGGTCCTGACGGCGAAACAGCGACGCGATGCGCCGGCGGAGCACGATCGATGGCGCGGACGCGAAATAGAAAACGATCCGGCGTGGGCCGCCGGATCGTTCGTGCTTTCACAGGGTGCGTCGTCCGAGGCGTTCGAGGAACCGGTATGGGACCGGTCCCGACGCGTCAGCCGTTGACGGCATCCTTGAGCGCCTTGCCGGCGCGGAACTTGGCGGCCTTCTGGGCGGGGATCGCGATGGTCTCGCCGGTGCGCGGGTTGCGGCCCTCGGAGGCGGCGCGGGTGGAGACGACGAAGTTGCCGAAGCCGGCGATCTTCACGTCGTCGCCCTTGGCGAGGGCGGCCGTGATCGCGTCGAAGGTGGCCTCGACGGCCTCACCGGCCGCAACCTTGGTCTGACCGGTCTTGGCAGCCACTTCGGCGATCAGGTCGTTCTTGTTCATCTTGTGCTTCCTTCGGTTCTGGGCATGGCGGCAGCTCGGCGAGGCCACCGGGGTACTGCCGGACGTGACATCGAGGGCGAGTTTCGGACGGCTCTTCCCCTCGCCACGCCGGAATGGGCGTTCCGCGCGTTCCCGGTGACGAAGCACCCGAAGACCGCGACCGGACAGCGCCAGAAGCCCCGAAAACCGGCGCTCCGCAAGGCTTTTTTCGCAGCCTCGAGGCGATTTTCGACCGAAAAGCGAAAAATCTCTCTCCGTCTGTTCACAAAGCGGCGATCCGAGACGCCGAAGGCCCCGCGGGATCGTCTCCCGCGGGGCCTTCGTCAACTTTTCCAATGTGTCGAATCGGGCTCATACCGAGTTCACGAAATCCGGACTCGTCCGAATTTCGTGAGCTACGGCCTGACCGGCCGACGCCCGTTCGGGCTAGCCTTCGCGGATGAAGTTCCGAACAGGTCGGAACTTCATCCGCCCGGTATCAGTGGGCCGTGACGCCCGCCGCTTCGTCGTCGGAGGCCGAGGCCGGCTTCGAAGCCGGCTCCTCCCATTCGATGCGTTCCGGCATGCGGGTGAGCGCGTGGCCGAGCACTTCGTCCATCCGGCTGACCGGCACGATCTCGAGACCGCTCTTCACGTTCTCGGGGATCTCGGCGAGATCCTTGGCGTTCTCCGCCGGGATCAGCACCTTCTTGATGCCGCCGCGCAACGCCGCGAGCAGTTTCTCCTTGAGACCACCGATCGGCAGGACGCGGCCACGCAACGTCACCTCGCCGGTCATCGCCACGTCGTGACGCACCGGGATGCCGGTCAGCACCGAGACGATGGTGGTCGCCATCGCCGTACCGGCGGACGGGCCGTCCTTCGGGGTGGCGCCCTCGGGCACGTGGACGTGCACGTCGCGCTTCTCGAAGAGCGGCGGTTCGATGCCGAAATCGAGGGCGCGCGAGCGGACGTAGGACGCCGCCGCCGAGATCGATTCCTTCATCACGTCGCGCAGGTTGCCGGTGACCGTCATGCGGCCCTTGCCCGGCATGGTGACCGCTTCGATGGTGAGGAGCTCACCGCCGACCTCGGTCCAGGCGAGACCGGTGACGCAGCCGACCTGATCCTCGGCCTCCGCCTCCGAATGACGGAAGCGCGGCACGCCGAGGTAGGATTCGAGCTTGGCGGCGTCGACGTCGACCTTGTCGGTCTTCTTCAGCACCAGGTCCTTGGTCGCCTTGCGGGCGAGGGTGGCGAGTTCGCGCTCGAGATTGCGCACGCCGGCTTCCCGCGTGTAGGTGCGGATCACCTCGCGCAGCGCCTCGTCGGAGACGGCGTATTCGCCTTCCTTCAGACCATGATCCTTCATGGTCTTGGGGAGCAGGTGACGGTGGGCGATCTCGACCTTCTCGTCCTCGGTGTAGCCGGCGATGCGGATGATCTCCATGCGGTCCATCAGCGGCGCCGGGATGTTCAGCGTGTTCGCCGTGGTCACGAACATCACGTCCGACAGGTCGTATTCGACCTCCAGATAGTGGTCCATGAAGGTGGAGTTCTGCTCCGGATCGAGCACCTCGAGCAGCGCCGAGGACGGATCGCCACGGAAGTCCATGCCCATCTTGTCGATCTCGTCGAGCAGGAAGAGCGGGTTGGACTTCTTCGCCTTGCGCATCGACTGGACGACCTTGCCGGGCATCGAGCCGATGTAGGTGCGGCGGTGACCGCGGATCTCGGCCTCGTCACGAACGCCGCCGAGCGACACGCGCACGAACTCGCGACCCGTCGCCTTGGCGATGGACTTGCCGAGCGAGGTCTTGCCGACGCCCGGAGGACCGACGAGGCAGAGGATCGGGCCCTTCAGCTTGTTGGCGCGGGCCTGCACCGCGAGATACTCGACGATGCGTTCCTTGACCTTGTCGAGGCCGTAGTGGTCGTGATCGAGCACCTCCTGGGCGTTGACCAGATCCTGCTTCAGCTTCGACTTCTTCGACCACGGGATGCCGAGCAGCCAGTCGAGGTAGTTGCGCACGACGGTCGCTTCCGCCGACATCGGCGACATCTGGCGCAGCTTCTTCAGCTCGCCGGTCGCCTTTTCGCGGGCTTCCTTCGACAGCTTGGTCTTGGCGATGCGCTCCTCGAGTTCGGCCAGCTCGTCGCGGCCCTCCTCGTTGTCGCCCAGTTCCTTCTGGATCGCCTTGATCTGCTCGTTGAGGTAGTACTCGCGCTGGGTCTTCTCCATCTGGCGCTTGACGCGCGAGCGGATGCGCTTCTCGACCTGGAGGACCGAGATCTCGCTCTCCATGAATCCGAGTACCTTCTCGAGCCGCGCGCCGACCGAGGTGATGGCGAGCAGCTCCTGCTTCTCGGGGATCTTCACCGCGAGATGCGAGGCGACGGTGTCGGCCAGCTTGGAGTGGTCGGTGATCTGGGTCACCGTGCCGAGGACCTCCGGCGACACCTTCTTGTTCAGCTTGACGTAGTTCTCGAACTCGGAGACGACCGAGCGGGCGAGCGCCTCCATCTCGACCTGCGGCCCGACCTCTTCGGCGACGACGCGGGCGCGCGCCTCGAAGATGTCGGAGTTCTCGACGAATTCGACGACCTCGGCGCGCGACGCGCCCTCGACCAGCACCTTGACGGTACCGTCGGGCAGCTTCAGGAGCTGGAGAACGCTCGCCAGCGTGCCGATGCGATAGATCTGATCGGTCGACGGGTCGTCGTCGGCGGCGTTCTTCTGGGTCGCCAGCAGGATCTGCTTGTCGGCCTTCATCACCTGCTCGAGGGCGCGGATCGACTTCTCGCGGCCGACGAACAGGGGCACGATCATGTGGGGGAAGACGACGATGTCACGCAGCGGCAGGACGGCGAAGATGTCGTCGCGCGGCGTATCGGTCACTTCCGGCAGGTTCTCGACGGTCATTCAATAGTCCTCTCTCGCCTCGTCGCCGTGGATCCCGTGCGAGACATTTGCCCCGGGGCGGCGTCGGATCGCGACCGTCCCCGGACCCGGCGCCGAAAGGGATGGTGATCCCTCCTCAGCGCCGCGACCGGCCGAGCCTCCCGTCGATCACCCCCTCGAGGGCATGACGACGAGATCTCACATGACCGTCTCGTTCTCCCATTAGGTGGCTACCGGCCCCCCCCGAGTCAAGGTGACGCCCATCACACTCGAGTGCCGCCTCCGAGAGCGCGGAAATCCGCCGATCTGCGGAAAACACCGAGCGTCGGAGCGATCCCGGACGGCTTCGAACGCTCCGCGGAGCCGTCCTCGTGCCGCGAAGACGTCGACCGAGTCGCCCCCTGCTTTCACCGCGGAGCGATGATGCGCACGGCCACCGCCGGGTCGTAACCTGCGGCCCGCGGACCGGCCATGCCGTTCATGAAGGCCCGCGTCCGCGGCGACGGCGCGAGGTATTCGGAGACCGGCAGAACCCCACCTCCCGTCGCCACCCACTCGAAATCGGCGCCGCTGTCGCGCAGGAACTCCCAGAAAGCGGCGATCTCGTTGTCCAGACATTCGGGATAGTGGAGAAGCTCGTCGAAGACGACGACGCATCCGGGCCGGATCATCGGCGCGCAATGCCGAAAGACGGTGCGCGTCGAGGAATAGAGGTCGCAATCGATGTGGAGCAACGCCAGATGCTCACCGGCATGCGCCGCGACGAAGTCGGGGAGCGTGTCCTCGAAGAACCCCTTCGATAGGACGACGTTGGCCGGAACCTCGGGTAGGCGTCCGCCGGTCGAGAAGTCCTGGCGCCAATCCTTGCGGCCGTCTTCAGGAAAGCCCTCGAAGGAATCGAAACCGTAGATCTGCCGGTCCGGGAAACGGCGCGCCATCATCCGGATGGTGGTGCCCTGATAGACTCCGAATTCGGCGATCAGTCCGTTCGGATCGATGGGCACCCGCCCGAGGCAGTAACGCAGGGTGTCGTGTTTGCTGCGCCACGACCGACGCCACCAGGGAACCCTGTGACGCGCGAGCAGCGGCAACCGCTCCTCCAGGAAGGCCAGATAGGCCGGGTCCTTCACGGTGGCACGCGGGCTCTCTGGGGTCATGGGAAGCTCCGACGTCGCGGACTCGGCCGCGCCCCGAAAACGATACGGCCGCCCGAACCGAACGAACGGTGGGCGGCCGCGAAAATCGATCGGCGAAGGCCCGGATCAGGCCGAAGTGGCCGCCTCCGCCTCGTCCTCGTAGGTGTAGAGCGGACGGGCGTTGCCGGTCACGACCTCGGGCGAGATCACGATCTCCTTGACGCCCTTGAGGCCGGGCAGCTCGAACATGGTCTCGAGCAGGATACCCTCGAGGATCGAACGCAGGCCGCGCGCGCCGGTCTTGCGCTCGATCGCCTTGCGGGCGATCGCCTTCAGCGCGTCCTCGTGGAAGACGAGCTCGACGCCCTCCATCTCGAAGAGCCGCTGATACTGGCGGGCGAGCGCGTTCTTCGGCGCGGTCAGGATCTCGACCAGCGCGGCCTCGTCGAGGTCCTCCAGCGTCGCGATGATCGGCAGACGGCCGATGAACTCGGGGATCAGGCCGAACTTGACCAGATCCTCGGGCTCGACCTCGCGGAAGATCGCACCGGTGCGGCGGTCTTCCGGGGCCTGGACCTTGGCCTTGAAGCCGATCGAGGTGCCGCGACCGCGATCCGAGATGATGCGGTCGAGGCCGGCGAAGGCGCCGCCGACGATGAACAGGATGTTCGTCGTGTCGACCTGCAGGAACTCCTGCTGCGGATGCTTGCGGCCGCCCTGCGGCGGGACCGAAGCGACCGTGCCTTCCATGATCTTGAGGAGCGCCTGCTGGACGCCCTCGCCCGACACGTCGCGGGTGATCGACGGGTTGTCGGACTTGCGGCTGATCTTGTCGACCTCGTCGATGTAGACGATGCCGCGCTGCGCCCGCTCGACGTTGTAGTCGGCCGACTGCAGCAGCTTGAGGATGATGTTCTCGACATCCTCGCCGACGTAACCGGCCTCGGTCAGCGTCGTCGCGTCGGACATGGTGAACGGCACGTCGAGGATACGGGCGAGCGTCTGGGCCAGCAGCGTCTTACCCGTGCCGGTCGGACCGATCAGCAGGACGTTCGACTTCGCCAGCTCGACGTCGTTGTTCTTCGAGGCGTGGTTCAGCCGCTTGTAGTGATTGTGGACGGCGACCGACAGCACCTTCTTGGCGTGATCCTGGCCGATGACGTAGTCGTCGAGCACCTTGCGGATCTCGCGGGGCGTCGGGATGCCGTCGCGCGACTTCACCAGCGAAGACTTGTTCTCCTCGCGGATGATGTCCATGCACAGCTCGACGCATTCATCGCAGATGAACACCGTCGGTCCGGCGATGAGTTTCCTGACTTCGTGTTGCGACTTGCCGCAGAACGAGCAGTAGAGAGTGTTCTTGGTGTCGCTTCCGGTGACTTTGCTCATCGTCGACCTCGTATTCGCGGCCCTCTCGCGGAGCGCGTCCGGCGTCGCCGACGCCTTCCCTGCCCCACGCGGTCCCGCCACCTTGCCCGTGGCCGGAGCCGTGCGAATCCGCCTCCCCTTCGACCGATCGATGCTAGGGGGCAATGATCAAAGCCGTCTTAACGGTCGATCGCGTCCCTCGTGCGGCGGCGCCGCTCACATCTCATCCGTCGTCGGTCGGGCATCCTCCCACGAGGAGTGACCGCGCCATTCCATCCGCCGAAGCGGGCCGTCGTCTCCGCGACGCCCCGTCATCGACCCGTCACACCGCGCGAGCGATGCGCACTTTTCGTCACGAAGCTCCGAACATGGGTCCGGACGCCCGCGAAATCAACCCGCCGCCGCCTCGAGCGCCGAGCGCGAGGTGATGACGTCGTCGACCAGACCGAAGGATTTGGCGCCTTCGGCGGTCATGAAGTTGTCGCGTTCCAGCGCCTCGTGGATCGCCTCCAGCGTCTGCCCGGTGTGGGTGACGTAGATCTCGTTGAGGCGCTGCTTCAGCGACAGGATCTCCTGGGCGCGGATGGCGATGTCGGTCGCCTGACCGCGGAAACCGGCCGAGGGCTGGTGCACCATGACGCGCGAGTTGGGCAGGCAGAAGCGCGAGCCCTTCTCGCCGGCGCACAAGAGCAGCGAGCCCATCGAGGCCGCCTGACCGATGCACAGCGTCGACACCGCCGGCTTGATGAACTGCATCGTGTCGTAGATCGCCAGACCCGCCGTGACGGAACCGCCCGGCGAGTTGATGTACATGGCGATTTCCTTGTTCGGGTTCTCGGCTTCGAGGAACAGCAGCTGGGCGCAGACCAGCGTGGCCATGTAGTCCTCGACCGGCCCGGTGATGAAGATGATGCGTTCCTTGAGGAGCCGCGAATAGATGTCGTAGGCACGCTCGCCGCGGTTGGTGGTCTCCACCACCATCGGCACCAGCATGCTCATGTAGGTCTCGACCGGATCCTGCATCGGCTCACCTGAACGTTCTTCGAACCAACCCGTCTCGGCGACGAGCGTCGCGAGCGGCGTCTTCGATCCGCCTCGACCGCGCCGGGAGACGGAGCGATCGCGGGCGAACCCGTGTTTTTCGATACATATAGCTTGGGGGTCGGAGAAGGAAGGGGCGCGGGCGACGTCGCCCCGACGACCGACCGATATCGTCAACGCGCTTCCGGCGCCACGAATTCGCCTTTGCGACCAACGCCTTGGCGATCCATGATGGTGAGCCTCGCCCCCTGACGACGACGGCCCGCCGGAGAGGCGGGCCGCACATCGGATCACGTCTGCGAGAAGGACGTTCGAATCGGCGTTCGATCACGCCTCCTCGTCTTCCTTCAGCAGCTCTTCCTTGGTCACTTCCTTGTCGGAGACCTTGGCCTCGGAGACGATCAGGTCGACGACCTTCTCCTCGAAGATCGGGGCGCGCAGCGAGGCGAGCGCCATGGCGTTCGAACGGAAGTAGTCGAACACCTGCTTCTCCTGACCCGGGAACTGGCGAGCCCGCTCGATCATGGCACGCGACACTTCCTCGTCGGTGACCTTGATCTCACGCTTCTCGCCGACCTCGGAGAGAACCAGACCGAGGCGGACGCGACGCTCGGCGATCTTGCGATAGTCGGCCTTGGCCTCGTCCTCGGTGGTGCCCTCGTCGGCGAAGCTCTTGCCGGTCTGAGCGAGTTCCTGCTGAGCCTGGGCCCAGATGTTCTCGAACTCGCCTTCGACGAGCTTGGAGGGCAGCTCGAAGGTGTACTGCTCGTCGAGCTTGTCGAGGAGCGCGCGCTTCACCTTGGCGCGGGTGGCGCCGGCGTACTGCGACGCGATCTGCTCCTTCACGATCTCCTGGAGCTTCTCGAGGCTCTCGAGACCGAGGCCCTTGGCCCACTCGTCGTCGACCACGAGGTCGCCCGGCGAGGCGACGCTCTTCACCTTGCAGGCGAATTCGGCGTCCTTGCCGGCGAGGTGAGCCGCGCCGTAGTCGGCCGGGAAGGCGACCTTGACGGTGACGTCGTCGCCGGTCTTGTGGCCGATCAGCTGATCCTCGAAGCCGGGGATGAACTGGCCCGAGCCGAGGACGAGGTCGACGTCGTCGGCCGAACCACCCTCGAAGGCGACGCCGTCGATGGTGCCGACGAAGTCGATCTTGACCTTGTCGCCCTTCTTCGCCTTGGCGGTCTTGGCGCGGTCGGTGAACGGACGGTTGCCCTCGGCGAGCTGGTCGATGCGCTCCTTGACCTCGTCGTCGGAGACGGTCACCACCGGGCGCTCGATCTCGATCGCGGTCCAGTCCAGGATCTCGAAGGTCGGCAGCAGTTCGTAGGAGGCGTTGAAGACGAGGTCGGCCTCACCGGCCACCACCTTCTCCGCGTCGCAGCCCTCGGCCAGCGCCACGTCGGGGTTCAGCGCCGGGCGCTCCTTGCGGCCCTCGACCACGTCGCGGATCGCCTCGCCGATGACGGAGTCGACGATCTTGGCCATCTCCTGGGCGCCGACGAGACGCTTGAGGTGAGCGGTCGGCACCTTGCCGGGGCGGAAGCCGTTGATGCGGACGGTATCCTTGAGCTCCACCAGACGCTTGTCGAGACGATCGACGAGGTCGGCCATCGGCACGGTGATGGAGAGTTCGCGCTTGAGGCCCTCGGAAAGGGTTTCGGTCACCTGCATGGGATCGACGTCCTGGATGAAATCGTTGTGTCGCGGAAACGGGCGGACGACGCGCGCATGCGCACGGCCACGAGTCCGAACCCGCCGTGGTGGGGCTTCATAAGCGTGGGGAGACGGAAGGACAAGGGAAAAAAGCGGTCCGGCGCGCTTGTGCGACGGTATCGACGGTCTCGAGCCGAAGGTTCGGGCCGTCGGGCGGCGTCTTCGACGACGGCGACGTCCCAGACGCGTGACGGCCCCGGTTCTTCGGCTCGCACGACGGTTTTCGCCCATCCCGACTGCGCCACCCGACACGGGACGGTGTCGCAGCGTCGGCATTCCGTCGCCGCGAGGGGATCACTTCGCGGCGACCGAGCCGGCGGACGCCTTGTCGAGCAGGTCGGCGAGGAGATTGGCGATGCAGTCGTAGGCCCAATCGTTCATGTGCAGGCCGTCGGCGGTGATGAAGGTGTCCATCGGATAGCGCTGGCCCTCGGCCCAGTTGCGCATGATGGAGAAGCGATCGAAGACGTCGACGTCGAGCTCGCGCCCGATCACCTCGACCAGATCGTTCATCGCCAGGTGATCCGGCCGGGCGAGGACCCGCGGCGAATACTGCGGGTTCATCAGCAGCACGTCGGCCCCTTGGGCGCGCAGCCGCCGGATCCCGGAGCGGACGTCGAGGAACACCGGCCACATGTCGTGGCCGTTGAGCAGCGTGTTGGTCCCGGCCTGCCAGATGACCAGATCGGGCTTCTCGTCGAGCACGTCGATCTCGAACCGCAGCATCATCTCGCGCGTCTCGTTGCCGTTGACGCCGCGGTTCACCACGGTGATCGCATTCTTCGGATGGCGGCGGCGCAGTTCGCTCTGGAGGCGCGCCGGATACGTCGTTTCGGGCGTCGACGCACCGAACCCGAGGGTCGACGACGATCCGAAGGCGAGGATCTTGAGCGGACCACCGTCGGCCAGACGCGCCGCGACATGCGGCAACGGCCGTTGCAGGCGCAGGAGAGAGGCGGGCGCCGAACAGGTCGGCCCCTTGGCGAGCATTTCGGCGCGCGCGCTCGCCGTCGCCATCAGGAACGTGGTGACCGCGACGAGAAGTGCGCTCGCGATCGACATCGTCTTCCCCGACTTCCCACTTCCGAACAACCGATCCTTCCGCATCGTTCCCTCCGGATCCGCCGATCTTTCGCCGACGTTCGATCTCGCCCTTCCCGCTCCTCGCGCCTCACCGCTTGTCCGGCGACCGCGCCGGCGGCGTGATCTTGGCGCGACCGAAGATGCCGGTCGCCAGAGAGCGTGCGAGGTATTCCGCCATGCAATTGTAGCTCGTCGCCGTGAGTTCCGTGTCGGTCTCGGGCAGTCGCGCGCTCTGCTGGATCTTGGCCAGCGTCTCCATCACCTCGTAGCGGCTGATCCGCAGCACGTTCTCGGTCTTCGCCACCTCCACGACCTTGCCACGCACCGCCTGATAGTGCGGATCGCGGGCGAGGGCGCGCGAATAATGCAATCCGATCAGCACCGTGTCCACATCGTGCTCGCGCAGCCAGCCGATCGTGTCACGCAGGGTCTGGCCGAATTCTTGCGGGTCGACACCGGCGAGCGCGTCGGCGGTCCCGACCTGCCAGAAGACGACGTCGGGCCCGCTGCGCGCCGTCTCGAGTTTGATGCGCTCGGCGGCGTCGCGCGCCAACTCGCCGGAGACGCCGCGCTGGACGATGACGACGTCGAGCCCCTTGAACGTCTGCTCGAGGAAGGTCTCGACCAGCGCGAAGTAGTCGCCGCCCTTGCGACCGACGCCGAGCGCCGATCCGCCGATCGCCAACGCCACCACTTTCTTCCGTTCGCTCAGGGCCTTGGCGATGGCGGGCAGCGGCGCGACAGAAGCGACCTCGGCATCGGGGGCGACGCATTCGGGCGGGATCGGCGCCATCGCCGGCGCGCTCTCCTCGGCCGCACGCGGGGTCGACGCCCCGGCGATCAGCGCGACGAGAACCACCAGGATCGGAACCAATGTTCTCATCGCGCACGCTCCCACCAGTCCGCGGCTCGGGCCGCCATGAACAGAACCGCGATGCCGGCCAGGACGAAGACCGTATCGAAGACGAGACCACCGCGCGCCGCGAAGCGGCCGATCTGTCCGGCGAGGCTCAGGATCGAGCCGATGCAGAAGACCAGCAGCGAATTGCGTCCGAGGAGGGAAAGCGCACCCGCGAGCGGACCGGCCCAGCGGGCGATGTGGGGATAGAGGCCGGACAGCGCCGTCACCAGCATCAGGAACTGGACGAGCCGCAACGGGCTCAGGAAGCTCTTGGCGTCGACGAACAGCAGATGCGGCTCGGGGACCCGCGTCGGATCGACCGCGATCCCCTTCACCCGCAACACCGCCGCGACGACGACCAACGGGATCGCGACCCAGCGCAGCGTGGCGAGATGGCGGCGGACCCGGCCGCCGGGACCAGTCCCCCGCGCCAGCAGGAAGCCGAGGACGAAATCGAACTGCCAGCACAAGGGGTTGAAGAACCACTCGCCTTCCGAGGGCCAGGTGCGGAAGGTGGTCTCGGTGACCAGCGCGCCGAGCCACAGGGCGAAGGAGAGCGGCAACAGCGCGTTCGGCCATCGCCGATGGATCAGCGCGATGCCGGGCGAGGCCGTCAACAACACCACGTAGAGCGGCAGGATGTCGAAATAGCCGAGCTGATGGGTGAGCAGCACCAGCCCGACGTGGGTGTCGACGGGATCGTAGAACACCGAGGCCGCGTTGAACCATTCGAGGATCAGCGGGTTGTCGAGCCATCGCGCCGAGACCGCCAACATGGCGATCGCCATCATGACGATGACCATGTGGGCGGCGTAGAGCTTGCCGGCGCGCAACAACAGGCGACCGATCAGGCGCGGCGTCGGGCGCGGATCGTCGGGCGGCCCGACGACATGGGTGAGCGACCACCCGGCGAGGAACACGAAGAGTTCGGCCGAATCCGACTGGGACAGCGCTTTGTGAGTGAAGTGCTCGTAGAAATTGCCGGGGATGTGATTGACGAAGATCTCGATCAGGGCGAAGCCCCGCCAGAAATCGACGGCGTTGGCGGCGCGGCTCATGCGAAGCCACCTCGAACGGCAGGTCCGGACGCGGCGTCGCGAGCCCGGCGATCCATGCCGCGCCGTCCGCGCCACACCGAGGTGATCGACACCATGTTCCCGAGATCCTCGCCCCGGCGGGGACGCCGCACCCACTTCCCTCGCCCGACCGGGCCGGGCATCCCGCGCGCGCCGTACGGGCGGCGCCACGATAGGCACGCCGCCGCGTCGCCGACAAGCGGAATGTCGGGGACCGTCGCGGCCGCCGCCGCCACCGCACTTGCCACGCCGGCCCGCCTGCTCCACCGTCGCCGCACGGCCGTCTCCGGCGGTCGCGAAACCCCTCGATCCGGGACGAACCGCGCGTGACGTCGACCGCCACCCTCCGCCCTCTCCTCGCCGTCGCCGCGGTCCTCGCCGCCGCGCTGACGCTGCAGGGGCTGGTGCTCCATGCCATGGGCCAACCGACGCTGTGCGCCTGCGGCGTGGTCCGACTCTGGGTGGGCGACGTGCTCGGCCCGGAGAACTCTCAACAGCTCACCGACTGGTATTCCTTCAGCCACGTCATCCACGGGATGATCTTCTACGCGGCGACCCGCTTCGCCCTGCCGCGGGCGTCGATCGTGTCGAGGCTGGCGATCGCGCTCGGCCTCGAGGTCGGTTGGGAACTCGTCGAGAATTCGCCGATGGTGATCGACCGCTACCGGATGCAGGCGCTCGCCCAGGGCTATTCCGGCGACAGCGTGATCAATTCGCTGTCCGACACGGTGATGGCGGCGATCGGCTTCGCCCTCGCCCGCGTCCTGCCGGCGCGCGGCACCGTCGCTCTCGCCCTCGCCTTCGAGATCTTCACCGCGGTGACGATCCGCGACAACCTCACCCTCAACGTGATCCAGCTGATCCATCCGGTCGACGCGATCGCCGGCTGGCAGAAGGGCCTCGCCGGCCCCTCGTCCCCTTGATCGGGTCCGCGCCGGCGTCGCGCCGGAAGGCCCGTCCGGCCTGCGGCGCGGATCAACCGCCGCGACCGGCGTAGTAGAGCCGCTTGTCCTCGTACATGTCGGCGTCGGCGCGCTTGGCGACCTCTTCGAGCCGTTCGCCCGACCGCGCCGTGGCCACGCCGAGGGCGAAGCTGATCGGCACGCCGCCGTAGAACTGGTTGTTGAGTTCGCTGAGCTTGCGGATGTTGTCGATCATCGCCTGCCCGCCGCGCTCGTCGGTCGCCGGCAGGATCACGGCGAATTCGTCGCCGCCGATCCGGGCGGCTTTCGCCGGCGCCGTCGCCGCCGAGGCGAGGATCTCGCCGGCGCGGCGCAACACATGATCGCCTGCGGCGTGGCCGAAGCCGTCGTTGACCTCCTTCAGGCCGTTGAGATCGGCCAGCACGATGGTCACCGGCGCCGGGCCGCCGCGTTGCAGGCGATCGATCTCGTCGACGTAGAAGGAGCGGTTGTGCAGCTTGGTGAGCACGTCGTGCTTGCCGAGGAATTCCAGGTAGGCCTCCGCCTTCTTGCGCGCCGTGATGTCGGTCAACGCCACCTGGACCTGGGCCCAGTCGTCCTCGTGGCCGGGCAGCACCGAGAACTGCATGAGAAAATGCAGCTCGTCGCCCTCGAGCGAATAGTTGATCACCTCACGCCGCTGCATCAGCTTGCCGTTCCACAGGTCGACGAGCTGTTCGCGGAACGGCTGGCGCATGCGGTCGCGGAAGATCTCGTGCTTGCGCTTGAGAAGCACGGCGCGATCGGCGGCGCAGAAGATCCGCAACGTCTCGTGGTTGACGTCGAGGACCCGGATCTCGCTCATGCAGCGCTCGACGAATTCGGGATGGACGTCGGTGAAGGTGCGGAAATCCTCGATGCCGCAGTGTCTCACCTCGTCGACCAGCCGCTTGACCGAGGAGAAGTCCTCCACCCACAGCGACACCGGCGAATGATCGAAGAGGCCGCGGGCATGGGCGTCGCTGGCGGTCAGCGCCCGGCGCGCCGCCTCCCGCTCGCTGACGTCGTCGACCGCGACGAGAACGCGAGCCCAGTCGGTCTCGGAGCCGGGCAGCACGTTGCCGCTCACGAGAACGTCGAGCCGGCGTCCGCAGAGCGTGTAGTTGACGCCCTGACCGCGGAAACCGCCCCTGCCCTCCCACAGCTGCATCAGTTCCTCGACGTGCCCGGCGAGCATTTCTCCGCGGAAGACGCGATCGAGCCCGGCATAGAGGCGGATCCGGTCCGGCGCCTCGTAGAGATCGAGGGTCCGGCGATTGACCTCGACCACCCGGATCAGCGCCGTGCAGGCGCGGACGCGGTCGAGATCGGCGAGGAGATGGGCGCGCAGGTCCTCGACGCCTTCGGCGCGCCACATCTCCAGCTGCGCCTTCACGCCCGAATAGTCCTCGAGCCACAGCGACACCGGCGCGAGATCGAAGAGAACGGACACCTCCGACGAGACGCCCGGGTCGGCGATTTCTACCTGTGATGTGTGCATGAGAAATCCGCCCGCCAACGAATCGAGGCACGAAACGCCCCTTCGAGCGAACCCTGTTTCGGTTAAGACTTCGTTCACGCACCACCGAGCACGGTCGATCGGGGCCCGCGTCACCCTGCCGCGACGCTCGCCCGAGCCGGGCCGAGGACGACCCGGCCGAGCCCCTCATCGACCGAGGTTCAACACGCCCTCGAGCTTGGGAACGACCGCGTCGGCCATCGCGGCGTGTCCCTCCGCGGTCGGATGGATGGCGCCGCCGTAGACGCCGGTCAACACGCCCCACAGCCCGGCGTGCAGATCGGACGGCTGTTGCGCCTTCGACCTGCGGAAGGGATAGGTCATCGCCGCGAAATAGGCGTCGTTGGGCGTGCGGATCCAGCGGGTTCGCTCGGCGTAGGTGCGGAAAGCGTCCGGGTCTCGGTCGCAACGCAGCGGCTTCGACTGGTTCGTGTCGTCGAAACTGTCGCCCGATGCGCGGAAGCAGTCGCGATCGAACGCCGGATCGCTGGCCGCCGTGGCGCAGAACCCGTGCGTGGCGAAGGCGGCGCGATGTTCGGCGACGAAGGTCATGCGATCCTTTTCGGCATCGTCGCAATTCACCGGAACCGGAGATCCGCTCACCTTCCGGCAGGTCGCCAGAGTCTCGAGCGCCGGAATGAATTCGCCGTCCACGAACTTCGCCGTCTCGGCGAGCTTCGTGCCGTCGACGGAGAAGGCCGGATGGACGTCGACGCCCTGTCGTCCCGATCCGCAGGCGACGGGTCGTCCGGACGCGTCGATGCCCTTCAGAGCCGGGTTGGCGTAGGCGGTGTAGACGACCTTGGAGAGGTCTGGGCCGACGACCAAGTGCAGGAAGGCGCGGAGTTCGACGAAATCGGACCTCAGCTTGTCGACGATCGCCTTGCGCGCCGTGGCCGGCTCGACGATCGTCGAGCCCATTACCCCGCGCTCCTTGGCGGCGGGGTCCAACAACACGTCCGCGACCAGACCCGAGAAGCCGACGTCGTTCGCACCGATCGTGAGAAGGACCGCATCGACCTCTCGCACACGATTGCGCCGAGACCCGATGTTCAGGAGTTGCGAGATGACGTTGCGCTGGGAATCGACGGTGCCGCCGTCGCTCCAGCCGCGGCGACGCTTCTTCTCGCGGGCATCCTGGATGTCGAGCACCCCGGCCCGAATCTCCGCACCCGAACAGCCGAGCGGAACATAGGTCACCGAAGCGTGGCGGTTGCGGATCGCCACGGCGAGCGCGCTGCGCATCTGGTAGCCGAACATCGAGCGATGGCAGCGCCGCCACAACCAATCGGCGCCGGTCGCATCCCAGGCTTCGCGTTCGGCGATCGGATCTCCGGTCGGCTCGTCGTCCGGAGGGCAGGCTCGCGCGATGCCGGTCTCCGAGACCCCGGCCCGGCTCGGCCGATTGAAATCGTCCGCGCCACCGGTGAGGAACCGCCGGAAGCAGAACCCTTTCTGGGAGAGTTGGACCGGCCTGTCGGGATTGCCCTCGCCCGAGGCGATGGAATCGCCCATGCCGACGATCATGAGGTCGCGGACCGCGACCTCGCTCCCGACGACGCGATCCTCGGCACCCGCCCGCGAGATCTTCACGGAGACGCCGGTCGGAGCGATCACCCGGCTGCCGTCGGCGCGGTCGATCTTGCGCGGGATGCGCCGGCTGAACCGCGCGTCACAGGGCCCGGTGAAGGGCTCCACCTCACGCGACCCGAAGGTCCACTCGCATCGCGCCCCGGCCAGCTCGTCCGCCGAACCATTCAGTTGGAATGCGACGAGATGGCTGATCGGATTGACGTAGGTCGTCTCGTAGGGCTTCTCGCCGTCGAAATGGAGGACGCATTTCTCGACGAGGCCGCCGTAGCCGTTGCTCCGGCCCTGATCGAAACAGACGCGACCATTCGCCGTCGACGTCAGCGAGCGCGCCCAGTTCGCCCCTTCGACGCCCTTCGACAGCCGATGCTCGGCTTCGAGAACACCGACGAACGCGTCGCGGCCGCCCTCCCCGGCCTGCATGTGGCCCGCCTCGAGCCGCCGGAAATCCTCTTCGTGGCGAAGAAAGGGAAACCGATTTCGAACCGACCATTCGATGTCGGCGGCGAATGCGACCCCGACGGTCGCGCCCTGCAGCGCGGCCAGCAGAAGAAAGATCCCGACAGACGACGGACGTCCAGATCGCACACTCATGACGAGCCCCCCGGCGATATGACCCCGGTGAGTGTCGAACGAGTGCGCCATGAATACAAGCATTCCGTGTCGGAGCACGCGATCACGTCATCGTGTCGACGAACACGGCGCACGTCGTCGATCCCGCCGCATCGAACGGCGAGCCGGGCCGGCCCCGGGGCCGAGGGCCGACCGTGGCCACGAGTACGCGGCGAAGGGCAAGGAGTGGTGCGGGTGAAGGGACTCGAACCCCCAAGGCTTGCGCCGACGGAACCTAAATCCGTTGTGTCTACCAGTTCCACCACACCCGCACGGCCTCGGAGGTAGCGCGAAGCATGTGGGCATTGCAAGTGACCGCGTGACCGGACCGAAGCTCGCGCCGTCCGCTTTCTCCTGCGGCGCACGGTTGACAGAGCGCGACACCGGTGATGTCGCTCGTCGGACGAGGGACGAAGAGGGGGCGGCCTCGGCCGGACGGGCATGACGACATTCCGGATCGCCGCTCTCACGAGCGCCGCGATGATCGCCTTCGCCGGCAATTCGCTGCTGTGCCGCCTCGCTCTGCGCGATACCACCATCGATGCCGCGAGCTTCACCGCGATCCGCATCGCCTCCGGCGCCCTGGTTCTGGCGGTGATCGTCGGCCTGCGCGGCGGATCGCCGACGAGGGCCGGAAGCTGGCTCTCCGCCCTCGCCCTCTTCGCCTACGCGATCTTCTTCTCCTTCGCCTATCTGACGCTGCCGGCCGGGACAGGCGCACTGGTTCTGTTCGCCGCGGTCCAGGCGACGATGATCGGCCGGGCCTTCGCCGCCGGCGAACGCTTCCGCCCGATCCAGTCGTTCGGGCTCCTCGTCGCGGTCGGCGGTCTCGTCGTGCTCGTACTGCCCGGCCTCGGCGCGCCCGACCCGCTCGCCGCCGCGATGATGGCGCTCGCCGGCATCGCCTGGGGCGTCTACTCGCTGCGCGGGCGCGGCGTCGCGGATCCGCTCGCCGCGACCGCCGGGAACTTCCTGCGCGCCGTTCCCTTCGCCCTTCTCGTCGCGTTGTTCGCTTCGGGAACGAGATCCCTCGATCCCGCCGGCGTGGTCTGGGCGCTGGCCTCCGGCGCGCTCGCATCGGGCCTCGGCTACGCCATCTGGTACGCGGCTCTCCCCTCGCTCACCGCCTCGATCGCCGCGACCGTGCAACTCTCGGTGCCACCGATCGCGGCGATCCTCGCGGTGTTCCTCCTCGGCGAGCCGGCGGCCCTCCGTCTCGCCGCGGCGTCGATCGCCGTTCTCGGCGGCATCGCGGTCGTGATCCTCGGCCGCCGGCGCATCGCCCCCGCCCCGCCCACCCGCTGAGACACGCGACGGCGCGCCCGGGCGAACTCGATCGGTCGCCCCGACCACGTCTCCCCGACCGAGGCTACCGCCCTGTTCGCGGTCACTTCGCGTTCATCTGTAGGAGAATGGAGCTCGACGCTCCCTTCTTCGGCGGCATGGCGCCGTTCTTCTTCGGCGTGTCGCCGCTCTTGCCGTCACTCGGCGTGACCGTCGCCGCCGCCACCGCACCGATCACCTTGGACTCGATCGTCTGCGGGAAACACAGCGCGAGATAACCGCGGACGCTCTGATAGGCGGCGGCTCGGTTGTCGATCGCGGCACGATTGGCGGCAGCCTCGTCTCGATAGACCTTGCGCAGCCGCTCCTCGGTGGTGAACAGCGTCGGCAGCGGCACCGAATAGAGATAGCTGTCGGCCATGATCGTGGTCATCGTCGAGCCGAAGCCGAACGCCTGCGCCACGATCTGGATCGACGCCGGCGCAGCGCCCGATGCGCCGAGGATCGCCCCGGTGAGTTTGTCGACCTGAACGATACTGTCCTTCGCGCGCGTCTTCTCGCGATCGAGGATGAAGAGTTGGCGCAGATAGGCGTCGCACTTCTCGTCGACGTAATTGTAGCCGGCGAGCGTCACGTCGTACCAACGCGGGTCGTGAATCGGAGCGATATCGTTATTCTTGTCCGCGTTCTTGTATCCGGCCCCCGCCGCGAAAGCCTGCATGACGTCCGATTGTCGCTTCGTCTCCGTCTCGACGTCGGTGGTATCCAACGTCTGGGCGGGTCCGTAACGAGTCTCCGACCCCGGGATCGCCCCGCAACCGACCAATCCGGACGACAACACCGCCGCGACCGCGGCGGCCGAAACTCCACTCCCCCGTGCCATGTGACCTACTCCTCCGGCTCAACTCGGGCCGAGGACACGATCCGGTATGGCACGGAGGAACGCAATACTCTCGCGTGTAATTACACGGCTGCACAATCCGCTATTTCAATCCGTTCCGCCGACGCCCATCTCGTCGTCTTCGCCGTCCTCGTCCGCCGTCTCCCAACCGCGCCGCCGTTCCGCCTCGTAGAGGTCGGCGAGGGTGGGAGCGAGGTGGCGGGCGAGATCTTCGGCGATCAGGCCCGCGCCGGCGCGGCGGCCGCATTCGCCGTGCAACCACACCGCCGCCGAGGCCGCGTCGAAACCGGGCAGGCCGCGGGCGAGGAGACCGCCGACGATCCCGGCGAGGACGTCGCCGGAGCCGGCGGTGGCGAGATCGGCCGGCGCATTGTCGGCGATGGCGACGCGGCCGTCGGGGGCGGCGATCACCGTGTCGGCCCCCTTCAGGACGACGACCGCGCCGGAGCGCGCCGCCGCCCGCGCCGCCCGCTCGGTCTTGGCGAGATCCGCACCGCCGGCGCGCGGATCGAGATCGGGGAAGAGCCGGGCGAATTCACCCTCGTGCGGGGTGAGCACCACCGGGGCGGCGCGTCCGGCGATCGCCGCGAAACTCGCGGTCGGATCGGCGGCGATCGTCGTCAGGGCGTCGGCGTCGAGGACGACCGCGGCCGGGCTCGCCGCCGCGGCGGCGACGAGAGCGGCGGTGCCCTCGCCCACCCCGAGCGCCGGGCCGAGGACGACGGCGTTCTTGCGCGCATCGGCCAGGATCTCGGCGAGACCTGCCGCCCCGTCCATGCGGGCGAGCATGACGGCGGTCAGATGCGCGGCGTTGACGACCAGCGCATCCGGCGGCGAGGCCAACGTGACGAGCCCGGCACCGGCCCTGAGCGCCGCATCCGCCGCCATCCGCGCTGCGCCGGTGCGGGTCATCGGACCGGACACCACGACCGCATGGCCGCGGCTGTATTTGTGATCGCCGAGCCCCGGGGCGTGGAGATGGTCGCGCCACCCCTCCGGCGCGTCGCGCGAGGTCTTCGGCGCGATCTCCTTCAGCACCCACGGCCGGATACCGATGTCGGCGGTGATCACCTTGCCGCAATGGAGCCGACCCGGCAGCAGGAGATGTCCCGGCTTCATGCGGAAGAAGGTGACCGAGAGTTCGGCGCGCACCGCCGCCCCCATCACCCGCCCGGTGGCGCCGTCGATGCCGGACGGCAGATCGACGGCGATCACCCGACGACGTGTCGCGTTCACCGCCTCGACGATCGCTCGCGCTTCGCCGTCGAGCGGCCGCGACAGGCCGGCGCCGTAGAGCGCGTCGACCACCACCCCGCATTTCGGCAATTCGCGCGCCACCCCGGCGGCGCTCGCCGCATCCACCGCCCCCGGCCATCGTTCCGCCGCGGCGCGCGCGTCGCCGGCGAGCCGGTCGCGGTCGCCGAAGAGCAGGAGCGACACGACGTAGCCGCGTTCGCGCAGGATCCGCGCCGCGACGAAGCCGTCGCCGCCGTTGTTGCCCGGACCGCACAGCACCACGACCCGCGTGCCGACGGCGAAGCGGTGGCCGACCGCGTCGGCGACGGCGCGCCCGGCCGCCTCCATCAAGCGGATGCCCGGGGTTCCCGCCTCGATGGTCAGACGATCGGCGCGGCCCATCTCCGCAGGGGTGAGGAGTTCGATCACGTCCGGCTCTCTCCACTCGGTTCGGCCAAGATATGCGTCATTCCGCGGCGCGGCTCCAGCCCGCCGCCGCCGCCCGGTCGCCGCCCCACGCGTTCGCACCCGTCACGACCAGGGGGAAGTGACCGAGCGGATGGCATTTTGTGCAGCGCAACTGCACAAAAAATTTTCAATTGCCCAAACATTGTCCTGCATCGTAAGTTCTCGACGCTGCGCTGCACGCGAGAAAAGCCCTACAATCTCCGCCCGATCGGGAAGCCGGCCGGAGCATCGGCGTGTGGCACGGGGTGTGCTAACGACAGGCGCGGGTCGGTTTTTCGACCGATCCCACACATTTCTTCGGAGTATCGGAACGCGATGAAGAAGATCGAGGCGATCATCAAGCCGTTCAAGCTCGACGAGGTGAAGGAAGCGCTCCAGGAGGTCGGCCTCCAGGGCATCACCGTCACCGAGGCGAAGGGCTTCGGCCGGCAGAAGGGTCACACGGAACTGTACCGCGGTGCGGAATACGTCGTGGACTTCCTTCCCAAGGTGAAGGTCGAGATCGTTCTGCCGGACGAGACGGTGGAGAAAGCCGTCGACGCGATCCGCAAGGCCGCCCAGACCGGGCGGATCGGCGACGGCAAGATCTTCGTTTCCAACGTCGAAGAAGCGGTGCGAATCCGTACCGGTGAAACGGGACTCGACGCGATCTGAGCGACGAGCTAGATCCTCCCCCCGTCTCATCTTCCTCCACCCGGCAAGCGGACGCGCACCGGCCGGCACTCGGACCCGAGCACACACCACGAAAGGGAAATTTCCCATGACGAAGACCGCGAAGGACGTTCTCGCTCTCATCAAGGAGCAGGACGTCAAGTACGTCGATTTCCGCTTCACCGATCCGCGCGGCAAGTGGCAGCACGTCACCTTCGACGTGTCGCTCGTGGACGAGGACATCTTCGCCGACGGCACGATGTTCGACGGTTCGTCGATCGCCGGCTGGAAGGCCATCAACGAGTCCGACATGGTCCTCATCCCGGACCCGGAGACCGCCTTCATCGACCCGTTCTTCGCGCAGACCACTCTGGTCATCGTCTGCGACATCCTCGAGCCCTCGGGTGAGCGTTACGGCCGCGATCCGCGCGGTATCGCCAAGAAGGCGGAGATGTACCTGAAGTCGACCGGCATCGGCGACGTCGCCTACTTCGGCCCCGAAGCCGAGTTCTTCATCTTCTCCGACGTCAAGTACTCGGCCACCCCGTACAAGACCGGCTTCCAGGTCGACGATCCGGAGCTGCCGACCAACACCGACACCGAGTACGAGGGCGGCAACCTCGGCCACCACGTCAAGACCAAGGGCGGCTACTTCCCCGTCCCGCCGCTCGACTCGTGCCAGGACATCCGCGGCGAGATGCTCGCCATGATGGCCAAGATGGGCGTCTCGGTCGAGAAGCACCATCACGAGGTCGCTTCGGCCCAGCACGAGCTCGGCATCAAGTTCGCCCCGCTCACCCGCGTCGCCGACCACCTGCAGATCTACAAGTACGCGATCCATCAGGTCGCCCAGGCCTACGGCAAGACCGCGACCTTCATGCCGAAGCCGGTCTTCGGTGACAACGGCTCGGGCATGCACGTCCACCAGTCGATCTGGAAGGACGGCAAGCCGACCTTCGCCGGCAACCAGTACGCCGATCTCTCCGAGACCTGCCTCTACTACATCGGCGGCATCCTGAAGCACGCCAAGGCGCTCAACGCCTTCACCAACCCGTCGACCAACTCCTACAAGCGTCTGGTCCCGGGCTA